>DDZZ01000031.1:10702-32018 GCA_002346535.1 Opitutales bacterium UBA2995 | reverse complement strand
GAAACTTCCGGCGATTGGACATACACGGTTACCGACAACCAAGCTACCATCACTGGTTATTCGGGTGATGACACAGAAGTGCTTATCCCTGTTGAAGTGGACGGTAAGCCGATCGTCAAGGTCGAGGGAAGCTCTTATAAGTCTATCTTCGACCCCTCATCTTCCTCCGTCACAAGTGTCACCATTCCAGACGGCGTGACGACTATTGGTGATTACGCTTTCTTATATCGGCCATAGGAATGATTGTCTTATTTAATATGTTTGTTAGACGGAAACGATCAATGGGCGAAGACGATTAGCCAACGACTTCCAGTGTTTTAAAAAACATTCCTAGCTTTCTTCGCTCCTTCCGAAAACTATAAATTCACATTACTTGTAATTTACTAAAAGATGACAGACAAGCCTATCGTCATAGCACACCGAGGAGCCTCGGGCTATCTCCCAGAACACACATTGGAAGCGAAGAAACTTGGTTTCTCAATGGGCGCGGATTATCTGGAGCAGGATCTTGTTCTATCGAGAGACGATGAGCTGATTGTCATTCACGATATTCATTTGGAATCCGTAACCAATGTGGTTCAAAAATTTCCCTATCGAGCTAGGGACGATGGCCACTTTTATGTGATCGATTTTGATTGGGACGAATTAAAACAACTGAAAGTACATGAGCGTATCGACCCCAAAACCGGATTGGCTATCTACCCGAACCGCTACCCGGTCTATAAAGGAAATTTCAATCTTCACAAATTGGAAGACGAGTTGCGGCTCATCCAAGTGCTGAACAAAAAAAACAACAAACACATCGGCATCTATCCTGAGATCAAAAAACCCTCATTTCATCACCAGGAAGGGAAAGACCTGGCAGCGAAGACTCTCGAAGTACTGGATTCCTTCGGCTATGTCTCAAAAACGGATCGCTGTTTTTTCCAATGCTTTGAACAAAAGGAACTCCAACGAGTGCGCCATGACCTCAATAGTGACCTGAAACTGGTGCAGTTGATCGGTGGTGGACCCGACAACCAAATGGCTACTTTAGACGGACTGAATGAAATATCCGACTATGCAAACGGAATAGGTCCAGCCCTTGATCGCCTCTTTTCTGCCGCGGATTCCAGCGAAGGTTATTCGTCCTATCAGCTAGTCATATTTCCGAAGCTTGTCAGCATGGCTCACGAACAAGGATTATTAGTGCATCCTTACACCTTTAGAAAAGAAACCATTCCTCAGGATATTGATTTGGTTACTTTTGGGAAAATGGTGCTACAGTTAATCAGGATTGATGGTTTTTTCACTGATTTTCCGGACCTGGGCGTGGAAAGCGTAAACCGTTTTCTTGAATCAAGATAAAGAGGATGAATTCAGTTGTATCTTATATGGCATTCAGGAGGTCTTCGGTTCGGAACCGATATAGGATTTTCAATGATTTCCTGAGCCAGATCATCCGTAACGCCGTAGGCGCCTTGATGTCTTAATCCTCCTCCAGCCAAGATTAGACTGAAACATTTCCCATGATGGCCTCATCTACGAATTCTGGTTGGTTGGCGCGGTCATCTGCTCGGTGTACGGAATCGCAGCATTTCTAGCCGGCCGATTCTTTGTCGGAAAATAGCGCGAAACCAATCTTTCGACCCCCGCTGAGTTTTTGACTGTACGCTTCAGCAAAAATGCATTTCACGATTTACTGCGGAAAACAGAGAGACTCCGAGAAAAGACGATCGAGGGATAGCATCAAGAGGCTTGGCTCAATCATTCCTAAAATATGGATACCGTATTTACAAAACCACTACAAAACCGATGGACAGAAATCGCTTTCTATTTGGGGTTGGCAGCCGAACAACTCCCTCAAGCCAACGAAGCGACCACCCACGGAGATTGGATTCGGGGAGATTTCGAAATCAGAAAACGGAAATAGGTTCTTAGCCTGCATTTCGAGTCCTATAATCCCGACCGTAATCTACCGTAATTAATTTGTTATGTTCTTTTTGATTGCTGGAAAGATTGGCAGCGTTTGAATTACCTCAATTCATCCGGTATTTTATGTCTTCCCTGTGCATAAAGATTAGATTTCTTTCCCTATTTGGGTTGCTTGGCATATGTTGTGCAACATCTGGAAAAGTATCCTTTAATCACGACATACGTCCCATCATGTCGGACATTTGTTTCCAGTGCCATGGTCCGGATGCCAATGCGCGGGAAGCGGAATTGCGATTGGACCGCAGGGAAGATGCCTTTGCTGACCGAGACGGTTCTCCGGCGATTGTGCCAGGTGATCCGGAGGAAAGTTTGTTGATCTGGATGATCAATGCGGAGGATGAGGAAGATCGAATGCCTCCCAAGAAACATCAACGTAGATTAACGAATAAGGAGAAGCAGCTCTTTGCTGATTGGATTAAAGAGGGTGCCGAATATCAAGAGCATTGGGCCTATATTCCCCCCAAGAAACAAGCATTGCCCGCTGTTAAGAACCGGCGTTGGGTAAAAAACAGCATTGATCAGTTCATTCTGTCCAATCTGGAATCGGAAGGGCTCAAACCGTCGCCGGAAGCTGGGAAGGAAACGCTTATCCGCCGGGTTACTTTGGACCTTACCGGATTGCCTCCGACTTCAGACGAAATAGATGCATTTCTTAAAGACCGGTCTGATGATGCCTATGAAACACTAGTGGATCGATTACTTGCGTCACCACGTTATGGTGAGCGTATGGTGTGGGAGTGGCTCGATGCGGCTCGCTATTCGGATAGCAACGGCTATCAAACGGACCCGGAACGTGGTATGTGGCCGTGGCGTGATTGGGCAATTAAAGCACTTAATGACAACATGTCTTACGATCAATTTACTATTGAACAGATTGCCGGAGATTTATTGCCGAATGCCACCAAGGAGCAAAAGTTGGCCACGGCCTTTTTACGCAACCATATGATTAATGGGGAAGGAGGGAGGTTGGCTGAAGAAAATCGCATCGAGTACATGTTCGATCAATCGGAAACAGTGGCCACCATCTGGATGGGAGTTACCATGACTTGCGCCCGTTGCCATGACCACAAATACGATCCCATTACACAGCGTGAGTATTATCAGCTCATGGCTTTTTTCAATAAAACTGAGGTTACTGGGGAAGGAAAGAATCCGCATACAGCTCCCGTATTGGATCTCACGACCGGGACTCATGAGGCTACTTTTGAAAAGCTTCAAAATATGCATAATGATGCTGCTCGCATGGTGGATAATATGGAGCTGGAGATTTTTCCGAGACCTGAAGGTGAACCCGCCAGCAAATCAGAACGCATATTGAGTATTAGAAATGGTCACTACTCAACCGTGCTTGAAAATCCAGCTGTAAAACGAAAGCCCCAGGAATTTGTTCATTTAACCCGTCTGTTTGGCGAAGAACATCCTGATTACGTGGAAGCCATTTTTCGGATGTGGGATGCTTACGATGAACAACTGGTTTACGGGTATCAGAGGCCGATAGTAATGGTAATGGAGGATTCGGTCGAGCGAGACACCTTTGTTCTCAATCGAGGGGTCTATAATGATCCCACGGATAAAAAAGTGTTAACCGGTTTTCCGGCGATTTTGAATGGTGGAGTGAGTGAGACGGGAGATTTCGACCGTTTGGATTTGGCGCGATGGTTGATGTCGGACGAGCATCCCTTGACTGCCCGGGTCACGGTCAATCGCTACTGGCAAACTTTCTTTGGTACGGGTCTACTAAAGCAGGTGGAAAACTTTGGCGTGCAATCCGTGCCGCCCAAGTACGAAGCCTTGCTCGACTGGTTAGCTTTGGAATTTCGAAATAGTGGATGGGATGTGAAAGCTATTCATAAAAAGATACTGATGAGTTCTACCTATTGTCAGTCTTCAAAGGTAACAGCCAAACAGCTAGAGCGTGATCGGGATAATGGCTACCTAGCTCGTGGACCCCGTTTCCGTATGCCGTCTTGGATGATTCGAGATCAAGCTCTGAAATTGAGTGGGCTGCTAGTGGAAAAGAGCGGGGGGATGCCGGTGCAGCCTTACCAACCTGAAGGTATCTGGAAGGAAGCCACTTTTGGTTTTACCAGATATATTCAAAGTCAAGGAGATAACTTGTATCGAAGAAGCTTGTACACATTCTGGCGGCGCATTGTGGGTCCTCCTGTTCTATTCGATAGCGGAGCCCGGCAAGTGTGTGAAGTAAAGATTCAGCGGACCAATACACCGTTGCATGCGCTAACTACTTTAAATGATGTGACTTATTCTGAAGCAGCTCGCGGCTTTGCGGAGCGTATACTTGAATTGCCGCGGATGAGTGATTCCAATCGCCTAAAACAAGCGTTTCGCGCGGTTACTGCTCGTTGGCCAGAATGGAATGAATTATCTTCACTAGTAGCTGCCCTGAAGAAGTATCGACGTCACTTTTCCAAAGATTTGGAAAATGCCATTAAAATTGTTAGCGTTGGGGAATCACCGCGTGATGAAGAACTGGATACAGTCGAGCATGCCGCATGGGCGACTCTTTGCCTTATGCTTCTCAATCTTGATGAAACCCTAACTAAGGAGTAGTTTCCTGTGCAAAATCCAGCTATCGAAATTTTAAGGCATAATCCTGTCTGTTTTCCTAACACGTCATATTCTGATTTTTTGACATCATAGAAAATGAATCCATTCAACGACGCCAAACGCCAATTCACTCGCCGCGAATTTTTCGGTAAGGCTGCCTGTGGTATTGGTGGGGTTGCGCTGGCCAGTCTCCTAGATCCGAAATTGATGGGATCTTCGACCAATGCCCCAGCCATTTCCGGACTTCCGCATTTTGCTCCCAAAGCCAAGCGGGTTATCTATTTGCTTCAGAACGGAGCACCGACTCACGTTGATCTATTTGACTACAAGCCCATGCTTACGAAGATGCAGGGTGAACCGGTGCCGCCTTCTATTCTGGGCGAGAAGCGATTTAGCGACATGACTAATACCAAGGAGAAATTGCTGCTGCCCAATGTGACTAAGTTTAATCAAGTTGGGAAGAATGGTATGTGGATGAGCAACTACATGCCACACCTAGGGGAGATAGTAGATGAGCTGTGCTTTATCCGTTCCATGCACACCACTTCGGTAAATCATGCTCCTGGTATCCAATACTTTTTGAGTGGTTCGGAAATACCCGGACGTCCGACCATTGGGGCTTGGTTGAGTTATGGTTTGGGAGCAGAGACAGAGGACCTTCCTTCTTTTGTAGCCATGACTTCTCGTGACAAAGAAGCCTCTTGTGGTCAGATCTTTTATGATTTTTATTGGAGTAGTGGATTTCTCCCTACAAAGTATCAAGGCGTTAAGTTTCGTGGCAGTGGAGATCCGGTTCTGTATTTGAAAAATCCTGACGGAGTCGACCGATCTCTTCGCCGCGAGATGCTGGATGACTTGGTTCGCTTGAATGAAATTAAACTGAGCGAATACGGAGATCCGGAAATTGCCACTCGAATCAGCCAATATGAAATGGCTTACAAAATGCAGATTAGTGTGCCGGAGTTGACTGACTTTTCCAATGAGTCGAAAGAAACGCTCGATATGTATGGCCCTGATGTGCACAAGCAAGGTACCTTTGCTTATAACTGCCTGATGGCCCGGAGATTGGCCGAGCGCGGCACACGTTATATTCAGCTCATGCACGCCGGGTGGGATCAACACAATAATCTGACAAGCCAGCTTCAAATTCAGTGTTTGGATACAGATGCACCCAGCGCTGCATTGGTGAAGGATTTAAATCAGCGTGGCTTGCTGGATGATACGCTTGTCATATGGGCTGGTGAGTTCGGTCGCACACCTTTTCTGCAAGGTGAGTTTGACAACAAACCCCGTTGGGGCCGTGATCATCACCCATACGGTTTTACCATCTGGATGGCGGGTGGAGGAGTTAAGCCCGGTTTTGTTTATGGCGCCACCGATGAGATAGGTTTCAGTGCGGTCGAAAACCCTGTCCACGTCCACGATTTTCAGGCAACCCTCATGCATCTACTCGGTATCGACCACGAAAAATACACCTACAAATTTCAGGGCCGGAACTACCGCCTGACCGACGTGCATGGGCACGTGGTTAAAGATGTTCTTGTATAGCGAGGGTTTCAGAAGCGGACTTCATGGCATAGATGACGAGGGAAATTATCCCAAAAGTGACACAAATAAAATCAATGAATTTATAAACCTTTGAATGAAAATGGTTTAAATGGTGCTCAGAGCGGGATTTGAACCCGCACGCCTTACGGCACACGCCCCTCAAGCGTGCGTGTCTACCAATTCCACCACCTGAGCTTAAGAAGGGAACGGAAAATAAGAGAAAATCACTAATGCCATGCAACCAAATTGTCACAAAAGTTTTTTATTTTTAATCTCGAACCCATTAGATTAGGACTTTTTCATCAGTTCCTAAGAAAACCTCAAACTTACAGACGAGCTAAACTGGCCTAAAACGTGCATGGCTGGAGTATGTTCGTACGAATTTTCACCGCTGATCGTATCGGAATCTACATGGATAAAGGCCGCAAAACGGAGGTATCTACTGAACCGAAAAACAAAAAAGAGGCGGTTGATCTGAGTGCATTGGATGGTTTTGATTTTGGAACCAATTGGAGCTCGAGCACCGCACCCAGTGAATCACCTCGGAGCAAAGATCGTAGATCTCCCAGAGGCGACAGAGAAAAAAGATTTTCCGGTGGCAAGGTCGAACGCAAAGACCGCCGCGGATTCAAACCTAGCAATTACAAACAAGAGGGTTTGAAGGATACCCGTTCCGGTCAAGAGAGGCTCAGGCGTCAAAGCTCAGGCCATGGATCAAGGCAAGGCGGAAGGCCGGAAATTCCGAGAAAAGTTGTCGAAGTTTCTTTTTATCCGGAGGACAACGGATTTAAAGCACTGTGCAAAGCACTTAAAGCCTCAACCATTACCTACGAACTGTTCGATATTGCGCGGACTATATTGGAAAAAGACGAACGATTTTACGTGATTATCCGAAGAGATACTGACTCAAAAGATTCTGAACAGATTGATGAAAATCTGTATGTTGCAGGCAGCGGTAATTTGCCATTTATTGATGAAGGAGATGCAAAGCGGTATGCATTATCCCATTGCTTGGAAAATTTCTTTACAACCGAAACCAAAGAAGTCGAACCGCCTTCAGGATCGTTCAGTTCCATTCAGAAATGTGGGTTTACAGGGGAGTTGTTGGGTCCGCCCAATTATCACAAGATCAAGAAAATCATGGAGGATCATCATTCCTCCCGATTATCCAACATGTCCTATTCCAAGTTTGAATCCCGTCTTGAGTCTGCGAAAGGCGAAGAGATTATCGCTGAATGGCTTGAGAAAATGAAAACTCAAACGACCTTCACCTTGAAACCGAATTTGGGAGAGCCTCGGACTTTTGAAGATTGTCTTACCGCCCGTTCCTTTGTTTCTGCTACTCTCGCAGACAAATTGGTCAAAGCAGTTCCCAGTGTGGGACTTGAAGGAAGCGAGATTGGCAAGATTAAGGACTCCTTGATCAAAGCGAACATCGAGTTTTCCTGGGAAAGGCAAAAAAGGTTTCCATTGGATACGGCGAACCATTTGCGCGGCCGGTTTCGCAGGCAAAGGTTTTCACTCTATAAAAAGGGGGCCAAAGGAGCTTCTTTGGTTTGTGCCGTAAAGCGGCGTTTTCGGGAGCCGGATAATGTTTTCTCTGAGACCGTGCAGAAATTAATAGAACTTCTGGAAGCAAATCCAAAAATCTCCGTCCGGGAATTGTCGGAAAAATATCTTGGATTACCTACGCATGCCACCGAAAAAGAGACTTCAGAATTTAGCGAAGATCAGCAAAAGCAATTAAAGTCACTAAAAATGGATTTCCAATGGCTGCTGAAGGAAGGATATATTGCGGAGTATTCTGACGGCTCTGTATTGCTGCATCCAGTTATCCAACCTGATTCCGAGAAATCGAATGAAAAATCTTCGAAGGGTAAGGCAATCGAAAATGCCATGGAAGATGCTGGATCCGTGACCCTTTCAAAGGAAGACAATCAAAAGCTGCAAAAGAAGGCTAAAGTAGAGTTATCAGCTGAAGAATCGGCAGCATCTGCAAGAAATCAAGGACCCAGGAAATCAAAGAAAAAGTCAAAAACCGTCGAGGATCCCATGAAGAAGGCTACTGCAATAACGCTTTCGGATGACGAAAACATTGAGCTCGCAAATCAAGCCGAGTCTGAGACTGAAGAAGGTCTGGATGCCGTGACTCAAGCACAAGCTTCCAGCGAAGATGCGGCTAACGAAAATTGCACAAAAAGTAGATAAATCTGGAACGGATAAAGTAGACAGTCAGGTAAAGGTCGCTGATTCTGAAATTTAAGAATCTGCCAAACGATGATCTGGATATCTCTTCAGCTTGATTAGATGTCGCTGATCATTCTGAATCGAGAAGTCAAAATTCCAGGCATCCGTTGTCATCCATCCCTCAACTTTTTCCGGCCATTCGATGACCAGGCAAAAAGGTGGATTGAGGAACTCCTCAATCCACAAACTTTCCGCCTGGTCAGGGGCCGAGAGCCGGTACGCGTCCAAGTGAATCAATTGCATGCTTCCGTTGTAAATAGTGTAGAGATTGAAAGTGGGGGATTTTACCGTATCTGTAATTTTCAATCCCACCGCAAGGCCTTGGACAAAGGTGGTTTTACCTGTGCCGAGAGAACCACTTAATTTCAGAACTTGATTGGATGGCAATAAAGGTGCCAGCTTCGTTGCCAATAATCGTGCGTCATCGGGAGACTCGGCAACGACTCCCTGGAAAAGCTCGTCAATAATGTTCATAACCTTGCCCCGAAAAATTTTTACTCGAGCCGAAATACCGTATAGGATTCATGGAATTATTCCTCATTATATCCAATTTTCCGATACAAGTTAGATTTGTTTTTAAGTTGGCTTCCCATTTAGCTGAAAACTCCTGGGAATTGAAAGATTTTTTCAAAGTAAAAAGTAGCTCATAATCTTCCCCGTCGGTCAAGGCGTGATCGATTGCATTGCGGTCACTATTTTTTGCCATGGATTGACATGCATCGCTTAGCGGAATCGAGTCGGTATCCAACTCAATGATACAGCCTTCGGGGCAAAGGTTTTTTAGGTCCGTTGCCAAGCCATCGGACAGGTCAATTGCCGACGTGATGTGACCCGTATTTGAAAGCCACTGGCCTTCTTCCAGCCTCGGGGTAAAGTCCAGATGTTTGCCCTGGATACTACCACCCAGGCTTCCTGTTACCCATAGAGTATCCCCGGGATTTGCAGATTTTCGTGTGAGCAGCTTCTCGTTTCCGGATCCGATAAGCGTCAGACTGAATGCTAGGTCTTCGAAGGTGGAGGACAGGTCGCCTCCAATAATTTTTACATGGTATTGCATACAGCAATCCCGTAACCCGGTGTAAAACCCACGCAACCAATCCACGGTTGTGCTTTTAGGAAGGAAAGCCGCTACCAAAGCATACCCCGGTGAAGCTCCCATAGCCGCAAAATCGCTAAGATTTCGTTTGAGAAGTTTTGCGCCGACCTGGGCCGGATTAGTTTGTGAATCAAAATGCTTATTCAGCACCAGAGAGTCCTTGGCGATTACTTGAGTTACATCGGAATTATCGACTACCGCAGCATCATCACCGATGCCGTAAGGAGCGGGAATTGAACAAGGGCCAAGCCAGGCAGATATATCCTGAATGAGCTGCCGTTCACCCCGGTGGCTTAATTGGCCCTCTATTCGTTCAGTGAGTGGGTTCTTCATCACTCATTTATCAGCATCAAAACTAACAGGGTATTCGCGTTGAACAACGTGTGCAACATGATCGGTACAAAAATATTTCCTGTTTTTTCATAGGTGCGGCACAACCAGACTCCTAGTAAGAATAGTGGCAAAAAGCTCAACCAATTGAAATGCATTCCAGCGAACATCAGACTAGTTATTATGGCCGCCAAAGTCGGGGACGTGTACCTTTTCAGGCTGCGGTAGAGAAATACCCTGAATAAAAACTCTTCAGATATGGGCGCCAATATTATTGCCAAAAACATGATGAGAAAAAACATGGGCGACACTTCCATGTTTTCAATCCGTATTACCAAATCCTGTTGTTCGACGGGGAGATCCAAAAGCTCCAGTATCATCGGCCAAATGTAACTTCCCAGTACCAAGACGGGAATTACAGCCAGAAAGAAATAAACCGATTGAGTAACCATGTTAAATAGCCCAGCACGCCTTGGGCTAATCGGCCTATCCTCATTTAAGTCAAAGTATTTAAAAAAAACATACAAGCTAACCACGATTGCTATATGCATGGGATAGCCGAGCAGAAACAACAAGTCATCCGGAATTCCGTCTACTTTGTAGAGGTATTTGTAAACCTCGGTAGCAAGAATGCCGGCAGCAAATATAAATAGATAGATAAACACCAGGATCAATCCAAGGTCCGAGGATGTGATTTTCCAAGGACCAAGATCCTTATGGGCAGCCAATGAGGAATCCTTTCTATCCAGGAATACATGGTGTATTAAACAAGCGAGACCCGCAAAAAAAAGCGCGGTGCTGTAGTAAAGGACGACTGGGCTGAGATCCTCCGGATTCATTTAAAACCACGGACGATGATTAAAGTAATTGGGATGGCAATTCAATTGGCTTCGTTGTTAAAGAGCCAGACTGGTTCAGAATTTGCCCAAAGGGAATCGAGCCGCTGCAACGAAATAGTGCAACTATTGGCCATTGCTGATGGTATCCTCCGTTCTAGGGATAATTTAAAGGACACTTCCTAGTCTTTGACTGAGGTTGTGTCTTTCAGTTTTTCATAAGTTTTTAGCCCCCTATTCCCTTCACGCGCAACAGATCCTTGGTAGAGCGAAAAGCAGGCATGGAGTTTGAAGGCACACTTAAGCGGTACAGCATCCATCCCAATATGAGCAAAGAACCTCGCGATGTACATTACTAAGCCAAAACTCGTTAACCTTGGATTTTATTGAAGGATTGCAGGAAGGGCTAAATTATTAAAAATACAGAAATGGAATTACTCACATCAGTAATTTGCGACTCCGCATCCGATTATAACGGGAAACTCTGCATCTTGGGCGCCTTCGACACAATCTGGAGCGCCAAATTCCCGAGCCAACACCCTCACTGCACCTTAGCCCTCCGATTCCTGTTCACGGGCACTGACTTGGGAAAGCACGAATTCAAGGTGGTATTTGTCGATGCTGACGGAAAAGAGCTCCTTCCAAAGGGTCCGCTCAAATTTGCCATCCAAATAGGGCGCGTGCCCGACGAAAAGTATTTTTTATCACGCAATCTGGTAGTAAACATGCAGGGATTACCATTACCAGAACCAGGCCAATACGCCTTTGATGTGCACTGTAACGACGAAGTTATTTCGAGAATCCCCTTGCAGGCAATACAGGGCAATAAACCTCCTCCCAGAACCAAAACAGCCGAAGGAAACCAGAATTAAATTCCGGTTTTCAATACTCCTCCCCAACCATCAACCTTCACAGTCCGCGGTGATTGACTTTGGTAAAGCAAATTCTCACCGTCATCCGCTTATGAATTTGACCGCTGCAGACGCAACCCATGTTGGGATGGTGAGCAAAAAAATGAAGAAATCTTCCTTTGTGACACAGAAAACAGCGTCTTTGCAATGGCAGGTGGCCTGGGAAGGTTGCCATTTGGAGATCTGGAAAGTAATGCGGCGGTTCAATATCTGGAGCTGTGCCCCAGGCCCGAAAAACAGAGGATTAGGAGGGAATCGACTGGCCAAACTTCATGAGGGGAATAAACAACCAAGTTGTCCAAATCGGTCTAATTTCCGCATGCGAACTCGCTATCGGAACCGCCTTTATCGTGGGCATGGTTCACGCAATAACTTTGAAATTTCCCACATAGATGATTCGAGAATTTATCTTTTCAGAAATGACCGGGTGGAGTAATTGACAACCGACCGCACCCTGGGAACATTTCCCAGAGAACAAAAACAAATTCCAGACGATACAAAAGTGCTCGATCATTACAACCACATCGTTACCCAGTGCCTTGGTCAAAGAGAAATCATTAAACCCGATTTTTCCGAACAACGGATTCTAAGCGGAGATCGCTACCTTTTTTGCACCGATGGCATTAGCGGCCAAGTCTCCCTAAATGAGAAGTCCAATGCGACCTTGGACCAATTGATCCAATTAGTCCTAGAAAAAGGAGCGCCCGATAATGTCACTGGAGTAGTGGTTTTTGTTGGATAGATCCGCCCCTCATTAATTTGTAATTTCAACCCCTTCCTTTTCTCAATAAACTCATGAGCTCTGAACGATTTGCTACCCTTATCCAGGTAAATCAGGAAAACGAATTGTTTCGCTTCAGCTATGGTGAAGCCTTGTTTGACGAAGGTAAATTTGAAGATTGCCTGAGCCACTTGGAATTCTGTGTCGGAAAAAAGTCCGACTGGATGATCCCTCAGATCTTACTCGGCAAAGCAATGATCGCTCTAAATCGGAAAGAAGAAGCGATACCGTTTCTCGAAAAAGCCCTGCAACTCGCACGTGATCAAAATCACGAAGATCCGGAAGCCGAAGTGGAAGGACTGCTCGATGATATCCGTTTAACGCCTTGAAAGACAGAATCAGGTTAATTCCGACCAAAGTTATTTCTTTATATACTTTGTCCGAACCGTATAGACGCTGTCACCGCTCAGAATCGATCCTCGACCGAACAATCGACCGTTTTCCCAATTAGAAAGTCCTAGCTCAGGCTTCCGTAATGCATATTGTCCATCGACCCAACGCGTATGATCATCTCCCACAAACGGTGAATTCAAAGTGGCATAGAATTTTTCTTTTTCAGCAGCATCACCACTTAGCAATGACCCCACAAGCTGAGGACTGTATTCATTGAACAACGACACGGCCTCTTCTACGGAATCGACCAAAATCAGAGTTACCTCAGGAGACTCTTCCCACTCCCATTCATGACCTATATGGTTCCTTGAAATGGATTCTACCTGTGCCTCTTCAACAATTCCTTCCGCACGTTCAATCGACACGACCTTCTCAAAAAGGTCCGCGGGAATGGCATCTTCACATCCTTCGGCGACGTGAATTTTAAAATTACTTTTTCTACGCTCTGCTGCCTTACTGAGACCCTCCAAAAAATTGGGTATCAACTGAGCTGCACAACGCCTCACGATGCAGCAAGTGTTCAATGTATTACAAACCTTTCGGTCGAGGGAATTAAAAACTGCATCCTTCAATTGTTCACCAGAGGCGGTTTCTGAGACCACAATCCAAGCACCACCAGTACCATGCAAGCTGGTCGCCACTCCGGCGCGGCGTGCAAGACTTCCTAGTGTATCAACGGCTTTCCCAGAACCTCTTGCAACGGCTAATGAAAGACGATCATCAGAAAACATGGCCCAGCCAGCCGCATGCGAAGTGCTTTCTACAAGCGTAGCTGCACCTTCAGGTAAGCCGGACTCTTTTAATGCAGGGTTCAGTGCGAGGTCCATTATTGCTTTCGCCGTATCGAGCGCATCACTACCAATACGAAAAACAACCGTGTTTCCGCCACGAATAACTCCGCAAGCATCCGCCAAAACATTCGGTCGACCTTCAAAAATAAAGGCCACCACACCCAAGGCCGCACCGACTAACTCAATATTGAATCCCTCATGTTCGACGGTCTCTAGGATTTCGCCACGCCGACTTGGTGCTTCCATCCAACCACGCAAACCCTCAATCATGTTTTTACGAATTTTGTCGGTCGCTTCAAGACGAGTAGTGGAACGACCCCTAGCTTTTGCCAGCTCAACATCAGCCTGGTTCGTTTGGAGAATATTTTCCCAGTTTTTGTCGTTATCCAAGGCAGCCACAAATAAATCGAAGAACCGGGTAATTTGCTCGTCCGTAACGCCACCCATTTTCGAAAAGGCATTCAGCGCTTTACCAACAGCGCCTTCCGCAATGGCCTGCTCTGCGGATGGAATGTGCAACAGTTCGCCCGTTTTCGTAGATACCGCCAAAGAGTCACCGGCTTGAAAATCTTGAGCCAAGGATTCGCTCACTCGAACCCAATGGTCGCCACCCAAAAAAACAGGCATACCGGCTTCCAATTTCGTAAACTGTTCAATCGCACTCATCCTTCAATAAAATGAACGCTCTACGTTTCAGGCTCGTGAGAAAAAGGCAAGTCAGCTTCTTTCGAATTAAAACCTAGAATTGGAGCTGAACCTAATATTTGTCGTCCAGCAATTTGTTGGATACGGCCAGCTTGAGCCGAATGCCTACTAAACACGCATCGTCATCCAGTTGATCCGTTTGACAAGCTGTATGGAGCTCATTGGTGACCGGCTTTAAGTGTTCACTCAAAGATTGATCTTTGACCCTTTCGACCGTTTTGACCAGATTTCAACACCCCAGTCTTTACCATCAGCTTGCTTCTGCTCGATTAATCCATCGGTAAAAAAGAGCAGTTCGGTCATCTGCTCCAATTTGTGCCGAGTCGCTTTAAATTTTTCTTCTGAAAATAAACCGAGGCCTGGTCCCATTTTATGCACGCTACATCGTTCGAAATGGTTACCCTATCATCGCGCACATACCAAAACGGTTCAGGATGACCGGCATTAGCGATCATTATTTCACCTTTCGCTAAATTGAACACGGTATACAATGCGGTAATAAAACGTGGGAATTGTTGGTCGTCAGCCTTGTTGAATATCCTGAGATGGAGAAGCATCAGATGTGAATTATTTCGGGGGATTTCTTAAAAAAACTGATTACCAATAAGGTCAGAAAAGGCTATAAACTTAAAGCAAAAGCGGTGAATTTGGGGGTTGCAAGCGATATGTAAATTGTCCGGCTCGTGTTGGAATTTTGCTTTTACTTTTTGCAATCGAACCCCTAACAATAGGAGTAAAGAATTATTTAATTCCACATATGTTACCTAAATGAAAAGAAGAACCTTCCTCAAAACTTCCGCTCTAACTGCCGGAGCATTTTATATAGGCTCATCTCGCGTATATGCTGCCCATGAGGACATTCGCGTGGCTGTAATCGGCGTTCACGGAAAAGGAAAATCTGCCATCCGGGATGCATTTCGCACCAAAGGCGCACGGCTAGTAACCATATGCGATGCCGACACTGAAGTGTTGGCCAAGCGCGCCAAAGAGATCG
The DNA here is from genome assembly GCA_002346535.1 of Opitutales bacterium UBA2995. Classification (GTDB taxonomy): domain Bacteria; phylum Verrucomicrobiota; class Verrucomicrobiia; order Opitutales; family UBA2995; genus UBA2995. The sequence continues at coordinate 16,844 of DDZZ01000031.1, read as the reverse complement.
AAGAAGATTACGGTGTAAAGGTTCAGCAGGTACAAGATTACCGCCGAGTTCTCGACGATCCCAATATCGATGCCATTACTATTACCACTCCCAATCACTGGCACGCATTGATGGCCATTCAGGGTTGTCAGGCCTCTAAAGACGTTTACTGCGAAAAGCCCGTATGTCACAACATCTGGGAGGGCCGCCGAATCATTGAAGCCCAGCAAAAATATAATCGCATTGTGCAAAGCGGATTGCAGAACCGTTCTGACGATGGCCTGCGCGAAGCATTCCCCTACATTCTGGAAGGCAATTTGGGAAAAATTCAAATGGTTCGCGGACTTTGCTACAAGAACCGTAAAGGAATCGGTAAACGAAACACGCCGCTCATTCCTGACAAGAGCGTGGATTATGACCTATGGTTGGGGCCCGCCAAAGACGAGCCCATTTACCGCGACCACCTGCACTACGATTGGCACTGGAGCTGGAATACGGGCAACGGGGATATCGGTAATCAGGGACCTCACGAATTTGACATCATCCGCTGGATACTGGGAGACCCCGGCCATCCAAGCGAGGTAGTAAGCTTTGGTGGACGGTTTGCCTGGAACGACGCAGGCCAGACTCCGAATATGCAGCTTGCATCCTTGAGCTGGGGAGACATCCCCGTTCTCTTCGAGGTTCGGGACCTGCATATCAATCCAAAGACCCCGACGCCTTCCAGTTACAAAGGTCATAGAATCGGCGTAATCATAACTTGCGAAGGTGGTGAATTCCGCGGCGGACGGGGTGGAGGATCCATCTACGACGAAAACAACAAGAAGATTAAAACCTGGAAGGGTGACGCAGGATTCGACCACTACCCAAATTTCATTCGTGCAGTAAAATCACGTGATCCATCTTCACTGAGATGTCCCATTGAAACGGGCTACAAATCAAGTGTTCTTCCGCACATGTGCAATATTTCCTACCGTGCCGGTCAGGAAGTTGGTAAAAAACGTGTAGAGTCCTTCACTAAAAAGGATGATACACTTCTCGAAACTTACGAGCGGTTCAACAAGCACCTCGGAGATTGGAATGTCGATTTCAAATCCGAAAAATGGACGATGGGCCGTAAATTAAGATTCGATGCCAACAAGGAGAAGTTCAGAGGTAAAAATGAACTGGCCAAGGTGGCAAACGCAATGATCAAAGACAACTACCGGAGCAAATTTTCCGTTCCGGCAATTGTTTAATATTCTGCCATATTCTTTTTCAGAAAGCCTCCCAAACGGGAGGCTTTCTTGTGTAGGAACGTCTTCCTTTAGTCCTCCATAACTTCTTACAGGCTGTTGAAAAACTCAATTTTCAATGAAGTACATTCCGAATAGGGAGTAATTATTAGCTAAATATGGCGGTTTTGTTAAACTCTTCTGATTTTCATTTGTGTTGGTCATTTGATCGAAATAGGACCCAAACAGCTGAAAACAGAAGGACTTCATTCTCCCGATTCCAACCCGGGCCTTCGGACCATATGAATCCCGACGTAAAAACCTCAATCTCTGCATCCTCGGAAATCAGTTGATCAATAGGAGGCTCTAGACATCTCGCCAATGGTGGCAAAGTTCGATGAATCTTGAGCAACAAGAATCGAGCCGAAACCAAAGTAAAGAAAAAGAGAAAAGAAGGCCTTCAAATCCAAGAGTTTTGGACCAAGTATAAACATTCCTCAACAGAGAAATCCAAAAAGTCCACCTATCCTATGATTGCCATAGACAATATCCCCCGCCCCATGTCACTAAATAATCGATGAAGCCGAATCGCCTCTCCTCTTCCGTCACGCACCCCGTTCACCATCATTCACACTTGCCCAATCTATTCTGGGCAACAAGGTGATTCTGCTATGACTCTCGGAGTAAAACTGTTTTGCGCTTTAATGGCCATCGGGTCCCTTTTCTGGCTACGTTACACCTGGAATGGATTTGGTGGCCAGGTCGAGGATCTGGAGATGCATCGAAAAAGTTTTCTCATGAGGATCCACTTTATATTCATTGGACTAGTAATAATAGTCTGTGCACTAACAGCCCTGCTGACTTAATTTCATATTAAAACGAAAAATCTAAATAACTAAGAAAAATTGCAACCATAGCTACTTCAGACAAATGCTGCACGATTGTCCCTTACTTCAATCTTACCGATGAAACGCTCCCTAAGTTCAAGGCGGCTTGTAAGGAATTCGTCGCAATGAAGAACAACGAAGACAAAGTGTTGTTTTACGGATTCTCATTTAACGACAACGAAGCGCATTGCAGCGAAGGCTATGCGGATGCAGAAGGGGTATTAGCCCATTTTGGCAACGTGGGAGAAAAGCTTATGCAGGCCTTGGAATATACGGAATTGACCAAACTGGAAATTCATGGTCCGGCTGAAGAACTGGCTAAGCTCAAGGACTTGGATATGACTTACTTCGAGTTGGAATACGGATTCCGGAGATAAGGATAAGTCAAATCAACTGTCCGCAGTTTCCAACTTCGCAACTAACTCCTTCTTTATCCAATCCTCGATCATTCGCCTTTCATAATAATAGGGATCAATAACCGACCGGCGACGTGCGTATTTGTCTTGGTAACCCAAAACACGAATCTTAGCCTCACCTTCTACCAAAAGATTTTCATTTGCTCCGAAAAGCTGATAGGAAAATTTTGTAGCAGGAGCATAGTTCGACTTGTAAATACGAACATCATCCAGGGGAACTTTCTGCCAGGGCTCAAATTCACCAGCCAGGTCGATATCCGAAAATTCGATTCTGAGGACTGAATCTGTGGGAAGCGCTTTTTCCGCCTCTCGATTGAGGTCACTGACAATCCTTTTCGTAAAATAATCAGTATCGATCACCTGACGGGAGTGCGAATTCTCAAAATCGGTGAAACTCTCTGGATCGGCATAAGATAGATTTACTTCAGCGGACCCACTTGCCATAAAGAGTGTAACGAAAAATATTTTACAGACCGAAATCCTCATAAGATTCTTAGATCGGATTTTGAAAATACATTATCCCAGCAGCAATCATATATTAAAATTTATTCAGGTTCATAATTCTTGAGGCCCGACCAACTGAATTGTGTTAATTGGATGCTCACATAACTTACCTCATCCTCAAATTATAATATTCTCAAAACCGTCCTGTGTACGTTGCTGGTCCCCATTGCTTTAGCCGAACTCCGTGTTGTGCTGCAAAGCACTGAGAAAAGACACTATCGGCGCTTTTGGATTTACCGTGGTTCGGCTACTATCCGGCGTACTGACCCCCTTCCTCATATTTCAATTTTCGATAACAACCACGGAAGAGGCTCTTCGAAAGGATCCTGGTTCGGAGCAGCCATGTTGTTTCTCTAAGATATTACATTTTCCTTTGCTTACATACGCTTGGAAACCGAAACAGGAGCACTCATATTGTTCGGCTGGACCTAAATCACCATTATCCTAGTTTCCTTAGAATTCGGAAATCGAATCCAGTTAGTTGAATAGATTGAGGTTTTGGTATCCTTTTTCGGATTTGTTTACTTCGTTCCTCCAAATGTAGCCAGTCCCTCGTTACCTGGATTTTTACTGATGACCCTTGCCGGCATTATTGGTACTATTAATATTGTCATTTGTTTTTGCAGAAAATACCAACTATTACCCACCAGTAAACGGAGAGTGGAAAACCCGAAATCCTTCCGGGGCGGGCTCGCTATAAAGGATCTAGCCCAGCACAACTAAAGATCTGGCAACGCGTGCTGAAACTAGCACCTTTTTCGCCGGTTCAGTTGCCTGAATTCGCGCTGCATCAATACCTGCTTTCCTTCCAAAAATATAACATGTCTTGCACCTCCGCCCAATGCACGGTCCATGGGTACGTTGAAATTGAACGTGGTCTAAAGGTTGGCCTCAAGATCAGCTAGTTCTTAAATTACCGTTTTCGGGATTCAGGTTTTAGGATTAGATGCCAGGACAATATGACAGTTCTCCATGCCAGAGCTGGTCTTAATATCAACCCTGAAGACCATGGTTCGACAATTGTTTCCTTCCCGAATTGATTGATTCCTGTTCGTGAAGTTCCGATCCTTTAGAGCGTAAAAGCCTCCTGTATAAGGTGTGCCGCCTTCCCGCTTCATTTGAAATGCTGCACTATTTTCCCTCATATTCGATAATCGGTTGAGTTTTCTTAGCGTCGATTACCAATCGGTATTCGTCTTTATACTCGCCTCCACGCTTACCGCCGCAATTACGAATAAAGGAATCGCCAAAACAATAAACGCTATGAAGAAAGTGAATAGAGAGTTCATGATCATGCAGATTTAGTGAGTAGATGCATCCCGCCGATGCAAGTGTTTGCGACTTTGTTTGAACAGTCCCCTGATTCTCAATTCATACTAGCTCCAAGCATCGAGCACTAAGAATGGAGATTTGAGAAGTTACTTTAAGGAACGAAGGTAATCTACTAAATCTGCAGCCTCCTGTGCGGTCAGATTTTGAGTAATGCCTTGCGGCATCGCGGAGTAAAGGCTGGGCCGAATTTCTTGTATTTTATTTGAAGCAATATGGTGGTCCTGGTTCGCAGCGTCACGCAGAACAATTCCCATTCCGGAACGTTGACGTATGAAGCCGGATAGACGTTTGCCGTTTAACAACTCCACTTCCTGAATCACATAATCGGGGTGAATCATATTGGAAGGGCGTAAAATTTGATCGAGCAATTGCTCACGATTGAATTTACGGCCGATCCCGTCAAGGTCGGGACCAAATTCGCGGCCCATTCCATCAACACGGTGACAATTCAAACAAAGAATATCAGCGCGACGGAACAGGGTTCGTCCACGTTGGCGATCGCCCTCCAATGCCAAGATCTCGGCCGAGCTGGGTGAAAGACCAATTCTGTTGGTCGTAAGCGATTGTTCCTGGAAGTGGAGAAAAAGGTCTCGGACAAAGACATTTTGATGAGATGCAGCTTTGTCGATCGCGGCAAGGATGTTTCCTTGGTTAAGATCCTTACCAGCGAAAGTGTCAGCCAACAATAAAGCTGACTCAACCTTGGATAACAATTTTTCGGCGGCCAGTAAACTGCCGGCTTTAAAGTCTTTCAACGCGCCATCATGTATTTCAGCGGTAGGTTTTGTGTCCTGAGGAGACATCTTGTAAATCCATTTTCGAATAAGGGCCAGGCCCTTTTGATCGATGACTCTCGAGCCAAAATGAGGCATCCGGCCGGGACCATGCTTAGCCATTCGATGGTACAGAACCGAGCGATAAGGATCGCCTGGTGTGATAAGATGCGGATTTTGAATGCCCAGGTCACCCTGGGTGGGTTTGGAGTTAACCAGCACGGTATCCTCCAAATCAAATTCGAGGCGAGTTTGGAACATGGCTGTGCCACCACCACCTCGAGTATGGCAATGAGTACAGTTTACATGCAGATAGGCACGGGCACGTTCATCTAAGTTGGCCTCTGAATCGTGAGGATTGGTGATTTTAGGGCGAACACCCGGAAGTGGTTTTTGAAAGAATCCATTTTCAGCAAATCTGTCCAGTTGGTCACCTACATTTAGCTGTGCGAGATTAAAAGACCGGGTGTTTCCCGTACGGTTATTGTGGCAAAGAATACACTCAGTACGGCTGGCGTGGTGCCAGGACTGCATGCGCACCCCACCCGGTGCCCATGAATCCTTTACCTTGTAAACTGAGTCACTTGCCTCGTCAGGCGCGAGATCGGCATCTGTCTGGTCATCGTTCCATAAGTAATTAACGGCATGCCATTGGTCTTTGTAACGGTGGAGAACTTGCGTCTCTATTTTCCGGGTACTATTCGGATTTCCAGCTTCCATTTCCAAACTAAGGGTCTTGGCTATCACCGAGCCTTCCGGAAAACTCCACGCGCCTTCCTGATAGCCTTTGTACCCATCTGTTTCCTCGTAAACGCCCAATTGGGTCGTCCCGGGAAAGGCAACCACACGCTGGGCCCTTGCGTGGTCGTGCCAAGCCTCGGCGTTTATGGTGTAAGGAATAACACCTGGTGCGAGGCGGAACTCTTTTTTATCGGAGAACAATCCCGTCTCACTAAGTTTCTGCGGAAAGGAATTTGCTTCGGCGATGGTATGGTTTTCAACTAATCGATAAATTGACCCGCCGTAATCAACAATGT
>DDZZ01000031.1:542-10405 GCA_002346535.1 Opitutales bacterium UBA2995 | reverse complement strand
CCCCGCCGTAATCAACAATGTACAACTCGCCTTCCTTGTTGGGAGCAAAGCAAATAATCCGGATCGTCGAGTCAGTCAATTCGCGGTGCCACTTGTCTTTCTCGTGAAGTCCCCAAATCTTTCCAGTGATGTAGTCGCCGTAGATATAGGCGCCCGAAAGATTATCAAGCCTTCTACCAAAATAAACAAAACCTCCGGTTATGCTTTTAGCCTCAGTGTGCGGATGCTCAATCGTGGGTGATAGAATGGGAGTGGGCCCACGTGGATCGTTTGGTTTCACCGGTTGGCTTCCTTCAGTCACACTCCAACCGTAATTTCCGCCACTACGAACCTTGTAAATCATTTCCATTTTTTCCCACCCGACATCACCCAGCCACAATTCACCTGATTTTTGATCAAAACTCATGCGCCAGGGATTTCGAAAACCATAGGCCCATACTTCCGGACGAGCCGCCTCGAAATCCACAAACGGATTATCTGCAGGTATACGGTAAGGCTTCCCCTCTTCTGTATTGTTAACATCAATACGTAACACAGCGCCAAGCAAGTCGCTGATATCCTGTCCTGTATTCAACCCATCCGGCGGTGCAGGTGGTGTGCCATCTCCTGTGGAAATATACAGGTACCCGTCCGGTCCGAATTGTAGACTACATCCATTGTGTCCGCCGGACTTCCAGGTAATAATAATTTTTTCCGAAGCAGGATCGATGGTTGGAGGATCCGTATTGCGTACAATGAACTGAGAGACTTTTGTTCCATTTTCCTCGTCCAGCTCCGTAATGTAACAGATATATATAAATCGGTTATTTTCAAAGCCTGGGTGAAACACTAGTCCGTAAGCCCTTTCGGTCCCGACCTGCGTCTTCAAATCAACCATCAGCTGAGCCTCGGTTTCTCCTTGCTCATCAGCAAAGCTAAACACTTTTCCCTCTACTTCCAGTAGAGTAAATTTATTAAGAACTGGTGACCAGACCATCTCAACTGGATTCACAAACGTAAGACCTGGAAAAACGCGCTCCAAATTATAAGGCTCTGGTGGTCCGGGTAGGCCTTGAATACTGGAGGCATTCCAAGGCACTCGCACCGCGATAAGCGGGAGGGACACGAAAAGCATTAGAAACGGAACCCGTTTCATAAAAGGCATAAAAGTGAATCGTTGGAATATGGAAGTCAAAAACTCGGTACTGAGCATTGAGATTTCATTTTGGGAAGAAAAGTCTAATCTCGGGAGTATGGCTAAGCTTCAAACCAACCTCCAAGGTTTCCGGTAGTCGACCTTTTTTAGCAATTTTTCAGCTTCCAAGTCACCCATAATCGTTTCAGTTTGAGGATTCCAATGGAGCGATCTTCCTACCATCTGAGAAATGAGGCCAAGATGCCCGGGAGTAATAGATCTATGACCAATCTCCGCGGGAGCGATGCATTCTTTTCGCGTACGAATACAATCGAGGAAATTTCTGAGGTGATTATTTGAAGGGTATAGTTTGATCGGACCGCGGTCGAACGACTCGAGGATCCATTCTTTCTTGGAAGCGTCAATTGCTCTCCGGTCAACGTACATCCAGCCGTTTTCTCCTTTCCACCGGATACCGGGATCATGCCGATTCGAAATAGAAATTGAAATTCCTCCAGCGTACCGGCAACGAATCTCATAATTAACAGGTGTGTTGTAGATTTCCGTTTCGGGAAAAGTCCAGTTGACCGCTTCGACTTCTTCGGGACCACTTACATCCAAGCCGAGGCTCCAATGGGCTATGTCATTGTGGTGTCCAATCCAATCCATAATTTGGCCTCCCCCATAAGCGTAATGCATTCGCCAGAAACGATGGTGTCTCGCAAAAATATAAGGAAGCTTTTCGCTCGGACCGCACCATAAATCATAGTCAAGGCCCGTAGGAGGATCGGAAGCTTCGGAAGGTTCGGTTCGCGGTTGAGAGGGTCCAGTTGGCAGACCAACCTCTACCATTTGAATCTTACCGAGATGTCCGTTTAGCACGGATTCAACGGGGACGCGAAATCGAGTTTTCGATCGCTGCTGAGACCCTATCTGAACAATGGCACTCCGCCTTTCGACTTCTCGGCAAATTGCCTGACCTTCGGCAAAAAGATGAGTCACCGGTTTTTCGCAGTATACATCCTTCCCGTTGCGCAAAGCTTCAAGGGTACACACTGCGTGCCAATGGTCGGGAGTTGCAACCACCACAGCGTCAATATCGTCACGTGTACAAAGTTCGCGAAAATCGTTGTAAGTATCACAGCCCTTAAATGAAGGAACATTTTCTGTTTCCGCGTAGTGTTTTTCAACGCGAGCCTGCGCAGGCTCGCGGCCAAAAGGTGTTCCTTCACCCGGTTTTAGGTCACGATAATGCCGATCATGAACATCGCAGACAGCGACCACCTGGACGTCGGACTCCCGAAGTAAGTTCTGGAGGTTACCCATACCCATGGATCCCAGACCAATAACGCCCATTGTGATTCGATTGCTGGGTGCAGTTCTACTCCCTCCCAAAATGGAAGTCGGTGCGATCATTGGCCCAACCACAGCCGATGCTGTCGCTTGCAAGAAGCGTCTTCGGGAGTGAGACATTTGATTCATAAAAACTCTCTAATCTATATTTTATTACGAATTCAATGACCTTAACGGTGCCAAAAGGTAACCAGTGAAGGCCATGTATTTAACTTCTGCTCGTATAGTGTTGTAGCACAGTTGCGACGCAACTGAATCCTTCTTGAAGGCCACACGAGAACAGGATAATGGATATAATAGTCTTTTTAATGCATTATCGACCGCTAGCTGAAGTACGTAAAGGTTTGCGAGATAAGTGGTACCGATGCCCGATCGAAACATCCCGTCCAATAGAATTGTCCCGGCGCAATGATTTGATGACTTGGGAGCAAATTGGAAGACACTTGCTATTGATGACCCTAACTGCTTACCTTCGTTTTACTTTTGGCAGCAGAACTGGCTAGGATTGGTTGGTTCACTTTTCATTCATGGAACAGTAGGGATTTTCTCTACTGGAATCGCGGCTCATGAGTTGAGGCACGGCACCGGAAGGATTGAAATAAAATTTATTACCGACTATTTTAGAAATACAACTTTACTCAAAGAGATTATATGAGCGAAAGATTATCAGGAAAGGTGGCCATCATTACTGGCGCAACGAGCGGAATCGGCGAATCAACAGCAGAGGTATTTATCAGGGAAGGTGCCAAAGTTATTGTAGCGGGTCGCTCTAAAGAAAAAGGAAGCACCATCGCTGATCGCCTAGGCGCAAATGCAATCTTTCATCGGACGGATGTCATGGAAGAAGCCGACATCAAATCCTGCATCGACACGGCTGTGGACAAATTCGGCCGGTTGGATTGTTTTTTCAGCAACGCCGGTGGCTTGTCCAAAGGCACTTTGGAAACTGTCACTGAAGACGATTTTGATCACTGCATGCATCTATTAGTCCGTAGCGTCGTTTTTGGTATCAAACACGCAGCTCCAATCATGAAGGAGCAAAAGTCCGGATGTATTCTCAATAACTCAAGCATTTCTGCTATTCGAACGCACAATGGCATGTATTTGTACAGTATCGCCAAAGCCGCGGTAACTCATTTGACCCGCATTGCAGGGGAAGAACTGGGAGCTTGGGGCGTACGGGTAAATGCCATTTCCCCGGGTGCAGTAGCCACTCCTATCTTTTGGGGAGGTTCAGAACGAGCCCGAACTCTATCCAACGAAGAAAACGCGCGGAAAATCGAGAAACTTACCACCAATCTTGCTAAGGCCACCGCTCTTAAAAAAGCCGGCCTGCCCAAGGATATTGCGCATACGGCTCTTTTTTTGGCCAGTGATGAAGGTGCATTTATTTCTTGCCAAGACCTTGTGGTCGATGGAGGGCGAACAGCCATGTTTCATGAACCACCGCCAGCGAATGTCTAAAAGGTAAAACAACGAACGATGTTGCTGCGTCGGGTATATCCAAGATGAATAAGCGACATCGCGGTGACGCGATTGCCCTACCCTTTATCAAATCGCACGGGGTAGGGCGACGGCATCCTTTCGAACTGTTATTCCGAATGGAAAAACGAAGGATCAGCCATGCCTCGCAAAAAGCCTATGAAACTACCTCCTAATTAGCCTAATTCGCGAGTATGGACTAGAAAGATAGCTGTAATAGTCCTCGCCCCTATAGCGAATCGTTTTCCGGTGATTACTGAAAAAATCTATGGTTTTCGCGCCATCGTTTAAAGGAATCGTCGCGGTCCACATTCCATTTTTCATATCAAACTTCATTTCTAACCATTGATCATCCGGGAAAGGCACGTTTAGGTAAGAGGCACTCCCATCGATACCTCGGTTAAACATCCACCAAATGCGACCACTTTCGGCGGGATTCTCAGATGCAAACTGCACTTTAACCTCCAGTGCATCCCCCAGCCTATTGTGGCTTACTTCGGGTGGGCTCAATAATTCACCCTCTACTATAAAAAAATGCTGTAACAGAAAAGCCTGCAGATTAGATTCGTCAGTTTCGCGGGCCGGATGACCTTTATTTTTTCCGTGACCTGAGTTGGTCTTGAAATACACCGGAATATCAGGGTGATGTTTGCCGCCCCACTGTATATCGTAACAAACAAAATCATGCGTGCCGGGTGCAAAATAAAGGTCCACGCCCCGTGCATTTAACGCATCCTTGTTTCGAGAAATAAACACTGAATCCGCCAAACTCTTCGCAAAGTCTTTCAAGTCCTTCCAGGTTCTTCCTTGGGCCATTGCAAACGAAACATATTCGGGTCCAAAATAGCCTCCTCGAAAAGCATGATTGAAAATTTTATCCTTTTCAGCAGCGTCCAATCCATGGGCTTCCACATAGGCCAAGTCGGCTTGTTTCATTTTTTCCCACGCACCTTCAGCACTCAGTCGTAATGGAGATGCCCAAATGGGAGAAACGGTTGCATGAACAGCTGTTAACCGGTTGTCATGAATCAAGGCCATGGAGGGTGATGCTCCGTTCTTCGAACCTCCGGACAAGGCAACCTTTCCCTGCTCAAAATATCCAGATTCTGAATACGCTGCGGTTACGGCGCGACTGAGACTTGTAGGCCAACCCCAAGTCTGGACGGAAGAACGAGGGTCTAAGGTTTTTAAAAAGCGGGCTTCAATCTCCTTGGAGAGCACACCCTGCCCTGACTGGTTTAAATTTTGAACGACCGTGTAAACAAGTCCCACGCCACCTTCAACCAGTAAGGTTTCAATGGGTCGTAGCGGTCGTTCGGTTTGAATCCTATTAAATGCGTGATCACCAGTCAAATGGATGCCTTTGGCTTTTTTGTCGGCAGGAACAATCAGCCGAACAGGAACACGATACTCCTTGCCCGGCCAAAATTCGCCGACACGGATTGTCATAAATTTTTGACGCGTCGGGACTTTGCCAGAAACGAAATGCCAGTCCTCGATTACCTCCACTTCTAAAGTTGAAGCATCCCGGATTCCCTCCATGTTGATCGGGTTTAGTTTTTGTTTCGCCAGGAGCGAAGAGAGTCCCAAGCCGGCGAAAAGTAAAACTGCTAAGGATGCTATTCTCATGGAGTGTAAGAAATGGGTGAGCAGTAAATGCGATCTTGAGTGATAATGTCGATTTCATTTGGCAAATCCAATCTGAAATACTTTGCATCGAAAGCAGTCCACCGTGAGGTCGGAATTTCGAGAACTCGAACGTAGTAAAATGCATGCTCCTCATTCGAAAAATCCTGATCATCCCAAAAAATCGCCAATTCGGAATAACCGATGGAGTCGGTATAGGTTGCGTTTTCAACATCGACGGTGCTCCCTACTTTGGAAACCCGGTTATCCATACCTATTTCTCGGCCATCGGAAACAGCTACGTTATAAACTCTTCATTCAGTTGACCTTCAAAGTCTCTTCATCGTTTTACCACCTGAATGCGGTCAAGATGTGCCGCGTCCGGATCTTTGACTGCCCGAATAAGAAATCGGGGAGAACGACCCGCATGTCCAAATACCAAATCACCGCCCAAGGGAACTCCTCTTGCATAGCCGATTTCTGCCAAATCCGAATTCCTGTCCAAAAGAACCGTTTTACTAGTCAAAAGTTGGCGGAGTGTAGATTTTTCCAATTAATGCTTAACTCAGTGCCGTTCTAAATTAATCCTTATATTGGGTCACAATCTTAACCAAAAACTTAGGAAATTGAATGGGAACACAAAATAATCGAAGAAACTTTCTAAAAACTACCGGACTGATGGCGACCTTGCCTCTTACAAATGGATTCGGCCAGTCAAAAACAAGCACACTGGTTGAAACTGCAGGATCGGCCGGATCCTTAAAACTCAGTAAGGTGACTCCCTATGTCATTCAAACAGCTCCTCCACATTGGGGTGGCCGCTACTGGTATTTTGTTCGCCTGGAAACGGACAACGGCTTGGTGGGCTGGGGAGAAACTGCCATTCTCGGAGCCTTGAACGGACTTCAAAAAAGCTACAAGTCTATCATTCGAGAAGCCTTTGCTTATTACTTGGAAGGAAAGAATCCTCTGGATCGAGATTTCCTCTACCAGAAACTTGTCAAAGGCATGACCCATCAGCATGCCGACTACGTGACTATGGGAATTATTAGTGCATTCGATGTGGCCATGTGGGACATCGTTGGGAAGCACTATAATACTCCGGTTTACAACCTTCTTGGTGGGCTCTATCGCAACCGCGTTCGAACCTATACTTACATCTATGACACGGTGAATATGGATGATGCACGCGAAACAATTCGCGATTGGACCTCCCAACCGGAATACGTTGCAGAAAATGCGGTCCGATTGGTAAACGAAGGTTTCACCGCACTCAAATTCGATCCGACACCGCAATTACGGGATGGCGGTAATATTGCACCTCCCTGGGAGTTATCCATGGCGGAGTACGATCATGCAGAACGTGCGGTAGCCGCCGTTCGGGAAGCTGTGGGTACGGAGGCTGACATCCTCATTGGCACTCATGGACAGATCACTCCCTCGGCTGCCAAACGCTTGGCCGCCCGAATCGAGAAGTACGATCCTCTGTGGCTTGAAGAGCCATGCCCTCCGCGCAATTTCAAGGAAATGGGAGAGATCGCCCGCAGCACCAAGATTCCCATCGCAACGGGAGAGCGACTCGTTTCCATATTCGAATTTCAGAATGTCTTTACTCAAGGAGGTTGCGCCTTTGCGAATCCCGACCTGGGCAGTTGTGGAGGCATCACCGCTTGCAAGAAAATTGCCATATTGGCCGAAGCCAACTACGTGCTCATGGCACCTCATGTTTGGGGTGGCCCGATCATCACAGCTGCAGCCCAGCAAATTTGTGCCAACGTACCCAACTTCCTAGTACAGGAAAGCATATACAAGTCCGGAGGCTTTTTTGATGAAGTCTTAGCTGAACCGTTCATTTGGGACAACGGCGACCTCGTCGTCACCGATCGTCCAGGAATCGGCATCGAACTCGACGAAAAAAAGCTGGATAAATATAAAACCTAAGAGTTGATTCCATTGAGGTTGAACTTATTTATCGGTGATATTTGGGTCATCATGTCGATCCATAGTCCAAGGGCGGCGGCTGATTCTACAAGCTCAAATTCGCGGAGCTAAAAGCGGAGTTAAGGTCGCTGAAGCATTCAGAAATCACCACGCTTGGAAACCTATTACGGCATGGTAGTTATCGCTACTGAGTTTCCGCGCGATATTCAGTTCAAACTTTTGTGGCAACAGCCGGCGGTGTCGAGGAATGGCGGTGCGCATGAATCTCGCGGTGCGAGATATAAGTGGCCGCGGTAATGACAATCAGGCTACCAAAGATAACAATAAGGGTAAGCGCTAATGGCACGCGGACTCCTATATTGAAAGCCTTTCCATCCTTTTTTCCGAGCTGGAATTTATATTGCTTAACAGCCTTAAAATCTCTCTTTCAGAAAGCAAGAATCTGCAACAGTCTGCCTTCAACGAAGTTGGAAGCCGCAACTACAAATATGAGCAAACGATTTTTCTTAACCCGGGTAGGGCGCTACAAAGATCGATTTGACCTGCAAGTAATCGCGGATGGTTTCCTCGCAGTTTACTCCAGCGCCCGGGCCTCCGGAAATTCCCATGCCTCCATAAGGCAGTCCATAGGCTACCGTATTGTGGCAATTCACCTGTCCGGTTCCGTCGCGGAACTGTTTGGCGATTTGGGCTCCCCGTTCTAGGTCGGGAGTCCAGACGCTCGAACCGAGTCCGTAATGGGTGTCATTTGCGTAGCCAAGAGCTTCCTCAACGCTTTCCACTTTCTGCACGTTTACGAAGCAGTGAAAAACTTCTTGTGGATTGCTTCGGGAGCCTGGTTCGGAGGTGAGTAAAGTCGGTTTCAAATAGTAGCCGTCTGAGCCTTCTACCGTGGTTCTTCCACCACTGAGAATTGTACTTGCTCCGTTGGCCTTGGCATTCTCAATACCTTGGACGATGCGTTGGGGTTGCCGTGAGTTGATTACTGGGCCCAATTGGGTACCTGCTTCGGCCTGGTTACCGATCTTGAGGTTGCTCATGAATTCTTCGGTAGCACCCAGGAAATCATCATACACTTCTTTGTGGGCATACACGCGGTGAATGGTGGAACAGGTTTGTCCGTAGTGCTGATTGGCATTCTTGCCAATCATGCGTGCGACCAGCTGAGGATCGGCATCGGGAAGCACAAGTGCTGAACCGTTTCCGCCCATCTCGCGTTTTACCCGCGTACCATGTTTGTCGGCAGCATTGAGGATGGCTTGACCCACTCCGGGTGAACCGGTGAATCCGATGAAACGTATACCTGGATGTTCTGAAATGAATTTACCGGTGAGCTCGCCACGGCCCGGAAGCACATTGATCACGCCTGCCGGGAAGCCGGCTTCTTCGGCAAGTTTGCCGATATAAAGCGCGCTGAGGGGTGTCTCCTCACTGGGTTTTAATAAAACACAATTCCCAGCCAGCAATGCAGGAACCATGAACCACGCTGTAAGGACGACTGGATAATTCCAAGGAACGATGCCGGCAACGACCCCCCAAGGTTCTATAAATGTGTAAGCATCTTGGCCGTTGTTGACGCTCATGACTCCTCCATCGCCAAAATTAACGGTGCGGGCCACACTGGAGAAGTAATCGGCGCAGCTCTTGAAATGCGTCAGATCACCATGGGCCAATTCGGAAACTTTTCCGCCGTTGAGAATCTCGCAAGCAAGAAGCAACTTTTTGTCTCGCTCTAAAAGATCGACCAACTTCATCATGAGATCAATGCGCTCTTCGACTGAAGTGTTTTTCCAGCCTCCGTGGAAGGCACGGTATCCTGCGGCCACGGCGTCATTGACTTCGTCGTATCCCATTTCAGATACGGTGGCCAATATTTCCTTGGTGCCAGGGTTGATGACGTCGAAAATGGCATTCATGGAGCCGGGTACTTCTTCGCCGCCTATGATGCCGCCGAGAGGCTTTCCTCCATTATTACAAAAACGGGTAAAAGGCTCCGGTGCTGAAAAAGATTCTGCTGTAAACGCTTCGATAGTGAGTGGGTCTGCGGTGGTTGACATGATCGGTTCTATTTGAAGTTAAAATTTTTTCCTGTGCGGACTTCTTTTTATTAGCGGCGACGAACCTTTTCCGGTCAAATAAAAAGCAAAGATTTATGGCTGACATGTTTCAAACGCCCACTATACAATAGCACTTGGAGCATGTGAACAACCAATCCAATGCCTTACGCCGAATGATCATTTGTGGTGCTGGCGAGTTCGGATTTTTAAATCCGCTTTGGAAACGTCTATGGCTAGATAATCGTAGGTTTTATTTTCATGGCTTATATCGGTCTTGTAGAAGTAACCTT
>DDZZ01000031.1:0-232 GCA_002346535.1 Opitutales bacterium UBA2995 | reverse complement strand
TAACCTCACCTGCCGTATCATAGGCTTCTATTAACTATTTGATATTAAGCTAGGTCACTTCGGAGGATCGCCACTCTGTTATGAACTCAGCTCAAGACTTTTCAGGAAACGGAAAAGCGTTTAAAGGAATCACTTACGGTGCTACCGACGATTTTGAACGGCGAGCAGTGGAGAACCCGACAACTATCTTGGATTCTATTCAACCGTTCTTCACATTCTCGGCCTCGATTAC
>DDZZ01000020.1 GCA_002346535.1 Opitutales bacterium UBA2995 | reverse complement strand
CAAGCAGAGGGACTCTTCGCCCTCTGCCACGTCCTGCTCAACGCCAACAAATTCGTCTACCTTGACTAGCTTGGCCAAAGAATTCATCCAAACTCATGGAACTCTCTCCTGAAACCACTTGGAAGGAAACCCCTTGGGCGTGGGTCGGGGAAGAAGCGCTGGTCGACCACCAAACTTGCGCCCGCCTCTGCGTGGCCACCTTGCTTCCCTTCAAGGACGGGCAACCCGACTGGGCTGGCTTCGAGCGCAGCATAAGATGGATGATAGCCTGCGCCGAGGAGTACCAGATCGAGATCGTCTTCGTTCTCAATGCCGACACGGGATACATCTTCAACCTCTCGACGGCGTTGTACCGGGAGGTCATCCAACGCTTCAGGAGTCTCTTTCCCGACCACAAGATAATCTGTGGAACCACGGCCCATGGGGCGGAGGGCGAGACCTTTCAGGCGGACTGGTACCGCCCACACCTGGAGATCGCCCAAGAATTTCAAAACGTCGAGGTCATGCTGATGACTTCCCGTCAGCTCAACGCACTCGGGCCCGAAAAAAGGCGGGACGCCTACTTCGCCATACTCGAGCACGTCGAGACGCCTGCTATCGTACATGCCCTTGAACCCTCATTCGTTCCTTGGGCCACGCCCTTCGAGCCTTGGTTGCTGCGCGAATTGGCCGGCCACGAAAAAGTGACCGGCGGCAAGATATCCACCCTGGAGGAACCCCACTTCCTCTACTGGACAGCCATGTGCCAAGACCTCGGCTTGGACTTTGCCCCCCATAGCGGCGATGACTACGGCATCGCCTCCGCCATCCGGATGGGCCAGCCCAGCTTGATCGGGGCGGGAGTGTCGGCCTGCCCGTTGATTTGCGCAGCCAAGCGCATGTGGATCGAGGACGGGGACGGCCGCTTCGACACCCGAGCATACAAAGTATTCGAGGCCATCCAGTCACTGGAGGACGCCGTCTTCCGGCTCGACGAGAACGGCAGTGCCGCAGCCTACAAACAAAGCACGGCAGCCGTCCTCGAATTACTGGGCTTGATCGACTCCCACGAGATGCATCCCGATTGCGCGGACCGCCGGCCTGCAGATGAATTGTCCCACATGAAGGAGGCCCTGGCGCGGCCCGTGCGCATGGCGGAAAGCCTCGGCATACCCGGTTTTGAAGAAATCAAGTAACCCCATGAAAGAAATGAAAAGCATCCTCCTGCTCCTGTTGGCATTCTTTGTGATCCAATCCCTCCATGCGGCTCCCGAGCCGAAGAAAATTGCCCTTTGGGACAACCACGCCCCGATCGGGGAAGGTAAGTTTAAGCAAGAAGACGCATGGATCCACCTCCATCAACCGGCAAAGCCCAACGGGACAGCCGTCATCATCTGCCCCGGCGGAGGTTATGGTGGACAGGTCATGGGGGCCGAGGGGCACGGCATCGCCCAATGGCTCAACGGCCACGGCATCACCGGCGTAGTGCTCCAATACCGCCTGCCCAAGGGGCGTTCCTTCGTCCCCCTCGAGGATGCCCAGCGGGCCATCCGCCTAGTCCGTCAGCGGGCCAAGGAATGGAAGATCGATGCAAACAAGGTGGGCATCATCGGTTTCTCCGCGGGCGGACACTTGGCCTCCAGTGCCGCCACCCATTTCCCCAAGGCAGGAGGACCACCCGCCAAGAACCCCTTCGACCGGATCTCCTGCCGGCCCGACTTTGCCGTTTTGGTCTACCCCGTGGTGTCGATGGGCAAGTACACTCACCGCGGTTCCAAGCGCAACTTGCTTGGGAACAACCCCGACCCCAAAATGGTAGAGCTCTTTTCCAACGAAAAACAGGTGACCAAAGAAACTCCGCCTGTTTTCATGGCCCATGCGGTGGATGACCGCCCGGTTCCACCGGAAAACAGCCGCATGCTCTACGCAGCCCTGCAAAAAAAGGACATTCCATCCAAATACATGGAACTGCCGGATGGGGGTCACGGACTGAATGGATACAAAGGCCCTAGCTGGGATGCCTGGCAAAAAGGTTCCATTCAATGGCTCAAAGAGATCGGAATCTTGAGCAAATGAGATGCCAGGTATAGTCTTTTACTGAAGTAATAAACTAACCTCATGCTGTCATCATTACATCGCTTAGTCTTTCTAGTGCTGAGTTCTCTGGTGCCTCTTTTGCAAACAAACATCATCAAAGCAAGCGACACCTTTGATGAGTCAGTGGGTGTTTTTTTTGAATCTCACTGCAATCGATGTCATGATGATAAAAAGCAAAAAGGTGATTTCCGACTTGATGAACTTTCCAGGAACTTCACCAAAGGAGAAGACAGTGAATTATGGTTTGAAGTAATGGATCGCATAAATTCCGGTGAAATGCCTCCGGAAGAGGAAACTCAACCCACTGAAAAAGAAATCGAACAAGTGGTCAATTGGCTTGGGGTTAAACTGAAGGATGGAGAAGCAGCCCGGATGGCGGCCAGACCAAAGGTAGCTCATTACCGGCTGAGTCGAGATGAGTACGCGCATACCATTTATGACCTGCTCGGCGTCCCCTATGACCCCAAAGCACCCGGACAAATGACCGACGATCCGGTCTGGCATGGTTTTCAACGAATCGGATCAGAACTCAGCCTTTCACCCTCGCATGTGCAAAAATACATCAAAGCAGCGAAGTTTTCCCTGGACGTCGCCTATCCTGATAAGCCGGCTATTTCCAAAATCTACCGAAAGGATGCACTTGAAATCGACTGGCCTAATCGGATGAAGAGAGATCTATTAAAAAAGGAAGGTGCTCTTGATAAAGTCCGTACCCTTTTGTGGCCGGGACACGTACTGCCCCATGCCGAACCGGTACATGTTAGTTATGACATGCCTCCCGGTCTTTATCGGGGAAAAGTAAAGGTTAGTGGCCTGAAGCCGCTCAATGGTCGTCCGCCTCACCTTAAAATTCACTGTAAACAATTGGATCGCACTCTCTTTGAGCAGGATGTGATTGCACCCGAGAATGAGCCCGCAATCCTTGAATTCGAAACCTTTCTTCAGGGAAAAATAAGCGTAAAGGTAAGCAATGCCGTTCCTGGGCCTTCAAACAGTGGCCGATCCGGCAGGCCTACGGGTCAGCGCATATTCACCTCCCTCAGTAATCCAAATTCCCGGGCTCCATGGCAAAGAAAATTAACTGATGATTCAGGAAATCCTTTATATCCCCTTCTTATCTTCGATTGGATCGAGTGGGAAGGACCCATCGTTTCAGATGAGGTAGTCAAAAAGAGAAAGAGTTTCTTACCGGTCGATGACACGCCTCAGGCAATCGAGAATGCGATCACAAAATTTGCTAAAGCTGCCTGGCGCAGAGAAATAACGAAGGAAGAGAGCCTCCCCTATCTAAAACTTATCGAGGAGCAGCAAAAACTAGGCAGCTCTCCCTTTAACGCTTACAAAACCGGAATGCTTGCTGTTCTATCATCCAAGAATTTCTTTTACTTACAGGAGGGCTCTCCCAAGGAAAACAAACCGAGCGTAAGTAATCATGAATTGGCATCCAGGCTGTCCTATTTGATCTGGAATTCCATGCCCGACATGGAGCTGCTAAATTCGGCTTATTCTCAAGAGCTGAGCAATCCAAGTGAACTGCTCTCTCAAATGAACAGAATGCTGAAAGACCCCAAAAGTGGGCGATTCATGCATTCTTTTCCCTATCAATGGCTGCAATTGAATAAACTTGGCGAGTTTCCGCCCGACCCTAAATTATATCCAGAGTACGACCTTTGGCTGGAAAAAAGTATGGCTTTGGAAACCACACAATTCTTCCGGACAGTTTTTCGGGAGAATTTATCGGTCAGGGAATTTGTTGAATCAACATGGTCAATGCTCAACCCAAGGCTTGCTTTGCATTATGGAATTCCGGATCTTCCAAAGGCAGGATTCCAGAAAGTAACTCTAAAACCCGAATGGAACCGTGGAGGGTTAATGACCCAGGCAGCAACCCTTGCATTAAGTTCGGACGGAACCCGTCATCGTCCGGTTCACCGTGGAGTGTGGGTATCCGAGGCTATTTTTGGCAAGACTCCAAATCCACCGCCCCCTAATGTCGATCCCATCGAGCCCAACCCTCCGGAAAGCCCAAGAGCCACGATTCGAATGAAACTGGAAGCCCACACCACACATGCGAGTTGTGCATCCTGTCACAAGCACATTGATCCATTAGGATTCGCCTTTGACAACTACAATGCAGTAGGACAATGGCGCCTGATTGAAGAAGTGCAGCATGGACAAGGCAAACACCCCGATGTCGATGCCAGCGGAAAACTACCGGATGGCCGCACCTTTTCCGGTCCTGCAGAATTTAAAAAAATACTTTGCGAAAACCTTGAACCGATTGCCCATGCTGTGGTTGAAAAACTGGCAACTTATGCTCTTCGCCGGGCAATGACCGTAGATGATCGCGAAGCAATCGAAAACATTGTCAGCTCATGCTCAGACAAAGACTATCGCATGAGGGATTTATTTGAATCATTCGTTACTTCCCCACTCTTTCTAAAAAGATGACTCAGATACCATGAACATAAGAAGACAAAACTGGCTGATCAATCGTAGGCATGTACTCAAGGGTTTAGGGGTGAGCCTTGCCTTGCCCATGTTTGACTGCATGCGTCCCCTCCATGCCAAATTATCTGCAAAAAAAATAGCGCCAATCAGGAGTGTGTTCATTTATCTTCCCAACGGAGTCAATACCCTGGATTATCAAATCCTTCAGCAAGGAAAGGATTATCAATTCAGTAAGTGTCTGAAACCATTGGAGCGCCATCGTGATTTAATCACCCCGATCAGTGGTCTGCATCACCCACGGGCCATCGGTCATCAACATGGATGTCAGCCTGTGTGGTTAACAGGTGCTCAGGCGGGACCGACCGCACGAAACTCCGTTTCCATCGATCAGCTCATTGCCCAAAAGCAGGCACCTCACACCCGTTTTCCTAGCATTGCACTGGGAAATACCGGCAGAACCCTTTCATACAATGCAGATGGCATCGCCATTCCAGCGGAGAAAAAACCTTCAGAAGTATTTAAACGGCTTTTCACATCTCCTGAAGGTGGGGTTGAACAGCAAAGAAAAGAACTGAAGAAAACGGGCAGTATCCTCGATCTTGTTCTTGGAGAGGCCCGTAAACTCAATCGGGAGATGGGTAACGAGGACAAGTCCCGCCTCGATCAGTATCTCACATCCGTTCGGGAAGTGGAAATAAGAACCGAAAGAGCCGAAGATTGGCTGGATATTCCCCGCCCAAGGATTTCAGAATCACAGACGAGGAAACTTAACCGTGAGGTACCCCAGCAAGAAGTGGGCGATTATTTCCGCACCATGTATGATCTCATGGTGCTCGCCTTCGAGACGGACATCACCCGTGTAATCACTTTCAGCACTGGTGACGAAGGCAAAGGATTACCCATCCCGGAAATCAACCTTAATCAGACCAGGCATTCCCTTTCCCATCACAATGGAGATCCCGAACAACTCCGTCGACTTACCGAGAGTGATATCTTCAACTATGAACAGTTTGCCTACTTCATTGACCGGCTTTCACAAGTGGAGGATGAACACGGCAAGTTGATTGATTCCACGCAGTGTCTATACGGGAGCGGAATGGCCTATGGACACAGTCATGGGAACGCGAACGTCCCGACTGTTTTGGCAGGAGGAACTGCCTTGGGTTACCGGCATGGCCAGCACCTAGATTTCAATCAGGGCCATTTTGATGGATATGACCTTTCTGATTCACAGGCACACTACCGCCTCTGTTCCCGCCCCCTCAACGCGGAAGCCAGATTGAGTAATTTACTTTTGACCATGGGTAAGATGGCCGGAACAGAAATCGATTCCTTTTCGGACAGCCTCAAGCCCTTGTCCGAACTTCTGGCATGAAATTGATCACGGTTCTGTTCTCCCTCCTTTTTGGAATTCAGTTGTTCGTTTTCTCCGACAAAAACAAATCAATTGCTTACCCCGATCAATTCCCCTCCTTAAAGCATGCCAAGTTTATGGGTGGAGAGATTACCATGATTGATCATGTGAACCGCATGGGAATCGTTCGCCCTGACCGCTCGGATGAACACAATAAATATCATTGGGACCTTCCCCATCATTTCGAAATGCTTCCCTATGGTCTGATTTACAGGCATGGTGCCCCCGCCACAATCCGCGATATTGACTTGGGTACGCACATGCACGGTATATTTTTTCTAGGCAAGCAGGGAATGTATAAGGTTCCACTTCTTGAAACTCAATATTTCCAGCAAATTCGAAATCAACCGAATCAATACTCACCTGTCTCACCCTACAGTCAGGCTTTCCGTCTGGAAGATGATTTTTCATTTTATCTTCGTCAAAAAACCACCTGGCAAATTACACATATTGATCACGAAGAAGGAAAACTTACCTGTAAGCGAAAAGACTATGGGAAAGAGAAACCGGAGGGACTAACCGGCACTCAGGTTTTTGATTTTGATTCATCTCTTAAAGTTTGGAAGGGAACAAATTTATTGAGAAAGGATGGATTACGAGAAAACCAGGAAGTGCTCTTCAATCTTACCTGGTGCACCCTTTTCGGCCCGGGAAGAATCACCGAAATTTGGACGGACGAAGAAAGTCGTACAAGAGCGACCGAAAGACAATATTACAAATATCTCGAGTATCTAAAGAAGCGGGGTTGCCCTGCACAGGTTATTGAGGTCAATCACCTGGAGAAAGGCTCTGGCCAAATTACTCTTGTACCGTATCAGGGATACGAAAAATTGGATCAAGAAACCTTTTCAGAAAATACCACTGGATTACTTGCCGTATCCGAATCCAACTTGCGCACCTGGGATCAGGGAAATGACAAAAAGCCATGGCGAATCGAAAAGATTTCAACTATCACAAACCCTCCACCGGGGCATAGCGGTTATGAGATCAAAGCTCACATGAATGAACTGCTCGAAGGCATTCGTCCGGGTCGGGTTGTCCGCATTTTCCCCAAAGCATGGAACGTTTCAGATATTCCAAGAGAAGAAAGAATGCATATGTTTGATCTGCGACCAAGATTTTTGGAAGCGAACCCTTCTATCATTCCAAATCCCATTCCACCCTTACCGAAATGAATCGCAGACATTTTTGTACTACCAGTATTGCCGGATCATTGATCTCCGCAATCCGCACAAGTGCAAAGGATCAGAAAAAGCCAAGAATTCTCCTGCGTTCAAGCTGGCAAACAATCAATATTGGAGACATCGCGCACTCACCCGGTCTGCTTGCGATACTTGAAAAGCACCTGCCGGAAGCAGAAGTTACGCTTTGGGCAAGCTATGTGGATCGCGGAGTAAAGGAAATGCTACTCCGAAGATTTCCCAGACTTAAAATCACCACGGCAGGTGGAAGCCGCAAAACATGGAATCGTATTGGTGAGATTCATGAACTTTTTAAGGAGATCGATTTCTTTCTTCACGGTTCCGGACCCTGGCTGGTTTCTCCTCGTAGCGTGGAAGAATGGATTAAGCAAACAGGCAAACCTTTCGGTGTTTACGGAATAAGTCTTCCCACGGAAAGGGCAGATGAAAGAATCGTGTCTTTACTCAGTCAATCCCAGTTCACTTTCTTCAGGGATTCCATGTCACTTGAAGTGGCCCGCTCCAAGGGTGTAAACTGTCCGGTCATGGAATTTGGCCCCGACGGTGCTTTCGGCTTTGATATTCTTAACGAAAAGAAAGCCCATCAATTTCTCAAGGACAACCAATTGGAGAACAAAAAATTTCTCTGTATGATTCCCAGGTACCGTAAAACTCCGGAATGGGAATTACCCGGTAGGGAGAAACCGGAAAGTGAATGGAAACATCTACACCTACGGAATCAGGAAATGGCTGAAAAGGATCTCAAACCTTACCGGGAAGCCATCACCTCCTTAATTCGGCAAACATCCATAAAAGTCCTGATCTGCCCCGAAGATATGACTCAAATTAAATTGGGCAAAAAATTTGTCTATGATCGACTACCAAAAGATGTTCAGAAAAGAGTGGTATGGAAAAGTGAATACTGGCTCACCGACGAAGCCCTGAGTACCTATCTTCAATCTGCCGGGCTTTTCGGATTGGAACAACATTCTCCCATAATGTGTATTGGCAATGGAATCCCTGCCCTCCTTGGAAGATTCCGTGAACAAACGACCAAGGGATTCATGTGGAAGGATATCGGTTTGAGCGACTGGTATTTTGACAGTGATTCCAAGTTCGACATGGATAGACTGACCGCAGCGGTCTTGGAATTGGCGAATGATCCACAGGGATGCATCGAACGGGCAAAAAAAGCCCAAGACTACGTTAATTCCTTAAACCAAAAATGTATCGGTCAGGTTCGTAGAAATATTACTTAGAAAAAGGTAATTTTAAGAGTATTTGGAAAATGGATGCTCATGATCATTCGCTTTTTCATCAATATTCTGTGAACCTTCTTCTTTTGGAAGCATCACCGTCAATTGGGTTACGTTTTTCGAAAAAGATACTGATTAACCCACTGAGGAAGACACATACCCCCAAGAACCCCCCTGCGACACCAAACAACGCAGATCCTATGGAATCACTTATGCCTTCAGCCATCTCGCTCGTACTGGGACTCTCAAAATTTTGATAGAAAGTAAGGAGATTTAGAAAAGCATCGGCTCCAAAAACGACCAGGCTTAGAGAAATAATCACGGCACCCGAGATGAGAAGTTTCGTTGATGTTTTCATATCGTTACATGCATAAGGGGTAAGAATTCAACCAAAGGCAAAATCAATCAAAACTTGGACAAAGGTTTCCGGGTTTTCCCAGGGAACGCGATGTCCTGCATCTGCGACTACTTGGGCTTTAACTATGGGAGACGATTTCGCTAATTCCTGACCAATCTTTTGATACTTCTGATCCTTCTCCCCGGATAAGAACAAAACCGGCGGGCTCTTCAGTTCGGCTAATTTGGGCACCAGGTTTTGCTGAAGGCCCTTGGAAAAAACCTCAAACTGTCGACTAAGTTTACTTGCGTCCATCTCACCCGGATTCCGAGGAGCCTGATTTTTGAGCCCGCAAAACACAGGCTGTTTATCCCACTCGTCCGCCAACTTTTCCAAGGGTTCGCTTGTCAATCTTCTCGCCCAATTTCGGTCTCTCTCTAATTGCAATCTTTTATCTTCTTCGGATTCCAGTCCCGGATCCGCACCGACAACAATGGCGGCATCCCAAAGGTCGGGTCGGGAAAGACAAGCATGCAGAGCCAATCGACCACCCAATGAATAACCCAACAAAAAAGATTTCTCATGAGATGACTGAGTCTCGACGCTGTTGCAAAAACCATCTACCCAACGATCAAATCCATCAAACGAATAATTTTCTAGGTTTACGGGAATGACGTCCAAATTGACATTCCTAGCTTTTAGATTCTCCGCTAAGGGTTTCCAAGCGGAAGGAGTTTGAAAATTTCCATGAATACAAAAAAATTTGGACACAAAGCATAGTATCAAACCTTTTCACTTTTTCCGCACTATTAAAATCAAAACTAAAAATTATCTTTCTATTTAGCGATCGGAAGTTTGTCGCAAATCGACAGAAAATATACGCAAAGGTTTATGCTAAAATCTTGAAGCGGAGATATTCGAACATACGATAATCCAATTACGATATGTCCAATTTAAATAGACCATTATCTCCTTCTCGAAGAAGCTTCCTCCATAAGGCGGCGGGTGGATTTGGCGGGCTCGCTCTATCTTCGATGCTTTGCGCATCACCCGCTCCAGTCTCCGGCACTCATTTCCCTGCCCGAGCCAAGCGGGTGATTCAGATCTTTTGCTCTGGCGGGCTCAGCCATGTCGACACCTTCGACTACAAACCGGAACTGGAAAGACGAGCAGGTACGCCCTTTGATCCGGATGGAAAACTTCAGTTCTTTGCCTCCAAGCCAGGCAATTGCCAACCGAGTTTCTGGAAATTCCGCCAGCATGGCCAATCCGGCATCTGGATGAGTGATCTTTTGCCCAAACTCTCCACCTGCGTGGATGACATGAGTTTCATTTACTCGATGCAGAGCAAGACCGCCCTGCACGGCCCGGGCAATTTCATGATGAACACCGGGCAAATTCTTCCCGGATTTCCGAGCATGGGCTCCTGGGTAACTTACGGTCTGGGTTGTGAAACCGACAACCTGCCCTCCTTTGTGGTCCTTCCGGACAAAAGAGGGCTACCCCCGGGTGGCATAATCAATTGGGGAGCTGGATTTCTGCCTGCCCAGCATCAGGCGACCACCGTCAACGTGAACGATCCCGATCAGCCCATCGCCGACCTCTTTCCGCCTAAATCTTTTGAAATGGCAAGTCCCGCCCGTGACCGAGCAGGCCTCTCACTCCTGCAGAAACTCAATCAATTGCACAAATCTCCGCGTGCCGGAAACACCGAATTGGAAGCCCGTATAAAGGCTTATGAAATGGCGGCCAGACTCCAATTGAGCGCTCCCGAGGCAACTGATTTGAGGGGGGAATCGGAAGCCACCCGAAAACTTT
Organism: Opitutales bacterium UBA2995; assembly: GCA_002346535.1. GTDB lineage: Bacteria > Verrucomicrobiota > Verrucomicrobiia > Opitutales > UBA2995 > UBA2995. The sequence goes on along the minus strand of DDZZ01000020.1, from coordinate 1,050 downwards.
ACGAATTGGATCACCCGCAGACCGGGCCCTTTGGCCGACAATGCCTGCTCGCCCGCAGGCTCGCCGAACGGGGCGTTCGTTTCGTGCAGATTTATTGTGGGGCCGAGAACACCACCGCGGAAAAGATCCGGCCTAACTGGGACAGTCATGAAGATTTACCCCGCGACCATGGTTACTGGGGACCCATTCTTGATTCCGGTGCGTCCGCCCTGCTCAAGGATCTCAAGTCCCGCGGCATGCTCGAAGATACCCTCGTCATCTGCACCTCCGAATTCGGCCGTCAACCTGCCTCTCAAGGCGGTGCCGGCAAGGGACGCGACCACAACGGCGGCGGATTCACCACTTGGCTGGCCGGAGGCGGGATCAAACCGGGAACCACTTACGGGGCAACCGATGAGCTCGGCTTCAAGGCTGTCGACAAAGTTACGCACAGTTATGAACTCCATGCCACCGCTCTCCATCTGCTGGGATTGGATCACGAACGCCTCACCTGGTATTACAATGGGCTCGAGCAACGCCTGACTGGCTTCGAAGGCAAGGGTGTGATCGGAGAGCTACTTAGCTAGAAAATGAGTTCGTAAATCATTTTCCCACCTTGTCTAAGTAATCTCGGTTCTTTACTTTTTGGTAAGTAAATCAATGCGTATTTCAATCTGTCTTTTGCTTGTTTTAAGTTCGCTCGCGTACGGCGCCGAGCCCTTCGAGGGTTTTCTCGCCAAGCACTGCGTGAGCTGTCATGGTCCCAAGAAGTCGAAGGGTGATCTGCGGCTGGATCAATTGTCGCGGGACTTCAAGTCCGGCGCGGACGGACAAATCTGGGCCGAGGTTGTCGAGAAGATCAATGCCGGTGAAATGCCCCCCGAGGATGAACCACAGCCGACCACAGAGGAGATCGGCCAAGTCATCGCCGAACTGGATCAGCGCATTCGCGAAGGCCGGGCGGCGCGGATGGCGGCGCGCCCTGCGGTAGCCCACTACCGCCTGAGCCGCAAGGAATATCAAAATACGGTCTATGACCTATTGGGAGTCCGCTACGACCCGACCAAACCG
>DDZZ01000001.1 GCA_002346535.1 Opitutales bacterium UBA2995 | reverse complement strand
CTGATACCTGCGCCTCCTTTAAGAGATTTACGGTTCTTTGTTCGAGAATGCCGGCTCTGATTCTCCCTTCCACGTAAGTTCTGGTGTGTTTTTCCAGGATGATCGATTCGATCCCATGAACATGAAGCAATTGAGATAGCAGGAGACCGGCTGGCCCGCTTCCGATAATGCATACCTGCGTTTTATACTTCATGGTCGGTGTTGTCTAAATGTATTTTAGAGTCTTGCAAGACTATGGCGATACTCAGCAGGGCAAGCCACTAAGGTGGGGGTTTAACTGACAGAAATTTGCTTTTGCAAATCCAACCGACATGGCTAACTTATCGGTTACATCTTATGAAGATCAATGCCAATGTTATATTGTTTTGTTCGTTAGCGGTGTCCTTTTTATCCGCAACGGCAGAGCCAGTGTCTTTGTTTGACGGAAAGACGCTTGAGGGTTGGAATGGAAATTATCGCTACTTTCGAATTGAGGACGGCGCCATTGTTGGCGGCATGCTTCATAAGCGCATCCCTCGTAACGAGTTTTTAACTCCTGAAAAAGAGTACTCGAATTTCGAACTCCGTCTCAAGTTCAAGCTGGTCGGGCCCAACGTCAACGCGGGAATACAATTTCGCAGCCGTCGAATTCCCGAGCACCACGAGATGATTGGATATCAGGCCGACCTGGGGCAGCGATTCTGGGGCAGCCTCTACGATGAGTCTCGCCGCCGAAAGATACTTGCGCAGGCCAATATGGACGAATTATCCAAAGTGCTCGATAAGGACGGTTGGAATGATTATGTCATTAGTTGCGAAGGGAAACGGATTCAACTCTGGATCAATGGTTATCAGACGTTGGATTACACTGAGCCGGATGATGCCATTGAGCAGACTGGATTGATCGGGCTCCAAATCCACAGCGGCACTGCCGGTGAAGCGTGGTACAAGGACATTACCATCGAAGAGCTCCCTGAATCGAGGGCCGCCCTCCAGCCAGGGGTTCGAGGTGTTGCGACCCGTGCTCCGGCAACGATGAAAATCGATGGGGATCTCTCGGAGTTCAAGGATGCCTTTGGTGCACCACTGGAATATTTCCATCCTCAATTGAAGGAGCGTGCCGCACAGTTTTTCTATATGTGGGATGAAGAGGCCTTTTATGCTGGACTGAGGACCCTGGATTCCAAACCGGCCAATCACGCGCCGGACGATCGGCTCTGGGAAGGTGATGGCGTGGAGTGGTACTTTGACACGCGCCGTGGCGAGGATTTTAGAAACCGCGAGTGGGGCAAGGGCTCTGTCCATTGCTATTGGGTTGGGTTGAATGGTGACACTGTAAAACCCAGATTCTGCCTGCGTCCGGGATACCTCGATGCTATCCCGAAGGAAGGCGTGGAAGTGGGTGCGCGCCGAACGGATGTAGGAATGGAGGTTGAATTCAAATTGCCGTGGTCGAATTTCCCAGGCTTCACGGCTCGGCTGAACGAAGTCATCGCCCTTGATTCTGAGCTTTGCTACAGCGATGGTGAGGAACGTGTGGATCGTTCGTTTACCTTTGGAAGTCCGCTATCCGTGCAGCAACCCGCCAGCCTGGGAAAGGTTCAGCTTGTGGATGACTTCCTACCCGAATACTGGAAGGCCTGTGGACCGATCCTTGCGCCGATTCGCTGCGATACGGCTTGGACTCAAAACACGTTGCCTCGTGTGACCGCATATATGGCCATCCCACCGAATCATTCGGAGGTCATCGGACGAGTATTGTTTCGTGTGGTCGACCCCTACGGTTCGATGCTTGGAGACTACATCGGAACGATCGAGACCTTTGAGGCCGCTGGAAACTTCCAACGGGTGATGGCGGAATGGCCGAGCGATCATGCCACACCGGGCGCCCAATCGCTCCTTGGTATTATTTACGACAAGGAGGGGAATGAACTGGCCCGAGTGGTACCGAGGATGGTTAGCGTAGGGATGCGACAAGGTTATTGATGTCCTTTATGTCAAATGACGCTCCGGAAGCGCGGGTGGCAATATATCTGATAGGAATGGGTGATTTCACTGCGTTTGGTACAGCGGCATAATTGCCAGGTTTGGGGATTATAAGGAGCGTTAGGCGCTCAGACGATCGCGCAACCGTCGTTGGCGTTCGATACTGTGCCCGTTGATGAGATCCTTGATGGTGTCGGTTTGCGGCCAGCTTGGTTCTTCGTACTCCCTTGCTAGCCGGTCCATTTCGGCGTCCATAGGTGCGCCATTGGCATCGATACGATCGATGCTGCGCCTCGACGGGTCGAAGCAGATCCGGTCACCGCTTCTCAGCTGCCGGGTACGTTCGCGCGGGAGATGTTAGGAGACCTTGGCGCGCGTGCCGACAAAGTCCGAGGTGCGCTGATCGGTCAGCAGCGCGATATCGAGATCCGGGTTCTCCGCCATGGCCACCGCGATGGTGAAGTTGGTCGAGAGCAGATCGATGGTCGACTTGTCGCCAGTGATGAGATAACAAGTGCCGGACTCGAAACCGGCACCCACGAAGAACCCTGCTTGGCTCTCGAAGCGCCGCATCCACAAAATCTAAACTGGAAGCTATTGGATCAGTGCATTGATGTGGCCAATCAACTTACTGGCTTCGGATGGGCTTAGCACTCCGCACTCAAAGGTAGTTGAGAATGCCTCGCCAGGGGCCAGGACTACCATGTTTCCTTTATTCTTCTCAGCAGTGTATCCTTCCGGTTCGCAGGTTCCAGGTTCGACCATTGCTATGGCATCCTGATCCGGTGTGCGGCTGATCCACCGGGTTCCTCTAGGTGTTTCATCGGGGCGATGACGTATAAAATCGCCGCTTCCGTCTGGATGTTCGAGTAGGCTGTGGGCCCAGCCATCCTCATCAGACAAGTAGTTGATAAAGAAAACTAGTTCCGGATCGGTCATGAGGTCGGGTGATAGGATGTGATGTTTGGTTGGATCTTTTTCCAAATCCGCAAGAAGTTCCAAGTACTCGGGTTCCACCTGAATATGCGAGGGAACCATTTTACGTAGACGGACCGCATCGGAGGTGTATGGCGCGGAGTAGTGTAGTTTACCATTATCCACCGGGCGAAAATTAACATGGGCAGCATACATTAAATCCATATCCGTGCGCTTCTTGTTGGTTATTTGCATGCAGACGCTGAAACAGGAGGCTTCGGCATGCAGTTTTACGCGCGGTTCAGCCAGGTAGTCCGATGAAAAGAAAGCCTGGTGCCGGTACTTGCCTCCAAGTGCTATAAAAGGACCCTCGTCATCCTCGCCTGTACACAGCATGGCTTCCTGGTAAGGAGCGTTTGGCAATTCTCCATGAAGGGGATGGGTGTCATCCGGACCCGGGGCCCCGGATCCGGTCGCTCCGCAGTGTTGGCAAAATCCCCCAAATGTGGAAAGAAAATCCCGTGTCGGTCGTGGTTCGGAAAAAATCGATTGCATGGTAATATTGCGGCGTTCAACGGCTATACTTCCGAATTCAGCGGACCAAATTTGTTGACCCTGAAAAGGAAGTAGGATCAAGGAGCCCTTCTTATTCTCGATCCTAATAGCACACACCCCGCTGCTATACCGGAAGACGGTCGCGGATAGTGTCCCGAATTCAACTAGGGTGCGTTCCTTGTCTCTGAACATGTGAGGTGTAAGATTTATCGTAGTGGTCATTCTTGGTTTTGGTTTCTGGATTCGCTCCGCCGAATTTTAGGTCATTAACTATTTAACAACGATGCCTTTATTTAGGAAACACATCTATCATGCCGGTGCTGGCAAGGAGATATCTCCACGATGAGCCATAAAAGGATTTTCTTGAAGTGTTTTAGATCCACGAAAAGACTTAGTACATACATGAGATCATTGGTGATCTCCTAGAGCTAAGGAACTAGCAGGAACTAGGAAGAAGGTTATTACAAATTAGCGAAACAAGTAATGAAAGAATCTGTCTAATCCATCTGGAAGACGGCGTGCCGGAAAAAGGAGAGACTGAATCCGGTGAAGGGGGCTTGATTTCGCGGAACTTCGTGATACAGCATCGGAATCCTCAATATTTCGAGGATTCATCATTGAGCATTAGCACTACCATGCAGACCAGATTGCGGTGGTCCGGGACGGATTTGAAAAGCTCAAATCTTTGGCGTCTTAAATGACGTATTGTATTTTGTCCCCTTTTACTCTTCTTAATACAAGAATTAACCACTGACCCTCAATTAAACCTCTGAAAGCGTGTTGGTGCTGTCTGCAAAGTGATTGGATTCGACACCGAGCTTTTGGAGCATAGTCAGGTAAAGATTGGATAGGGGGAGGTCCTCCTTGGTTGCATCCAATGTCCACGGTTCTTTGTCTCCCGGTGCCCAGCCGCCACGATAGGCGCCGGTGCCGGCGTAGTCGAGATATTGTCCGTGTTTGAAACCCATGTTTTTACCTCCAGCCAGGATTAAGGGATAGTTGCGGGAAAGATGGAAGGCGCTCGATGCTGAACCAAATAGGAGCAAAGTGTTGTCGAGCATGTTACCGTCGCCTTCGAGCTCTGGAGTTGACTTAAGCCGCTGTACAAAACGTCCGAATTCTTCACTGAGGAAATTGCAATAGATGCCAAAATTTTTCCAGCCTCCTGGTTCCTTCGTTTCGTGGGAAAGCTGATGGGTCAGTTTGAAGCCCACTGCGCGAGCCAGGTAATCGCTGATTCCTATGCCGTTTTCTCGTCCGAGTTGGTAAGTAGCGACCCTGGTGGAATCGGTTTTGAAAGCCAGGTAAATCAACTCGTACATCGTTTGAAGGAAGTTCCGCGGATCTTCCGGTGTTACGTCAAGGTTGAGATGTTCCACATTGACCTTGGCAAAGGGAATGTTCAGCCAGCGCTTAGCCTTCTCGACTTTGATTTCCGTGTCTCGCACCGACTGCAGGTAGTCGTCCAGGCGATCCTGATCAGCTGACGACAATCTACGTCTCAATGATCGGGCATCCTCCATTAGGTCATCCAAAGCGCTTTTGCTTATGGCCAGTTTACGTGCGGCGTCTTTGTCGCTTGTGGCAAAGAGCATGTCAAAAATACGTTTAGGCCGATGCTCCGCCGGAATAGGCCGGCCATTACGTTTGAATGATAGGGTTTGCGAGCCGCGGGGAGATCCGATTCCGCCATCGGTGGACATTACCAAGGATGCAAAGCGCGTGTCTTCGCCTACGTGTTCTGCGTACAATTGATCGAGAGAAATGCTGTTTTTATAGCCTCCGTTACCTCCCGTAGCTGCTCCAGTGAGGAACTGGTCGGCATTACTGTGGCCGTGAATGTTTCTTACGGAAGGGTGGGATAAACCACTCAGAACGGTTACGTCATTTCGCAATGGCTCCAGTGGATTCAGGCATTTAGTGAATCTGAAATCTTTGCCTCTACCAACGGGAAACCAGGCCCAGTCTTCGTGGGCCGGATCTTTTTTGAGTGGCATGGGAACACCGTCCGGCATGTAAAAGGTGGCAAAGCGTTTCTTATTCCCATGCCTGGCAGGATAGGCATCCCCGGCAAAGGATTCAAACCATGGAAGCGCCAAGGCAAACCCGCCTAGTCCTCTGAGGAATTTCCTGCGATCAAAAGTGGTTAAATTCATGGCGTAACTTATTTCTATTTCGTACGAAATAAATCGCTGGTTACTATAAGGGAAATGAGGTCTCCAAGTCGATCCTCTTTATTGCGAAATTTTAGGGTAATTTCCTCGATGCCGGCGCGATCGCTAAAACTAAGGGGGCGGCCAAGGGCGTATGTGGTAAGCTTGTACACCATGGCTCGGCAGAATTGGTCCTGGCGGTTGGTTAGAAGAAATCGCTTCAAGCCGTCAATTCCATTCAGTTTCTGGTTGTTGAACAAACGGCTGTTAGCGTCGACGGGTATCTGGTTGATCTCGTCCCGCCAACTACCCACGGCATCGAAGTTTTCAAAGGCGATTCCCCAGGGATCGATTTTAGCGTGGCAAGACATGCAGGCCGGATCATCCCGGTGATTTTCGATGCGCTGCTTCAGAGTGAGTTTGGCAATCTCAGGATCTGTCAGGTCGATTTCGGGTACGGCAGCCGGTGGTTGCGGTGGTGGGTCGTTTAATAATCGTTCGAGGATCCAGATGCCGCGTTTGAGTGGATGTGAATCCCTGCCGTCAGAATTCATGGCCAGCAAACCGGCTTGGGTCATGAGCCCTCCCCGGCGATGGACAGGCGACAACTTCACCTTGCGAAAGTCACTCCCAAAGACATTGGTTATGCCGTAATGCCGGGCCAGACGTTCATTGGTCAGCGTGTAATCGGCATGCAGAAAGTTTAGAACGCTGCGGTTCTTTTTCAGTACTTCCTCAAACAGGGCGATGGGCTCCTGTTGCATGGCCTCCTTCAAATCATTGTCGAATTCCGGATAGACCTCTTCTTCTACGTCGAGGAAATCCAGAAGTTGCATGCCCAGCCACTGACGGACAAAGTGTTTGGAAAAGCGTTGGCTTCGTGAATCGGTTAACATACGACGGGTTTGTTCGGCGAGCACTCTCGATTGGTTGAGTTTACCCTTCGCCGCTAGTTCGAGCAGTTCGTCATCAGGGGTACTGCACCAGAGAAACATCGAAAGGCGAGTAGCCAGTTCGTAATCTGTCAGCAAATCGACCCCCTCGGTTTCAAGGTCTTCTTGTACCAGGTAGAGAAACTTGGGAGAAGCTAGCACCGCGGCCAGTACTTCGATCACCGCTTCCTGAAAGTCCTCGCAAAGGGGACGGAGATTCTTGAAAAGCTTCAACTTCTGGTCGATTTCTGTATCCTTTACGGCACGACGCCAGGCGCGTGGCATGAAGTTGGCCAGGATTTCTTTTGCATAGGCGCTCTCATTCGATTTCTGATCACTTTCGATAAAAATACGACGATGCGATTCTCGCGGCCATTGTTCATAGTGGGGTGTAGCAATTTCCAGGTAATCTATCTGGATCCCGGTCCTTAAGCCGCTTCCTTGACCGGAATAGATATTCTCAAAAATCAGGTACTCGCTTGGATTTGGCAGGTCACCCAATTGTGTGACCCCGCGGTAAGTATTCCTGGGAATCTCTTTCAGCGGAATATCCCACTGGTAAAACTGTGGTTTCTTCGGAGAGGCCAAGATGGTAACATTGCGATCACTGACAGGCACACTGGTTCTGGAATCGTTACTTGGCTGATAACCAAATTTTAATCGAAGGGCTGGGGGGCTTGGATTCTTCTTTGATACACGCGATGCCCGTAACCGTATTCTGAGAATTCCGGAATCAGGTAGCTGGTCACTAAGATCTATTTTCTGTTCCTCTCCGCCCGGGATGATCAGGACCAAGGGCGAAACTGGTGGAGTCTGGTGTTTAATGGTGCTGGGGAAGTGAGATAGTTTTCCATCTCGATAGTTAAATACGGAAGTAATTCCTTCACCGGTCTTCAAATCGATGAAGTGCGTTTTATCTTCTTTGAGGGCATACCGTTTTGTAATGTTCTCAATTGCTTGTTTCAGTTTTTCAGGATCTCCCTCACTGTTTTTACTGGCCTTTTCTAGATCCAGATCCTTGCGTGCTCGCATTTTCGCGGCTGCGGTCGTCATCGGGATAGAATAGTAGAGCATTTCCGGGCGTTCTCCGCGGACCGTGGCTTTCTCTAAGGCCTTGCGACTCAATTCGCGGTATGTTTCGAATTGTGTGACGGATATTTGCAGCATCTCGGAACTGTTTTCAAATCCGTCCTCTGAATAAGTCTCTGGTGGCAGATCTTTGGCAAAATCGTAAGGCAGCCCGAGCAGATCCTGTAAGACATAATTGTATTCATAGCGTGTCATCCGCCGAAAGGACGAATGGCCCTCCTGGCTACGACGTACTTGTGATGCGATGTGAATTTCGTTGGAAAGCCAGTCTATTACTTTAACCCGGACTTTTTCTGGCATCGGTTCCTCATCCTCTGGCGGCATCTCGCCATTGCTTAAAACCTCGACCACCTCGATCCACCAATCCACATCAGGTCCGTGCAAAAGGTCCGGATCCAGGGTGTCGACACGGAAGGCCGCTTTCTGTTTTTTCTCACCATGGCATTTGAAGCAACTCTCCTTCAAAGCCGGTTCAATGTCCTGGCGAAATTCCTCCAGATTGGGTGCAGGCGTCTCGCTGTTGAATATAAGCTCTTTTTGGGTCCTGTAGGCGGAATTCTTGGCGCCCTTTGCCTTTACCTTCTCAAGCGATAACGGTGTAGCCTGGACCGAAACCAGGGTGACACTCAAAAAGACACAGGCGATTGAAAGCGTTCTATACATGCTTAGGGATGGGTGTGAAGGACTAAATACCTATCATCTTTAAGTAGAATAGCAAGAGCGCTATCACAGCGACCAGTTCGTGGTTGTCCGGGACGGATTTGAGCAGCTCAAGGCTTTGCGTTCCTAGAACCTGCTACTTTGTTGAATAAATAGCGTCGTTAAGGAGCAACTCGGCCGACTGAGTTTCAGTTAAATTCCTATTTCAAACCATCCAGAAAGAGTTCAAGTCAGACGGCTTTGCGGTCTTTTTCGTCGGGTTTTTCATTAATGGAATGGACGGGCACTCCAACTTTTTCTCAATTGCACAAATTAATCTTTGTTTGAGAGAGGTGATGCAAACTACTCGTTTAAAAAAATCCGTCTTGGAGTTTATTTTATCCGTCTCGGAGCAGACACCGTTGGCCAAATCGATTAAGATGTTTAGATGAGAAACTATAAAAGTCCTAAACTGTTAAATTCATTACCTTCTTATCTGCTCTTCAGGTTAGCGGTGCTCTCGATGACCCTCGTTGCCCCTCTGGTCTTAGCTGACAACCATGGCGTGAATCCGGAGAATGACAGTGATGTCGTAACCCTCGATGAATATGTATCCTTCGGCACGGTTCTTTATGCGGATCAAGTCAATGCGCTCAGAACGCCAACGCCTGTTATCGACGTGCCGCAAAGTCTTTCCATCGTTACTGCCGACCAGATCGCCTTGCAGGGCTTTACAAGTATTGGCGATATTATCAATTACACTCCCGGCGTAAATACATCCCAGGGTGAAGGTCACCGTGATGCGGTAGTTTTCCGTGGTGTACGCTCAACGGCTGATTTTTTTATCGATGGCGTTCGCGATGATGTTCAGTACTACCGTCCGCTTTATAATCTGGAGCAGGTAGAAATACTAAGAGGCCCGAATGCGCTTCTCTTTGGACGGGGTGGCACGGGCGGTATCTTGAACCGTGTTACGAAGAAAGGAGTAATCGGCGCGGATTTCGGAGGTTACCAGGCGAGTATCGATTCTTTTGGCGAATTGGGAGTCCAAATAGACACTAATCATTCTATAGATGAAAAATCAGCAATCAGGGTAAATGGAATTTACGAAAACCTAGATAATCATCGTGATTTTTATGATGGAAAGAGAATTGGTATCAACCCAACTGCCAGATTCGAACTGAGTCCTAGTACGACACTTGATCTTTCTTACGAGTATCTTGATCACCAGCGTTTTATTGATCGTGGCATCCCAACTGGTTCAAACGGACGTCCAGTTAAAGCCTTAAAAGAAATCGTTTTCGGAGATTCTATACTCAATACAACAGAACTTGAAGCCCATCTATTACGCGCAACACTTGAAAAAGATTTCTCAGATAACTTGAAAGGCAACTTTAATGTATTTACAGGCGATTACGATAAGATGTATCAAAACTTCTATGCCTCAAAGTACTATCAGGATACGACTCCAAACGAAGTCACATTGGATGGATACGTCGATACTACCCAACGTCAAAACACAGTTTTATCTGGAAGTTTGATTGGAGAAATCAACACTAATGGTGTTATTCATACACTTATAGTTGGCGCTGAAGTTATCGATACATCATCGAATCAGGATCGCTATAATACACATTTTAACACAACCTCATCAGATAAAGAAACTTTTACGATCAATCGTCCACTCGATTTAAAGGGAGGTATAGGAGTCAACTCATCTGGTGAAGCGACAGCAAATAGTTTCACTGCATCTATGGCAGATGACACGCGAGTGAATATTGACGTTTTTTCTGCTTTTATTCAAGACGAAATACAGGTTAACGAAAAGTTTGATGTTATTTTGGGTCTCCGGGCTGACAAATTCGACATCGAGGTATATAACGCTAAATCTCCTGAGACGCGGAAAAAAAAGGATGAGGAATTTTCACCGCGGCTCGGGCTAGTATTAAAACCGCAGGAAAATGTTTCATTTTACGGAAGTTACAGTAAGTCCTTCCTTCCTCGTAGCGGTGAGCAGTTTGCGAATATCAATGGTACTAAAAACCAATTAGATCCAAACACGTTCTCCAATCTTGAAGCGGGGGTAAAAGTAAACTTTAGCCAAGGCCTGAGCTTCACGGGTTCGATCTTCGAAGTAGAGCAAAGCTCGCCTCAGGTCGCCGATAATGATCCCTCAACGCTCGATGTTATCGACTCCCAAATTACTGGTTTTGAGTTACAGCTGCAAGGCCAGGTGAACGAACAATGGTTTATCACAGCCGGCTATAGCAATTTGGATGGTGAGCAAGTCAAACGATCAGGTCCGACAGGTCTAAGACCCCGTGAGTTGCCTGAAAACATGATTTCAGTTTGGAACACTTTTCGGGTATCCGATGCGTTCGGTGTAGGCCTTGGTATTACCAATCAGGACGAAAGTTTCATCAACAACGGGAATACCGCGACTCTACCGAGCTACACGCGAGTCGATGCGGCCCTTTACTTTGACGTCTCAGAAGACCTTCGCGTTCAGGTGAACGTTGAAAACCTGACCGATGAGCTTTACTTCCCCAATTCCCATAGCACTCATCAAGCGACTGTAGGAGCACCCTTCAATGCGCGTGTTGCTCTCATCGGGCGGTTTTAGTAATTTTAGGTATCTGGATTTCGGAGTGACCGAACCCGGGGGTATGCATCCTTCATTATTATATATTTCTAGGACGACTCCTTTCTTGTACCACTCGTACAATAATTAAGAATTGAGCCTGCTCACCTTTTGGCGGCGGTGATTCAATGAAACCGGAAAAATATTCCTGGATCCTGATAGGTTTCCGGCGCAAAGAGCGCTTATGTGTGCAGTAACCTATTAAACACTCATATAAACGTATTTAAAAGAATAACCTTAATTATGGCAATAATAAGTGGGGTATTGGTAGCTTTAAGCATGAGCGCTCTTCACGCCACTGACCTCTGACTTGATCCCCGAGAACTGGAAAAGGAAAATACGGGGTTAAAGAAGATCGTGGCCGATCAAATGCTCAGCATCCGTGTGCTGGAGGCAGTGAA
>DDZZ01000014.1 GCA_002346535.1 Opitutales bacterium UBA2995 | reverse complement strand
CACTTGATGGGGATGGATCATGAAAAATTGACCTATCGTCACAACGGGCGTGATTTTCGCCTGACCGATGTGGCCGGTCGTGTGATCAAGGATGTAATTGCATGATAAGACAAAGAAGCCACTTCATTATTTTATTGTGCCTAAGAAACTCCGGCAAATTGATATGTAAAGGCCGGTGATGTAACTTTTCTGAGTAATGGGCTATATATGCTGGTAACTGGTATAATGAAATGCTTCCTCAAATTTTTCTGCACCCTGATCGTTGTTTCCCTTTGGTTTTTCGCCTCGGCGCTTTCCGCTGCACCGGTTGATTTTAATCGGGATATTCGGCCCATTCTTTCCAATCACTGTTATGAGTGTCATGGCCCGGATTCCAAGCAACGTAAAGCGAGTTTAAGGCTCGATGAGGGGCAAGGCTCACAAATGGAGCTGAAGTCGGGAGTGAGGGCAGTAGTCCCCGGCAACTTGGAGGAAAGCGAACTCATTTACCGGATTACCACTTCGGATGCTGATGAAAGGATGCCGCCAAAGGATTTTAATAAACAACTATCTGAGGATCAGGTTAAGCTCTTAGTGGATTGGGTTAAACAGGGGGGTCAGTACCATAAACATTGGTCTTTTATTGCACCTCAAAAAGCGCAATTACCCAAAGTGAGGCAGGCTAAATGGCCGCGTAATCCGATTGATTATTTTGTCCTGCGCCGACTGGAGAAGGAGGGAATGAAGCCTTCGCCTGAAGCGGATAAGGCAACGTTATTGCGTCGTGTGTCTTTTGATCTAACGGGACTTCCTCCTTCGATTGAACAACTGGATAATTTTCTTTCAGACAAGTCACCGGATGCCTACTCAAAAGTTGTCAAACGACTACTCGCTTCCTCTCGGTATGGTGAACATATGGCTCGTTACTGGTTGGATGCTGCCCGCTATGCCGACACCAATGGCTACCAGTATGATACCCACCGAAGTATGTGGCCTTGGCGTGATTGGGTGATTAATGCTTATAATCGGAATCTATCGTTTGATCGGTTCACTATAGAGCAACTTGCTGGAGATCTTCTTCCTGGTGCAACTTTGGATCAAAAAGTAGCCACTGGTTTTAATCGAAATCATCCCATCACCATTGAAGGGGGGGTGATTGGCGAGGAATATCGTACTGAATATGTTGTCGATCGGGTTACCACGACGGCTCAGGTTTGGATGGGCCTTAGTTTTTTATGCGCTCGGTGTCATGACCACAAATATGACCCATTGTCGCAAAAGGAATTTTATCAGTTTTTTGCTTTCTTCAATCAGGTTCCAGAACGCGGGCAGAGCGGTTTCACTCCCAATATCAAGGTACCGCCTCAAGGCATAGAACAAGCGAAGGCCAGAATGGTTGCTTCAAAAGGAAAACTTAAAGCGCAGGAGGAGAACATTGCCGCAGCCCAGGCCAAATGGGAAGCCACCCTGAAACCGAAAACAGATCGGAGCGGGTGGACGATTATTAAACCAACCAAAGTAACCGGCGGCAAGGGCACGACGTTTAAAGAGTTGCCCGATACTTCAACGCTTGTGGGAGGTAATTCACCTGCCAGTGAAACCTATACGATAAAACTTAAGACGAAGGAGTCAGGAATTACTGCCATCCGTTTGGAATGTTTGACTCATCCAAGTCTTCCCCATAATGGACCTGGCCGGGCTTTTAATTCCAATTTTGTTTTGGGCGAATTTGAAGCAGAAATTACTCCTGCATTGGGAGAAGGGAAACTGCAGCGCATACAATTCAAGCGTGCAGTGGCTGACTATTCCCAGAAAAACTATAACATCGCCACCACTATCGATGGCAATCAGGGTACCGGTTGGGCTGTGGATGGCCCGACCAGGAAAGAAAACCGAATGGCCTTGTTTATTGCCGATAAAGCTTTTGGTTTTGAGTCGGGCACAGATTTAACTATTCGCTTGCAGTTTCAATTTGGAAGTATTCATTCGATTGGCCGTTTTCGTTTGGCCCTCACCAGGGATGTTGATCCTCAGTTGACGTATGGTGAGAGTATTCCCCAGATAGCGAGTATTCTGGAGGCCAAAAGAACCCCCCAACAAAAGCAGCGATTACGTTCACACTTCCTTAAGACTGCCGCTGCCCCTGAGCTTCGCCTCCTGCAATCCAACGTTGAATTATCACAAACCAACCTGAAAAGACTGCAGGGACAGAAAGCGACAACCATGATCATGCAGGATATGTCCAAACCTCGTGCAACCCATATTCTTTACCGTGGCCAGTATGATCAAAAACGGGAAGAAGTTACCGCAGATACACCTGCATTTTTGCCTGTACTCAAGAAAAATGGATCTTTAAACCGCCTGAAACTCGCGCGCTGGTTGGTTGATGGCAAACATCCACTCACAGCTCGCGTAGCGGTCAACCGTCACTGGCATCGTTTGTTTGGACTAGGGATAGTAAAAACCACTGAAGAATTTGGAGTTCAAGGCGATTGGCCAAGTCATCCAGAATTGCTCGATTGGCTGGCGGTGTATTTCACTGAGAACGGTTGGGATACCAAGGCTCTATTAGAACTGATTGTGATGAGTTCCACCTATCGTCAAAGTTCGAAAACATTTCCAAGTCAGTTGGTTCACGATAC
>DDZZ01000032.1 GCA_002346535.1 Opitutales bacterium UBA2995 | reverse complement strand
TGAGCCAAATGATTTTATACCGACTATTCTGGAAGCAGCTGGAGTTCCGTTGCCCGAGGATGAGATCTTTGACGGGGTTTCCTTTCTTCCGCAGCTCAAAGGCGAAACAGGAAATCCAAGAGAATGGATTTTCATCCATTACAACCCTTTACCGGGTCATGGCAAGGAACGGTTTCGAAAATGGCGTTGGGCCCAAGATCACAGGTGGAAATTATCCGAGGAAACGGGTTACCTGTTCGACCTTTCGGTCGATCCACTTGAAAAATTTCCCATTATGGTCGGGGAAGGCAGTGAAGCTGCTGAAACAGCCCGCACCAAACTGCAAGCTGTAATCGATTCAATGCCCGATCAAGAAATTTAGGTGATAAAATTCCTTTTTTTGTTTGGTTTTTCAGGAGTTTTTTTGGTGCCTTTGAGTCTGTAGTCCTAATGAGCGGGAAGCTGTATTGCGAGCGTTCCTGAATGTCCGGATTTAAGTGAATGGCCCGATTCCATATGAGAATCGATAACGCGGAGGCACTGGTATTGAATGATACTCATCCGATGCAAGCCCTCACTGAGCTAGCCATTCTGTATCAAGCAAACGGATTCAATAGCGAAGTCACAAACTTTTATGAAGGCTTGATCAAAATCCAGTCTAACGATGCGAAATGGCCAAAACTACTCGAGTCTTTGAAAATGGGATCTGAAGACTCTCATTACTGGAAGACCTATCGGAATCATTCAAGGCAGAGTTATATTCCGAATTTTACGATCCTGCTAGACTCGCCGATTTGGCACTTTGGCATACGGCCACTGACGACCAGTAATCCGGCTCTTGAAACTTGCCCAATTACTGGCAACCGATGAGGAAGCGACAGCTCGGCTTTTGAGAAAATTGCAAATAATGGACCCCATATCCAAGGTTGAAATTAGAAACCTTCAGGAACTCTTTTTAATAAAATTCGGCCGCAGAGTCGAAAATCAATAATTTCAAGAAAGCAGCTAAGAATATCCAAATTTTGACCCAATCAAGGTCGATTGTGGAGGATAGTTCAAATTTTGTAGATGTATCCACAAGGCAGGGAGATCAATTTTGCTAGACTTTCTCATCAAGTAAGTTAATCCTTTTAGCGCACCATCAATATTAACCATCCTCTTTTTCGACCTCACAACACAACTGTTAGAACGCTTAAAAAGCTACATAGACAAACTACTTTAGAATTTAGGGGTATCTAGTATCACGTGATACTTAGATGTTATGCCGGTTAGTTAGGGGACTAGCCGGCATTTTTTTGTAAATTTTCAAAAATCTTCAATGGATTATGGATGCATGATTCGAGCTATCCTTATTTACATGCCTGGTGAGAGTTCCGATTCGATTTCATAGTCCGGATAAATTTTTGCGTGCTGCGTACCGATAACCTCAGCCAGGAGTGTTGATATACCAAACAGCATTGTTGCTGTTTCTGCCCGCCAAAAGCAAATCGAGCCGACCATCTCTATTCAGGTCTATTGCCTTCAGGTCGTAAGCTTCTTGGCCGTTTCCAATTTCGATATCGTGGTTTCTAAAGACTCCTTTACCTCCGTTTTCATACCAACGGACAACTTTTTGTGAGAAAGATGCCGTCGCGACGTCTATGTCGCCGTCTCCATCAAAATCTCCAACTGTCAGTGAGTGGCAGTCTGGTAGTTCGTTATCGATTTCCTTCTGAGTCCAATAAGGACCTTTAAACCACTGAACTCCTTTTCCGTGGCCGCTGCTGGCAACGATATCCGAGCGTTTGTCCCCATCCACATCGGCAACCAGTGCATTGGTCACTCCTGGAATTTCAGCAATTTCCTTTTGCTTCCATTTACCATGCATGGTGGGTGGTTGCTCATATACAGCCAGACTATTCCCTCTGGAGTGGCCCGCTACGATATCCGGCTTACCGTCGCCGGAAAGATCGGCAATATCCATGTAGTGAGGACGTACTGGTGTAGTTTTAACAGCTACCATGTGGCGGACAAATTTTTCGCCTTCAAAATTATCGTACCAGGCGATGCTGTCTTTATATTCGCCTTTAAAGCTGTTGCCCACCACATCCAAAAAACCATCGCCGTTCAGATCGGCAACGGCCAGGCCGTGACACCCGTGCATATCTTTTTCGATGGGATGCACAATTGGCTTCTTTTCTATGCGTCCTGTGTTTTCCAACCAGGCAAATGAAAAATCAGGAACTCGTTTTGGTTTTCTTGCCTTTTCGCGCTTTTCTCTTTTTTCGCGGTAATTGATCCAGGGTGACGTTTCCCGTGCGATTATAAAATCCCGGTCTCCATCGTTGTCGAGATCGGCACTGGCACCATAAAGGAGTTTTCCGTCGATCACATCGTAAATAGGCTGTGGTGTGGAATTTCTTAATGGATTAAGGATTGCGAAAACCTGCATGGTTCCTGTCGCTACTATGTCGAGTTGTCCGTCTCCGTCCAGGTCAGCAGCATCGATCCCGCGGGTTTGCTCACCCAGATCGGCCGAATTTTTTTGCCAGCTTATTGCGCCATCGAGATAGGAAAATGCAACAATGCAGGGAAATACGAAAAGCAGGGTCTTCATAAACGACGAATCAGATCAATTGGCGAGATTACCTTAACAAACAATTAATACAGGGCTAGAACAAATTGACGTTGTTTACGAATTTTTCCGGCCAAAGAACTGGGGATGGTCAAATTGCCTGTAATAGGATTCCTTGAGTTTTGAATATATTTGTTTGTCATCAAGAAGTACAATCGATTTCAGAAGGGATAAACATGATGAATAAACCAGAGTATGCTCTAGGCCAACTCAAGAATGGAAATCAACGTTTCTTGAATGCCAGAAGCGAAATTCTACCCACGTTAAGGGCGAATGTGCTAAAAGAGTTAGCCGATGAGCAAAACCCGCTTGCCGTAATCTTAGGGTGTTCTGATTCCAGAGTGCCACCCGAGATAGTTTTCGATCAAGGCCTAGGGACTCTATTTGTTGTCCGGGTGGCCGGCAACCTTGCCGACCGAACGCAAATTGGCAGCATAGAATTTGCCGTCCAGGAATTTAATTGTCCCTTGGTCGTCGTTTTAGGTCACTCGCAGTGTGGAGCAATTAAGGCAGCCTTCAACCAATTGAAGAATCCTGTTAATGTATCAAAGTCTGTTTCGTTTCTTTTGGAGAGTATCCGTCCAACGGTGGAGAAACTTCAGTCTTCATTCAACGGGATAAATGATGAAGGAGCCATTGCAGATGCCGTTCGCCTCAACGTTCAATCTTCGGTGGATCGGCTACTCGTAAATTCTCCTATTCTTGCTACGAAGTGCGAAACGGGTGAGTTGAAAGTCGTGGGTGCAGAATATTTATTAGAGTCCGGCGCAGTAGAATTTCTCGAGGATTGATTTCAAGCAGATTGGTTTTACTTGGGCCTTTTCCTCTCTTGATAATTTGATATTGGCCAACTACGAGGAGGTCGCTTTTTCACTGGCTATAATTTCTTTCAGCCAAGTTCCATGCAGGTTAAATAGCTCTTCAGCTTTTTCCTTTTTCGAAGCTCTGATGGATTTTTTTCCAAATCATAAAGCTCGTATTTGTTTTTGAATCCATGAGCTTTCCAGTTTCTTTGTCGAACGGCCCATTCGCCTTTGGGCTCCTCGCTGTTCCAATAAAGAACCTCATGTAAGGTTTTCTTTTTACCGCTGAGAAGCGACAATAGACTCTTGCCGTCAAAAGGATTTTGATCCGGTGGATTCAATCCCAGCGCATCGACAACGGTTGGAAGGATATCCAGAGAGATCACAGGAGCGTCAATCGTTTGCATAGAACTTCCTTTAGAGTTTTATCGTGGAATCAACCTAGACAATCGCATAACATCGATCAGGTTCTTTCAAGTTCAACCTTTTCTCTGGGTACTATTGGGCGACCTGTGCTCTTTTCTCTGACCCGTTGAGGAAAATTTAAATCGACCCCACTTATCCGCCTTGTATTTTCAAAATGCGAAAGTTAATTTACCTATGATTTTGGAGTTAGCATGCCTAAGCTAAACTTATTACTTACCCTGTTCTGTTTGGCTTTTGGAATTACGGCGGAAGCGAATGATTTATTGGTCCCCTACAATGGGCCGTCGACCGCGGGGGTGGATTCGAGCACATTGATCGGAAAGGTAATGGCCGGTTACCAAGGCTGGTTTAACACTGAAGGCGACGGAGCAAAGCTCGGGTGGACTCACTGGGCCAAGAATCGGCGGGAATTATTCGGCCCCGGAAATGTAACCGTGGATCTATGGCCGGATGTGTCCGAGTATGATGAAGACGAGCTATATGAGACCGGATTCAGACTCGATGACGGTAGCGCCGCCAAGGTCTTCAGTTCTCATAATCGAAAAACCGTCCACCGTCATTTCCAATGGATGAAAGATTACGGGATTGACGGTGTTTTTGTACAGCGCTTTGCCAATGGACTTAGAAGTGTTTCGGTAAAACGGCATAAAGATGTAGTCCTTTCTCATGCACGCGAAGCAGCCAATCTCAATGGCCGGACCTATGCGGTGATGTATGATCTTACCGGGGTACCGGTGCGGGATACACGTTATGTGCGAGATGACTGGAAGGAACTTCGCAGCAAAATGAAAATTACCGAGGACCCTGCCTACCTGCACCATGAGGGAAAGCCGGTTGTGGCTGTTTGGGGAATTGGTTTTCGAACCCAGAGTCGGGACCAGGGATTCACTATTCGCGAGAGCCTTAGGCTGATTAAATATCTCAAGTCGAACAAGTGTGCTGTTATGCTTGGAGTTCCCACGGGCTGGCGCAAGATGGAGAAGGATACTATTTATGATCCGGAGTTCCTTGATATCATCGAGATTGCAGATATCGTGAGCCCGTGGACCGTTGGGCGTTACAATAATCCGGAATCGGTCGCCACCCATGCCGAGAAAATCTGGATTCCGGATCAACAATGGTGCAGCCAATACGATATCGATTACATGCCCGTTGTCTTTCCCGGTTTTAGTTGGCACAATTTAAAAGGGGAGCAGCTAAATGCGATTCCTCGATTAAAAGGTCAATTCCTATGGTCACAATTTGTCGCTGCAAAGCATGCTGGAGCTCAAATGATCTATGTCGCGATGTTTGATGAGGTCGATGAAGGAACTTCTATTTTTAAGTGCACCAACAATCCGCCGGTAGGGGAGGGTGTTTCCTTTTTGACCTACGAAAATTTGCCGACTGATTTTTATTTAAAGCTCACCAACGCCGGCGCTAAGTTGTTACGTGACGAAATCCCTGTGACGCAAACCATCCCAACCTTTGCCGAGTAGTCTTGGCTACCTTTTTTTGGCTTGCACACACTTCCGGCCTACCGGACCAGTTACCAGAAAATGCCGACCTGCAAAAAATGCATGTACCCTTAGGTGAGTTCGTTGAGCGAGCTATCCGCACGCCCTTGTCGTTTAAGCCGGGAACCCAATACAGTTACCAGAGCATGGACATCTTATTATGCTGCAGAAATTGACCAAAAAATTAGCAAGACACCTATCTCTGACTTTCTCGCGGAACAGGTTTTTAATCCATTGGGAATGAACCGGACAGTTCTCGGTCCTGGTTCCTTTCAATTGTCCGGAACGATCCTAAGCCAGACCGAGTATGCGGCCCCGGGATCCGGGTCGGGTGCAGTAGAAGCCAAAAACTGGGATTGGAACAGCGCTTATTGGCGCAATTTCGGCGGTCCTTGGGGTGGGGCGCATGGAACCGCTACGGATGTAGCCCGATTTCTAAATAGTTTCTTGATTCCGGATGGGACGGTCTTAAAAACCTCAACAGCGATAAAGATGATCCAGAATCACAATATTGGATTAGATGTGCCAAGGGGGCACGGATTTAAATTAGGTTCAGATGGTTTTGGAAAGGGATGTTCTGTTCGCACGTTCGGCTACGGAGGTTCAACGGGTAGGTTGGCTTGGGCCGATCCTGATAAAAATCGTCTTTGTGTGATCCTGACTTCTCTTCCCGCTCGAAAGTCACGCGACCTGATCCTGGATCAAGTTGGGGATTTAATCTCATCATACTCCAAGAATTAACTTGCCTGAATTCCGCCTAAAACCACGCATTGGACGGAAGTGGAAGAACTAGACGCCCTTGCCATACCAATTCCGCTTTTTGGTTAGGGTGGCTGAGTCCTCGTAACGTCATATTCAATTATTGCAATGACCAAAATCGGAACACATTGTCTGCAAATGGATGATTCTCAAAATTCAGTGACGGTATCGGTTAAAGAACTTACCAAGATTTGTATCCAAGCGATTGGCACTTTGGGTTATACAAATGAGGAGGCAGGATCTCTGGTGGATTGTATGTTGGCCGCGCAGCTTCGAGGTAACAACCAGGGTATCATTAAGATCACGACAGGGGGCTTAAACAAACATCCAGAGGAGTCTGAAGTGAAGATCGTTCATGAATCTCCCGTTTCGGCCCGAATCGATGGAGGCAAATGCCTGGGCATGGCGGTGTTGGTCCAGGCAGTAGGAATGGCTTTGGAGAAGGCAAAAGCGACCGGTATCGCTTTAGTCACAACTTCCAATACACCCAATTCAACCGGGTATCTCGGTTGGTATTCCAAACAATTGGCCAAGGAAAACCTTATCGGGATTGTGCTTGCCCAGAGCCCTGAGTTTGTGGCTCCCTACAACGCCTATCAACCGATTTTTGGAACCAATCCAATTGCTATTTCCGTTCCAGTATCGGGGGAAACTGAGTCTGTGACCCTCGATATGGCAACATCGGCTTATGCTTTGTTTGGCTTACTCGAAGCGAAAACAGCAGGAACGAGTATTCCAGAAAAAGTGGCGTATGATTCGGAGGGAAATTCAACGACGGATCCAGGCGCCGCGTTGGCTGGGGCGATTCGAGGATTCGATCGCAGTCATAAATCTTCCGGTTTGGCCCTGATGGTAGAAATACTGGCGGGCGCCTTATCGGGTTGTGCTATTGAAGACAAAAAATCATCAGCATCCTGGGGAAATTTTGTATTGGCTATCGATCCGAAAATCATCTGGGGCGACGACGCGGGCCTCGATGCCTTTAGGGAGCGAGTAACCACCGTTTGTCGGCGGGTAAAGTCAGCCGAGAAATTGCCTGGTGTTGATGAAATTTATTTACCAGGTGAAAGAGGCGATCGAGTCGCAGCGAATTGCATAGCCACCGATAGCATCGACATCCAATCCAATCTTTACGAAGATCTCAAAAAGATGGCCGTAGTTTAAGAGACAACAGCGTTCTTAATTTTCAGAATTCAAGGAACACCGTTTCCCCGTCTCCTTGCATATGAATATCAAAGCGATAAGTCACTTCGTCTTCTCCTTCCATTCTTTGTGCGATCAGAGTGTACCTCCGATCATCAGGTAGCGATTGCAGCAAGGGGTCTTTTGCATTGGCTTCGACCTCATCAGAAAAATAGAGGCGCGTGTAAGCATGGTGCATTAACCCACGAGAGAAAATTGTGAGTGTTATGTGTGGGGCTTGTTGTTCATCCACTTGCCCTGGTTTGATAGTCCGAATTCTATAGGAAGCATCATCACCTCTTCCAGTGCCGATTCGGCCAAAACCGGAAAACTTATCTTTTGCCACCAACTCTGTGTATTTTCCAGCGTGATCGGCTTGCCAGCTTTCGACCACAGCATGTTTCATTTCTTCACCTTCTCCATTATAAATAATGCCTTGGATAGTGATAACCTCACCTTGAATGCCGTCTTTTACCAAGTTTCCCGGTACTAGATCCGAATGATCGTACCCATATTGTTGAGGTGTCCAGCCGTAGGAGAAAAAAGGTCCTACTGTCTGTGAAGGTGTTTGCTTTTTTTCACTCATCTCAGGCATCAGCTGGCGTTGCTTTGTGTCCCCGGATGACAATGTCCCAACGGTAGGCAAGGGCATATCCTTCCTCCGTATCGTCTAGCGAAAAATCGGCGACCAAACGTTTTCGGGCTTCATCCGGTGGTCCTTGATAGATGGGATCATATTTCAACAAGGGATCACCGTCAAAATACATCTGGGTGACCAATCGTGTCATCATGTTCGGTCCAATCACCGAAAAGTGAATATGAGATGGTCGCCAAGCATTGTAGTGATTGCCCCAAGGGTAGGCTCCTGGACGCAGTGTCAAAAATCTATACTCACCATTTTTATCTGTGATCATTCTCCCAGCACCCAGGAAATTGGGATCGAGTGGCGCTTCGTGCTGATCATCTAAGTCGATGTAACGTCCCGCTGCATTGGCCTGCCAAACCTCAACCATTGTGTTCGGGATCGGCTTACCGTTCTCCTCCAGAACACGCCCGGTCACAATCAATCGCTCCCCAAGCGGTTCTCCTGTTTTGCGTCCGTTCCTGGTTAGATCGTTGTCTAATTCTCCCAAGGCCGAGGCATCAAACTGAGGACCTGTCAATTCTGTGATAGTCTGTGGAACAATGATCGAATTCTTACTCGGGCTCCGGAGGTTACTCGACTTGTAAGGTGGATGGATAAGGGTCGGATGACTATCTTTGTCTTTAGGGGTAAAAGGTTTCATTTTTAATAAAGTATGGAGTTCACAATATTTTAGACTTTACAGATGGGCATAATAGGCTTTAAGTATTTTCTGAGATATTCAGCAGCTTCTGAGTGAGTTGACTCTTACATCTTCGGTTGCCGTGATGCCAATGTCGTGGGCACCGAAACGGATAAACCAAGGCTTGCGTGCGAAAGCACGAGCCAGTCGGAATGTCATCTGAACTGCCTCTAAACCAGAGAGATGAAACCGTACGTGCTCAGCGCTTGGCACGAGCTCTACAATCTTTTCGGCTAGTTTGACCCCTAGTCGGCTTTTACAAGCCCCGGACTGAACGTAGAAGAGCTTTTCGATCTGTTCGTGGATCGATTTTAGGTACTCCTTGTGTCCGTGCCCCCATATACCCGGACCCATCGCAATCGCGAAATCTAGGAATTCCTTCTCATCGACGTTCCACACGCGTTGGCCATAGCCGGTCTCGACAAAAACCGAGGGTTGGGTCAAGGCCTGTGCGCTGCCTTGGCGGCTCGACACAACACGCACGGCACGTTCGATCAATACTTTGGTTTCGGTGCCGATTTGGATCGGAAACGTGTTTGATGATGAGCTCATTTTTTCTAACGTGCAGTCGTTACGTGCTTATTCTACCAGGAAATATTAACCGTATGTTACCAGTTCCAGAATGTTACATTTCGCAGACTAATGACTTTAATAAATGTCCGGAAAGTCAACCTTCCAGGCCCTTATTGAAGAAGCTGCTTCAGAAAAACTCCAGTTGATCGGTGTTCGGTTTATTGGCGTCCGGGTGGTCTTTGGGTGCTTTTTTCATTTTGGATATTTGTTGAGCAGACTCAGTCACCCCGCCTTTGACTGTTTGATCGTTTTCCAAATGATCTAGGATCGTTTTGGCACGTTCGATCACAGTGTTTGGAAGGCCGGCTAACCTTGCGACATGAATGCCATAACTCCGGTCCGCAGCTCCGGGTACGACTTGGCGGACAAAGATAATATCATCGTTCCATTCTTTAACCGCCACACTATAGTTTTTGAGCCGCGACAGAGTTTCTTCGAGCTTGGTGATCTCGTGGTAATGTGTGGCGAAAAGGGTCTTGGGGCCTTTGGTCGGATCGTTGTGTAAATGTTCCACCACGGACCAGGCGATACTCAATCCATCGTAGGTGCTTGTGCCACGGCCGATTTCATCCAATATAATTAGGCTCTTGTCCGTTACGTTGTTCAGGATGTTGGCGGTCTCGTTCATCTCCACCATGAAAGTGGAGTTGCCTCTAGCCAGCTCGTCGCTGGCACCCACTCGAGAAAAGATACGATCCACCAGCCCTAGCTTACAGCTTTTAGCTGGTACCCAACAACCGATCTGCGCCATCAGCACGATTAAGGAAACTTGCCGAATATAAGTGGATTTTCCAGCCATGTTCGGACCTGTAATGAGCATGATTTGGTTTTCGACTGATGATAAAGTGGTATCATTGGGCACAAAGGCATAGGTGCCAGTCAGGCCAAGGGCTTCTTCGCGCATGGTTTGTTCAACGACTGGGTGGCGACCTTCCAAGATTTCCATTTCATCCGACTCGTTGAGCTCCGGTTTGCAGTAATCCCACTCCCGGGCGAGCTTAGCCCAACCGCAGTAAAGATCAGCTTTAGCCAAGGTCTCGGCAGCCTGATTTAATTGGCTGGATTCATCGAGAACTTTTTGCACTAGATCTCTGAATAACGACTCTTCATGGGAACTGCTGGTTTCTTCGGCGTTCAGGATTTCCTTTTCCTTTTCTTTAAGCTCCTCGGTGACGTAGCGCTCTGCATTTACCAGAGTGGATTTTCGTATGTAATGATCGGGCACGAGCGTTAGATTGGACTTTGAGACTTCGATGAAGTAGCCGAAGGCGTTATTGTATTTGATCTTCAAGTTCTTGATGCCCGTGGCTTTCTTTTCGCTTGATTCCAAATCGCTGATCCAGGTTTTATTACCACGCATTAAGTCGCGCATTTTATCGAGCTCATCGTCGTATCCGTCTTTTATATACCCGCCGCCTTCCAGCATACTGGGTAGTTCGTCGTTCAGTGCTCGGTCCAGCAGATCCTGCAGGTCTGAAAAATTTCCAAGCTGACCGACAAGTTCCTGAATGCTGTTTCCGGAGAATTGGAGTAAAATGGATTTTAGTGAAGGTAAGGCATTCAAGGTATCTCGAATTCCACCCATTTCCCGCGGATTTCGGATTCGGTTCTGCAAGCGTGAAAGAATCCGTTTGATATCACAGGTAAGCCTCAGGGTTTCGGAAAATTCAGCCATGAGTCCGGGGGATTCCAGAAAATTTTCGACGCAATTTTGCCTTCGGTTTAGTTCGCATAGGTCCAGCGGGGGCGAAGCCAGAAAATCTTCAAGTTTGCGGGCTCCAGCAGCCGTAGTTGTTCTGTCCATGGCTTCTATTAGGGATCCGTCCCGACTGCCCCGCGCGGATTGAAAAATTTCCAGATTTCTCAAGGTCGAAGGATCCAGAAGAAGGGAAGATTCTGATCTGTAGAGTTGAAGAGAACTAAGGTTTTTAGGCACTGCGCACAAGCTCTCCGAAACGTAATAGACTAAAGCTCCGGCCGTTCCGATTGCCGGGTTATCTTTGGAAAGCCCAAATCCTTCCAGGTTCAAAACTCCAAGCGCATCCATGACCGTTTTGGCTCCTAACACCGCGTCATAGTGGTAACCTGGGATTTCAGACCAGGCATTTTCACGACAAAACAAAATGAACTGCTCGGTTGGTGAATGAGCTTCAGCCTTGGTTTTCAATTCGTCCAAACCGTCTTCCGGTATAACAATTTCCCGCGGATTGATGGAAGTGAGGATAGGAAGAACCCTGTCAAAACTTGATTCGGTTGCTAAACGAAATTCGCCCGTTGTCAGATCCATCCAAGAAGCATGGACCCCCTGTTTATCCCAGAACACAGCTAGGATGAAGTGGTTTTCTTTTTCGGTGAGTTGGTTCTCATTCAGCGTGGTACCAGGAGTGATAATGCGGGTCAGTGCTCGCTTGACCAATTTGCCGGTTTGAGGTGTTTCGACCTGATCGCATATGGCGACTTTCATGCCGGTTTTGAGTACTTTTCCAATATAGGAATCTACCGCGTGAAAGGGTATTCCGGCCATTGGGTAGTCATGGCGTTTAGTTAAGGTAATGCCCAAGAGTTTTGCCCCGATTTCCGCATCCTGATTAAACAGCTCATAAAAATCACCTAGGCGAAACAGAAGCAACGTATTTTGGGGCAGTTGATTGCGAACCTCCCAATATTGCTGCATCATCGGCGTCAGACCTGTCTTCTGCTTACCCATATAAAAGGCACTCCTCACCGGATGTGTGCAAGAGGAGTTTAAATAAGAAGGATAATGGTAAGTTGATAGAACAGGTTCGAGTCACTGGTTGATTGGCTTGCACCCATCCTTGGGCCGAGATGCCGAGTATTCCTTCCTTCAATCTTCTGTAACGCGCCAAGGTGCGCTCTCTCGATTGAAGTTCGTCAACGTCGACATCTCGACTCCATGATAAGCACCTTTTATCCCAATCGAGCGTCACGGGATTGCAAGGGAGATTTGGCAGATTGTAGGAAAAGAAGTTATTCCAAGTGAGATTTGTGAAATTTTAAGGGAAATTTGCAGCGAAGGAAATGAATTGATTATTTGGTTGGATAGACCTGCGATTTTTATGGAATGCTTCTTAACTATAAAAAGTTGGAGGCTCCGGAGTCTCTTACTATGTTTGGCATGCACGGGTTGTTGGGATCCTTACGGAACAGGGCTAGCGTGGGTCGATCTCTGTCGGAGAACTTCCGCGTGATCACTTTGGATTCCCGTAATCACGGATCTTCTTTCATGCCTCCTCACTTACTTTTGACAGTATGGTCGAAGATCTATTCGAGTTAATGGATCATTTCGGTTGTGATCTATCGACCCTAATTGGCAGAGCATGGGCGGAAAAGTGCTATGATTTTTTCCTGCCCGTATCCAGAGCGTGTAGACAATCTAACTATGTGGACCCAGCGGATCACAACGATATGCGTTTTCATTTTCCAAGAGCCATGATCGAAGAATGGGAGGATTCCGGACATAACCCCCACTTCGAGCATCGCGATCGATCTGTATAGTGGGTCGTTGGAAAGGTGAAAGAAACCGCTGATGAGCACTGATACTTTAAACTAAGAAAAACGCAAAATTATGCGAAAATTTTTGATGGTATTATTTTTTCTCCTTCAGCGCCTGCCTGTGCTTTCCGTAGTTAATAACCCTTAAATTCTTCCCTTTGAATCAGTAAAAAATGTGCGGTCATTTACGTCCATCAGTAATTAACTTTACCTATAATTTAACTTGAAAGTAGCAGTTTATCTGCTCGAACTATTGTATGCCTAGTAATCCGGGGTCCCATGAAATTAGAGCTATTCGCGGTGCCTGGTTGAATCCAGTTTCGGATGAGAGCTGCGAATACTTCCCTAATGGGATTCTGTTGGTTCAGAAAAGGAACGGCTGGTGGAAAATTAAGGAATTGGGAACGGCTAAAGAGCTTATCGAAAAACATCGGCTGGAAGAATACCGGATCGAGAATGAGGCAGGGTTATTGATGCCACCCTTTTTTGATATGCACTTCCATTGGGTGCAGGATGAAGTCCGTGAAATGCCTAAGACTTCACTGCTAGAATGGCTTGTGAAATACACCTTTCCCAAAGAAGAAGAATTTTCCGATCCGGACTTTGCCGAAGAAAAAGCACAATGCTTTTGGCAGCGAATATTGAGCACTGGGACCATTGGAGGTCTGTGTTACAGTTCGATTCATAAAACGGCATTCGAGGCAGCTATGCGCCATGCGGGCGATTATTTTAAGGTCGGTAACGTCTTGATGACAATGAATTCGCCTCAAGCCTTAAAGCAGTCGAAAGACGAAGCGATTGAATTGAACCGTTGGGCTTCGGAAGGATACGGTCGTTTTCATGTCGGCAGTCCCCGATTCGCACCCACCACAGCGCCGGAAGTTATTGCAGCATCGGCCGGAGAGGCCAAGTCCTTTGGCGGCTTCCTGCAGACTCATATGTGTGAAACCCATCAGGAAATTGAATGGGTGAAATCGATTTACCGTGAGTTGCCCGGGTTCGAAGATATTGAAACTTACATCGAGATATATGAACGAACTGGTTTCCTAGGTCCTAAGACAGTGTTGGGGCATTGTATCCATTTGACGGATGCGGAGTGGAAATTGATGGCTGAGACCGATACGGTTGTGGCCAGTTGTCCCACCTCGAATGCTCCCCTTGATGAGCGAGGCCTTGGTTCCGGGCTTTTTGATTTTCGCCGTGCGGATCAAGAAGGAGTCCGCTGGGTTCTGGCGACGGATATTGGAGGAGGACCTTATCTTTCTATGCTCGATGTGATGGCCTCCTTTGTTCGACAGAACAGGGCACAAGGAATCGAAGGAGCTACCCATGTTCAAGCCTTATATCGAAGCACCCTGGCCGGAGCTAAGATTCTTGGAATCGATAGTAAAGGTTCCTTTGCTGAAGATAATGACGTGGATTACGTCGCGGTCAAAATGGACAGAGAAAGCTTGGATGCTTCAGATGCGGAGGTCGTATTAGGGAAATGCCTCAGCAAAACTCTGGACAATCGTGAAAGCTACGAATCAGCGATTCTAAAAACCGTTCTTGAAGGAAAGACCGTCTTTTCATGCTGAGTTTCTGGATAAAAGCCCAAGATAAGTTGCAGTCGGGATGCCGTCTCTTCCTCGCATTGGTGGTAGATCACAGCAAAGGATCTCCCGGTACAAAACAAGCAGCTCTGCTAGTTTCTGATGATGACGAACATTTTGGAACGATTGGTGGGGGTGCCATGGAACTGGACTTACTCGATGAAGCTAAAAGGTTACTGGCTCTTGATAGTTTCAAACCTCATCTTGAGACCCTTATGCACAGATCAACTGAGGATGGCAATGCTTCGGGACTCTATTGTGGCGGTTCTCAAACGCTTTTGAAGATTATCCTTCGACAGGGAAACCTGCCGGTGGTCAAAGAAGTGGTAAACTGCTTGGAGAAGGATAAGACTGGCTCATTAATCTTTTCACCTACAGGCGTTCAATTGACTGAAGAGAACCTTTCAAAACCCTCGATTTCCTCGGTCTCAGGCGAGAATTGGATGGTTGAGTGGGGACTGTTGAATCGTAAACGAGTGCTGGTGGTTGGTTGCGGCCATTGTGGATCTGCCTTGGCCAAGCAGATGGATTTACTGGGATACCATGTTGTTGTGAATGAACCTCGCGAAGACCTAAACACTGTCCAAGAACTATCGAGTCGCACTGTTGTCAGAAGCTTTCCGTATGATAAGGCCGGTTCCGGTATTGAGCATGCGGCATTGACCTTTGCCTTGGTCATGACACCTTCGTATCCAGATGACGTGGACGCCCTGTCCTCGTTATTGTCTCTTCCTTTCCCGTATATTGGTGTTATGGGCAGTTCGGCTAAATTAAATCTCATAAAAAAAGCCCTCCTTGCGAAGGGCCATTCTGATTCCGATTGGAGCCGAATCATTGCTCCTGCCGGTCTTGCGATCGATAGCGATACCCCCCAGGAAATTGCGGTGAGTGTTGCTGCCCAAATCCTGAAAGAAATGCCTTGAAACAT
>DDZZ01000060.1:76203-85836 GCA_002346535.1 Opitutales bacterium UBA2995 | reverse complement strand
GGGGCCGGACACCAAAGTATTAATTGGGCATAGTGATCTGGAAAACTTTTTATTTAAGCTTCAACGGAAGTTCAATCTTCAGCTAGTGCCTATCGAAATTACACTCAAATCGGACGGAGAGTCCTGGGTTTCAATCCCCGGAAAAATGCGTCACAAAAATTTACCAATACAGTTTTTCCTGGAAAGATGACTGTCATGGGATAGCCCAAGGGCTATAAGCGCCTGAATCTATCCGAGTAGTTTTCGGAACGGAATTGGAGTACCTTAAATCCGATCGCGTTGACAATTTCGAAGGTGTTAAACCCATTCTCGAATATTATGATTTTACATTGTTGTTGCCGGATATGAACAGCTTGGCCGCCTGGGCCAGGAGGAAACCGCTCAGGCTGGCCAGTATTTGATGCGGGATCTGTAGGGTGTTACTTGTATCCAACAATTGGCGACAGCCATTTTTCCGCCTCATTGACAGAAATTCCTTTTCGGAAGCTGTAATCTTCAACCTGGTCTTTGCAGATCGACCCGACATTAAAGTA
The DNA here is from genome assembly GCA_002346535.1 of Opitutales bacterium UBA2995. GTDB lineage: Bacteria > Verrucomicrobiota > Verrucomicrobiia > Opitutales > UBA2995 > UBA2995. Next base: position 85,303 of record DDZZ01000060.1, on the reverse strand, counting down.
TTTGGCTTCCGGATGTGCAAAATAGAGACCGGAAACAGAGGAAGGCGGGTTCATGGCAAAGTTTTCTGTCAGTTGGACGCCGGTGTTTTTTTCGATGTCCAGCATGGACCAAAGTGTCTCTTTCTCTGAATGGTCTGGAGAAGCAGGGTAGCCGGCAGCCGGTCGAATTCCGCGGTATTTTTCGCGTATGATTTCTTCGTTGTTCAGGCTTTCCTTTTTTCCGTAACCCCAAATGGCTCGAACCTCTTTATGCAATTTTTCAGTGAGAGCTTCGGCGAATCGGTCTCCTAACGCCTTCACCATGATGGCTGAATAATCGTCGCCCTTTTCTTCAAACGATTTGGCAAATTGTTCAACTTCGAAACCAGCAGTCGTGTTAAATCCACCCAGGTGGTCGCAACGACTGCTGGACCTTGGCGCAATGAAATCGGACAGGGAAAAGTAGGTATCGCCCTTGTCTTTTTGTTTTTGTTGGCGAAGGAAATGGAACCTGTGGAGTACTACTTCCCTTGTGTCATCAGCGTACACTTCCACATCATCTCCATTTGAATTGGCTGGAAAAAGTCCGTAAACTGCACGGCAGTGAAACGCCTTTTCTTCAACAATTCTTTCGAGAAGTTTCTGAGCGTCGCGGAATAAGTTATTGGCTTCCTCACCGTATTTATCATGAGAAAGAATTTTGGGAAATAAGCCTTTCAATTCCCAGGCCCAGAAAAAGGGTGACCAATCAAAGTAGGGGACAATGTCTTCCAATGGGACGGTATTTTGTATTTGTACACCCGTTAAGTCCGGAGTGGGTATGTTCACAGATGTCCAGTCCGTTTGGATTGCCTTATCTCTGGCTGTACTCAGACTGAGGAATTCGGTCTCCGATGCGCGATTGGCAAATTTTATTCGGACTGATTCTTGGTCTTCCCTGAGATGCTGGACATGAGCATCCTTTCGTTCAGGGTTTAGGAGTTCGTTGCACACACCCACCACGAGAGAGGCATCAAGGACATGTTCCACAGGACCAGAATAAGCAGGAGCAATTTTTATCGCGGTGTGGGCCTTGCTTGTAGTTGCTCCTCCAATTAGCAAGGGCAGATTCATTCCAGTACGTTCCATTTCGGAGGCGTTGTGAATCATTTCATCCAGCGAAGGTGTAATCAATCCGCTCAACCCTATGAGATCGGCCCCTTCTTCCTTGGCCTTTTTCAAAATTTCGTCACAGGAAACCATTACCCCAAGGTCGACCACCTCGTAGTTGTTACATGCCAGAACCACAGAAACGATGTTTTTGCCGATGTCGTGGACATCTCCCTTGACGGTTGCTAAGACCATTTTGTTCTGAGGTTTGCCGTTTCCTCCTCGCTTTTCCGCTTCCATAAAAGGAAGCAAATGGGCTACGGCCGCTTTTATGACTCTTGCGCTTTTAACGACTTGGGGTAAAAACATTTTACCTGCGCCAAACAGATCGCCAACAATTTTCATCCCGTCCATCAGAGGACCTTCGATCACGTCTAACGGACGGCCGTGTTTAAGGCGGGCCTCTTCAGTGTCCTCAACTATAAATTCTGTGATTCCCTTGACCAAGGCATGAGACAATCGCTCCTCCACAGAACCATTCCGCCATTCCAGGACCTCAAGCTCCTTTTGTAGGCCCTGGCCTTTGACCTTTTCTGCAAAATCCACTAAACGCTCGGTTGCGTCGGTTCGGCGGTTGAGAATGACGTCTTCCACATACTCCAGCAATTCTTTGTCTATTTCCTCATAAACAGCGAGCATACCGGCATTAACGATGCCCATATCCAAGCCGGCTCGAATGCCATGGTAGAGGAAGACTGAGTGCATGGCTTCACGAACGACGTTGTTGCCGCGGAAGGAAAAGGAAACATTGCTAATTCCACCACTTACCCTTACTTCAGGGCATTGCACTTTTATTTCGCGAGTTGCTTCTATAAAGTCGATTCCGTACGCGTTGTGTTCCTCAATGCCGGTAGCCACTGTTAGCACGTTGAGATCAAATATAATATCTTGCGGATCGAAATCCAGCTGCTCTGCCAGAAGGCCGTAGGCCCGTTTGCAAATCCGTACCTTATCCTCTTTCGTTGCAGCTTGGCCTTCCTCGTCGAAAGCCATGACGATGACTGCTGCTCCGTATTTTTGAATAGCGGCGGCCTGTTCCAGAAATTTTCCTTCACCTTCCTTAAGGCTGATTGAATTCACTACGCCTTTACCTTGTATGCAGCGTAGTCCAGTTTCGATCACAGACCATTTAGAGCTGTCGATCATCACGGGCACGCGTACTATATCCGGTTCGGCGGCCAGTAGATTCAGGAAGCGTTCCATGCAGGCCTCGCTGTCGAGCAAGCCTTCATCGAAATTGACATCGATCATATTAGCCCCGTTTTTCACCTGCTGCCTAGCTATTTCCAGAGCCGTATCAAAATCGTTTTTTTTAATAAGCTTTCTGAAGCGGGGTGATCCCATCACATTCGTTCGCTCACCTACCATGATAAAGGGCGCTTCCTCACCCTCTATATTGAGAGCTTCCAACCCGCTCAATCGGAGTGCCGGGTTTATCAAGGATGGCTCGCGTGGGGAAAAACTGGATACGCGGTTTACGATTGCTTTAATATGCTCCGGAGTCGTTCCGCAACAACCTCCCACAACATTGATGAATCCAGAATTGGCGTAGTCTTCAAGCGAACCCGAAGTGATTTCCGGTGTTTCATCGTAACCCGTTTCACTAAGGGGGTTGGGAAGACCGGCATTGGGATAGCAACTTGTATAACAATCGGCAATCCGCGAGAGCTCCTCCATGTAGGGGCGCATTTCCTTGGCTCCCAGTGCGCAATTAATTCCCACACTGATGGGCTTGGCATGCCTCACTGAATTCCAGAAGGCTTCTACCGTTTGACCGGACAGGGTTCGACCCGATGCATCCGTAATCGTGAAAGAGATCATCACAGGTATCCGCTCTGGTAATTCGGCCTGAAGTTTTTCAATCGCAAAAAGAGCGGCCTTGATGTTGAGGGTGTCAAATGTTGTCTCTGGCAACAAAATGTCCACGCCTCCATCCACGAGTCCTTTCGCTGCATCGTAATAAGCATTTACGAGTTCTTGGTAGGATACGGCTCGGTAACCCGGGTCGTTGACATTCGGTGACATGGATGCCGTTTTGTTTGTTGGACCAAGGGCACCTGCCACAAAGCAGATCCGGCCTGGATTTTTCTCCATGACCTCTTCAGTTGCTTTTTTAGCTAACTCCGCTGACTTTTTGTTGAGCTCGTATGCGATGTATTCGAGTTCATAGTCGGCCTGAGCAATTGAAGTAGCACTGAATGTGTTGGTTTCAACGATGTCCGATCCCGCCTCCAAATATTGACGATGGATACCCGCAATAATATCCGGTCGAGTCAGGCTTAGCAGGTCGTTATTACCTTTCAGGTCTACGGCGTGGTCCTTAAATTGATCGCCACGGAAGTCAGCCTCTCCAAGTTTATGGCGTTGGATCATCGTTCCCATTGCCCCATCGAGAAACACGATGCGCTGGTCCAGTAATTGCCATAATTGCTGAAAGCGTTGAGAATCAGGTTTTTGCGTTGGGAGTGAAGCAGGCATGACACCTAAATTTCCAATGACATATCAACATATCAGGATATTTTGATATGTAAAGTATGCTTTTTTTTAAGAATTTATCTTTATTTTAGATCTGAGTACGGCTTGCGCCTATTTAAAATTCACTGAACTTTAAGGGTAATGACCACTGAAGAAAGACTTCAAAACCATCTTAATAAAACTCCTATTGTCGATCCTACCGCCTGGGTGGCTCCTTCTGCCGATGTTATGGGAGATGTTACGATTGGTCCGAAGTCCAGTGTTTTCTATCAGTGCGTCGTTCGAGGGGATATCGGTTGCATTGTCGTTGGAGAAGGAACCAACATACAGGACGGTGCCATTATCCATCTGGCGGACGATTTCGCGGCTATAATTGGAGATTACGTGACGATAGGTCATCAGGCATTAGTTCATGCTTGTACGGTTGAGAGTGAATGTTTGATCGGCATGTGTTCCACGATCCTGGACGGATCGATAATTGGGCGCAAGTCTATTGTAGCTGCCGGAGCGGTTGTTCTCTCGGGCACAGTTGTTCCGCCTGGATCGATGGTGAAGGGTATTCCGGCAAAAATTACACCTTTAGGTGAAGACCGTCAGGCCGGTCTCCGAGAATGGGCTGAGAAATATATTTTAGTAGCTGCAGCTCACCGGAAGAAATTCGGCGGGGTGCAATTTTAGGTCTCAGCTTTGAAAGTTACTTTTCCCCAACAACCAGTATCGGAAAAGTGGGGAAAGAACCGGGACTCATTTCCGTGGCGGTATATCAGATCCAAATCCACTAATCGATTGAGGGCAGTCGAAACTGAAGATGGCTGAGCAATGTTGGAAATTTTGAGGAATTCTTTTGAGGCGGGGGATTGGCCTCCCGACTTTGCCAGGCCGAAAAGGACTTTTTGTTGGGTTGATTTTAGGAGGGTGAAAAATTGACGATTGGTCCTATCTCCCTGGGCTAGAATTCTATGGAGTGCTTACGCTGTAGTTTTTTCCTCGATTTCATCTCCCGCTTCGGTGATATTCCAGATCGAAGAACACAATTGGAACGCATCTTCCGTTATACCCTCTGATGTTTCCATGATAGCCTGGGCGGCTTTCCGAGCCATCACGTTTTGTCCAATTACGAATTTCTTTTGGGTAAATTTATGGAAATCATTAGCGTTGATTGGATCCACTTCTATAATTTCTGCGCTCTTGAAGAATGGACTTTTGGGTTTGTTTTTTGAGTTTAAGAATCTGCGAGGCGACCGTTTTCAAGCTGTCCCGATCCATCCGGTCGATGAACAGAATTCCATTGATGTGATCCACTTCGTGCTGGATGCAACGACTTAGTAGACCGTTGCATTCGAGAGTGTGAGGACTCCCTTGTTCGTCTTGGAAGTTTACTCGAACCTGGTCCGGTCTTCGAACGTTTCCGTTGATACCAGGGAAAGAGAGACAGCCTTCCTCGTAGGTCGTTTCAACGCTGGTCAAAAGTTCGATTGCTGGATTAACGAGTGCCATGGGCATCACCAATTCAGGCGGAGTAGACTTTCCATCGAGGATGATCTGAAAGGCACTTTCCAGGGTTTGCGGAACATCGACCACGCAAAGCATCAGATCACGGCCTACTTGTTGTGCGGCCAATCCTATCCCATCGTACTCGTACATGGTTTCCACCATATCTTTGCTGAGCGCTTCCAGATCAGAATTGAAATCAGATATCTGAGCACCTTTTTTGCGAAGGATAGGTTCGTTATAAAGGCAAACTCGGAGGGACATATGGTTCGAGAGTTAAGCAAGCTGCTTCCGGGTCAAGCAAGGTTGTAGTCAAGTTTCTCGGATCAATTCGTTCGTTGAGATTACTTACTTCATTGTTCACACTGTTAAGAATTTCTTTTGCCGCGCATGTTTCGCCCATTTTTATTTTTTTTCTCATCCATACTTCTTGGATTCCTGGGCTGGTCTATTCCGGTTTATTGGAAATTGGTCAACAGCCAGCTACTTGAGGCGGTTGGTGAAGGGACACCCAGCCTGGTCGATTCTGCGCGGAACCTGGTTCAACTCGATCGCTTGGGGGCCGCATCCATTTTGCTAGACGCAGCCGAATCTTTGCAAGTTTCCGATACGAAACCGGTCCGGCAGAGCATAGAAAAAGCCGTTGAATTGTTTCCGGAATATGGGATATCCGGTGGGCCGGATCCTTACTTCGATCAAATTCAAAGAATTGATCCGCAGTTGGGAGCTGCTACTCGGAGTGAATTGATTCCAAACCTGATCCCTTCGCGAACACGGACCACGCTATCCTCCTTTCTGGAAAATTCGCGCAGCACTTCGGTGAAGGCCATCATTGGAACCAGGGAGATGGCCGGAACCAGGCAATTCATGCCTGTTTATTCTTCGGCAGGCCAGCCGCTCGAGGCAACTATCATGCTGGGCGCATTGATAATGCAGGGCAGCCATTATTCACCTGAAATTGCCGCAACTATTCGAACCCTTTCAGACAACATTGACGATCCTTCGGCGGTTGCAGATTTGGAACGGATTTACTTTGCATTATTTTCGCTTGGGAAGCGGATGAATTGGAACCAGCTCGTTGAAATGCTTCCGTTTTTGGAGGATAGCTATGCATTGGAGCAGGTAGCCGCCTATGCGCGAAACTACGACAAAAAATTCAGTTGGATATACTCGGCAATCTTGCTGAGACAGGCTTCAGGGCCGGTTATTCGTTATTTGGATACGTATCCTGAAGAAGCCCTCGATGACCTGGGTCAGGCCTTGGCCGAAGGTCAGGGCGCTTTGGAGTATCTGCTGGAACAAATGGAAAAAGTTCAGGATCCATCCCTCCGTGTGGAAATGGCAGGGTATATTCCCTGGCTTCTGAATAATCCGGTAATCATGGTTTCAGCTGCGCAAATCCCTACTGCCTTTTTGTTTTTTAAAGGCCTATTCATATCTTTGGCTGCTTTTTGCCTGACCAGATTCGGGTTGCGGGCATTTCCTTTGTTATTTCGCACTTTTTCGCAGTCGTGCAAGCCACCTTTGATCGTTTCTGGTCTCAGAACGATTACTCTAACCTTGATTCTTTCCTTTTTAATTATCCTGATAATGGAACCCGGCGTTTTCCGCCAAAGTCGAATTCCTCAAACAGAAGTTCGACTTGAGTGGGCATTTCAAGATACCGTTGAATCACTCTTCACTCCAACTGAACGTAAAGAAATCATGGATCAGATCACTATAATTACCATTTCGATCTTTTTTCTCATGCAATTGGCGGTATACATGGCCGGACTCATAAAGCTTACTGAGATTCGCAAAATGGATAAGCCAACCCCTTTGAAACTGGAACTCCTGGAAAATGAAGACCAGTTGTTCGACAGTGGGCTTTATCTGGGGCTTGCGGGAACAGTATTTTCTTTGATTTTTTTGGCGATTGGAGTAGTTCAGGCCAGTTTGATGGCTGCCTATTCGTCCACCTTATTTGGTATCATTTTTGTGGCTATTCTAAAAGTGTTCCATGTGCGACCTTTTCGGAAAAACCTGTTGCTGAATTTGCATCATTAGACCATGAACAAAACTTTGCTGCTCATAATTTGCGATTTCCTGCTGCTTAGCCTGCTGGCGTTGGCTCGCTTTGAAGCGCCGGATGATGAGCAATCGGAGATGGAGGTATTGCCTAAAGACCCCATGCAAGCGCAGGAAGATATCATCGAGGTTCTGAAGCTTTCGCTGGAAATGGAGGAGGCTTCCAACGAGAATATGGCCGCCTCTTTAAAAGAAACTCAGGATTCTTTGCAGCAAACGCAGGATAACTTACAGGACACTCAAGATAGTCTGGAAAACCGCGAAGAGGAATTGCAGCTCACACAGGAAGAAAGGGAGGCCTTGGCAAAGGCCAAGGAGCAATTGGAGGCAACCCTAAAGGAGCGGATCGCAGTTCTCAAAAGGACCCAGGAAGAAGTGGAAAAGCAGAATGCGCTTATTGAGGAGCAGCGGCTTGAATCGGAAAAAAAGTTGCGCGAGATGACTACCCTCCAGAAAGAATTAAGGGATCAACACAAGGCAATTTCCGAAGCGGAAATGCGTGAAGCTGAATTGGCTGAGGCTAGAAAGGCTGCCGAGCAACAGGCGCAAACCTTGGATACTCAACTACAATTAGCTGAAGCCGAAAGCCGATTGGTCAGGGAAAACCTGGAGCATGTAAAAACGGAAATCTCCATTATGCGCGACGACAACCAACGACTCCAGGAGCATGCCTCACAGTTGGCCACTCAACTCACTGAGGGTGTAAACGCCCAGACGGAACGATTGACTCAGATTGCCGAGGAAGTACGTAGCGCCCAACCCAGAAACGCCAATCAGATATTCTCTGATGTTGTAGGAAGCGGAGTTACATTAGAAGTACGATTCCAGAAATTGAACCGTCGAGGCGGAAATGAAGCGAGGGTTATAGTTCGTCCCGTGGTTGTTTCCGATGGCCAAGCGCTCAGGGCAGTTTTTAACTGGGACGACCTCGATATTTCCGAAAACGATCTTCGTAATCAGTCCATCAATTTGCGTGGAAATATACGTTTGGGACGGCGGACCTATCCGCTCACCACCTTCGAATTCCTTTCTATTGATACCCGTATTTTGGCAGTGCCTTTGGACAATTCCTGGGTGAATTTTATCGAGTCGGAGCCGTTTTACATTGCCGCCGATCCGCTCAAGTTTCCGCAGGCAGTCCTGGTTGATTTACGAAATAATGGTTATGGCGACACCCGATTTAACATCGATCCAAGAACTCCCGACTACTTCCGGATCGACAGCCGGTTTATGAATCGCCTAATGGGAGATTTTGCTCCGCGTGAGTCCAGCGTCATGTTCAGCAAATCCGGCGAATTCCTGGGAGTCATGGTGAACAAGGAGTACGCTGCCCTTATCGACAATTTTGTTTCAGCGCGGACCGTTACTCTGGGAAGAAGTGACACCTTGAAGCAGTTTCAGGACGCCTACACCCTTATGGTCAATCGAGTCAGGCGTTTACCATCCGACGCTCGTTAGGATTTCTAGATTTCTGCAATTAGATTTGGTTCTTGTGTTGAAATAGGGGGGGTTATTAATCATTTATCAAATAAAACCTTATAATATTTTCTAAGGAGAAAACGAAAATGAAGATAAAAGCCTATTTAAAACCGCAATGCGGATGGAGTATGGGTGTCCGTGCGATCATGGACAAACATGGCCTCAATTACGAGGACATCGACATCATTAATTACCCGGAAAACTACGCCGAAATGGTGCGCAAATCCGGACAACCGCTCTCACCCTGTGTCGAAATTGATGGTATCATGCTGGCCGACGTCAGCGGAGAAGAAGTGGAATCCTATTTGCTTTCCAATGACCTCGTCAAAGTAAGCGAGGAAGCTACCGATGTTCCGACGGATCGGGGTTGCTCGGATGAAGAGCACGAAAAAATGCGTCAGGAACAGGAAGAATCCAAACCGATCCGCTTTTTCTGATTCTGATAAATAATTTCTTTTCA
>DDZZ01000060.1:0-75884 GCA_002346535.1 Opitutales bacterium UBA2995 | reverse complement strand
CTTTTCATTTACCTGGGCAGATAAGACTTGCCCATCAGGTAACGGTCCACTGCCTGGGCCGCTCCACGGCCTTCGTTGATGGCCCATACAATCAGGCTCTGGCCACGGCGAGCATCTCCAGCGACGAAGACTCCTTCCACGTTAGTGTTGTATCTACCGTAAATAGCCTTGGCGTTCGATCGTGCATCTTTCTCAACGCCTAGTTGATCCAGCGGACCGCTTTCGGGCCCCAAAAATCCCATGGCTAGAAGAACAAGGTCCGCAGGAATAATTTTTTCTGTTCCCGGTACATCGACCGGAATCATGTGTCGACCTTCCTGACGTTGCCATTCAATTGTGCAGGTGTGCAGCGCTTGCACATTCCCTTGATCGTCTCCTTCAAATTTTTTGGTCGTTACCAAATAGGCCCGGGGGTCATCACCCTGGATAGCAATTGCTTCTTCCTGGCCGTAATCGACTTTCAGGATTCGGGCGTATTGAGGCCACGGATTGCCGGCAGTTCTCGAGTTGGGCGGTTCGGGCATAATCTCCAATTGCTCTACGTGCTTGCACCCATGACGAAGGGCTGTGCCCACACAGTCGGTGCCCGTATCTCCTCCGCCAATGACAACCACATTTTTATCTTTTGCTGAAATATAGTTTCCATCCTCAAGGTTACTGTCCATTAGGCTCTTGGTGTTTCCTCCGAGGAATTCCATGGCAAAGTGCACTCCTTTCAAATCGCTTCCTTCGACTGGCAGGCTTCGGGGAACGGTGGCTCCTGTGCAGATGACCACCGAATCAAAATCCTTCTTTAACTGGCTTGCCGGGATGTCTTTGCCAATCGTCGTATTGCATACAAATATAACACCTTCATCCTCGAGAAGCTTGAGGCGACGTTCCACAATGTGTTTTTCCAGCTTCATGTTCGGAATGCCATACATCAGCAATCCTCCAGGACGGTCGGCACGTTCGTAAACTGTAACCAAGTGACCCGCTTGATTAAGTTGCGCGGCGCAAGCTAATCCTGCCGGTCCGGAGCCAATGACAGCCACGGTTTTTCCGGTTCGTTCTTCTGGTGGATTGGGATGTACCCAATCCATTTCAAATCCACGATCGATAATGGAAACTTCGTGGTGCTTGATAGTCACTGGAGGCGTGTTAATGCCCAATACGCAGGAACTTTCGCAAGGCGCCGGGCAGACTCTCCCAGTAAATTCTGGAAAGTTGTTTGTTTTGAGCAGACGCGCCAATGCGTCCTTCCAAAGTCCATGGTAGACCAAGTCATTCCATTCCGGTATTAAATTATTAACCGGGCAACCGGCGATTCCCTGACCCTTGTCGGATTCGGCGGCCATACAGAAAGGGACTCCGCAATCCATACACCGGGAGGCCTGCGCTTGAATATCGCTGACTGCCATCTCGGTGTGCACTTCATCCCAATCTCCAACACGAAGAACAGGATCCCGGTCCCTGGGGAGGTTTCTGTTAATTTCTAAAAATCCGGTAGGGTTGCCCATTTTTGAAAAAGCTGATATCGAATTGTTATTGTGCTGCTAATTGACGCAGGTGCATGTCAAATGCTTCGACAGCCACGTCGTATTCATTATCGAATTTGTTGGTGGCGCGCGCTTCTTCCATATAGCCGAGCATGCGTTCGTAATCGACGGGCATCACCCTGACAAATTGTGCCAGGCTGTTTCCCCAATCGGTTAGAATTTCTTTGGCAACATCCGACTTCGTAAATTCAAGATGGTTTTCGATCAGGGCCCTCAAGTCTTCAATCTCTTCAGCCTTTTCAACCGATCCGAGCTGAATCATTTCCATGTTACAACGCCGTTCGAATTTGCCGTAACGATCGAGCACGTAAGCAATGCCGCCGGACATTCCCGCAGCAAAGTTTCGCCCGGTTTCTCCCAATATGACCGCCTTCCCGCCGGTCATGTATTCGCAACCGTGGTCGCCGACTCCTTCAACAACAGCTGTGACGCCTGAGTTTCGCACGCAGAAGCGTTCTCCGGCGATTCCCCGAATGTAAGCATTTCCTCCGGTTCCCCCGAAGAAGGCTACATTGCCGATGATTATGTTCTCTCGTGCTTTGAACGGTGCTTTTCTATCGGGATACACGATCAAAGTTCCACCAGAAAGTCCTTTACCGAAGTAATCGTTAGAATCCCCTTCGAGTTCGAAGCGGACCCCTTTGGCTGTGAAGCAACCGAAACTCTGTCCGGCAGCTCCTCGGAACTTCACATCGATTGTTCCTTCCGGTAGTCCGTCTCCATCATATTTTTTGGAGATTTCGTTAGACAACATGGCGCCCACCGTGCGGTCGGTATTCACGATCTTGTAATCGAGTTTGACTGGCTTCTTATTCGCGACAGATTCGGCCGCATCCTTCATAAGCTGTCTGTCGATAATATCGTGAATCAAATGCTCCTGTGGGATGGCGTGATGTAGTCCATCTCCTTCACGGGCACCTTCCTTGTGCAGAATGGGGGACAGATCCAAATGCTTATACTTCCAGTGATCGATATGGTCACGAAATTTTAGACATTGGGTTTGGCCTACCATCTCGTTTATATTGCGGAAGCCCAAGTCAGCCATAATTTCCCGCAAGCCTTCAACCATCATGGTAAAGAAATTGATCACGTGCTCCACCTTGCCGGCGTATCGCTTACGAAGCTCGCGGTTCTGCGTGGCAATGCCTACGGGACATGTATTCAAATGACACTTACGCATCATGATGCAGCCTTCTACCACTAGAGCGGCAGATGCGACGCCCCATTCTTCTGCTCCCAGTAGGGTGGCGATTGCCAAATCCCTTGGCGTTTTTAACTGTCCATCGGTTTGCACGACGATTCGGTTTCTCAGCTTGTTCCGGACTAATGTCTGGTGTGTTTCGGATAGTCCAAGCTCCCAAGGCAGTCCAGCGTGTTTGATCGAACTCAGCGGAGAAGCTCCAGTTCCCCCGTCGTGCCCTGAAATAAGGACGACGTCGGCGTAGCCTTTGCAAACGCCTGCTGCGACCGTTCCAACACCAGCCTCTGATACTAGCTTGACATTGATCCGTGCCAGCCGGTTGGAGTTTTTAAGGTCATAAATTAGCTGGGCCAGATCCTCAATTGAATAAATATCGTGGTGAGGCGGAGGAGAGATAAGTCCAACGCCCGGCGTGGATCCTCGAACTCTTCCAATCCAGGCGTCCACTTTGTGTCCAGGTAGCTGACCACCTTCTCCTGGCTTGGCGCCTTGAGCCATTTTAATCTGCAGCTCGTTGGCGTTCGCCAGATAATAGGACGTCACCCCGAATCTTCCAGATGCCACCTGTTTAATTTTCGACATGGCCAAGTCGCCATTTTCATCCCGTTTGTAGCGGATTGGATCCTCGCCCCCCTCGCCGCTGTTGCTTTTACCGCCAAGATGGTTCATGGCTTTGGCAAGAGTGGTATGTGCTTCCCAGGAAATGGAGCCAAAAGACATCGCGCCGGTCGCGAAGCGTCGAAAAATATTTTCTGCCGATTCCACCTCTTCAATTGAAATCGATGGCCGATCGTATTTGAAGTCCATCAGCCCGCGAAGGGTAAAGGCATCTCGGGATTGGTTGTCGACCGCTTCTGTGTAATCGTCGAACATATCCCGATCGTTGGATGCGGCGGAATGGTGCAATAACCGGATCGTGGTTGGATTGAACAGATGTCGTTCTCCTCCTAACCGCCAAGCATAATCACCACCGGAATCCAGCACATTGCTTTCCACTAGGTTGTCCTCCTGCGGAAATCCTTCTCGGTGCTTCATCAGTGCCTCCCGGGCAATTTCATCGAGCCCGAGACCTTCGACACGACTTACTGTTCCTGCGAAGTATTGATCGATAACGTCCGTGCAAATTCCCAGGGCCTCAAAGATCTGAGCTCCTTGGTACGATTGCAGGGTAGAAATCCCCATTTTGGAAAAAATCTTCAGCAAGCCACTATTGACGGCTTTTTTGTAACGCTTGAAAAGGTCCGCGTCGCTTAGCAGCGGATCGATTATGCCTTTTTCTTTGAGATCCCCGAGGGTCTTAATAGCCAGGTAAGGATTCACAGCTGAAGCACCATACCCAATTACTGTAGCGAAGTGGTGTGTTTCACGAATATCTCCCGCTTCGACAATTAAATCTGCTTTGGCACGCAAACCTTCGCGAATAAGATAATGGTGAACGGCGCCCGTTGCTAAAAGCGAGGGAATCGCCGCATGGTCACTATCCATACCGCGGTCGGTCAAGATTATGATAGAAAAACCATCCAGCACACCATCTTTAGCATATCGGCAAATACGGTCCAAGGCGTCTTTCAAGGCGCCCGGTTCTTCGGTTGCACGAAAAATACATTCGATGGTCTTGGATTGGAAATGGTCGTGGTCAATGTAGCGGATTTTCTGAAGCTCTTCGTTGGATAAAACTGGCTGGGTAATTTCCACTTTGTGGCAATGCCTGGGCGTTTCATCGAGTAAGTTCAGGGAACCTCCCATGTAGCTCTGCAGAGACATAACCATCTCCTCCCGGATCGGATCAATAGGAGGATTTGTGACCTGGGCGAACAACTGCTTAAAGTAATTGGACAGTTGCTGCGGTCTATCCGAAAGAATTGCCAGTGGGTTATCTGCACCCATTGAGCCCAAAGGTTCTTTGCCAGTACCAACCATTTGTTTGAATATGATGTTCAGATCCTCCTGAGTGTATCCGAAGGCTTTCTGGCGCTTCTTGAGCGAACGTTCTTTTGAATGGCGTTGCTCCTGTTCGGGTGTTGGCAATTCATCCAGGTTAATTTTATGCTGTTTAAGCCATTCACCGTAGGGATGGCGTGAACACATTTCGGCTTTCACTGCCTCGTCGGAAATGATCCGGCCCTGTTCGAGGTCGGCGATGAAAATCTTGCCTGGCTGTAGGCGTCCTTTTTTGACAACTCGTGAAGGATCGATGCCCAGAGATCCCGTTTCAGAACCCATTACTACCATGTCGTCATCCGTTACCAAGTAACGGGATGGACGAAGGCCGTTTCTGTCGAGTGTTGCTCCGATGACTTTGCCGTCAGTGAAAGAAATCGATGCCGGGCCATCCCATGGTTCCATGATGCAGGAATAGTACTCATAGAAAGCACGCTTTACGGGATCCATGTCTTTCTGGGTTTGCCAGGCTTCCGGAATAACCATCATCATGACTTGCGCGATCGGGCGGCCGCTCAAGACGAGCAATTCGATAACCATGTCCAGATTCGCCGAATCGGACATCGCCTTGTCGCTCACCGGGTGAATCATTTTCAATTCTTCCGGAGTAAAATGGATGCTTTCAAGGAGCGCTTCCCTTGCACGCATCCAGTTGATGTTGCCCATTACCGTATTGATCTCGCCGTTGTGCGAGAGGTAGCGGAAGGGCTGTGCCAACTTCCAGGAAGGAAATGTATTGGTGGAGAAGCGAGAGTGGAACATGGCCAAAGCCGACACCGTTCTCTCATCCTGAAGGTCTAAGTAATATTGCCGGACTTGGTCTGTTGTAAATTGTCCCTTGTAGGCAATTGTCCGTGAGGACATGGACACAATGTAGAAATTGTCCTTGGCATTTTCGATCGAATCATGCGCCGTGTGAATCGTGTAATTTCTCAGGACGTAGAGCTTACGCTCGAATTCATCGTTGGAGATGCCTCCCGTCTTGCCAATAAACACCTGTTCAATTTGCGGTTCGGTCTCGAGGGCGGCTTGGCCAATAATACTGTTGTCCTTGGGAACGTGGCGATAGCCAATTAAGGTAAGCCCTAATTCGTGAATATGGTCAGAAAGTAGTGCGCGACAGGATTTTCTACATTCTTTTTCTGCAGGAAAGAATACCATGCCTACTCCGTACTCTCTGGCTTCCGGAAGGGCGATACCACGGATTTCGCAGTCCTCAGATAAAAATTCATGAGGAATTTGGATGAGGATGCCTGCGCCGTCTCCGCTAGCTACGTCGTATCCAGTGCCGCCACGATGCTCCATATTGCAGAGCATGCTTAATGCATTGTTTACTATTGCGTGGGATTTCTCGCCTTTTAAATTCGCGACAAAGCCAATACCGCAGCTATCGTGTTCAAATTCGGGACGATAAAGTCCCTGCTGTACTATGTCGGTTTCACTCATTCCAAAGTCCAATTTAGAGATAGGCGAATGTTATCCAAGTTGCCCTGGAACCCTTTGTCAGGCTTTTAAAGAGTTTGCACCAGCTAATTCCTCTTTTGCCGAAAGTGGTAATAACTGCTCCAAGCAGCCTCAAAACGCTATCTCCTTGCTAATAAAGCACTAAAATTGCTGACTAGTCAAGCCGCCCTTTCCCTTTGCTTCGCTTACTCCTTGGCGATTGGGCGAAACGCAAAATTGGAAAGATTTATTTAATATTCGCGGCTTTCCCCGTATCAGTCCCGTTAAAATATATGTCCCTCCGTCTCTCGACCAGGTCGGATGTGGGTGAATATCGTTTTTCGGATCGCTTTTGGCACCACGCATGCGAGCGAGCGCTCGATAGTCTCCAGATGCTACGTCCTAGAGCAGTACGGCAGGTGGTCCCTTTTCCAGCCAGTTCTGGATATCGGTCTCGAATAAGGGTTTGTCCGAGTTGATTGATCCGTGAAGGCCAGCGCATCTCAAATAAGCGGATAGACATCATTGCCATTAGTAGGATGAATCATCACATCCTGAGCCGATGGATTATCCCGATGAATGAAGCTGGGTTTGCCAGCAGGTTTTCGTTGTCCGACCACATCGAATACTGACCGACTTTGAAAATATAGCGTTTGTTTCCTCCATCACTATCGGCAAGGAGGGCTGATTTCACGAGTTTCTTATGGGTGCCCTTCATTTCCAGCATGTAGATCCAGAAAAGTTGCTTATCGTGCGGTGACCACTTGGGATGTTTGAAGACTCCCATATCCTTCCATTGAGGATCTGAAATGATATCGCGACGGGGGTGCATGGGGATCATTTCCATCACATTGATCAGTGTCTGCGTGGTTCCCTCGGCAAGGCCCATGATCATCATTTCGGATGGTTTCGTTTTCTTCCCGTACTTGCTGACCGGGTAATTATTGTGAGTCAGACCATTTCGATTGGCTTCTGACAACATGCCGATGGAGCCTTCGACCCTGCGGCTGCTCTTATCCTTTATGTTTGCGATGATTGAATGCCTCGTTCTCCACGCCATAGATGAGTTGGTCATTATCAATCCACTGCTGTCGAGTTCCATCGTGGTCTCCTCCCAGAACACGCTCCTTGACGTAGCGAGGATTGCTGCCATCTCGGGCCACTACAACGACATAGCCCCAACCGGGAACTCCATTCTCAAACTCGAAATAAGTGATGGGTTCTCCATTTGGATTCTCTGGATAAATTTCCATGTATACAAGCAAGAACGGCACCCTTCCCGCTGACCCTTGCCTGACGGAGTATCCTTCATCGTCTTATTGGGAGTGATTATGAACTCCGGGTGACTTAAATCGTGTTGGGGGAATAAATGACGTTCACCTAAACCGTTGTACTTCCGAAATCGAGTTTGGGTATTTAGATACGTCCTTAGCCCACATAGTAGTGCCGAAGGCGATCGTAGGTTCGGAATTGTCCTGTTCGGGTGGTATTGCGAAAGATGTCCATAGGATAAATGGGATCGACCGACATCCAGAAGCAGTTGAGGTCCCGTGTGTTATGGTAGGGACCATTTGACTTAATCATGCGTACTTCATATTCAATTAGAACCGGAGATTCCATCTTATGGCGAAACCACACTGTGCAGCCCTTGGCATCAATGATCTCGAGCTTCCCATTATTGACTTCGACTGAACCACTGGGCATTTGCTCCACCATCCAGTTTTCATGCAATCAAACTGTAGGAGGGGCTTTATGCGACGATTGCGTTCGTGGCCGATGATTAATCGAGGGATAAAGCCCCTTTTACAGTTCCAGAAAAATCCGTCCCCCTTTGAGAACGGCCTTCGCAAGGTTTGCCACATCAAAATTATAAAACGCGCTCATCGATATAGGATGCAATCTCAACCTCTGGAAGACGGACCTGTTCCATGGAATCCCGATCCCTTAGAGTAACCGTACCATCTTCAATCGAATCAAAATCAACAGTGATGCAATAGGGCGTACCCGCTTCATCCATTCGGCGGTACCGGCGACCAATTGCCCCTGCCTGATCGTAGAAAACGTAGTAACGCTTACGGAGTGAGTCGTAAATACGGCGGGACATTTCGACAATCTCCGGTTTGTTTTTCATCAATGGGAATACGGCCGCTTTGATCGGTGCAATCCTAGGTGCAAATTTGAGGACGTTGCGAGTTTCGCCATCGACTTCCTCGACAGCGTAGGCGGAACACATTATAGCAAGCAAGGTACGGTCTACGCCCAGGGATGGTTCAATCACGTGGGGGATATATTTTTCACGCTTCACGTCGTCGAAGTACTCCATAGATTTACCTGAATGCTTTTGGTGCTGACTCAGATCATAATTACCGCGAGCGGCGATGCCTTCCAACTCCTGTACGCCGAACGGAAATTCAAACATGATATCGGTGCAGGCGCGCGAGTAATGGGCTAGTTTATCCTTTGGATGGACGTGAGTGCTTAACAACTCTTCTTTTAACCCGATGGTCTTGTGCCACTCCATTCGAGTCCCAATCCATTGATGGTAGTAGTCTTCCCAGGCACCTTCATCAGCCTCGATGAAGTATTCTATTTCCATCTGTTCAAACTCGCGGGAACGGAAGATAAAATTCTTGGGGGTAATTTCGTTTCGAAAAGCTTTCCCTACTTGTGCAATCCCGAAGGGGATTTTTACGCGGGCGGTGTCCAAAACGTTTTTGAAGTTGGCGAAAATGCCCTGTGCTGTTTCCGGGCGAAGGTAGGCGATTGCTGAATCGTCCTTTAAGGCTCCTACGTAGGTTTGGAACATCATGTTAAACTCACGAGGCGGAGTCAGCGATCCTGGTTTCCCGGTGGCAGGCGAGGGGATCAGGTCGTAAAGGTCGGGTGTTGCTTCGAGGTATTCTTTCAGTTCGATCGCAGCCAGTTCTCCCTGCTTCGCTGCTTTCCGCTTAAGGTCATTGGCTTTTTTTTCAGCGTCAGATTGAGACTCTGGTCCTTCTAGGGTCGATACATAACCGATTGTTTCCCCTTCAACGAATATCGGTGCCCACAAAAGGTGGTCTGCTCGATAGCGCATTTTGGACTCTTTGCAGTCCACCATAGGATCCGTAAAACTATCCACGTGCCCTGATGCTTCCCACGCGTTGGGGTGCATGATGATCGATGCATCCTGCCCGACAATATCGTCCCGGCCATGGACCATGTCCTTCCACCACGCGTCCTTTATATTTTTTCGAAGCTCAACTCCTAATGGGCCATAGTCGTAAAATCCGTTGATCCCACCATAAATTTCTGATGATTGGAAAATAAACCCTCGGCGTTTGCAGAGGGAGATGATGTCGTCCATGGTTGGATTCGCTGATAGGGCTTTGGGCATAAGGTGGCTAAAAAGTCACTTTTGCCCAGGGCGGTCAAGCTCTGAGCCTTTTCAATTGCCACCTACTTTCGCCGGACCTACCAACTTTTGTTTTATGAGTTCCAATATAGCAAGATTCCTGCCACAGACCGCTTTGGCCCAGCCGGAGTACTGCGCATTGAAAATTCTTGCAGGAGGCAGTGCATCGTCCATCCAATATCGAAGTTTATCCTTCGGGGAATTGGAGCGACTGAGCAATCAATGCGCTGCTTATCTAAGAATGCGAGGCATCCAGAAAGGATCTCGCGTACAGCTGGCAGTGAAACCGGGATTGGAACTCATTTTGATAACATTTGCTTTGTTCAAATTAGCTGCCGTGCCTGTGATTATTGATCCGGGAATGGGGCGAAAAAACTTTTTAACCAGCGTTAAACGAACCAGCCCCGAATTTTTCATTGGAATACCTGTGGCAATTTGGTTGAGCCGCCTTTTCAGTAGTAGTTTTAGGGGAGTAAAATCGAGGATCAAAGTCGGATCGAAATTCGAAAAGGTGCTTGATAGGCAAAATCTTTCTCCGCCTATACTTGAAGATACTCGGGAAGACGATATAGCCGCGATACTGTTTACCTCCGGATCAACAGGGCCACCAAAAGGAGTGCTGTACGAACACGGGATGTTTGATGCCCAAGTCCGTTTAATTGGGGAAGTATTCGGGATCGAGCGTGGAGAAGTGGATCTACCAATGCTACCTATCTTCGCGCTTTTTAACCCTGCTTTTGGTATGACCACGGTGGTTCCAGAAATGAATCCCAGCCGCCCGGCAACTGTCGATGCACAGAAGATTGTGCAGGCCATACGGCAAAGTGAAGTCACCAATTCCTTTGGATCTCCCGTAATTTGGAAAAAGATATCCGATTATTGTGTCCAGGAATCCATACAACTACCGAGTATCAGACGCGTCTTCATGGCTGGTGCCCCGGTCCCTCCTGACTTAATCCGGTCCTTTTTACCAATCATACCCAATGGTGAAATACATACACCATATGGCGCTACAGAATCTTTGCCTATATCCAGCATTTCGGGAAATCGCGTTCTCAGTGAAACCAGAACTAAAACGAATCTAGGTGCTGGCACCTGCGTGGGAAAACCGTTACCGGAGGTAGAGGTGAAAATCATTGAGATCCGGGATGTACCGATTCCTGAGATATCCGGAGCCAAGGAGCTTTCTGCCGGGGAAGTAGGCGAGATTATCGTTAAGGGGCCGATGGTTACAAAGGCTTACGATCAGCTTGAGGAGGCAACCCGAATGGCAAAAATTCAAGAAGGGGATTCTGTATGGCATCGTTTGGGTGATACTGGTTATTTGGACGCGGATGAAAGCTTATGGTTTTGCGGTCGTGTAGCTGAACGGGTCCAAACTTCAGATGGGGTGTTATTTACCGATCCTGTTGAAACTTATTTCAATCAACAATCAGGAGTTGCGCGGTCCGCGTTGATTGGATTGGGCGATCCACCTGAGCAAACTCCTGCTGTTGTTATTGAACCGGAGCCCGAAAATTGGTCCGACGATTATTTGGACAATAAAAATTGGGAAAGTGAGTTACTAGCCAAGATACCTGAGGACTCCGTAGCTAAACGCATTCAGAAGATATTCTTTTATAAAGATTTTCCTGTCGATGTCCGACACAATGCCAAGATTCACCGGCTTACTCTGGCTCGGCTATTCGCTGAATCGGTAATGAATAAGGAGTGACATAAACCTCGCCAAGGCCTTGGCCTATTTCGCCATTGGTGGAAAGGTGAGCCGTGCAGGCATCAGGATACAAATAAGTTGCCAGGGCAGCTTCATTTGGGCTGTCCTGGGCCATTTCCCAACATTCTAAATTATCGGTTCGTAGTGTATCCTGTCAATTGCCGGTGGAAATTGAATTTTTTGTATCTTCGTTAAAGTCATCAAGCAGATCCTGGTCTGCATGCAAGTTCAGAACAGGATCTTCGATGTAGCCGCCACCCAAATCCATAGATGGACCGATGCCACGGATGATAATTTAAGTAAGCCCGTTGAGCCCAAAACCAGCAATAGCCTCTTTCCCTGGCGTCACTTCCGCTCGATTGGACGAATTAATTAATGACTGGGCTCCCGATGCTTCGTAGAGAATCACGCTGGGTGGTGCCACGATATATTGAATGGAGCATGGTATCGAACCGAACACTTTGTCCTCCAGGTAAATTGGGCGGAGAGCGGCTCTCCAAACTGGCTTACTGCATCGACGTATTCAAATTTCTGCCTCAAAATAGGGGTACTCAGGTGTTCTTCGTAGCTAACTAATACTGCGAGGTGAGCTACCTGGGACAGGTATTTATCTGAATTCGACCATGGCGCACAAACCAAAAGAGGTTACCGTTTGGACCTCGTATATGATGCCCGAGTTTGGCGCCGTGATGAAGGTATAAAACGTAGCATGGGGGTTTGATTGACTCCACCGAAGAAGATGACGGTGATTAGGAGTTTTAGTAGACTTCTCATTTGGGGGTTATTTTAGAGTTCACTTATGCTTAGTGGGTAATCTTACGAAAACTTTTTCATATTGGATTCCGAATCGGATAATTTTTCGTGGCTTTCCCAGGAAAAAACGACACATAAGATGATATGAAGGTATTGGTTACTGGTGGCGGAGGCTTTTTGGGTCGCTACGTAGTGAACAAACTCCTCGCATCTGGACGCGATGTGCGAGTGCTGGGACGTTCCGATCAACCTGAATTAAGGAGTTTAGGTGTAGATGTTATACAGGGTGACTTAAGAGATGCTGCTGCAGTGCTGGCTGCCTCCAAAGGAATGGATGTGATACAACACATTGCCGCGAAAGCAGGGGTTTGGGGATGCTGGGGGATCTATTATCGGACCAACGTCTGGGGCACCCAAAACGTACTATCTGCCTGTAAGAAGAATGGAATTAACCGCTTGGTCTATACGAGCACACCAAGTGTAGCTTTTAACGGGGAGGCTCTTCGCGGAGTGGATGAATCACAGCCTTATGGTCGTGGCTGGCTCTGCCATTACGCACACACCAAAATGTTGGCAGAGAAAGAGGTTCTTGAGGCCAATGATCCGAATGGATCGGGATTGAGGACCATTGCTCTCCGGCCCCATCTGATCTGGGGTGTGGGTGACAATCATCTGATCCCCCGCGTTATCGATCGCGCCAAAAAAGGAAAACTGCGCATCGTCGGGGACGGCATGAACAAGGTGGATATCGTACATGTGCAAAACGCGGCGGATGCCCAAATTTTCGCCCAGGACGCTTTGGAAATTGAAGAAAACGGCGGCAAAGCATACTTTATTTCCCAAGGTCAACCGGTCGTTTTATGGGATTGGATCAATGATCTGCTGGATCGCCTGGGAATTCCCAAAATAGAAAAACGAATTTCTTTGGGTGCGGCCTATAAGCTTGGAGCCGTTATGGAAGGTATTTGGAAGGCCTTCCGCTTATCAGGAGAGCCGCCTATGACGCGGTTTGTTGCAACTGAATTAGCAAAAGACCATTTTTTTGATATCTCTTCGGCGCGCGAGAAATTGGGGTACCAACCAAAAGTAACGATCGAGGAAGGATTAGAGGAACTAGTGGAGCACTATAAGCAAATATAGGAGCTGCTTTCGCTGCGAAATAATCATTATTACGAATCGCAGCGAAAGTAGCTCCTACATGTAAAAACCAATTATCGAATCTCTTTTTCTTAATCGGCCAGTTCCAGTTGTTTTTGGGGCATTAAGGCGATCGTTTCCTAAATCAGCTCCACAAACTCAGAACGAAGACCACCGGAATCAACGCCCTTAGATTTTTCAGCTAAGGCATGTACCTCTTCCAGGTCGAGTGATTGAGTATGTTCGGAGTTGCGTAAGGCCATGTCGAAGGAGGCACCGCTGTAGCGAATCGAAAATCCTGCGACGCGTTTTTAAACTGACTTGAGGAGACTGCATCCGAAGCTTCTGTTCTGCCAAAAACTCCTCAGTAACTACCTGAATATTACTCCAATATCCTTGATTTCAGATTTTAGGGCTGCGTCTTCTAAAGGCGTGGGATAGTAGTTGTTGGTTGCTGAATGAACCTTCCCGGCTTCGAATTCGGTGATCCCGCTACTTTCGGAATAAGGAACGGCTATCCTCATTCGGCTGCCAGCCAATGTGTTAGTAGTTTGATATTCACTATTTTCTTTTCCTTTGGCATTATAGTGGCGCGGATGCGTTCTTGTTGTGAATCGGTCAATTCCTCCTGGTGTGAGTGCCTTCAGGTTGGAGCCTAGTTCTTCCGCAAAGGCCTTTAAGGATTGGAAAACCTCGTTGTTTTCGGGATTGTGAGTTGGGGTTATCATGTACAGAGATAACGCCTGATACGGGCGTTTTCTTAGAAGGAGTTGTAAAAACTTTTACCTGCCCGCTTTTGTCGTTGGCGGACTGCCTCGTAAAGCACTGCTGAGGCGGTGGCACTGACGTTGAGTGAATCGGCTTTGCCGAGCATGGGAAGGCTGATTTTGCGATCGCAGTTTTGTATCCAGAAATCGGATAATCCGTCTTTCTCACTACCTAGGACGATAGCCGAAGAACTGAACAGTTGTGCCTGACAATAGTCTTCACCTCTACCGGGGGTAGTGGCGTGGGAAACAATCTTGTTCCTTTTTAAGTATTCGATCGTCTCCTCCGACGAGGCCAGCACTGCTGGCACCTGAAAGGCCAATCCTCCTGAGGCTCTTATTACATTGGGGTTAAAGAGATCCGTAATCGGGTCGTTGAGAATAATGGCGTCGACACTGGTCGCATCGGCGGTTCTAAGCAAAGCGCCAAGATTACCGGGTTTTTCAAGGCGCTCAGCGATGAGCAGAAGCGGTGTATCGCATAGAGCGATGTCTCGCAGGGTTTTTTGAAATGTTTTGCAGATGGCCATGAAGCCATCCGGGTTTTGCCTATAGGAGCTGTGCTCAAATACTTTTTTTGATAGGCAGACTATGGGGACATCTTTGCCTAGCAGTTTTTGGAGCAAGGTCTCCGAGGCTTTTTGGTGTTTGAAGAGTTCCTCGCAAATCAGGATTTGAGTGGCGTCCAAGCCTGATTTCAATCCGCGGGCCAATTCCCGCTCGCCTTCCAGCAGAAATAAGCCAGACCGGTCCCGGTGCCTTTTTTGTATAAGCTCTTTGATTAGTTTTACGCGCGGATTCTGCAAACTGTCAATTCTCGTCAGGGCCATGGTTGAAATAATCGGGTATTGATTTGCGGAGAAGTTAGGCCTGTAATCTTCGGGTTAAAAGCATTTTATGGCCAAGGCACCGAGAGGATTTCGGGAGGGGAAATTTCAATACCACGAGGAGGTGGAATTACAGGTTGATAACTTGACCAACTTGGGTCAGGGCGTTGGGCGAATCGAAGGCTGGGTGGTTATGGTGAATTTTGCATTGCCTAGCGAACGTGTACGAGCACGAATATTTCGAAATCATGCCAATTTCTCCGATGCGGATTTGCTTGAGGTCCTGGATGCATCTCCTGAAAGGATCGAACCTAGGTGTGAATTATTTGGGACTTGTGGTGGCTGCCAGTATCAGAATCTTAATTACGCCGCTCAGCTCAAATACAAGACCCAGCAGGTTCAGGAACTGGTGGACCGGCAGTTGGAGGGAAACCATCAGGTTCTGCCTGCTGTAGGTTCGCCTCAACCTTACGGCTACCGTTCCAAATTAACCCCACACTTTCATAAGCCTCGTGCAGGGCGGGACTTTCGCATTGGGTTTTTAGAGGCCGGCCGTCGCAGAAGATTGGTCGATGTAGAACGTTGTCCGATTGCGACCGAAGCTATAAACGAAGCTCTGCCGAAGGTACGTCAGGGTGTTATCGAGAATTTTAAAAACTACAAAAACGGTGCCACGGTGTTATTGCGCGACGTCGAGGAAGGCGTGATAACTGATTATCAAGCTATAGTTACCGAGGTAGTCGAAGATGTGGTTTTTCGGTTCAAGGCCAGCGAGTTTTTCCAAAACAATCCCTTTATTCTTCCTCGATTGGCCGAGCACGTATTGACGGAGTCTCAAGCGGATGGAATTCGCTACTTTCTGGATACTTATTGCGGCTCAGGTTTATTTGCCCTCTATGCCGGCAGATATTTTGAGAAAGCTATCGGTATTGAAATCAGTGAACGCTCTGTGGAATACGCCAACAGCAATGCTCAATTGAATGGCCTTGAAAATTGCCACTTTCAAGTTGGGGATTCCGCTTCTCTGTTTGAACATGTGGATTTTCCAAAGGAAGAAACGGTAGTGATCGTGGATCCGCCACGAAAAGGCTGTAGCCTTGAATTTTTGGACCAACTGTTTGCCTATGGACCGGCGAGAGTGGTGTATGTGAGCTGCAATCCGGGTACACAGATGCGCGATTTGAGCCGGTTCTTATCCACAGGCTACACTATTAAAAAACTACAGCCTTTTGACCTGTTTCCTCAAACGCGGCACATCGAAAATGTCGCAACTTTGGAGCGATCCCGTAACGAAATGTAAATTTTGGGGTTGAAGCAACCTGGAGACTTTGTCCGGATTTTCCAGGTTTATGCGTATAACCTTTGCTGGAAAATTGACGGGAATGGCGCTTTGGAACAGTTGTAACGCATTGGCCAGAGCCTGGATCAATTCAAATCCCAGGAGTAAGGAACCACCTGTTATCAACGCATGCATCTCTTTTCTCGAATCATTTTCCTGTTGAATCTGGTGAGTTTTTTGCCCTCGATTGTCCGCCGTCCATGGGAACGAGTATCAGCTATACCGATTTGGTTAAACCATCGGTACTAAATCAACCTGTCTATGAACCTGGCAAGCCAATTGAAGTGGTCGCGAGGGAATTTGGGATTGATCCGGAGACTACCATAAAACTGGCTTCCAATGAAAATCCGCTGGGTGTTTCACCTAAGGTTTTGGAGGCGGTTAAATCTTTCTTGAATCAATCCCATTTTTACCCAGATGGGGGTTGTTATCTGCTTCGGCAAAAATTAGCCGGGCTCACGGGCCTTACTCCCGGCCAGTTTATTTTTGGGAACGGTTCCAATGAAATCTTCGAATTGGTGGGGCATGCCTTTATTTCTGAAGGCGACGAGGTTGTCATGGGCGAGCAGGCATTCATCGTTTATAAACTGGTGACCTTGCTTTTTGATGCCAAACCGATGGAAGTGCCACTGGTTGATTTCACTCACGATTTGGGCGGTATGTTGGCTGCGGTTAGTGAAAGGACCAAAGTCGTTTTTTTACCTTGTCCGAATAATCCGACGGGTACGCTAAATTCCAATGAGCAAGTCTTGGAGTTTGCCGAAGCCTTGCCTGAACATGTGATTCTTGTCTTGGATGAAGCTTATGCCGAGTATCAACAGGAGCCGGTTGACTTAAGGCCATTAATGGCAGACGGCCGGAAGATCATCTGCTCTCGGACATTTTCCAAGATTTATAGCCTGGCCGGATTTAGAATAGGTTATGGCTATTGCAGTGAAGAATGCGCTTCCTTGATGAATCGCGTAAGGGAGCCTTTTAACGTAAATTCCATTGCCCAGGCTGCGGCGCTTGCCGCTTTGAATGATCAGGACTGGGTGGATAAAAGCCGGGAGCTCAATGAGCAGGGGCTAAAAATGCTCTCGGATTTTTTTCATGCAAAAGGAATTCCCTTTGTCCCCAGCCGGGGAAATTTTATTTTGGCCGAACTTGGCGATTGCGCTAGAATTTTCAACGAGATGGAACAGGAAGGTGTGATCGTTCGACCGATGGGGCCCTATGGTCTTCCGGAATACATGCGAATATCGATAGGCACAGGGATTCAGAACCAACGGCTGATTGAAACATTGCAAAAGGTGTTAGATATTTCCTAAAGTTTAGGAATGAAGGAGTTAGAGTGAATTTGATTGTTGGGGATACTCTTTTATTCGGAAGTGCCGCTATACTCCTGATTCTATTGAATGCCATATTTGTGGGCAGCGAATTCAGCCTAATTCGGTTGCGGTACAGTCATTTTAATCCTGACCTGCTCGATAAACTGCGCAAAACAAAACGCTTTGCAAAAATTCTCGATCGCGTAGACGAGGCTCTGCAGTTTCTTCGGCTTGGCATATCTTTATCCACTCTTGTGTTAGGTGTTGTACTTGTTCCTTTGGTGAGCTCTCTGCTGACCTACCTCGGAATTGATACAGGCGGAGTTTGGGCAGGATTTGTTTATGTTGCCTGCTTGGTGGTCGCCATTGGCTTGAATTATGTGTTGGGTGAATCCGTTCCCCGAGGTGTTGCCCTTCAACACCCTGTCGGGATGCTCCATGCCAGCTATTGGCTCATTTGGTTGCTTCGTACCCTGACCTTTCCATTCATGAAATTGTTTGGCTGGTTTTCTCGGCAAAGTTTACGAATGTTCCATTTGGATCCGCATGCCGATTTGAACAAATTGGACCTTGAGACCCAAATCTTGAGCATGGATGAAGATTCCTCTATTCCCGCATTCACTCAGCGGGTCTTCAAAAATGTAATCTCAATGCGCGAACTCGTGGTTCACGATGTGATGTTACCGCGCAATCAGATCCAGTTCTTTGATATTTTCGACGGGAATGAGTTTAACCTGGAGTTATCGAAAAAAGCGGGCCACACGCGATATCCTCTCTGCGAAGGTGATATGGATAATTGCCTGGGAATTGTTCACATTAAAGATGTTTACAGGTCCGAAATGGAGGTACAGCGGTTGGAGTTCAAAAAATTGGCCAGGCCGGTAATTGTTGTTGGTCCGGATGATTCTCTCGAACTGGTGTTAGAGCAATTGTTGGATAAACGTCTGCACATGGCGCTTGTACGCGATGAATTCGGGGGTACGGTTGGCGTCGTTACTATGGAAAATATCGTCGAACAGCTGGTGGGAAATATTCAGGATGAATTTGACAGCGAAGCTGAGCAAATCGAAGAGGTTCAGGAAGACGTTTTCATAGTGGATGGACTAACGCCGATTCACGATGTTGAAGAGATTTTAAATATTGAGATCGATGAGGATGAAGTCTCAACACTGGGTGGATTGCTGACTTCGGAATTGGGGAAAATTCCGGATGCGGGCCAAAAGGTTAGATTACAAAACTTGGAGATTGAGGCTATGGAAGTGGATGAGAAACGGGTTTTATCTGCCCGCGTACGTGTCCTTCATAATACCGACGATTAATGCTATCTAGTGAATCACGCCCCTGGTGACTCAAAGTGACTCCAAGAATTGTCGCTTCTTGGAGGGAGCCACAGTGGCCAACATCAAATCGACAAGTTCGGCTCCTTCTAGCTGATGAAGTTCCTTGTCGGGTGTCAAATGGGCTGGCAGATCCTGTATAAGTTTATGTGGCATTGTCTTGTTTTCGGCCATTCCCTGGCTCAGGGCTATCGCTCCCGCAGGATCTCCAGATAGGATTTTTATGTGTATGCGCTCCACAACCTTAAGCTCTCCGTTTCAGGTCACTGCTACTCGTATCAGTGCCATAAATATAAGGGCTATAATTACCGGCAACTGCCTCATGAGCGGGAAGTGGGAAAAATTTCCTGAGAAAGCACCTCAGCCTCTGGCTGCAGCTCTTCCCATTCGGTCGCGTAACGCGTCTCCGATTCCTCCCTTGGGAGGTAACTCCAAATAAATTTTATTAAAATGCTTCTGATCTAGGAATTGCAGACAATGGTAAAAGTTTTGAGCGGCTTCTTCCATGGTGCCTGTTTCAGAGAGGTAGAGTTGTTTTGGGTCGAAATCAGAATTCCAAAATAGGTGCAAAACAACTTCGTTGGAATTAACTTCAGGAACAGCGCCAGAAAATAGCTCGATGGGCGTGTTTGGGCTGTAATGTTTTTTCATTAATCCGGGGGAAATTAAACCTGAGTTGCCGGAATCCACACGATTTACTTTGTCTATCACTGGGATTCCAAGAGCTACGGATATTGAGTCTAGTGAAATACTTCCGTACCGAAGTAATTCCGGCTGACTCGGCGTACTCAGAGAAACAATTGTCGATTCAAGCCCCTTTTCACTGGGACCCCCATCCAGGATAAAGGATATCTGATCTCCGAGCTGTTGTTGGACGTGTTCGGTCCTGGTTGGACTTACATATCCGAATGGGTTGGCGCTGGGCGCTGCGATTGGAAACGAGCATCGTCTCGCCAATTCCCTAAAAATCGGATGTGAGGGCATACGGACAGCCACGGTTTGCAAGCCCGCTGTCACTCGGTCTGACACGATTGATTTTTTTCGCAGTATCATCGTAAGAGGTCCCGGCCAGAAAAGGGATGCCAGGACTTTTGCTGATTCTGAAATATCTGCGATCGATGAAAGTTGCTCGAGACTCTCTATATGAACGATCAGGGGATTTTGTGCCGGTCGGCCTTTGGTTTTGAATATTTTGGCAACGGCTCTCGGATCGAGAGCATTTCCGGCCAATCCGTATACGGTCTCGGTTGGAATGGCGGCTATCTCTCCGGATTGCAGATAAGCTGCTATATCATCGAGATTTGAGGAGGTAGGCTGAAGGATCCGGGCCATGTTTTAGTCCCAACGTGTTCGCCCATCCGCTGAGAGATGACGTAGGTTACTTCATTAGAAGCATAATCCTGGCCCGTTTGATTACTTTGGTAATATGCCTTTGTTGCCTTGTTGAAAGCTTGGTGATCCGTTTCGGCAGGATCTTGCCTGTTTCTGTTACATAACGGGACAAAATTTCCGCGTCCGTGAAATCCAGATCCATTGGATTCCATGAGCGTTTGTTCTCGGATGCATTTTCGATTGCCATAAGAGGTGGGTAGAGAATCCGTTAATCTCTTCGAAGCAAGCTAAAAAAGTGCCTATAACTTTAAGATGTTGATGTGAAATCTCTTTGAAGTTGACGAACCTTTATCCGAGGACATTCACTTTTCGGGAATCAGAGTCCCTGTAGTTCAATGGATAGAACCGCGGTTTCCTAAACCGTAGATCCCAGTTCGATTCTGGGCGGGGATACCAATTTTCAATCAACAACTCAGATGAAGAGTCGTTTTTTGGGCAAAATCTCCGAAAAAACCTCAGTTTCCTGCGAGTCATTATTTTCCGCTAGCTTACACCGGTGCCAGCTCCACCCGTCCGGGGCGGGGGTCGAGGGGGTCCAGCTCCCGGATATATATACATCAACCACCCCCGAAAAAGATTGTTCTCTTAATGGGCGAGCTTTGTTAACAGGTGGTTGATGAAAAGATCACTAGCCCTTCTCGCTACCTTTGTCATTGCCTCCGGTTATCACTCTTTGTCCGGAGAAACTTCCGGAGATTGGACATACACGGTTACCGACAGCCAGGCTACCATCACTGGCTATTAGAGATTATCGAACAATTAGTTACAAAGTAGTTTACCTGCTTGAAAAGTTGGAAAATTTACTCTTTGGTTAGATTATGGATAATTTGGCGAAATTTGCTCCAATTTTAGCGGTTACCGCTTTGGTATTTGGACTTATAGGATTAATTCTGGGGATTGTGGCATTTCAGAAAGCTTCACAGTTAGATGCTGTCGGCGACATTAAGGATGCCAACTCAACTATCAGTGAAAGCGTGGCCGGATTGCAGGAAGAGATGTCCGGTTTGTCCAAGAAATATGTAACGATGACCAACCTCAAGGAATTTGCCAATTCAACACAGGAAGCTTTCAATCAAATAACTGAGCAGTTGACTAAAATCCGCACCCAGAGTCGTACCGATACCATCAAAATTGCCGAATTGGAAACAAGGCTCGGGGGAGGGACCGTTTCCAGATCGGTTGCACCGGTCTCCAGCACTACTTCCAGTGGCACCAACGAGTCGTCAGGTGGAACAACGTCATCTACTGTTTTGGCCGGGGGTAGCACTGATTACGTGATTCAGTCTGGCGATACACTGGCCAAGGTGGCTAAAAGTTTTGGAGTCAACCTTGAAAAACTGATCTCGGCCAATCCAGACGTACAGCCCCGTTACCTTCGAGTTGGCCAGAAGATAGTTATCCCAGCTCAATAATCGACTGCCTTTGTGTGATGGCCGGTTCGGAAAACCCCCATCGCTGGGAGAAAAAGGCTTCGGAGGTTCATGCCGATTGCCGGATCTTTGAAGTGCATAAGTCTCGATTTCGTCACCCAGTGCGCCAGTCTGAAGGGGATTTTTTCGTTATCAATGCTCAGGACTGGATAACGGTTGTGGCAACTACGGCCCAGAACGAGTTGATTACGGTGCGGCAGTTTCGTTTCGGTATTGAGGATTTTTCCCTGGAAGTACCTGCCGGAGTGATGGAGCCCGGGGAAGTGCCAATCAAGTCCGCCGAGCGTGAGTTACTTGAGGAAACTGGATTTCGGGGAGATTCCGCATTACTCCTTGGCTGGACCTATCCCAACCCTGCTCTTCAAAATAACCGTTGTCATGTAATTGGCATTCAAAATGCGCGGCAGGTGGCTTCTCCGGATTGGGATCCGCATGAAGAAATGCAAACGCGATTGCTACCAATGGGAAAAGTCCCCCGCATGTTGAGGGCCGGGGAATTTTCTCATGCCCTCAGCCTCTGTGCCTTGCACTATTATTTTTTAAACCAATCGCTGTGACTTGTATTAGATTCGATTTTGGAGATTTATTTGAAGGATTGCGCTGATTCGGAGTCATAGCTATAAGGATACCTCTTTATGAAGCGCTTGTTGATACCGGTTCTGTTTGGCACCCTGGTTTTTGGTGTGTTGGCCGTTCCCAAAGTTTGGCTCGCCCTCGGTTTTTTTGAAGAAGGAGGCTGGATTTACGCCAAAACCTATTTTACGCGCATCCTTATCGATTTTCTTTTTGCATGGGTGATCGCCGTAGTGGTTTGGTTGCAGTTGGAACGTCGGCCATGGATTACGACTTTTGCTTTTTGTTTTTCCGTCTTATTAGCGTCAGTGTTTTGGTTTACTCCAATCAAAAACGCGCCCCGGTCCTTTAGGCAGGAAATGGCTTTTATTTACGACTTTATTGAGGCGGCGCCAATGCGGGAACTTCCGCGGGTTCCCAGAATAGTCGAACGAGGGGCCGAGCCGGCGAATATTCAGGAAAAGGCGCCTGCCAATGCAAGGACCTTTGAACCTGTTAAGCTGGGCCCGAAAGAGCAGGTTGAGAAAACGTTTTATTCTCTTCTTCGCTCACTCAAGAAATACGAATACGAATCGGTGTTCACCCTTGCTGATGCCCGTACATGGACCTACTTTACTGAGCTCAAGGAGCTCGCCCTGACCGCAGATCGTGAAGAGCTTGAAAAATTGAGACCGATTGACCGCTTTCAAGTCCTCGCTTTGCGCCACATAAAAAATGCGGAACAGCTTTCGGAAATAAACGAAAAAAGCTTATTTAGACAGGCTGTTTTACAAGGCTGGTTTTTCGTGGGGGACAAGCCGGATGTTCGTATCGATTTCATTGATATTCTTTCTGGAGGAAACGAAGCGCAGGCCGATATCATTGTGAATAGCATCATTCCCGATAATCGTCTCGAGTTTATAAAAGAGGGCGGCGCCTGGAAAATGAATCTCCTTCAGTTGCTGCCGACCCAGGAAGAAAAGCTTATGGCCACCTTCCAAGAACGTGGTCAGTCGGAAACAGAATTTTTCTGGAATTTCCTGAAACAGGAAACGGGCAAGGATCCTGACCCTGAAATTTGGGATCCGGTGATCGAAGTCCCAGAGCAGGGATAATGGGAAGTTCGCTACCGGCCATCAATGAATAAGGATAGGAGCAACTATCAGGGCGAAGCCCCCTTAATCAAGGGTTAAAAAACGACCATGGACGCGACTGCCTGAATTGGTTATGTTGCTTGTAAATTAGGTCCATCTGCAATTTTTCAGCGATTGTACGGTAAATACGAATGGTAATCGAAAGGTATCACATTCTCTGCCTATTTACGCTCTGTGAATCGGCTATCTTCTCTTATGATAATCAACGTCTCGATCGATATTTCCAACAAGGTAATCCTTGTCATTGATGATAGTCCTTTGGGTCGGGAATTGATCTCGATTGATTTTATCGAGAAGGATTTTTCCGGTTTGGTTCGTTGTAACAAACCACAGGTACGAAGGATAATGGACAACTTGTTGAGCAATGCGGTCAAGTTTCCCGATCCGGGCACCAATATTACTGTTATTCTTTAGAGCGATCACAATTGGGCATTCTTTCGTGTGGCTGATGAAGATCCCGGGAGTCCAGATGGCGAATCCGACAAGCTGTTTGAAAGTTTTGGAAAGACATCCGCCAAACCCATCGGTGGCGAATCAAGTACGGGACTGGGCCTGAACATTTGCAAGAAAGTGATGCAGGCTCATGGTGGTGACATTTATGCGGAAAATTTAGCTGAGCATGGCGCTCAATTTTCTGTCCAACTGCAAAAAACTGCTCTTACATAATTCCATATGGAATTGGAAGTAGTTTGGGAAGCCGGTGCCACACTGGGGGAAGGACCCATTTGGTTTGACAATCAGCTTTTTTGGATCGATATCGAACTTGGCCATTTGCACATTTACCATCCTGCAGATGATGGGAAGGAGACTTTCAAATTGCCATGGAAGATCGGGACTGTTGTTCCTCGTAAATCGGGTGGTCTCGTTTTGGGAACGGAAAAAGGCTTTGTTTTATTCGATCCAAAATCTGAGAAAGTGATTCCCTTGCCGAACCCGCCACACGAAACGATGGCTGGCCGTTTCAATGACGGCAAATGTGACCCGCAGGGCCGATTCTGGGCAGGAACGAAGGCCAGTCAAGACGGAGTAGCTACCGGTCACCTTTACCGTCTTGACCCCGACTTCCAATGCACCGTGATTCAGGAAGGTATTGGCTGTTCAAACGGACTTGCCTGGACAGCTGACCAAAGCACTTTTTGTTACATCGATAGTTTCAAAAATCGGATTGAAGCTTACGATTTCGACCCCGACTCAGGATCGATTGAAAACCAACGAATAATTAAGGATACGCCTGAAGGCCATGAGCCACCGGTTTTCGATGGCATGACGATCGATAGCGAAGACCGGCTCTGGGTTGCTCGATGGGGAGGATGGAGCATACAGTGCATTGACCCTTCCACGGGGGAAGTGCTTGAGCAGGTTGAAGTCCCGGTTCGCAAGACTACCGCCTGTTGGTTTGGAGGCCCTGATTTATCAGATTTATATATCACTTGCGCCTCCATTGATGAATCAGAAAAACAGCTCAAGAAACAGCCCTTGGCCGGGTCGCTGTTTCGGTGCCGACCAGGGGCAACTGGAATTCCCGTGGTTCCATTCGCTGGCTAGCGGATGTTTTGCGGAGCCTTCAACCACTTCGCAGAAAAAATGGACTTATCCGTTACCGTTCCCTGTGTGGCCTCTTCCTTTTGGTTGAGTAGGCTTCCATGGGTATCAAAGTAGCGGATGGTCATGTAGCGGTCGTCCAAAGGCCCGGTAAAACTGAGCGTGGCGAAATTGCGCTTTTTGATCTGATCCATATTGCCAGGGAAAATATCCCAGCGGGTTTTGGAGTCCTCCGGTCCACGATAAGGGCCGGACGTCAGGGGACTGCTTGTGAATTCTACAAAGCGATACGGCTTCCCTTTGATTCCCGCCTTACCTTCCTTGCCCGGTTCACCGCCTCCTTCGATTTCTAGAACACTCACTTCTGAAAAATGGACATCTCCACTCAGGAAAACAACCCCATCAATTCCCTCGGCCATGATTCGATCGATCAAGTACTGCCATTCTTTATCGTAGAGGGCGTAGCTGTCGGTCGATCCATTATCTGAAAGGACGGTGTTGCCAATACATACAACGTTGAAATTGGCAGGATAACTAGGCGTCCACCCGCCTGCGGATTGTCCTTGCCGGTATTTCATCGAACTAATGAGCCAATCAATTTGCTTCTTCCCCAATAAATCCTTTTCGCGGCCGAACGCTTCGAGGCTCTCTTGGCCGTCTTTGTAGAACCGATTGTCGAGGAGGTAGAAATTTACATCTCCGTAATTAAAGAAGGTAAAGATTCCGGGTAAATTAGGCAGTCCTGCAGAAGGATTCCCATTGAACAGGATGAAAGCTTGGGCCGCCTGTTCCTTATTCCAAAAATCCCAACCAGCGTTGTTCGGTCCGTAATCGTGGTCATCCCAAATTGCGTAGTTTGGGGTGGTAGCTAGGAGGCCTCTGAGGTGGGGCAAAGAGCGATCGTGTGTCCAGCGTTGCAGAAGCCCCGTCCAGGATGTCCAATCGGGTTCCCTCAAATAAATATTATCTCCCAACCAGATAAAAAGATCCGGATCTTTTTCATAGATGCTCTCGAATATCTCGTAGCCACCGCCGTAGGGGTTTCCACTGAGCCGATCGTACCCACCGGGCTGATTGATGTAAGCACAACTGCCGAATGCGATAGAGAAATCGAAGATGCGGTGACCTTCCTCGCGAAACCGCCAGTTTTTCGAAGTGGAAAATTCCAAGGGAATGGCCTCCCCATTCCGATATTCTTCCCTGAACCGAGGGGTTACCTTTGAACCGTCAATCCAGACTTCGTATTCATAAGTGCTGTCGGAGCGGACTTGGTCTGCGAAGCATTTGGCGACGTATCCCGACTGCTTCTGGGTCAGAATCGAATCGGTTTCGAAGTTCGAATCAGGATCACCTTCCGGCCAGTATTTTATGCTGACTTCCGATGGGCCGGTAGTCTGTACCCATACCAAAACTTCAGCCATAGTGACGTATCCGATCATCGGACCGCTTTGTAGCTTTTCACTGGCTTGTGCACCAGAAGTTGAGAACACTAGCTGTGTGTGGAGAGTTGCGATGATAAAAATAGTACGTCCAATCCTTCCTAGCATAGTCCTCATCTTTATTTATTAAAACAACCGGGTCAACCAAAGCTTTTGTATCCGGTTAAGGGATACTACTCATTGCGAGCCTAGTTGTAAGGTTTTGCAAACGGAGAGGACTCATATAGAAACCATATTTTCTGAGAAATGAAACACTACAAGTATCAGGAGAACCTCCACGCCGTTTGAGAAAATTCCGTAACCTTTATCAGGAAGGAAACCACGAGGTTTCCACTTACTTTAATGAGGAGGAGGAAGCTTTCCTCGCCACAATTGGCGCCAATGCTCAAAAGAGGTAAGATTTCGCAGAAGACTACGTGAGCAGGGGTGTGCCGGATTTTGCAACCGGCGCCATCATTCACGACATAAGCCGGTCTTATTTCCGTGAGGTTCAAAACGAAGTTCCTTCTGGAGATTTACTGGATACTAATAGGCCGGAGCTTCTTGGCCCGCGTGATAGAAATGTGTTTCAGAATGAAGTAAACCGGCTCGGTCTCTCAGTAGAGTTGAAATGAATAGATCCGAAAAAATCCATGTTGAATTGGTATTGGGCTCAATTAGGGGTAATCTTTAACAATTTATGTATTGGCTTCGGTATAGCAGTTTCTAGCCTTCGGATTCTTTGAATTCCCAAAATCCATCTGCCCGAATAAATGACGCACAAGGAAACCATTAAACGCTGGTTAAAGCTAGGCGGTGTGGGTGTTGAGATCGGTGCATTCGAGCGACCCGTTCCCTTGATTAAGCCATTTTATGTGGACCGGTTTTCCGAGTATGCGGGTAAAAAATGTTTGGCCGATTACTGGGGGGATGCCTGCCATATCCCATTCAAATCAAACTCGTTGGACTATGTAGTGACCTCCCATGTATTGGAACATGTAGCCAATCCTGTTGCAGCCATGCTAGAGTGGCACCGCGTTCTAAAGCACAGAGGATTCATTTACATGGTGGTGCCGGATCATCGCTATACCTTCGATCACAAGAGGAACCTGACCACAGTGGAGCACATGTGGAAGGACTATTCAGAGGGAGTTAACCAACGGGATAGTACTCATGTGATGGACTATTTGGATAATGTCGATTGGCACAAGTTTCACTTTGGTCTGCCGGAAGAAGAGATGGAGGCCGAAAGAAAAACCATGCGCGATCAGTATCTCTTTGATATAGAAGCTAAAAAAGAATTCAATCTGCACTTCCATGTTTTTCAGGAGAGCAATCTGACAGCACTCATTGAATCTATAGCTGAGAAGAAACAATTATCCTGGCAGATAAAAGAGATTCAAAGCCGGTTTCCCGAGCATTGTCCGAATGGAACGCTTTTTGTTATTCAGGTGAGAAAGAAATTTTCAGAGGGATTAGCATCTGTTTTCAACAGTTTCAAAAACCGGTTGAATCGTCACAATGTCCTGAGTCCGGATGCTCAACCCTTATCCGAGATGGACGAAATGCTGAAAATCCATCCTTAGGCTCTTAATCGAAAGTTGCAGTGGCGTTTTCCAGATCTAACTTATCTTTATGGTAAAAATTGGCGTCATCAACGTTTCGGACCGTGCGAGTCAAGGAATTTACGAAGATATCCCTGGTAAAGAGGCTGTTCGCCTCATGCGCGAGTATTTGGTAACTGAGTTTGAACCCGTTTATCATGTCATCCCGGATGAACAGGATCAAATCGAAGATACCTTAAAGACTTTGGCCGATGAGGATGGCTGCTGCCTAGTGGTGACTACTGGTGGAACTGGGCCAGCTGTGCGCGATGTCACGCCGGAGGCGACAGAAGCAGTGTGCGAAAAAATGCTGCCCGGTTTCGGCGACGCCATGCGGGCCGAGTCTTTGAATATTGTACCTACCGCTATTCTTTCGCGGCAAACTGCCGGAACGCGCGGCAAATGCCTCATCGTTAATTTGCCCGGCAAGCCAAAGGCGATTCAAGAGTGCCTTGAGGTGATATTTCCAGCCATTCCCTATTGTATTGACCTTCTGGAGGGCCCACATTTGGAGACTAATCCTGATGTTTTGAAGGCATTCCGTCCCAAGCCCAAGTAATTCGGATCGCAACCAACTTCGGGCCAACTTGCCGAGAGCTCCTTCCATCGACTTCGGTCACGCACTAGTGTGCGCTCCCAGTGCCTCCTGTCGTCAAGCACGACGCCTTGACCCGTTAACCCCCTTAATTAAGTGTAGGCTTCATCTGTCAGTGCACGGAACTCAACACCTCGATTCGCTGTGGAAGGCTCTACGTTTCTTTAAATATGCAAAATAAACCTGAAATTATTTATAAGTTACGTTCGCATTGAGGAAACGAATACCTAATCGTTGGATTTATCCAAATGAGGGCTCGAAAGGGCGTTACTTTCCATCGATAATATCTAAATTATTTCCCTTTTTAAAAAATCATGAGTGAAACCAACGAAACGGAAATTCTGAGCAATATCCAAAACGCCAGAGAACGCATTCAGACAGAGCTAAATAAGGTGATTATCGGCCAGGAAAATATCATTGAGCAGATGACCATCGGCTTAATGTCTCGAGGACACGCCCTTCTGACCGGAGTCCCCGGATTAGGTAAGA
Source organism: Opitutales bacterium UBA2995 (assembly GCA_002346535.1). Taxonomy (GTDB): domain Bacteria; phylum Verrucomicrobiota; class Verrucomicrobiia; order Opitutales; family UBA2995; genus UBA2995. The sequence goes on along the minus strand of DDZZ01000060.1, from coordinate 47,007 downwards.
CCCTATTGGTCAAATCGATCGCTCAGACGTTTTCGCTCTCCTTCAAACGCATCCAGTTTACCCCGGACCTGATGCCGGCCGATATTCTTGGCACGGAGGTCGTCGAAGAAGACAAAGGGACCGGAGAACGCATTTTCCGATTTGTGCAAGGACCGGTTTTCGCGAACATCATCCTCGCTGATGAAATAAATAGGACCCCGCCCAAAACCCAGGCAGCCTTATTGGAGGCTATGGAGGAGCGGCAGGTAACCGCTGCCGGACAGACCTTCGAACTTGAGCCTCCGTTTTTTGTATTAGCCACCCAAAATCCAATCGAACTTGAAGGCACTTACCCGCTTCCTGAAGCCCAGTTGGACCGCTTCCTTCTCAATGTAGTGATGGACTATCTTCCAGAGGCCGATGAGATACGCATGGTTACCGAGACCACCGCCTCCCTCAATCAATCGCCGGATCAAGTATTCTCACCGGGTGAAATACTCGAAATTCAGGATTGGGTGCGCCAGGTTCCCGTTTCAGAACATGTTGTCAGTTATGCGGTTCGCCTTGCTTCCAGTACTCGCCCGGTTGCGGAAAGTGCGCCTGCCTTTGTAAAAGACCAGGTGAAATGGGGCGCTGGATCACGTGCATCCCAAGCATTGATTCTTGCGGGTAAGGCACGAGCACTTTTGCACGGTCGATACACTGTGGCCATCGAGGATGTCCAGGCGCTGGCTGTGCCGGTGTTGCGGCATCGCATCATTCCCAATTTCCATGCTGAGGCTGAGGGCATTACTGCTGATACCCTGATTCACAGACTTCTGGAGACATTTCAAGAATAACGCCCCTGCATGGCCGTAGCTTATAAAGACCTTTTGGATCCGGCCAATCTGACGCGGATCGAAAATTACGCCCTCATGGCCAAGGCGGCGGTCGAGGGATTTTTGTCGGGTATGCATCGATCGGTTTACCATGGTTTCGGCACGGAATTTTTGCAGTACCGCAATTACGTTCCCGGGGAAGACTTGAAATCCTTGGATTGGAAGGTTTATGCCAAGCGAAACGAACTGGTGACGAAAGTCTTTCAGGAAGAAACTTCCATGAACTGCTATTTCGTGGTCGATGCCAGCGCCTCCCATGAGTATCGTGGAGAACGTGCTGCCGTAACCAAGTTGCGCTACGCATGCATGGTTGCAGCTTGCCTCGCCTACCTGGCAACAAGACAGGGCGATAATATTGCACTGTTTGCTTATCAAGATTCCATTGTGGAGGCTCTTGAACCAGGACATCGCAATAGCCAGCTACTGCGCTTTCTGCAGGTTCTGACCCGTTTAAAGCCCGAAGGGCAGGCCAATCACGAAAAGCTTCTGGAGTCCATCACTCACCGCATGCGGAGCCGAGGATTAGTTGTCTATTTGTCCGATATGCTTGAAGCGGAAAATATTTTACCCCGCCAGTTAGAGAATCTGCGGTTTCAGCACTGCGATTGCCTGGCATTGCAGATTTTGGATCCCGACGAAAAGGACCTGCCTCACGGATATCCAGTTCGTTACATCGATTCAGAGTCTGGACGGGAAGTTACTACGTTTGCCGATACCGTGAGGGAAAGTTATGAAAAATCCATGAATCAGTTTTTAAACGATTTGAAAACTGGCTTTAGTCATGCGCAGGTAGAATATACACCATTGCTCACCACCCATCATCTCGGCCATGCTCTAGGCCAGTACCTTCACAAACGTGAGGCCATCAATTAGATGCTGAGTTTTGGAAACAGTCTTTTTCTCCTCGCTCTCGTCGGGCTGGCAGTGCCTGTGATACTGCACCTGATTAATCGCGAGTTGGCCGTCAATTTGAGATTCCCTTCTATCCGCTTTATTGACCAGTCCCAATTGCCGCGCCGTGAAAAACGTAAGTTGCGGGACTTGTTGCTGCTCCTTCTCAGGCTGTTTCTTTTTGCTTCCATCGTGTTGGCCTTTGCAAAACCCGTTTGGATCGAACCTCTGGTCCAGGCGCCCGAAAGATCCAGCCTAAAACAAACCGTTTACTTGCTCGATGCATCCTCTAGCATGTCGCGTGGAAATATTTGGAGGGATTCCTTAGATGCCTTACGTAAGGATTTGGCGGATACAGAATCGGATGAAATAGGATTAGTGGTATTTGCTGATCGTGTATTGAGTCAGGTGCCACCTTCTGTTGATGAGGAACAAGTTGAAAACTTACTGAAAGGCCTAGAGCCGACCTTCGCGGCTGGGGATCCCGCAACTGGATTGCAATCCGCTGTGCGCTTTTTCAATCCCGATGCGGAAAAACGGCTCGTGCTGATTTCCGACTTTCAGGAGACCGATTGGCAACGCGATTTGCCCGGCATTCCGGAAGACGTAAAATTTGTTTTTATGCCTGCGGAAATCGGAGGCGGACAGAATGTTGGTATTGTCAATGTGAATACGATACCCATTGGCAAGGAGCAGGCCCGGATATTTGTTGCGGTACGCAACAATGGAACTGAGAGCGTCACCGTCCCAGTAATAATTGAGGGCGGTACTATCAGCGAAGAAAAAATGGTAACCCTTTCACCGGGCCAAACCGGTAACGCCACCTTTGTTCAGGCGGTGACCGAACCCATTTCCTTGACAGCAAACCTGCCTTCGGATCGGTACATTCGCGATAACAGGTGGCATTTTTGGTTGGCGCCTCCTCCTTTGATTCGGGTCTATGCCTTTCTCCCCAACCTCGATGAGCCCCGGGCGGTGAATGCATTTTATTATTTTCAAACGGCCCTCGAAGTTGAATCGGACACCGATTGGGTACGCTTTGAGGTTACCGCCTTGGATCGCGGGTTTTTTGAAGAATCTGTAATTCAAGATGCCGACGTGGTCGTAATTCCTGCGGCATCGGCATATTTGCGTGATCATCAATGGGAAGTTTTGAAAAACTACATCGCGGAGGGGCAAACGGCCATTTTGCTGCCCGGCGATGGATTTCCTAAACAATTCCGAGCATTGGAACGCAACGGCATGATGAGCTCCCGTTTCTTGGGACTAGCTGGAAACACCAACGAGCGCCAAACCCCCTATCACCTGGGGTCAGTTCACCCTTCCAGTCATTTGGCACAGACTTTTGACGATGTGGCCGCCAAGGATCTTTTTTTGGTCAATGTGTACCGCTATGTCAGACTGCAAGCTTCCCAGGAGGATTTAGTCATTTTAGCCTTTGAAAATGGCGATCCCGCTCTCCTTAGATTGGCGGTAGGACAAGGGGGCTTGATCGCATCTACATTTGCGTTCGATCCCTCATGGACCGATATGCCCTTGCGAAATTCATTTCTGCCATTGGTTCGCGAACTCGTTCAGGAAGGATTCGATACCAATCGGCTTAGGAAAAAAATGTTTATGGAAGAGGTTGTACTGGTGGCCGATCCTCTAACTCAGCCGGCTGCCTTGCATCGTGAAGGGCAGTATTGGGAGGTGAATGTAAATCCCAGCGAGTCGGTGATGATCCAGATCGATACGGAACAATATCTACCAGCCTTGCTTTCTCAGAAACCACTATATACCCAAACCACTGGAAGCGTTAGGATTGACCCTAGGCTAGAAGGGTCCAGGACGGATCTATGGCCTTGGTTGCTAATGATTGCCCTTCTTTGCTTTTTCCTGGAATCTTTACTTACCGGAATCAAAGACGCCGCGCAGTCCTCTGTTTTAAAAAGAAGGGATCCCGTTCAGCGTGCCTAGTATAATCACCCAGTTAAAACCAATTGCTTATCGCCTATTACTTCTTCGAATTGCGTTTTGGATCGCTCTTTGTCTGATTGGCTTGGGCTTGGCATTTAGCGGTCTGGAGATTCTGGAACGTTTGTTGACTTTCAAAGAAAGCACGGCATTTGCCCTTAACTTGATCATTATAATCAGTACGGCTGTTGTCTGTATTCATGGTCTAATTAGGATCCTACGCAATCAGCCAAAACTTTCCCAACTCTCGAACAAGGTTGAACAGCTCCATCCAGAATTAATGGACAGTCTCAATGCGGTCGTCGATGTCGTTCGCATTCCTCCATCCAAGCGTGGGCCAATTGAAAAATTGCTGGTATACTCAGTTGAAGAAAAAACGCGCGGATATGAATTGGAGAAAATGCTCATTCCGTCGCATCTGCGGTTTTTCCCTTTGTCCGGCATATGGTTGGTTGCTCTGGTGCTACTTGTCGTTGCTCATTTCTTTGATGCGTCCAAAAAGTTTCGGTATCAACTGGTCGATTGGCTCCGTGGCGAATCAACTGGATTTTATGTTGCACCTAAACCTATGGAGATTGCCCGCAATGAGGACTTGGAGGTTTTTGTGACTCCGCGACGTTGGGATCAACAATGCACCATCCATTTTTTTCAGGATGGTGAGGAAGTTGAATTTCCCATGAATGCCACCGGTGATAGCCGGTCTGGATTCGTATTTTACGATGTGGCTGATGATTTTCAGTTCAGGGTCGAAACCCAATCCCTTAGTTCTCCTTGGTATTCAGCGATCGCATACGATCCTCCGGTTATTGATTTGTTTCAACTTTATGTGGACCCACCGGCTTATAGCGGATTTCAGCCGGAGTTTCATGACAAACTTAAGGATTTGGAATTCCTGGAAGGGACGCTCCTCTCCTTTGACCTTACTGGTGAAAGTATCGATAAACTTGAGGTCGAATTCGGCGGCGATTCCCTCGAGCTTCAAAAAGGGGATACTGGCACATTTGGTTTCGACATCCGGCCCGATGAAAATATCTTGCTACGATTTGTCATTTACAATGATACGGGTCACCGGGCCCAAACAGAAACCATTGAAATTACAGTTTTTCCCGATGAGAATCCGGTTGTTGAATGGATCAAGCCCGGGGAAGACATTACTGTGAAGCCGGAAGATGTAGTCCCTCTTGAGCTCTTTGTTGCCGATGACTTTGGACTGGATGCCGTGATACTGAACCTTTCTATTTCCGGCACTCGCCAGACTTCTATTGCCATGCACGAGGCGGATCCAAATCGCGAGCCCGGGTCCATCGAAATAAATCTCTTTGAAACCTTGGACCTATTTGAACTGGAGGTGCTCGATGGGGATGTGATCTCCTACTCCGCCACAGCCATGGACAATAAAAAACCGGAACCCAATCTGGTCCGGTCGGAAGTGTTTTTTATTGAGGTTCGTTTAGATAAAGAACCCGTCGAACTGGAAGGCATGGACGGCGAACTAGAAGCCCAGGAAGTGGATGTTCGGGCCCTGGTCATCGAATTGAAGCGCATTATTCGCGATACCTATGCGGCCCTGGGTCTTCCGCCCGACGAAAATCGATTTGCCAACCAAGAGATTGGAACGGACTTGGCCTCATTGCGCGATGTGATTGAAGCCGTTATGGTCCAGGCGGCCCCCATTTTGACCCAGCAGGGACAGGAGCACCTTATGGAATTTTTAATCCGCGCCAGGGAGGCGATGGAGAAGGCCGAAACCATGATCAATAGTAATGCCACTGATCTGGCTATTGCTCCGGAAGAACAAGCGCTTGCAGAGTTGGTATCCTTTGAAGCGGAATTGAGCCGGAACCAGACCAATTCGGAAAATCAAAGCCAGTCTCAATCTGAAGGGCAGTCGCAAGGGGAGCAACCGCCTGAAGATGGCGAGCAAAACCAGGGCGAACAGGAACCCCCTAGTTTTGCCGAACTGCCAGAAGCTCTGGACGACCTAAATAGTTTGATTGATCGGCAGAATGAAATGAACCAGGCAATCGATCGGGCTGAGCGCAGAGAAGCATATGAGGAAGATTTGGCAAAATTGGCTGAACAACAATCCCAGCTTTCCCGCGATGCCGTCGAGATGCGTGATCAATTGGAGCGGCTTATGCCAGGAACTCCTGCTGCTCCCGCGGTTGACCAGGCAGCCGAAGAAATGGCATCAGGTTCCGGCCAGCTTGAGGATGGAAATCCGGCTATGGCGCAAGGCAGTGGGCAACGGGCACAGCAATCCCTAATGAACGCAGCTACTTTGTTGGAGCAGGGCATCAATCAGGTAGCATCCCAAATGATGGATGGTCTTGCAGGTCAGGGTCAGCAACTCGCCAAACAACAAAGACAAGCCGCTCAGCAGAGCCGCCAGGCTGACTCCGGTGAGCTCAACCAGGAGGAACAGGCTGAACTCAAAGAGCAGCAGCAAGCAATATCCGAGACATTTGAAGAGTGGCAGGACCAAATCGGCCAGACCGCCAACCAATTGCGCGAACAGTTTCCCGAAGCTGCTTCCGGCTTGGATAGAATTCAAGAGCAGGCCGAAGAAGAAAATATCGAAGGGCAAATGTCACGGGCTGAAAACGCTTTACATTACCAGAGGTTTGGTCGCGCTGTGCCTATTCAGGACGAGCTTGCCGAAAACCTCGATGCACTTGCAGAAGGAATTGAAGAATCTGCCTCCGAAATGCCCCAGCTCGCGGATGCTGCGGTTCGTCGTGCGCTCGCCGAACTTCAAGAAGCAAGGGAAACCTTACAGGAGTTTCAGGCAGAAGGTGAAACCCCGGAGGGTCAGCAAAGATTGCAGGCCATGCAAGGTGAAATGAGTGGGATGCTCTCCGATCTTGCCAGTCGGTTGGAGGCTCCCGAATTGCGAGAATTTGCAGGGGAACTTAGCCTGGAGGAAGAAAGTAATAATTGGTCGGGCAATGTACGGGCGACCGACCAGGTAATTGGTAAGGCCGGGCAGGTATTGTTGGATCGACTTAGAGCTTCAATCCGAGAGCTCCAACTGGATATGCTCAGGCAATCTAGTGATCCTCCCGAACAATACCGTTCTCAGGTTGAAAAGTATTTCGAACAATTATCGGAGGAAGGATCCGGAAGTTCCTGATCGCTGTGTATTTTGACTTTCCATACCCCGCCTGGATCGTGGTCATCGCCGTACTGCTGGCTGGAACTGCGCTTGCATGGAGCAATCTTCGTTTGCAGGCTTGGATTCCCACTCGGTTTCGATTTGTTTTGGGGTTGCTTAGAGGAGTGGCATTGTTGGCTTTGTTCCTGGCATTGGCGAACCCCTATTTCGTAAACGAACAGCCAGATCCTGAAGCTTTTGAATTGGTTGTCTTGGCTGATGCATCCGGAAGTATGGAAACTCCAGATACGGCCAATGGCAAAACCCGGGCCGAGGTTGTTAACTCGATGATCGATTTTGCCAATGAAGACAATTTGTTTTCCGGGCCTTTAAAAAGCGTGCCTTCTAATCCATATTTGTTTCAGGAATCATTGATGCCTTGGCGGTTGGGCGGTACTTACCGCCCCGGTGGCCAAACGGCTCCCGGCAAGAGTTTACTGCAGGTCCTGAAGCAAAGCCAAAACAAAGGCCGGCCTCTAGGTGGTGTGCTTTTGATATCGGATGGGCATGAAAATTCAGGTGCCCTCATGATTGAAGCGGCCCGTCAGTTTCGCGATGCGTCAATTCCCATTTCGGTGATCGGCGTTGGTGAGAATGCTCCTCCCGGAGATGTGAGTGTCCGGTTTACCGACTCCCAACTTGAAGCAGAAGTGGGTGATATCGTAACCGTCTCGGGTTCTGTAACCAACGCCTTCAACCAGCGAAAGTCTGTAAAGGTTCAATTGTTTCGGGGCGGTGAATGGGTGGATGAAAGCGAGGTAACACTGGATCCACGGGAAACGAGATCGGTGGAATTTGAAGACAAGGCTGAGTACGCCGGAGGCCGGACATACCGCCTGCGTGTTGAGCCACTTGTCGAGGATACGAATCCCGCATCGGACGTAGACTTTGCAACCATGGAAATCAAAAAACCCGACGAATACCGGGTGCTTTATTTAGGCTCCCAGTTGCATTGGGAATTCCGGTTTCTAAAACAGGCCTTGAAGGATGATTCCCGGTTTTTATTGGACAGCTTTATTCGAACCGGCCCTGATTCTTATTTGCAGAATCGGGCCAAGGAAGAATCGTCCGTCCCCGCCAGTGAGTTGCCAAAAGACGCGTCCTTTTATTTTGAATACGATGCTTTGATTTTGGACACCCGCCTTACTGAGTTATTGAGTGGGGAGATCCTGCAAGCATTGCGCAATGTAGTTACTAGACGTGGAGCCGGAATGTTGGCGTTGGGCCCAATGAATGATTCTCCCAAAGATTTAACGGCGATGCTGCCGGTTAAGCAGGCAGAAACGATTTTATATAAGGACAAACGTTATCTAGAGTTGCAGATAGATCCCGTATTCACCGGAAATCAGGGGGGCTCGTTATTTCAATCTCCGGGTCCATTCCTGCCGGAAAATACGCCGGTTTATCTGGGCACCAATGTTAGCAGGGGAGGGCGAACCTCCGCGGCCACTCGCCGCAGGAATAATCCTATTCTTGTTGTTCAGGCGTTTGGCGCCGGGAGCACCGCTTACCTGGGAACGGAAAATACATGGCGCTGGCGGATGGAATCGGACAAGGGCCGGGAACAACACAGCCTCTTTTGGCGCCAATTGCTTTTCTGGTTGGCCAGTGGCGGTAAGGAGCGCCTGGACATGCCCTTGCAGGGGACCGTTCAATCCTTGGAAAGCCAGATTGACCTCGACTTGAAAGTGCGAGCACAGGATTTTGGTCCGGAATCTGAGGCGCGAGTGACCGCCTATATCGAAAAGCCAGACGGGGAAGGCGCCACAGTTCTATTAAATCCTTCACTGACATTGCCCGGAAAATACGAGGGCGATTTCTCACCCGCTGAATCTGGTGAGTTTCATGTCCGCTACTCTGTGGAATATGGCGATGGTGAACTGCTTGAACAAGACGCCTTTTTTGCTGTTTCGCCTACAGGCCCCGAGCTCTCCGACATTTCATTCAGAGAATCTTTGCTTCGGGATGTAGCAAGAATCACTGGTGGAAACTACTACGGCTATCGGGAGCGGGAGTCCATAGAAGACCTTTCAATTGCCGATCATATTCCTGTTGTAAAAAATCGTGTATATTGGGCCCACAGATGGCCATATTTCCTGGCTCTCGCGCTGTTTTTTCTGACGGAATGGTATCGAAGAAGAATTTTGGGCCTAAAATGAGAACCAAAACTACAGTCTACTTTTTTGTCGTCTTGCTTTCCTTGTGGACAAGCGGCGGGACAGTATTCTTCCAGACGGAGGCTTCTGAGGAAAACGGGGCTCAGCTCACCCACGAGGAAACAATTACCAAGGCCCTTCAGGACCTTGGATCTGGAAATGTCGATACTCGGGTGGGATCCATCATGCTTCTGGGGAAATATAAGGATTCGCTCGCACTGAATGGAGTAATTCGGGGCTTGTCCGACAACCATGTTCGGGTTCGCCGTGCCGCCCTGGTTTCACTCATCGAGATCCAGGCCGCCATGCCGCCACACGCCGTGGAGAAAATCTTATTGCTCCTGAATGATGAAGATGCCGAAATTCGTCGGATGGTTTCCTCGAGCTTGGCTATGTTGGTCAATATTTGGAACACCTATAGTCGCGGTAGCCAACTCATACCGATACGGCCCTCCCTGCCATTGCAGGTGCGCCAACGGGTTATTAATGCATTTTTGGATGACGACGTAGTGGTTCGTAGAAACATGCTCAGCTATTATTTCTTTCTGAGAGTTCAACTACCTGAACCCATCTTGATTTCCCTTCTCGAGGATGAAGATGACATGGTTCGCCTCGAAGCTCTGAGGCTTGCGATTCGTATCACCAGATTTACTACCATCATGAAGCAAGCGGACCGGTTTTCTGAGGATTCCCTGCAGAGCATTCGCCTGCTTTTTACAAACATGCTTGGTAACCAGCTTACCTCCGAGGCAATCGAATGGCTGGAACGGCTGCAAGAGGATTCCGATCCGGAAGTGGTCAATGAGGCTTCTTTGTCCCTTTTCCGAATTGCTCCAACACTTCGGGTAGCTCGAAGACTGACGGACCAGGTATTGGTCCGAAAATTTAATGAAGAACAAGGCATTACTTTTATTCAGTCCCTTTCCATTCTTGGTGAATCAGCACAGCCACTTGTTGAGCGGTTGATGGAATCTGATAACCCCGCGTATCGGTTGGAAGCACTGCGTATATTCCTTTCCTATGCGGATTTGAAACGCGATCAGCGTCAAATTGAGACTTTGGCTAACGACAAATCCGATCGCGTTCGCATGCATGTCATGAATTTCTTGCGTGCGCAAAGAGACAAAGTTCCCCCTCAACTAATAGAAGGGCTATCTTATGCTAGGGATGAAAAAGTCCGCGAAACAGCCCTGGCTCTGACCCGCTACTTTTCGGATGACGGTGCACAGCCTTTGTTACTGGACTTCCTGATCGATGAACAGTCCAGGCTGCGGATGCTGGCTCTAGATGAACTGGTTCGCCGGGCTTATTCAGACGTACGTGAAATTTTGCACCTTTCCTTGGACGATTCCGATTGGCTGATTCAACGGCGGGCTGTTTCGCATTTGATCGGTCTGCATGACCCTGAAGAGTTGAATTATTTGAAAGGTCGTGTAGAAGAAAACCCGAAACAGCCCCTCTCTCTATACATTAAGGACCAAATGCTGAAACGCCTGGGCGTACAACTGTGAAAGCTGCAGTCACATTTCTGATACCTATTTTTAGTCTGTTTTGGGCTCAGGCTCTCGTGGCTATAGTTGAGATTGAGGAGAGTGCCACCAAGCCTGCCCTCCCTCCCAAGGAAGTTCCCTACCTGAAGGTGGTGCAATTGATTCAGGGCGATCCGATGCAACGTCAATATGCCGACTCCTTGCCGAGTTTATTGGCTGAGGTCCGAGAACGCACGACCCTCAATGTCGATCCCTTTCCCATCTATATAGAATCACTTGAGGATGAGGTCATTTTTAAACATCCGATTATATACATCAATTTTGCCGATCGCCATGACTGGACGCTCAGTGCAGGTGAAGTTAAAAACCTGAAGTCCTTCATCGAACGAGGAGGATTCATATTCATCGATGCGGGAATCAATGCTTTGTTTTTGCGAGGCAATGTACGGTATGGGCAAATGCACAGTTTTGCGGATTGGGAAGTATCACCAGAAGTGGAGGAAGCATTTAGGCAAGTATATCCGGACCAGCTCTTTGAGCCACTGCCGCGCAATGACGTCTTTTTCAAATCCTTTTATGCCGGTTTGCCGGACGCGACCCCGCTGCCGCATTCGATACGTGAATTCATCATCAATGAAAAATGGCCTCAGGGCACTTACTCAGCCATGGTGCTCAAACACAAGGAACGCATAGCGGTGATGGTAATGCCCATCATGGCAATGGGATGGGGGAAGTCCGAGTTTGGCCAGTGGACCACGCGAATCGGATTTCGGGTGCGTGAAGGCGTTGAAGGCCTTTCCGAACGGCTGAGAGAGGCAGCCTACGGTGGTGAAAGCTACGAAACGACCCGCGAAGATGGCCGCACAGATGTCATTTATTGTGAGACCCCTGGTATGCCGGCCTGGGTTGAAGAGCCTTCAGGAGATTGGAGGGTTTTCCGGTATTACCACAGCCAGGAAATCAGTGATTACGCGCATACATTTTACACCCGCTTGGGCGTAAACCTTTTTGTTTACGTTTTTAGCCAATAAATATTAAATTTTGAAGTTATCGATCAAAACTCTTTTTATTACCACAGTCGTTCCGGCTTTGTTTTTTGCAGGCTCGCTGATTGGTAGAGAAGTGCCCAATTTTAACCTATTCGACATGCACGATAAGGACCACGAGCTTTACCGGGCAAAAAGTAAAGCTGTGGTATTATTCTTCACCGGGATCGGTTGCCCATTGCCCGCAAGAGTGTTGCTACGTTCAGAAAGCTCCACAGAGATTACGGGCCCAAGAGGGTGGAATTCTGGGGTATGAATTCCTAGGCAGACGAATCGAAGAAAGATTTGCGAAATGATGTCAGCCGGTTGTGATTGGGAGGTCTGCCTTATTTGCGGGACCTTAATCAAGCAGCTCTCTCTTACGGGATAAACCGGACGGCCGAGACCGTTGCCATCGATACTTTTTTCTGGGAAACGTTCTATCAAGGAGTCGTGTATGACCAGTTTAGCGAAGGCGCTGAAAAACCAATGGCAGTTGTTCTATTACCCCGAAGAACCTATTCGGGTTCCCGCTGGAAGCTGGCTTTTGGTGACAGGGTCCTTCGACAATTCGGCTGCCAACCCGGCAAATCCGGACTACGCCAAACGTGTCTTTTTCGGCCAACAATCCTGGGACGAAATGTTTATTGGATTTTCGAAGCCGCCGACGATCCGGAAGAGCCTCCTCTGGCACTTCTTAGGTAGCTAATAAAAAGGCTAGGATTTTCTGAAGATTAAATCCATAGCTTCAGCCCTGGAGGAAGCATCCTCGCGAAAAATACCGCAGACGGAGGAAGTCAGTGTGGTCGTTCCAGGTTTTTTGATGCCACGCATGGACATACAGAGGTGTTCTGCTTCCAAGACTACAATCGCTCCAAGCGAATCTAGCCGCGTTTGAATCGCGCTGGCTACTTGCATTGTCAGGCGCTCCTGGACCTGAGGCCTCCGCGAATATCCATCGACCAACCTTGCCAGTTTGGAAAGTCCGGTTATTTTGCTACCCGGTTGAGGCAAGTAACCCACGTGCGCCTTTCCAAAAAAGGGTAGGAGATGGTGTTCGCAGATCGAATAGAAGGGGACGTCGCGAACTATGATGATTTCGTCGTGATCGACCGCGAAGGACTTGTCGATGTGCTCCTTGGGGTCTTCGGTTAAGCCGCTGCAGATTTCCGAATAGAGCCTGGCGACTCTTTGAGGTGTTTCGATTAAGCCGTCTCGATTTGGGTCTTCACCGATAGCCTCTAATATTTCTCTGACTGCCTTTGCAATTCTGGGTTCGTCTATTTTCAAAATGATTTAGTGGTTAAATTAATTTTTGATTTCCGGACTTCCCTGTTCCCGATGATACAAGCTAACAAGAGGCGCTATGGCCACTGCAATATATAATAGCCCTGCTGACCGGACTCTATTTATATGGTTTGTATGCTAGGTTCTGGAAAGAGGTCCTGGGGTAGGGTAAATATTAGGCGTTGTGTTTCAGGGGCTTATTGTTTTTTTGATGGGCCATTATTGTGAGTGACTCTTCCAAACAGGCGACGTGGGGAGGCCGTTTTTCTGAAAATCCGGCCGAGCTCATGCTGCGCTTTAGCGAATCCGTATCTTTTGATCAGCGGCTTGCTTCGTTTGACCTACAATGCAGCGAGGCCCATTCCGCTATGCTGGCTGAGGTCGGGCTTTTGTCGGAGGAAGAGAAAGCGGCCATCCATGGTGGCCTTCACCAGATCAAATCAGAGGTTGAGTCCGGAAAATTCTCTTGGGACGAGGCCTTGGAAGATGTGCATATGAACATCGAAAAGGCTCTCACGGAACGGGTTCCGGAGGCCGCCAAGCTGCACACTGCCCGTTCCCGGAATGACCAGATTGCCACGGATATGCGGTTATTTTTCAAATCGGCCTGTCTGGAAATCGAAGCAGGTCTAAAAGCGATTATCTCCGCTTTATTAGAACAGGCCGAAAAGAACCAGAGTATTTATATCCCAGGTTACACCCATTTGCAAAGAGCCCAACCGGTCAGTGTGGCACATCACCTTCTGGCCTACGTTGAAATGTTCGGCCGGGATCTTGATCGGATTGCATTTGTCTATGATTCCGCCAATTGGTGTCCTTTGGGTTCCGGTGCAATTGCGGGAAGCACGCTTCCAATTGATCGGGAATTTACCGCAAAAGCACTGGGATTTGTCGATGCCGCGGGGAATGCACGGGTGACACGGAACAGTATGGATGCTGTAAGTGATCGGGATGCGCATTTAGACTTTACCTATAGCTGTTCTCTCATCGGCTTGCACCTTTCGCGGTTGGCGGAGGATCTCATTCTTTGGTGTAGCTCGGAATTCGGATTTGCCGAACTGCCACAAAATTTTTGCACGGGCTCATCCTTGATGCCTCAAAAAAAGAATCCGGATGCTTTGGAATTAGTTCGTGGTAAAGCCGGTCGATTGATTGGAGATCTGCAATCGTTGCTCACGATGGTCAAAGGGTTGCCATTGACCTATAACCGGGATCTTCAGGAAGATAAACCACCTGTTTTCGATGCTTTCCTCCAAACGCTTTTAAGCTTGCAAGTGGTGGAAGGGGTCGTAACCGGATTGAAAATGGAAGTGGATAAATGCGCGACGGCCGTATCCGATCCTAATTTACTTGCCACGGATGTAGTTGATTACCTGGCGCAAAGGGGCGTCCCTTTTCGAGAGGCACACCATGCAATTGGGGCACTCGTGGCATTAGCGGAATCAGAAAGCGTGTCTCTCAACGAACTACCATTAGATGCAGTTCAGGAAATTCATTCCGTGTTTGAGGCTGATTGGGTGGAATGTTTCGACCTTGGTAGAGCCATGGCCTCGCGGGATCAAGTTGGCATGCCTGGTCCGGTTCAGGTTGCTGCCCAAATCAAAGGTTGGAAGACGCGGTTGGAATAAATTTCATCACAGCTTAAACTTTTGCGCGAATCCCGAAGTAATTACTCGTCATTGGGTAAGAATTGGGGTTAAGTGGATGCTGAATTTTTCCTATCCGATGAACAGACGATCTATTCTTTTTTTGGGTGTACTTTTTTTATTTGTGGGTGATTTGACAATCACGCTAGCAGACGATGAATCGATTTTTATAGCCGTAGTAGGCGGAACTTCCTTTGGTGCTCCGGAAAAGTTTGGAGAAGGGTTGGTTGAAGAGGAGGGGTATATTCAAATCGAAACCCCGGTGGGCATGGGGCCAAAACTATACAAAATGCGTTACAAGGAGGTCCCTTTTTATTACGTGCGTATGTATGGCTATGAGACCGAAGTGCCAGGGGAAAACGATGGTAATGTTCATGCACGAACCTGGTATTCCCTGCATAAGGCAGGTGTTACCCACGCCGTTGGCGGGGCAAGCTCGGGCGCCATTCGGACCGATTGGGATTATGACGATTTGGTAATTATCGACGATTTCATGATCATGGAAAACCAGAGGCCTCAAAATATTCTCGAATACACCGGAATTGAAAGACCGGGTGTGTTTGCTAATTTTGCCCATCCGTTCAGTCCTTCGCTGCGCAGGCTGCTAATTGACGAGGCACGGAAAGCGCAGGACGGATATTCGGGGCGCCTTTGGGAGCATGGTGTATTTTTCCAAAATAATCCTGGGCGGTTTGAAACTGCGGCGGAGATTCGCGCCATGCGAATTCTCGGTGGCGAGATCACCAGCCTTAATGTTGGGACATGTACGGAATATGCCCGGCAGCTTGGCATTCGCTGGGCCACAATTTGTTCGATCGCCAACCCAGCGGTGGGGGTTCGTCCTTTCAGTTTCAAGGATATGCAGGAAAGTGTGCAACGCATTGCTGCACAGGCGATCCCCATTGTGTTAGAAACTTTAGCCAGAATCCCGGATGAAGCCATGGATCCTGAACCCGTCAGCACAGGCGAAGTATTTACCGGTTCCTACACCGATCCGCATTCTGAGTCTTCCGAAATTATCGGTTCAGAGCCAAATTAGGGAAGCTACCTACTGGTAGAGTTGGGTGGGTTCGAAAACCGGCTGCAGGCAGAGTGTGCCAATGCACCGTTGGTATCCGGGTGGCTGATTCTCTGCATTGGAAATAACCGTGAATCTGCGCCTCCAGGGTAGTTTTCTCAGGAGATCCGGTAGTTGGTCCAGGTTGTCCACATCTTTTGCTTTAATTACCTCAATGCCATTTTGGTCGGCAATCATCGCAGCTAGGGCGTGGGGCACTCCATGTGGATTTCTGGCGATGAGACCACTGTAACCTTCTCGCAGAATTGCCAATTCCTCCTGGTAGACAGGATCCGCTGTCAGGCAGTAGAGACAGGAAAAAACGTTCAGCAGGGAAGCGTTCCCAGAAGGTGTAGCATTGTCCCACCATTCTTTCTTTCGAGCGATCAGGCTTTCATGGTCGTTGGATGTAAAGAAATAGCCAGCACTCTGTTCGTCCTTGAAGTGATCGATTGAGCTTTTTGCTATGGCTTGGCAACGGGTCAGATAGGTCTCCGACTCTCCTGGATAATAAAAATCCACATAAGCGAGTATGCTAAGCAGTGCTTCCGCGTGGTAGGCGTAATCGTCAAGGTAGCCGTTTAAACTTGCTTCGTTATAATAAACAGAATGCAGGCGGTTATTTTCGAAACGAAGGTTTTCCCAGATAAAGTCCGCTGCATCTTTAGCCGTGTCGAAAATATCTTTGCGATCCAAAGCGAAACCCGCTTCTGCCAATCCTCGAATCAACAAGCTGTTCCATGAGGTAAGCTGTTTTTTATCCAAACCCGGCCACACTCGCTTTGCCCTGTGTTCATATAATTGCTCCCGAGCGTCTTTGAATGATTCCCGCGTACTGAAATCCGCTTCGGTCAGCGCCGGGTTGGAAAACCCGTGTTCGAAGTTACCGGCCTCGGTGATACTGTAAACTTTGCAAAACTCCGTCCCTCTATCTTCGCCGAGCACCTCTTTGATTTCGGCCGGTTTCCAGACGTAGAACTTACCTTCCTCGCCTTCGCTATCTGCATCGAAGGCCGAATAGAATCCGTCACCGTCGGACTTCATCTCGCGTAGTGCCCAGGTCACGGTTTCCTCCACTAGCACTTTGTATAAAGGATTTCGATACGTGGTCCAGGCCTTGGCATAGATGTCCAGGAGAAGGCCATTATCATAAAGCATCTTTTCGAAGTGGGGGATCAGCCAATAGCGGTCTACGCTATATCTAGCGAATCCGCCCCCGATCTGATCAAACAGGCCCCCATGAGCCATGGCTTTCAGGGTGGTTTCTATTACTTCATCAATGCGGTCGTATTCTTGCTTTTTCCCCGGTTCCTTTTTTGCGCTTTCGAAAATACTTTCCCTTGCCTGCAACAAGAAATTTAGAGCCATCGAAGGAGGAAATTTTGGGGCTTGCCCGAAACCACCGAATTGATCGTCGTGGCGACGGGCAAACTCAACTGCAGCTTGTTCTAGAGTGGTTTTGTCAATGACCCCTACCGATTCTCCGATCGGCGCGTTGGAGGCCAGCAGGTTTTTTATAATCGTATTGGCATTTTCTTCGAGCTGATCCCGATTTTTTTTGTAGAAATCAATGACTCGGATCAGGGCTTGGGGCCAGGGAACCATTCCATTCTGTCGGTCTTCAGGGGGGAAATAGGTGCCTCCAAAAAAAGGTCGACCATCGGGCAAGCAAAAAACATTGAGGGGCCAACCGCCGTGCTGAGCGATCATCTGCACGGCTTCCATGTAAATCTGGTCGATGTCAGGTCTCTCCTCCCGGTCCACTTTGATGCATACGAAATGTTCATTCATCAGACCCGCTATGTATTCATCCTCAAAGGATTCATGCTCCATCACATGGCACCAATGGCAGGACGAATAGCCGATGCTGATCAGCAGAGGCTTGTCTTCTTCTTTGGCTTTAGCCAAGGCCTCTTCGCCCCAAGGGTACCAGTCGACAGGGTTATTTGCATGCTGCCTGAGGTACAGGCTCTTTTCGTTGATCAGATGATTGGGCATAAGGATAGAAACTACGACCCTTCATAAAAAGCGCCGTAACTGCAAGTGAATGAATCGCTTGCTGATGGATTAGGTTTCGATTGGACGGTCCAGAGACTGGATAGACCTGCAGATTTTTGCCAGTTCTTCCTTAAAACGGCGGTGTAAAACCTCTAAAACCGTTTCGGTATCGTTCAGGCAGGTTTTAATTTCCTAATGGCCGCGAGTTCCTCCATGCCCAAATTAATTGCTGCGCCTTGAAATGACTGAAGGAGGCATTTTTATTCTTCGGGGAGCCCGTTTAATTTGAGAAGTGTTTTATTCAGGCCGTGGTAATCCTTCCAGAAACTTTGAAGTAGTGAATATAACAGGCCCGTATTTCCCAGGCATTGTTTGAGGCCAAAAGCCATGTCTTTACCGGGTAGGTCTTCGGGAGTTGATTTCGATAGATTATTCATGAGAGGTGCTGCTTATTGCGATAGGCTGATTTGAGGAGTCTATTTGGGGGTAATTGAGTTGTATATAAATGCTTGGTTAGCGATTTTCCGCTTTGTTTCTATTTCCCGATGTATTCAAAGTAGGAAATATCGAAAAATGCTTTCGTTTCGAGGCGGGATTTTTCATCTTTGTTTACCATGCCCAACATCCGAGCACTTCCCGATCAAGTCGCCAATCAAATCGCCGCCGGCGAAGTGATTGAAAGGCCTGTAGCTGTTGTAAAGGAACTCTTGGAAAACAGCCTCGATGCCGGGGCGACCGGGGTGGAAATTGAGTTTAGAAATGGTGGACGTTCTTACATCCGCATCGAGGACAATGGTTCGGGCATGGACCGAGATCAGGCCATTCTATCCATCGAAAGGCATGCGACCAGCAAGATTCGGCAGGCCGATGACCTTCTGAGAATCGGGACTTACGGCTTTCGAGGCGAGGCGCTCCCTTCTATTGCCAGTGTGTCCCGCTTCCAACTGAGAACCCGGCGGGAAACTGAAGACATTGGAACTGAGCTTTTGTTAAATGGCGGGAAACTCCTGCACGTGAAAGATTGCGGTATTCCTTCCGGAACGCGGATTGAAGTACATCACCTTTTCAATTCAGTTCCCGCTCGCCGCAAATTCCTGAAAGCTGACAACACCGAGGCGGCGCACATCATTCAATTGACCAAAGTGTATGCGGTCGCAAATCCCGGGACGGCTTTTACCTTGCTGGAAAACGGACGCCTCCTTTTCAATTCTCCAGCTTGTCCTTCGTTGAAGGACCGCGTTCAGGAGGTTTTTGGAATAAAACTGGCCGGTAATTTGATCCCTATCCAGAAGGTGGAAGGCGATTACCGATTGTCCGGCTTGGTAAGCCTCCCGGGGCGCGGGAGATCTACCCGGCACGAAATGATCACCTTGGTCAATAATCGACCAGTCTCCAGCCTGACATTAAACCATGCTTTATTGGAATCGTATCATGCTTATTTGCCACGTGGCCGTTATCCAGTGGTGTTCCTTTTCCTTGAATTGGATCCTGGAGCAGTTGATGTAAATGTGCATCCGTCTAAACGGGAAATTCGGTTCCGGGATGATGCACGAGTCAGGGGATTCATCATCCGAAGCCTTTTAGATAAATTGCGTGGTTCCACTGAGGCCACCAAGCCTACGGAGGTTGTAGGTCAGTCGCCTGCTGGGGCACCTTGTGTGGCCAATCCGGTCGAAATGTCCCCGGCTGCCTATGCTGGCCCTCTTCCCAATCCCCAATCCATTGCCACGACGGCCTCGCAACGAGTAAAGGTTGGTTCACCAGCCAATGCCTTTGAGTCCAAGGAAACTAGAAAGAATTCGGCTCCTTCCGATTGGGAGACTGGCTGGAAATTCATAGGACACGTTCAGCGGGGATTGGCGGTCTTCGATTCATCGAGTGGAATTGTTGTTCTCGATCGCCGCGCCGCTCACCAGCGCATTCTATATGAAAAACTTGAATCACAATACCGAAAAAAAAAGGTGGCCGCTCAGCAGCTGCTAATTCCCGTGCCAATCGAAATGGATTCGCTGGGATCCGCCCATTTACTCGATCACCTGGATTTTCTCAACGAGAACGGATTCAAAATTACGGAATTTGGGCGCAATTTTTTCAGGATTGAATCCGTTCCGGCATGGATCTCACCGGATGATGCTGAACGGTTTGTCGAGGATCTTGTTGGGCTTATGAAGGAGGGTAAATTAAACCAAGAAAAACCCATTGAAGCGTTCGATCAAGTTGCCCGTCTCGCTTGCAGCAGGGCGGTTCGCTTGGACGATTCCGTTTCGGACAAGGAAATGATTTCCCTCGTTTCCTGGCTGTTTAAGTGCCAGAATCCATTGATTAGTCCTTTGGGCAAGCCCACCTATTTCGAAATTGGCAGGAATGAGTTGGAGCGACGGTTGATGAAATAGTTGGAATCTCAAGGATTCAGAGCTTTTCAAATTCTTGCTAACCCTGAAATAACTGTTTTTGGTGATGCTCATCGATCTCTGGCTCCTTATGAAAGGCATTTTTGATAGATAGCCGGATTCGATGCATCGGATACCGGTCAATTATCAACAATATCCTATCAAAAAATTTTATGAGCGTTAGCAGCCCCAAAGCTAAAAGCCCAAAATCGAAGACCGGCTTCCATTTCAATACTGATGACACTGTCGAGGGTATGAAGACCTCGATCATGAATCATCTGAAGCGCACACTTGCTCGGGATATGAACAGCGCGACCAGCCGAGACTATTGGGTCTCGACCTGTATGGCTGTGCGAGATCGGATTCTTGAGCGCATGATTACCACCCAGGAAACCCATTACGCGCAAGATGTCCGGCGGGTTTACTATTTGTCTCTTGAATATTTGATGGGACGCTTATTGAACAACAATTTGTTTAACACCGGCTTGGAGGAGCAAGCGCGGCAGGCTTTGGAAAGTTTGGGATTCGATCTCGCTGAGATTCGGGAAGAGGAACCGGATATGGGATTGGGAAATGGTGGGCTAGGACGCCTGGCTGCCTGTTTTTTGGATTCTTTAGCCAGCCTAGATTATCCCGCCGTTGGATATGGCATTCACTACGAGTATGGACTATTTCGGCAGGAGTTTGTAATGGGGCATCAGATAGAACACCCGGACAATTGGCTTCAGTTTGCCAATCCCTGGGAGGTGGTGCGTCCGGAATACTCCAACGAAGTCCATCTTTACGGTCGGGTAGAAACACACTTTGATTCTTTCGGTAATCCGGAGCCGATGTGGGTTCAGACCCAGGTTATGGTTGGAGTCCCCTATGATATTCCCATTTGTGGTTACGGCGCCGGCACGGTGAATTTTCTTCGGCTTTGGGCCTGCAAGTCTTCAGAAGAATTTGATCTAGATACTTTTAATCAGGGTGGATACGTGGAGGCGGTCCAGGAAAAAGCCGTTAGTGAAACGATCTCTAAAGTACTTTACCCCAACGATGCTACCGAAAGCGGGAAGGAGCTTCGCTTGGTTCAACAGTATTTTTTCGTTTGCTGTTCTTTGCGCGACATCATCCGTCGTTATAAACTAAGTCATGCCGGCTGGGATGAATTTGCCGACAAGGCGGCCATCCAGCTAAATGACACTCATCCGGCTTTGGCTATTGTCGAGCTTCTTCGAATCTTCGTAGACGAGGAGACAATGGAGTGGGAGAATGCCTGGGAAATAATCATCAAAGTCTTTGGTTACACGAACCACACACTTCTTCCGGAGGCCCTGGAGAAATGGAGCGTGCCTTTACTTGAAAAGGTGTTGCCCCGCCATCTTGAGCTTATCTACGAAATCAACCAATTGTTTCTTGACAGTATAGTTGAATCAAAATGGCCCAACAGTGATGCCAAAAAAATAGCACTTTCCATCATTGAGGAGGGCGAACCAAAAATGGTGCGCATGGCCCATCTCTCCGTGGTCGGCAGCCATAGTACCAATGGAGTGGCGGGCCTTCACACCGAGTTGCTCAAGAAGCATTTACTTAAGGATTTTTTCGAACTGTATCCCGAGCGGTTCAATAATAAGACCAACGGCATCACGCCGCGGCGCTGGCTGTTGGCCTGCAATCCTGGACTCTCCGATTTGATTTCCGAAAAGATTGGTCAGGACTGGCCGCTTGACCTCGATCGTTTGCACAAGCTCGAGCCTTTTGCAGAAGATGAGGATTTCCAGGCGCGCTTTATGGAAATCAAGCAGGCAAACAAAGCTGAATTGTCAGCCATTATCAAGAAACTATGCCATATTGAAGTAAGCGCGGACGCGATGTTCGATGTGCAAATCAAACGCCTGCACGAGTACAAACGCCAGCACTTGAACCTTCTGCATATCCTTTCGCTTTACTACCGAATACTACATAATCCCGATTACGACATGGTTCCCCGCGTCTTTATTTTCGGGGCCAAAGCTGCACCGGGCTATTATCTGGCCAAGACCATTATCAAAGCCATTAATTCCGTTGGAGTAGTGATCAACAACGATCCCCGAGTGAAAGATCGGATCAAGGTGGTTTTTATGCCCAATTATGGCGTTTCGCTCAGCGAGAAGATTATTCCTGCCGCGGATCTTTCCGAACAAATTTCAACCGCCGGTAAAGAAGCTTCCGGAACGGGCAATATGAAATTGGCTCTGAATGGTGCTTTAACCATAGGTACGCTGGATGGAGCCAATGTAGAGATTCGCGAAGAAGTGGGTGATGACAACATTTTCATCTTTGGCTTGACCGTGGAGCAGGCGGAAGCCATTCGAAAAAAAGGTTACAATCCCTATGATTTTTATTACAAAAACGAAGAGCTTCGAAATGTGGTCGACTGGCTGGGCAGCGATTCATTTACACCCGAAGAACCGGGCGTTCTCGCCTCTCTGAGGCATTCACTTCTGGATGGCGGTGACCCATTTCTCGTCCTGGCTGATTATGAATCTTATGTGAATAAACAGAAGGAAGTGGACGCAGTTTTCCACAATAAAAAGGCTTGGGCTCGTATGGCGATTATGAATACAGCGCGCGTGGGAAAATTCTCTTCCGACAGAACCATTCATCAGTATGCTGAGGAGGTGTGGAACCTCAAGCAGGTAACGATTTCCTGATTGCCATTCTCCAGCATGAACTCAGCGAATCCATAGTAATCAATTGCCCCCAATGAAATTTCCCAATACGAGGCTCGTTCTTCATTTCCCTGACGACAAGGCCCGAATGTTGCCGTTGATTTTGAGTGTAGTGCTTCTGCTTCCCAACTGGTTGACAGCTGAGGCTGGGAGCGATCGTCCTTTTAACGTTGGGGACCACTTTTATTACGACATTAAGTGGGGGTTTTTAAAGGTCGGTGAGGCGGAGGTGATCGTTGAACAGGCTGGAGATGATGGTCCGGGCGACCTGAAATTCATCTTATTGGTCAAGACCACTTCATGGGCCGATGCCATTTACAGGGTACGAAACAGGATTGAGAGTTATACCGATGCCGAAGTTTCCCAATCGCTACACTATGTAAAAAGTCAACGCGAGGGGAGTCGAAAGCGGGAAATCGTTGTCGATTTTGATTGGGATTCTCGCAAGGCGCAGTATGCAAATTTTGGTGAATTAAATCCATCAATTGATATTTCAGAAGGAACGCACGATCCGTTCTCCGTGATTTTCGCATTCCGGCTGCGCGAGTTTACCCTAGGGAAACGAATCAGCGTTCCAGTTACGGATGGCAGAAAAAGTCGAATAACCGATATCGATGTTTTGGAGGAGGAAAGGATCAAAGTTAAGGCTGGAAAATTCGATTGTTTGCGTGTTCGACCGGATGTAAAGGACCTCGGTGGCGTTTTTAGTAAAAGCAAAGATTCCCACATGGATATCTGGTTTTCTAACGATAACCATAAATTGATCGTTAAAATGAGCAGTTCTGTAAGCGTTGGGAGTTTTAAAGTTGAGCTGAGAGAGTATGTATTAGGAGATTAACCCCTGAATTCTATCAACTATCGTCTTTATGAGGCACTGCAATTAAGTGCTTCCCCTTTTCCGCCTTTGTCTAACAGGTCTTGGGAAACACTTGAATCGAGTGCTTCAGTTAAACTACCAAGAATCTTTCATGGTAATCAACCGCTCCAAAGAACTTCCATTTGTGGATGACCCGCATGTATTGAAAACCATCGAGCAGCGCCTCGTACATCTCTGGCAAGTGATCGAGAATGGGATAAGTCGAGCCTTTGTTACTATCAACGAACCCTGTTATGGATGGAGACTTTTTGAAAACAACTTCTAAATGTTTGTACTGGCCTTATGATTCATATAGTGAAGAGTCTGGGGCCAAATAGACTCTATCATGCCCACTCTATATCAGGATGCCTTCGATCCCGTCGAAGATGCGATAGCAGCAATTGCTGACGGGAAGATGGTGATCGTCACGGACGACGAAAATCGCGAAAACGAAGGCGATCTTATCTTCGCGGCTGAAAAGGCGACTCCAGAGCTGGTTAATATGATGATCCGATACTGCAGCGGAGTTGTTTGTGTTCCTTGTGCAGAGCACCAGCTCAAGCGTCTGGGCTTGAACCCAATGGTTCCCTACAACCGTGAATCCTATAAAACGGATTACACAGTATCTGTCGATGCGGCTGATGGAATTACAACAGGGATCAGTGCTTTCGACCGCGCTGAAACAATACGGTTGCTGGGTAGTTCAAAGACCCTGTCTGAGCAGCTCGTTCAGCCTGGGCACGTCTTTCCCTTAAGGTCTCGGCAAGGTGGCGTGCTTGAACGCAGTGGACACACAGAGGCAGCAGTGGATCTTGCCCAGCTTGCCGGACTTTTCCCAGCTGGTGTTTTGTGCGAGTTGGTTAACGAAGATGGAACTATGGCCCGCCTACCCGAACTTGTGGAATTTAAGGGGCGCTTCAATCTGCCGTTGATTTCCATAGCATCCCTTATTGAATACCGGCACCAGCGAGATCAACTGGTTGAAAAAGTGGCTCAAAGGCCTTTCAATTCGTCCTATGGAAGCTTTGAACTACATGTATTCAAGAGTCTGGTGGACGGGCGGCATCATATGGCATTTGTCAAAGGAACTTTGACCAAGAAACCAATCTTGGTCCGGGTGCAAAGTGAAAATTTGCTTGAGGACGTTTTCAGGTCTGATGAGGGCGATGGTCATAGAAACCTCAAGGCAGCCTTCAGCCAACTTGCCGATGAAGATAGCGGTGTAGTGCTGTACATGGAGCAGGCCCAGGGGGGCCTTGATTTGGATGAAGGCAAAGTACGAGCATCTCCCATGGGATTTCGCGATTACGGGATCGGCGCCCAAATCCTCGTTTCTTTGGGGCTCAACAAAATCCGGCTTCTTTCAAGCGCGCCCAGAAAAGTAGTCGCGCTTGAAGGGTACAACCTTGAAATTGTAGAACAAGTGCCCTTGAACTTTCGCGCTTAAAACATCCCTTTCCGATTATGAGCACGTTTAAGCCAGAGTATGATCCTGTAAACGGAAGCCCATATTCCTTCGGAATAGTCTGTTCCCGGTTTAATCCCGAGGCGGTTGACGCCCTCCTGGAAAATACCCTTAAAACCTTAAAGGAATCTGGCGTATTGAAAGAAAAAATACACGTAATGCGTGTTCCCGGCTCCAATGAAATACCCTGGGGGATCCAAATGCTAGCTAGCACTGGTAGTTTCGATTGCTGCATCGCATTAGGAGTGCTCTTGCGTGGCGGTACTGTACATTTCGAAATTGTGGCCCAAAGTGCATCCGATGGATTGCAAATGATTTCTCTCAACGAAATGACGCCAGTCATAAACGGTATTGTAGTGGCGGATACAGTTGAACAAGCTATTGAAAGAACGAAAGGTGAAATCAACCGTGGGCTTGAATTCGGTGAGGCGGCCCTTCAGATGGCATTGTTGAAAAAGGAGCATATTTTTATAGATGAGCAAAACGCCTAAACGACGTGAAAACAGAATTGCCGCGCTGCAATTCCTATATGCCTGTGCCATTAATCCACCGGACGATGTCGCAAGCCAACTCACTCTATTTTACACCGACAAGGAACAGGCCCGTGATTATTACGCATTTGCCGAAGAGCTCATTTACGGAGTTCTCGATAACCTGGAGGAGTTGGATGTGGAGATTAAAGCTTATGCTGAAAATTGGGATTTTGACCGTATCGCCAAAATGGACCTTACCATTCTGAGGCTCGCAATATACGAGTTGCTCAAACGTCTGGATATTCCGCCCATTGTGTCGATTAACGAGGCGATAGACCTGAGTAAGCAGTTCTCAGGCCCTGATTCTAAGCGATTCATAAACGGTATCTTGGATAAGATGAAAGGCACAATTCAACGTCCGCTGCGACAGGCCAGCGATCTGTGACCCGCCTTACCAAAAAATGTTTGGATTAATCAAGAAATTCAAATCTGGCTTAGCCCGGACTACCCAATCCCTTTTTGGTGCTGTAGGAGGAATATTTGGAACCAATCAGCTCGATAAAGGTTCTCTTGAGGCGCTGGAAGAAGCACTTTATGGAGCAGACTTTGGTGTTGAAACTGCCGAAGAGATTATGGAGGAGATCCAGGATTCCTTTAAGCAGGATAAAAGATTACGCGGGATGGATGCGGCTGAAATTGGAGCCAGTGTTCTCCGTCGTGTATTGGAAGGATCTGAGGGGCAGCTTCAGTCCAAGCCCGATGGTCCCGAGGTAATCATGCTACTAGGAGTAAACGGATCTGGGAAAACGACCACTACAGCAAAATTGGGGCATCGTTATCAAGGCGAAGGGCGATTTGTGTTGTTGGCTGCGTGTGACACCTTCCGAGCGGCAGCCAATGAGCAACTCCGGCTGTGGTCGGATCGACTCAGCCTCGATTTAGTTGCCAGCAAACACGGCGCCGATGCCGCATCTGTCGCTTTCGATGCTTATCAGGCCGCAGAAAGCCGCGGACGCAATTTACTTATTTTGGATACGGCCGGAAGGCTGCACAATAAGGGGCACCTCATGGCTGAATTGGGAAAAATTATTCGCGTAGTCGCGAAAAATGATGCATTTGCACCCCACCATCGTTGGTTGGTGGTGGATGGCAGTATTGGGTCGAACTCTATTGAGCAGGCCCGAAGCTTTCATAAAGCGATTCATCTTACCGGGCTTGTTATTACCAAACTCGACGGGACCAGCCGTGGCGGGGCATTAGTTGGAATTTACCGTGAGTTAGGTATCCCTATTTATTTTGTGGGATTTGGCGAGCAGCCCGACGATCTCCAGCCTTTCACAGTGGAGAATTACATTTCCGCAGTGTTTGGATTGCAACAAAAGGTGGCCGAATGAGCTGGTTCGAAGCAAGCGTTGAGGTCGAGCTTGGCGACCGGAGTTACCCGATCTGGATTGGGGAAAATGTCGAGGAAGGAATATTACAAACTACGTCTGATTTGCTGTCCGAAAATCGTCGTTGCGCGTTCGTGGTCGATGCCGGGTTTTCTTCCAGGCAACCTTCGTTTATGGCTTATCTACAGGATCTGGGGCCTGTCTTTATATTACCCGCGGGAGAAACTTCAAAGAGTCTTGCCCAATTATCTTCCGTGTACGACTTTCTGGCTGAAAATGCAATTGACCGAAGTTGCTGCCTTTTTGTTGTAGGAGGTGGCGTTGCAGGAGATTTGGGTGGTTTTGCCGCCGCGAGTTATCTTCGCGGAATCGATTATTACCAAGTTCCTACAACGTTGTTATCCATGGTGGATAGTTCCGTTGGTGGAAAAACGGGAATCAACATCGCCGCGGGTAAAAACCTCGTGGGTGGCTTCTTTCAACCTCGTGCCGTGTTTTCGAGTACCCGGTTTTTAACTACGTTACCTGAAAGAGATTTTAATTCCGGCATGGCGGAAGTCATCAAACACGGGTTGCTTTACGACTTACCGCTATTCGAAATGCTTGAGCAACTGGATCAATTGCATCCTGGACATCCTGAGTTACCTGGAATTATCCGGCGCAATTGCGAAATAAAGGCAACTGTAGTGGGGGCTGATGAGAGAGAACAAGTTGCATCCGACGGTAGGGCGCTGTTAAACTTGGGGCATACTTTTGGGCATGCCATTGAGAATGCGGCCGGCTATGGTGAATACCTGCATGGCGAAGCTATCGGGCTCGGGCTTGTAATGGCGGCCGATCTGTCCGAGCGGCTGGGGAATATTCAAGAACAGGATGTGGTCCGGGTTCGCGGGATGGTCCGACGTTATGCGTTGCCCGATTTGTTGCGCCAACCAATCCCAATTCCCGATCTTGTTAATGCCATGCGACGCGATAAAAAAGTGACGCGCGGCACGTTGCGTTTTGTAGGTTTGCAGAAGCTGGGTCAGGCTTATACTATTCCCGAAGTGGAAGACAAATTAATTCGCGAGATTCTTCTTGGATTTGGGGCCGTTGAGTAGGGGGATTCCCCATACAGAGCGTGTTCGTTTTTGTGTTGGCCTTGTTGGGATAATTGAAATTAGGATTTTTGTATGTCCTCTATAGATGAGAGCATTGTACGTGAGTATTTCGAGCAGAATGGCTACCTGGTTCGCCAGTTGCGTAAATACCAGGTGCAATCCCGCAAGAAGACCACGGATGAGGAAGTCGACTTGCTCGTGTATAACCCGTCTTATCAGCCCAATTCCCGAAAGCCTGACTTCATGCTCTTTTCAAGCGAACTGGCCTATATCCACAAGGCCGTTGTAGTTGTCAAAGGATGGCATACTCTTCGGTTTACGCCTTCCATGCTGAAAAGCAGTCCGGAGATTTTCAGGTTTTTGGAGAAGACAGTGGTTAAAAAAGTGAGCGACTTGTTTTTCGACGACACGAAAGGTTCTGCCGAAGGAGATGAGGGTAAAGATAGCGATTTGCTCAAAATCCTGGTTCTTCCCGGATTGCCAACTGAGAATCCCTATCGGGAGCAAAGCATGCAGCTACTGCAAGAAAAAGGGGTCGATGGTATCATATCCTTTCGTTCAATGTTGCTGGACATTTTGGCGAAGATTGAAATAAACCGGAACTACCAGAAGTCAGAAATATTGCAGGTTCTTCGTATCCTTAAAAATTACGATTTATTGGGAAACCCACAAATGGAGTTATTCAAGTGAGCCAAGGTCGGTCAGAAAAAAGGACTTATCGCAGTGATTTACCATTAGCGGTCACCTGTGGCGATCCTGCTGGAGTCGGCCCTGAGGTAATTATAGATTGGGCTAAGGCAAACCGCGGGGAAAAAAACTCCTATGTTTTTTTGGGGCCCGAGAACTGGATGGGCGAACTTCGGTCTTTGGGCTACGGGGGGCAGAGCCTCGGGCTTTCCAACTATCGTGCCATTCCCGGGAAACCTGAACGCTGTGGCAGCCTGATTGCTATCGATGCTATGATGAAGGCAGCACAAGGTTGCTTGGATGGAAAATATTGCGGAGTAGTTACTGGACCCGTAAGCAAAGAGCTTTTGCGGGAAAATGGATTCAACCACCCTGGCCAGACCGAATTTTTTGCCGAGCAGTGGAGCGGTGTACCTGTTATGGGGTTTGCCGGCAAACAGCTGAAGGTCGTATTGGCTACTTGGCATGTGCCTCTGCATGGTGTCTTTGAAGATTTGAGCCCGGTAAAACTGATTCGAGCCGTTTCTCAGGCTGATTTCCTGGCTCGGGCCAGTGGTGCAAATTCTCCTCGTATAGCCGTCTGCGGATTGAACCCTCATGCTGGTGAAAATGGCCTGCTTGGACAGGACGAGCTTGAATGGATTGATCCGCTTCTTGATGACTTGCGTAACAAATTTCCCGGCGTTTCAAGCGCGCTCCCAGCAGATTCACTATTTTGGGGTGCCAGGAGAGGTAAATTCGACGTCGTTGTTGCCCTCTATCATGACCAGGGATTGATTCCTGTTAAGACGCTCGAATTTGATGAGGCCGTCAACGTCGGGCTCGGATTGCCCTTTATCCGCACGAGTCCGGGTCATGGTACCGGGTTCTCTATTGCCGGTACCGGAAAAGCTCGTTGCACCAGTTTCTCGCGTTCCGTTGAGGTTGCTTGGCAGTTATTTGAGTTTTTGTCAGGCTCGGATAAAGTCCTGAAATCCACTTGATTCTGGTCAGAAATGCGTACATTGGTGCTGTTGTATGATTGAAACCCTCCCAGAAGGCGTCCGATTTGGAAATGACCGATTGATTCATGTCACCGACCCGGCGGCTGAAAAAATTAATACCCTTTTAGACAAGGAAGCAGAAAACAGTGTTCTGCGGGTAAAAATTTCCGGAGGTGGCTGCAACGGGCTCAGTTACAAATTGAAATTTGTCAATAAATTGAAACGAGGAGACATTCTGGTCGAAACCTCCGGAGCCCAGGTAATTGTGGATTCAAAAAGCGCCCTTTATTTGCGTGGGACTACACTCGACTATTCCAAGGCTTTAGTAGCTGGAGGATTTAAATTCGAAAATCCCAATGCCAAATCCAGCTGTTCCTGCGGGGAAAGTTTCAGTTTTTGAGCTAAAGTGAATGCGCTTGCAAACCGTATTATTCCTGCTTGAATTCAATGTACTTTTCCAATTGGTGACTGAAACAACGGAAAACAACATGGTATCAAAGTTTGACAAAAGGCCCACACTAAACAGCTGATGGCTGGTGGGATTGTTATGCTACTTTTTATAAATCGCCCCCGAATTGATACCGGATTCTTGCTTAATTTAACCAAGGCTATCGCTTAATGCCAAAAAGAGGCTCCCGTCCCAGAAGGAAATACGTTCCGCGTATTCGGAAAAATGACAGAATCCGTGCCCGTGAGATTCGGGTCATTGGCCCCAATTCAAAACAGATCGGCATTATGCCGCCTGCGAAGGCGTTAGAGATTGCCAAGAAACTTGGCCTGGATTTGGTCGAAATATCTTCAAGTGCCCGACCGCCCGTTTGCCGTATTCTCGATTTTGGGAAATACATGTACGAGCAAGCAAAAAAGGAAAAAGAGTCCAAGCAAAAGAAGGCCGTATCCGGTAAAGTCAAAGAAGTGAAGTTTCGCGTACGCATCGAGGAACATGACTTCATGTTTAAAATCAAACATGCCGAAGAATTTCTAGGTAAGGGCAACAAAGTGAAGCTTTCCCTGATGTTCAGAGGCCGTGAAAACGAACACAAAGACCTTGGGTTTGAAACAATCAATCGGGCCATTGAGGAACTCCAACACATTGGCCACAAGGATATTGAGCCGAAATTGTCGGGCCGTATTATTAGCACAATGATTTCGCCTCTGCCGGAAAAGGATCGTGTCTTCAAATTTAACATGGTCCACAGCGAAGACAAGGAGGGTTAAACTCCGGTTGTTGTAGCCTGATTCAATGGATACAACTGCGCGTCCGTTCATTTTTCTGCTTTCGGCAATTCAATTGGCTTTATTTCTTTCGGCATTCTCGTTGCTGAGGGCTGATCCATCGCTACCTCGACCGGATGCTACTTTGTTCAAGAAGCCCTACATCCGTCTGGAAAAAGTGGCGGGCCAATTGGACATGAAGTATCAGCTTTCCAAGGACAACCAGGAAGGAGTTCTCTACAGTCGCTGGACGAGGGTTCGATTCAAAAAGGATAGCCGGCTCTTGCTGTTGAACAATTACAAGATCTATCTCGGATACGCAGTTGCTTTGCATAGCGGCCAGTTATATTTATCAACTCAGGACTACCATAAAACCGTAAAGCCTTTGTTGACGCCTCAAGTGTTTACCGGAAATAGGAAACTGAGAACGATTGTTATAGATCCGGGGCACGGGGGTAAAAACCCGGGGTGTATTAACAAAAGCCTCGGGATGCTTGAGAAAGATTTCACCTTGGACCTTGCTTTTCGACTGAAGACATTGTTGGAGCGGCGTGGTTACCGGGTCTTTCTGACCCGTGAATCTGACCGTACGGTCGAGAATCAAAACCGAGCTTTTTTTGCCAATAAAGTTAAAGCCGATCTTTTTGTATGTCTTCATTTTAATTCCGTCCAATCAAGATCAGTCAAAGGGATCGAAACTTACACTTTTACCCCTCGAAACCAGCCTTCGACTGCGCGTAGCCGGTTGATCGACGAAGACAAGAAACTGTTTCCTCCAAATGCCCATGATGCTTGGAGTACGCTGGTTGGATTCTATGTGCAGCGTCAGTTAATCAAAACTATGGGTTGGGTCGATCGCGGACTTAAAAGGGCGCGCTTTTCTATGATGATCGATCTGCAATGCCCGGGCATTTTGGTTGAGGGTGGATTTTTTAGTAATTATGAAGAGGCACGCCGTATCAAAACGATCAGTCAGCGAATCCAACTCGCCGAAGCAATTGCCAATGGGATACTGACGTACCACGAGACGCTAAATCGAATTACGAATCCGAATTAATGGTTATGAGCTGGACTGCCTTATTTTGGATTGGTTTCGGTGGAGCTTTGGGATCCATTTTGAGGGCCCTGTTGGGTTCTGGAATAAAAAGTGAGTTTCCGTGGGCCACCTTGCTGGCCAATGTTGCTGGATGTTTAATAATCGGGCTGGTGATTGGACACGAGTTGGTCACTTCACAATGGTCGCAAAACAGTCGCGCATTTGTTGTCTTGGGATTTTGTGGGGGCTTTACGACTTTTTCGACCTTCGGGATGCAAACCGTCAAGCAACTTGAGGCCGGGCAAATCGGAGCGGCGTTTGCCAATATAACGCTTTCGCTGTTTGTCTGCTTACTCGCAGTTTGGGCCGGAATACGGCTTGGTAAATTTATTTTTCAGGGAGGATGAAACTAAATGGTGCGATTCTGATCTTGGGATACCTATCTCTCGTTCAGTGTTTCAGAATTGATGTTGAAAAAGTAATCATTCTGGTAAATGGCATGGAGTTGGAATCAGAAGAATTGATTTTAGGGTATTAAAGTCCCTCGACCACTGCGTCAGCCAGGCCGTATTCAATGGCTTCTGCAGCATTCATATAAAAATCTCTATCCGTATCCTCGGTGATCTTTTCCAGGCTTTGGCCAGAGGCTTCGGCCAGGATTTTATTCAACTCTTCTCGGGTGCGCTCCATTTCCAGCGCTTGGATATTGATATCCACAGCGGGGCCTTGAAAACGGCCGTGGATCAATGGTTGGTGGATAAGTAAGCGGGCATGTGGGTAAAGCAGACGCTTCCCTTTGGGTGCTCCGCAGAGTAAAATAGACCCCATACTTGCCGCGAGCGCCGTAACCACCACCGTTACCGGTGAGGTGATCAGTTTCATGGTATCAAAGATCGCCATGCCCGCAGTGATGCTTCCCCCGGGGGTGTTTAGGTAGAAAGTGATTTCCTCACCTGGCTTACACCACTCTAAATAAAGCAGCCTTTCGGTGACCTCCTTGGCGGACTTTTCGTTTACGTCGGTCCAGAGAAACACCTTCCGTTCCTCCAAAAATTTTTTTTGTACCTCTTCCGATAGCGGAGTAGGGCCTTTTGATTCCTGTTCTTCAGACATAGAGTACTATGAAAACCGGTATTAGCAAAAATTCCAGTGGAATCGGTAGAATTATCTCAAGGTTGATTTTACACCAACCCAAGAATCATTTTCCCTTCTTCGGAAATCATGTCCTGATTCCAGGGGGGATCCCAAACAATCTCGACTTCTGCTTCAAAAACTCCCGGAAGATCCATTATTTTACTTCGGGCGTCATCGGCGATCACGGGTCCCATTCCGCAGCCTGGCGCCGTCAGAGTCATTTTTACATTTACTTTGTGGGTCCCGTCTTTTTGCTCGTTGGAATCGCAGGAATATACCAACCCTAGGTCCACAATGTTCACTGGAATTTCAGGATCGTAGACGGTTTTTAACTGGCCCCAAATGGATTCATCCTCCAATGGCCCAGCTTCGGCTGCTTCCTGAATCTTTTCCTTGGCGGAATCCGGTATGTCTTGCCCGAGGGAATCTGCGTCCACGCCGGCAATGCGACTCATTCCGAATTGGGACACCAATGTAAAGGTCCCACCCAGCTGTTGCGTGATTGTTACCGATGTGCCTGATGGGAGTGTTATCAGGTTGCCTTCCGGAATAGCCCGTGCCTCCACATCGCGGTTCAAAACAATTTGCTCTGGCATTTTCTGACTACGTTATTTTCAAAGGAGTTAAGCCGGTTCAAATTTTCTGTGAACGCGTTCCCGGTGGAATTCGGCCAACTCGTCGTTGGACATTTTTCCTAGAACTTCTTCAAAGAATCCGAAAACGAGTAAAGTTTCTGCCGTTGGCTTGCTGATACCTCGGGACAACAAATAAAAAAGTTCGTTCTCGTCTATCTGACCCGTAGTTGCTCCGTGACTGCACCGGACATCATTTGCTAAGATCTCCAGTCCGGGCAATGAGTTGGCCTCTGCGGTTGGACTCAACAGCAAGTTGCGATTCGTTTGATAGGCATCAGTCAGTTGCGCTTCCTCGGCTACCTTGATCAGGCCTGAAAAAATGGTTTTCGATTCATTCTGGAGGGCATTCTTAAACAGCAGGTCGGATCGTGCGTTTGGAGCATTGTGTGACTGCAGGGTTCTCTGGTCGATTTCCTGGTTCGCGTGAGCCACGGCCAAGGAATACAATTCCGCTTTGCTGCCTGGTCCATCGAGAACAGTGTGGCCTTCGCTGCGGGCGTGTTTACTCCCAAGATTCAATCCATAAGCCCGAATGTTGGCATCACGTTGTGCAATGGTTGTAAGCCTGTTGAAAGAGAGAGAATCTTCATTCCAATTTTGAATGTAGTGGTATTCAACCTTTGCTCCAGGATCCGCGTAAACAGTGCTTACCCCGCAGGCCAGTTGCGCTGCATCCACTTCCGCTGAGCGATAGACGTCCACAAAGGTGACTTTGCTGTTGTCTCGGGCAATCACCAAGGTATGTGGAAATACTGCTGTTTGCTGGCCTTGGGCCCAATAGTGGCTGATAATGGGGAGTTCAATTTCGACGTTTTTAGGAATAAAAAGTAGAGTTCCGTTACGATTGAGTGCCGTGTGTAATGCGGTAAATTTCTCGGAACCCAAAGCTGACTCCTGGGCCATAAAAAATTCTTCCAGGATCTCCGAGTGGTCGGTAAAAGCTCTTTGGAGGGGCTCGAAGAGCACACCTTTGCTTCTCAATTCTGCTGAAATGGGTTCTTCAGCCAGTATGTCGTCGTTGCCAAACACGAGTTTACCTGCCGTTTGTTGAATAGATTTCGTCTGCTCAATGAGTGAATTTGCATCCAGCTCCCTTACAGGGTCGGCCAAGCGGAACCCATCCACTCCCAGGTCCCTCACAT
The DNA here is from genome assembly GCA_002346535.1 of Opitutales bacterium UBA2995. Lineage (GTDB taxonomy): Bacteria > Verrucomicrobiota > Verrucomicrobiia > Opitutales > UBA2995 > UBA2995. Next base: position 12,290 of record DDZZ01000060.1, on the reverse strand, counting down.
TGGCAAAGCGCCAGGATTCCATCTTACGGGTTGGTGCAGGCAAATCCAGGTATTCCGCCCAGCTTTTTTTCTTCTGGCGGACGAGCCATTTGGGCAATTCTGTATGGCGTTCAAGGAAGTGGTCAAACATTGCCTCCGATAAGAACTCAGACTTTTTATTCACTGTCATTGAGTATGACATCACTTATTTGTCAGGCTTTCATTAGCCAACTGAGCCTTCCATCTCGAGATCGATGAGGCGCTTGAGCTCCACGCTGTACTCCATGGGGAATTGTTTTACCAAGTCGTTTACAAATCCATTTACCGCTAGGCTCATGGCTTCTCCTTCGTTCAAGCCGCGTTGCATTAGATAAAAGATTTGCTCCGCGCTCACTTTTGAAACGCTGGCTTCATGTTGCACTGAATTGTCATCCCCGCGAACTGTAATGGCCGGGTAGGTGTCTGTTCTGCTGTTGGCATTAATCAATAGGGCATCACATTCCGTATTATTGCGGCAGCCTTGCAAATGTTTGGGAATGTGGACCTGCCCGCGGTAGGTGGATCGACCTTCGCCCACGGAGATGCTCTTGGAAATGATATTACTGGTCGTCTCGTCCGCCGCGTGGATCATCTTGGCGCCAGTATCTTGGTGTTGCCCCTCCCCTGCCAGGGCTATGGAGACGACTTCTCCTCGAGCTTTGCGACCCTTTAATATGACACCGGGATATTTCATGGTAAGCCGCGAGCCAATATTGCAGTCGATCCACTTGATTTCGGCATCTTCTTCTGCCAGTCCGCGCTTGGTGACCAGGTTGAAAACATTGGCGCTCCAATTTTGCACTGTGATGTATTGGATCTTGGCACCTTTGAGGGCCACTAATTCCACCACGGCAGAGTGTAAGGTGGTTGTTTCAAACTTTGGAGCAGTGCAGCCTTCCATGTAAGTGACTTCCGCACCTTCATCGGCGATGATGAGAGTCCGTTCAAATTGGCCGAAATTCTCCGCGTTGATTCGGAAGTAGGCTTGCAGTGGTTGTTGGACTTTCACTCCGGGAGGCACATAAATAAAACTGCCGCCGGAAAAAACACAGCTATTGAGCGCACTGAACTTGTTGTCGCCGGTCGGAATCACCTTGCCGAAAAACTTTTTGAATATTTCGGGGTGTTCTTTCAGCCCTTCGGTTGATCCGACAAAGATGACCCCTTCTTTGGCCAACTCGTCCTTCATTCTGGAATAGGCTGCTTCACTGTCAAATTGGGCCTCAACCCCAGCAAGAAAAGCACGTTCCTGCTCTGGAATTCCCAGGCGTTCAAACGTTTCTTTCACATCATCCGGCACGTCCTCCCAAGTACGGCTTGGTTCCTGGCCTTTGGAAAGGTAATAACGGAATTTGTCAAAATCAATGTTCTCCAGGTCTTTAGTCGCCCAGTTCGTTGGTAGAGGTTTGGAATTGAAAACTTCGAGAGCTTTTAATCGAAAATCTCGGACCCAATCATCCTCGCCCTTCACATCGGCAATGTAGTTTACGACGCCTTCATTCAGGCCGATACCCGCATCATAATCATAGGTGGTATCGTAACTAAAGTTACCTTTTTCTCGATCAATATCTATGGCCGCTTGTGTACTCATTACAAAATTCCTCTCTAAGATTCCACTCCTGCGGTTAGTCTTTCTTTGATCCAATCGTAACCGCGTTCTTCGACTTCCAGGGCCAGGCTTTTGTCTCCGCTTTTGACAATCCTGCCATCCCAGAGGATGTGGACGCGGTCCGGCACAATGTAATTAAGCAGTCGTTGATAGTGAGTAATGACCAGAATGCCGCGGTCTTCGCTACGCATATGGTTCACGCCGTCAGCCACAATTTTTAGAGCATCAATGTCGAGACCCGAGTCTGTCTCATCAAGAATACAGTAGGCCGGCTTGAGCATCGCCATTTGTAAGATTTCGCAACGCTTCTTCTCACCTCCTGAGAACCCTTCGTTAACGGATCGGCTGGTAAATTTCTTATCGATTCCGAGTCGTTCCATTTGAGCATATAGCTCTTTGTAATAGGCAACTGCGTCAATATCTTCGCCTTCTGGCTGCCTTGCGTTGAGAGCCGCCCGAATAAAATTGGCAATCGTGACACCCGGGATCTCTATCGGATATTGAAAGGCTAGGAACAATCCTTCACGTGATATTTCGTCCACTTCCAGATCTAATATATTTTTCCCATCCATGGTGGCTGTTCCTGATTCAACCATGTAGCTTTCGTGTCCTGCCAAAGCTTTGGCCAAGGTGGATTTTCCCGTTCCATTAGGCCCCATAATGGCGTGAACTTCGCCTTTGGGCAATGAGAGCGAAAATTCGTTCAGGATCCGCTTACCGTCGATGCTGACGCTCAATTGGTTAACTTCTAATGCATTCATGTTTTATTGGGATTAATTGCTGATGACTGGCTTTGGTCCTGCAAGCGCCCTCGAAAATTTAATTCCACTCTGGCCACGAATGTTGACTCCGGTAGCAGATTTTTGAGCTGGCCCAATAGGTTCTCAGGCAGGTGGACGTCCATAACTTGTCCGGTCTCATCATTATAAAAATGGGCATGCGGTTCCAGATTTGCTTCGTAGCGTGTCGATTCACGCTCGAAATTCACCTGGCGAACGAGGGAGCATTCTAGCAGGGTTTCGAGGCAATTATAGACGGTTGCCAAAGAAATTGCGGGCATCAATTGCCGAGATTGGACAAAAATTTCATCGGCAGTGGGGTGGTCTTTCGCTTCCGCGACGATTGAATAAACAACCTCTCGTTGCCGTGTCGAACGCAGGCCCAACTTGTTTAAGGCTTCGTTCAGAGATTCCATGTATTCTGCTTTTATTTCCATGATAATGAGACTAAATAGCAATAGGGAATTGGAATTATTCTAAAAATCAACCTATTAACGAGAAAAAGTTCCAATAGGGAGAATTCCTTAAAACCCCCTTAGTTTTTGCTGTTTATTCGCGCTCTGCTAGCCAGCGTTCGGCCTCAATTGCCGCTTGGCAGCCCATTCCCGCAGCAGTAATAGCTTGGCGATAAACATGGTCCATGCAATCTCCTGCGACATATACGCCCTCGACATTGGTTTTTACATGGCTGCCGTTTTCCGATAAAAAATAACCATTTTCGTCGGTGCGGATTGCATTGGAAAAGGCTTGGGTGTTGGGGATGTGGCCAATTGCAATAAATGCGCCTTTACAGGGAATGGTTTTTTCCTCTCCGGACTTCACATTTATAATGGTGACACCGGATACAGCGTGATCGTCTGCCCCTTCGATTTCGCTGACGACCGAATTCCAGCACATTTCGATCTTTTTATTGGCCAATGTGCGGTCTGCCATGATCTTTGAAGCCCGGAGTTCATCCCGGCGATGGATAAGGGATACTTTCGAAGCAAACCGCGTCAAAAACAATGCTTCCTCACACGCAGAGTCTCCACCGCCGACGACGACTACATCCATGTTTCTATAGAAGGCTCCATCGCAAGTTGCACAGGTAGATACGCCTCCCGTGCCGAAGAGTTTTTGCTCAGATTCCAATCCCAATAATCTTGGAGAAGCTCCTGTTGAAATGATCACAGTCCTGGCTTCATAAGTTTTGTCTCCTCCCGCCAGGATTTTCGTTTGACCGGAAAAATCCACCGACTCAATGAGGTTATTTTCAAAGCGGGTTCCAAACCTAGCCGCCTGTTTGCGCAAGTTGTCCATCAGGGAGAAGCCATCAATTCCATCCGGCCAACCTGGAAAGTTTTCAACTTCCGAGGTTGTGGTTAGCTGTCCGCCTGGTTGTTTTCCTTCAATGACAAGTGGATTGAGGTTAGCGCGAGCTGTGTAGAGCGCAGCTGTCAGGCCAGCGCAGCCGGTTCCGACAATGATGACATTTTCCATAGTTCTGATTTTTTGGAAGGCGCTAATAAGAGCCGTTTGCTTGGGGAGGTCAAAGGGTTTTCCATGGCCATCCGGGATTTGTGTCGAGAGATCGTTTGTTTTGTTGCCTGACGGTTAGTCGGGTGCTCCCGAATGTCCTTTCAATCTCCTTCTTCATTGATCTTGCCTCTACTTTCTGCAGCTTCCGGAATGGTAATGCCCGAGGGGTTTTCCATAATAGACAGCCACTGCCATCTGGACCGGTTTTTTCATAGAGGTGAACTGGAAGATGTTCTGAAATCGGCTCGGGAAGCTGGAGTAGACCGGGTCATTACAATTGGAACCAATGAGGACGATTGGGGCCTCTACGAACAATTGGCAGCTGAGCATCCTGGAATAATTGATTACACTGTTGGCCTGCATCCCTGCAATGTGGATGAAAATTGGGAGTCTCAGGTTGAGCGAATTATTTCATTTTTTTCTTCCTCCCAGGCGTGCCCGGTTGGTCTGGGCGAAATTGGGCTCGATAACTTTCATTTGCCCAAGAAAGATTTGGGAAAGGCCGAAAAATTGAAGCAGATGCAACAAGCTGCCTTACGAGCGCAGCTCGATATTCTAAAAGAGTTGGATTGCCCGGTTGTCATTCACTCTCGCGGGGCATTTGAGGAATGTATTGAGGAATTGGATGTGGCTTCGATAAATTGGGACAAAGTTGTATTTCATTGCTTTGTCGAGGACGCCGAGGCCATAGCCGCATTGAACAGCCGGGGTGGTCGTGGATCGTTTACCGGCATCATTACTTTTAAAAATGCTAATTCTGTACGGGAGGCAGCTTTGGCCCAGAGCGTGCACAACCTGATGGTTGAAACGGACGCTCCGTATCTGGCGCCGGAGCCATTCCGGGGCAAGCCCTGTTTACCTGCTTACGCAGCATTAACGGCAAGGTATTGTGCCAACCTTCTAGATTTGGAAGAAAACGAGCTAGCTCAAATTACCCGAGAAAACACGGAGTCTTTTTTCAAATTGGACTAAGAACACAACTCTAAGACTCACTGAACTTGTTTTTGAAAAGCTCGTCTATGTCGTCGAGGACCTGCTCGGCCCCATTGCCCGTGGCGATGAACTTCAGCTTCGATCCTTGGCCGGCCGCCAGCATCATCAGGCCCATAATACTTTTGCCGTTGACCAGTTCACTGTCGCGTTCGACGTAGACTTCCGCTTCGTATTTATTGGCAACTCTTACAATCATGGCAGCCGGACGTGCGTGGATACCCATCTTGTTGATGACTTCCGCCATATGTTCATAGGTCTCTCCATCTACAGTATGCGCCATAATCATTTTCTGTTCTCTTGGGCTGCAAAAACAAACACCCCACTGTGCATCGGGTTGAGTAAAGAACCAAAGCTTAATGGGTCAAGGGATAATCTTGAGGTTTCCAAGGCTCACTAGAAATATGGATCGATCCTGAATATAAATCCTGCAACGAGTGAGTATCCCTCCCGATGGAATCTACTTTAAATCCCGACATTCTGATCCCTGACTTGTGGCAGCAGGATGCTGTGCGGCACTTGAAGGCTGGTAGGGATGTGGTCGTGCATGCTCCTACCGGTTCAGGAAAGACTTTCATTTTTGAACTCTTTGCATCTCAAGGCTTAAGAAAGCAAGCGGTATTCACTGTGCCAACCCGTGCTCTGGCCAATGACAAACTTAGGGAATGGCAGGAGAAAGGCTGGGATGTGGGAATATGCACTGGGGATGTTGTCGACAATCCGGAGGCTCGCATTTTGGTGGCGACATTAGAAACCCAAAAGGGAGCCTTCCTTAGCGGCAAAGGGCCTGGATTATTAGTGATTGATGAATACCAGATGTTGGCCGATCCCGTTCGCGGCGTGAACTACGAGCTGGCTCTGGCAATGGCACCTCGCCAAACCCAGATTCTATTAATGAGTGGCAGTGTGGCCAATCCTCAGGATCTGGTAAGCTGGTTCAAACGATTGGGTAGGGATGCAGTTTTATTGGGACATACGCAACGGTCGGTCCCGCAAGAGGAAGTTTTTATTGAACAACTCAAAATAAAAGTCCCCTCCAAGATCCGAGGTTACTGGCCACGTATAGTTACCAAAGCTTTGGTGGCGAATTTCGGGCCGCTTTTGATTTTTGCTCCACATAGGAGTGCCGCTGAAGTGCTTGCTAAACAGTTGTCTAAGCAGCTTCCGGTGGATGAGCATTTGTTACTTACTCAGGAACAGCAGCAGTTGGCCGGTCGCTCCTTGTCCCGCTTACTTAAAAATCGAATCGCCTTTCACCACAGTGGCCTGAGTTATCTTCAACGGGCTGGTGTAATAGAACCTCTTGCCAAAGCGGGACAGCTGAGAGTTGTGGTGGCAACCATGGGTTTGGCCTCTGGAATAAATTTTTCGATGCGTTCCGTAGCTGTCGCCGATACTGAATATCGGGTAGGCCACCGGATCCACCGTATTCGGCCGGACGAGCTCTTGCAAATGTTTGGCCGGGCCGGCCGGCGTGGTTGTGATACCCGTGGTTATACTTTGGTGGTTCCCGACAAGCCTCGAGCACATATGGCCAGTGCGTTAAAATTGCGCCGGGTCAACCAAGTCGATTGGCCAAGCCTTGTTGGTGTGATGGCTGCAGCTCACGACAAGGGGAAAGACCCTCTAAGCGCGGCACGTAACCTAACCAACAGACTGTTCAGCGAGCAGCTGGTATCTTTGGGGCTGCAGCGTTTTATTGCTCGCAAAGAGAAAAACCGGCTAATGGATCCGAATCATGGTTCTGCAAGAGAACAAAGAACGATAGAGGAGTTCAAAAACAAGAAGGGGATTTGGGAAAGAAAAAAGGCTGCGGTGAAAACACGCCTTGGCGAAGCTTTGCTTTATTTCAATGGGGCCTGGGTTCCCGCCTTATCGGTTGAGAAAACACTCCGGGTTGCCGGAGAAGGACAAATTTGCCTGCTCAAAAAAGTTGACGCCAAACTATACGGAAGGGAAGTGCCTTTGGCTCGTTGGTCAAAAGAGGAAGAAAAAAAGGATATTGTATTGACTAAATGGTTACGAAAGAAGCTGATTCAAATATCCACAAAAAGGAAAGGCCGCTCTCCTTCCAAATTTTGGTATTACGATCCGTTTGAGCGTATAATTCTGCCCAAGATTCCTGCAATGACCGGAGGAGGGAAACTTGTCGAGATTGTGGAACGGTCCGGCACTCTGTTTGGCCGAATCGATTATTCGGATGCGGTCTTATTTGCCAACAAAGACGCCCAGGGAAATTTTTTACTGGGGGCTCCAAAACGGGAACGAACAGTCGAGGATATTGGATCCTTTGCGGCGCATGTTCTGGAACAGGAGTCGGGCGACATGGGGGGATTGTCACCCACCCAAGCCTGGTTCAGACTCGGATTAATTGATTGGAAGGGAACCCCCACTAGGAGAGGAAGAATTTTCAGCTACTTCAACTATGGGGAGGGCCTGGCGGTTGCCTCGGCCTTGGAAGAGCCTTCTTATGAAATTTCGGAATTGGTTTTCGATTTGGCAAACCTTCGGGCAGGCCACCGTTTTGGAGCCTTCGAAAGTTTCAGTTCCAAATTAGGTAGTATCTGCCAGGCGACCTATGGCAATGCCACATTTCAAGGGTATCTGGAGAAGGGGTTGCCACCGGACTATGGAGAAGGTGCAGCGGAAGTTCTGGTACGATTTGAAGTGCAGCAGGGAAAAATAGAACAGGAAGCCGGGTTACTTGCAGGCGATGTGGAACGAGTGCAGCTGGAATGGATCAGCCTACTTCGCCGCGTCGTTCACGGTCCTGATTTTCATTGGGATCGTTGGAGGGAACTACAGGCCGAAGCGGAGAAAATATTGCTTAGCCATGATTCAAAGGAATCAACGGAATCGATCCCTCCGCTTTCTCCTGTACAGAGTCAAAAATTTGAACATCGCCTTCGCTTGATTAAATGAAATTGTTTAAGTGAACGAAGTGTTGACTCACATAATCGAAGGCGGTGAAGAATTAATCTAGCTAGCAATGCCGATCTACGAGTTCTATTGTCCCGAAAACCACAAGGTATACCAGTTCTTCGCTCGAACTGCTCAACAGGCGGACCAAATGCCTAAATGTCCGGACAACCCTGATTTCAGGATGGTTAAAAAGGTTTCCGGTTTCGCCATTAGCGGCATAGATAAAAAATCGGCTGGTGAAGGACCGAACGAGGGGCCGGACATGGATGATCCCAAAATTATGGCTGCAATGGCGGAAATGGAACGTGTCGTTTCTGGTATGGACGAGGAGAATCCCGATCCGCGGCAAATGGGGAAGCTTATGCGTCAAATGGCGGACATGACGGGAGAGCCTCTTACTGGAGAAATGGAAGAGATGGTTCGCAAGCTGGAAGAAGGGCATGATCCTGAAGCGCTTGAGGAGCAACTTGGCGATTTACTTGGGGATGAAGATGAAGGAGCCGATCCAATGGGAAGGTTCGATGAAAGTGGGGAGGAAGGCGGTGTTTTCCGTGGTCCGCCTCTCAGGGACGAAACGCTATACGAGTTTGACTGATATGGATCATTTTTATCCTGACGTAGATCTATTTATCGGGTTTTGTTGTAAGGATTGGATGGTCCTTTGCTACCGAGGAGTAAAACGCCTCTATCCCGCTTAGTATGCTTTCTCTCCTTAGACGTTACACCCATTGGCTGCATACGAAATGGCCGGCCGGCCTTGTTGAAAAATTACCGATCGCAGATGAAGACGGCCGCACTTCTATCTCCGGGGTAAGAATTGTTGGGGATTTAACAGGGGTACCTTTACTGAAATTTTCTGCTGATACCGGTGCACGTGCGGTCCATGCCATTTTGGCTGAACCCGAATTTTGTTCCAGACGCGGCCGGGAAGGTGTTCTTGATCTCGCGATTATCGGAGGCGGAGTGTCCGGATTTTCTGCTGCAATTGAGGCCAAGAAAGCCGGGCTTGAATTTAAACTGTTTGAATCGATCCAGGACTTTTCAACAGTTGCCAACCTTCCCAAAGGCAAACCGATCTTTACTTACCCAATAGGAATGGCTCCCAAAGGGGGGCTTCAATTCAAGGCTGATGTTAAGGAAAATTTGCTTGAGGAATTAAATGAGCAAAGACGGAACCATGCCGTTTCTTCAACTCCTTTGCGAGTGGATAGAATCGAGCGCCAGGGTGATGAATTGTTACTTCATTCCGAATCCGAACCTTCCGTTCGATCACTCCGCGTAATTGTCGCCATAGGTAGGAGCGGTAATTTTCGTAAGTTGGGAGTCCCTGGGGAAGAACTGGATCATGTCAACAACAGGCTACACGATCCTAAGGATTTTGTTGGAAAAAAGGTTTTAGTAGTAGGTGGTGGCGATTCAGCGCTTGAGACGGCCATAGCCTTGGTTTTTTGCGGTGCTCACGTAAGCCTGAGCTATCGTAAAAAAGAGTTTTCGAGACCCAAAACCGAAAACTTGGAAAAACTAGATGAACTGGAAAAGGATGGGTCCTGCACTACGGGTATTACGCCGCCGCGTTCGGAACGAATCTCCAAAGTAGCCAACTCCGAACTGAGGGGCGAAAATCCTCCTGGATCCTTGCGGCTTCTTATGGGAAGTCACGTGAAGAAGATTTCAGAGGAATCAGTTGCAATAGAGCAAGCTGGTGGTGACCTCCTAGCTTTGGAAAGTGACCAAGTCTTCATAATGACTGGTCGGGAAGCGCCACTCGGATTTTTCAGGCGGTCTGGCATCCCAATAGCGGGGAAGTGGCGAACGAAAACCTGGGCTGGGTTTCTTTTGTTTTTTGCGTTTTGCCTTTTTTTATTTCACTGGAAGAGCGGAGGGGTGCTCTATGGGCAATTTCAAGCCAATGGGTGGTTCCCCTTCAACATCCCGCCGGGCGATTCGAAATCCTTGATCGGGGCGCTTGTAAATGCTTCGAGAGATCCGGGATTTTATTATTCATTGGCTTTTTGTTCTTGCGTAGTTATATTTGGGATACGGAGAATAAAGCGTCGCGGGACTCCATATGTACATAGACAAACCCTGGTGTTAATGTTCTTCCAGGTAATCCCGCTGTTTGTTCTGCCCTACCTGATACTTCCCTGGATGGAGGCAAACGGGATTTTTGAGTCGGGCATTGGAAAATGGATTGGAGACACTTTCTTTCCAGATGGCAGCTATTGGCGCGCTTTTGGATTCATCCTAGCATGGCCGTTGTTTATCTGGAATGTATTTACTGATCAGCCGATATGGGGGTGGCTGGTCCTGTCTTTCATTCAAACTTTTGTGATCATCCCTCTTATTATTTATCGCTGGGGGAAAGGTGCTTACTGCGGGTGGGTTTGCAGTTGTGGCGCCTTGGCGGAAACACTCGGCGATGCACATCGCCAAAAAATGCCTCACGGCCCCTTTTGGAATAAGCTGAATATGGTCGGCCAGGCTGTCCTCGCTATCGCATTGCTGCTTGTGTTTCTTAGGGTGATTGGATGGATCTGGCCCGCGAGTTTTGCAGGTACTTTTTATGAGGGAATTCTTTTTAAGTATCCGCTAACCAACTATAAATATCTCGTCGATTTGTGGTTGGCCGGGATTCTCGGTGTCACCTTTTATTTTCATTACTCTGGGCGCATTTGGTGCCGCTTTGCCTGTCCGCTGGCAGCCTTGATGCACATCTATACAAGGTTTAGCCGGTTTCGAATTTTTGCGGATAAGAAAAAATGTATTTCCTGCAATGTTTGCACATCAGTCTGCCATCAGGGGATTGATGTGATGAACTTTGCCAATAAAGGCATGCCTATGGAAGATCCAGAATGCGTGCGGTGCTCGGCCTGTATTCACAGCTGTCCGACTGGAGTATTAGCGTTCGGTCGATTTTGTCAGAATGGCCAGATCGAGTTGGACAAAGTGATGGCTTCTCCTGTCCATATGCCCGAGCAAACTGCGGATAGATTGGCAGATTTTATTAAAGAGGTAAGCGTTCTCGAATCCTGACGGTAGACGAAAAATCGGGTGGCTTCTGGGTTCTCTTTGGGTTGCTTCGATTTCTCTGCATTGCTCTTTTTAGGCTTCAGTTCGGTTTTCTGTCTTTTTTGAGTATTGGCTTTGGGGGTTTCTGGTTTCGATTGATTGGAACCGGGGGGCACGTGGGGTTCAAGCAGCGACTTCTTTATTTAATAATTTCAAATTTTATTAGAAGTGATTGCCTTTATCGGCCGGTGTTAAACAGGTATCGGCCGAACGGCAAAAGAAGCTAGCCAATTTGCATAAGGAGGTGGGATTGGAATCAACGGCCGCACTCATTTCCGAATTGCAGAACTTTAAAAAGTGAGGACCACGCAAGGTTGCAAGGTCTGGTTGAAGAAAACGCACACGGATTAGGTCTGCAATTAAACAAGAAAACAAGACGTCGGTAAGGCTGTGAAAACTGGAAAGAAACGCGCGGAAATCGCCAAGCAATTTGGAATTTCAATCCCTTCTATTCAGAATATCAAAAATGAACTTGGTTTGATCAAAAAGCCGTCGACGAAGAAGGTCACAAAGAAAGCACCGAGGTGGAGAGCCAAAAAGAAGGCCAAAAAATAACTTATTAAAAATTTCAAAGAGACCATGAATTGGCCTCTTTTTATGCTTCAATCTTAGGTAGTTGTTCGTCAACTACGTCGTATTGCATTCGCCAGAAGTTAAAGTAATCTCCTTTGTTTTGTATTAGAGAATTGTGTGTGCCGGTTTCCGTCACCTTCCCTTCCTTCAATACAATAATTTGATCCGCCTTTCTGACAGTTGAAAGTCGGTGAGCAATCACTAGAACGGTCCTGTCTGTCATCAGGTTTTCCAGGGCATTCTGAATCTTTCGTTCCGTTTCTGTGTCTACGCTGGAGGTCGCTTCGTCCAGGATTACTACGCTTGGATTCTTAAGGAGCACACGGGCAATGGTAATGCGTTGTTTCTCTCCCATGCTCAGCCGAATGCCTCGTTCTCCAATTACGGTTTCCATTTGTTCGGGCAGTTTTTCGACAAAGCTTCTCATGTGGGCGCCTTCAAGGGCATGCCACAGCTCGACTTCATTAGCCTCCGATTTTGCAAGGAGTAAATTTTCGCGTATTGTGCTATCGAACAGAAATGGATCCTGGGCAACGATTCCAATTGAGGATCGAAGGCCATTTAAGTCCAGATCGCGGACATCGATACCGTTTATCATGACAGATCCGGAAGAAACATCATAATATCTCAGCAGGAAATTTGCTATGGTAGATTTCCCGGCCCCCGTATGGCCCACTAAGGCTGTGGCTTTGCCGGAATGAAGCTTCAGATTGAACCCATCCATGATTGAATGTCGCTCCTCGTAGGAAAAGGAGATATCATTATAAGTTATCTCAATTGGTCCTTGCGGGAATGGGATGGCATCTGACGGA
>DDZZ01000045.1 GCA_002346535.1 Opitutales bacterium UBA2995 | reverse complement strand
TTGAAAATGGAGAGTTTGAAAAGATCGTTTTGGCCAGGGCATTGGATATTGACGCCTCTGGAAATCCAAATCCATTGGTGATTTTGGAACGATTGAGGAATAAATTTCCCAGTTGTTATACTTTTTCGTTTTCCGCTGGGATTGAGGGTACTTTTTTGGGCGCAAGTCCTGAACTGCTCATTCGTGTTAAGGATGGTCGATTGAAGGCGGATGCAATTGCAGGATCAACGAATCGGGGAAATTCTGCTGGCGAAGATGCCTCATACGGCGCGGCCCTGCTCAGTAGCGACAAGGACTTGAGAGAGCATAATTGGGTCGTGAGTTCGATTGTTAAACGGTTGGAAAAACTGGGACTGGTTTTAGAGGTGCCTGATAATCCTCGTTTACTGAAGCTTCCCAATGTTCAGCATTTGTTCACTCCGATTGAAGCTTCGCTTCCTTCGGATGTGCACATTCTTGATCTTATCCATCAATTGCATCCAACGCCGGCAGTTGGAGGGTCACCGACACAGAAAGCCTGTGAGAATATAACTGATTATGAATCCTTCGTTCGTGGTCCCTATGCGGGACCAGTTGGTTGGTTTGACGCACTTGGCGATGGAGAATTCGTGGTGGGGATTCGATCCGGAATTCTCAAGGCCAACGGTATTCGATTGTTCTCAGGTGCTGGGATTGTTCGGGGATCCGATCCCGACGGCGAAAAGCTGGAAACCGATTTAAAATTTAACGCCCTGAGGGAGATTTTATTTTAGCGCATGCTCAGACCATAAAATGATGATGGCAGTAATAATTTATTGTGTTTAGAAATATGTAGGAGTGGCTTTCTTTAGTCCTCTGCTGCTTGTTAGCGTTGGATGGAACGCCGCGATTTAAATTTAAATTTTGAACAGGAAAAAACAGCGGAAACAGCGAGATAGAAAGCTGATTTACATTATTAGAAATAACTCTCTTCGTTTACTCTGTTTCTTTGAGCGAAAGCGGGTGTTAGAAGAGAACTTGTTTCAACTTCCTGCTTTTCATTCCTCGCTGAGACCTCAGAAAGGATCCTCTACAGTAATTTTCAATCCAAGGATATGTATCTTTACTCACAAAAAAATAATGCTAAAAACCGTTGGATAATTCGAAGTATCTTTAATCCTTCATGATCAGAATCAATCGAGCCAATACGAATTCACTCTGGTCCGGAGTTTTGGTTGAAACGTTGGTCCGCTGCGGATTAAGGAGTGTGATCATTTCCCCTGGCTCGCGCTCCAGCCCGCTTACGGTTGCCTTTGCCTCTCATCCGGATATCGAAGCAATTCCGGTTTTGGATGAACGATCGGCGGGCTTTTTTGCATTGGGGATTGCCAAGAAAGAATGCCGTCCAGTTGCCTTGGTATGCACTTCGGGTACGGCTGCAGTTAATTATTTTCCGGCGATTGTTGAGGCTTCCGAAGCAAGAGTCCCTTTGCTTGTTCTAACCGCCGATAGACCACCGGAGTTGCGTGATTGTGGAGCAGGTCAGACCATCAATCAAATTCGACTGTACGGAAATTATCCGGTTTTTCAGGAAGAGTTCGCGCTTCCCGCAATAAGTTTAGAAGAGCTGGAACAGCTTCGTAGAATGCTCGTTTCTTCCTATCAGGAAGTCTTGCATGGACCAGTTCATTTAAATTGTCCATTTCGGGATCCTTTGCCACCTGTTGAAGACGGATCGACGGTTGGGTGTCCCGATATTGACGAGTCCTTTTTTGAGTCCGTTGTAATCCCAACGGCCGCACCTTCTAAACTCCCAGGCCCTTCAATTATAGCTTCCACTCGTGGTGTTATCATTTGTGGAACGGAATCGCCAAGGTCCCCAGGTTCTTATTGTAAGGCAATCGCCAACCTGAGCGAGAAAAGTGGTTGGCCTGTTCTCGCGGATGGGCTATCACCCGTGCGCAATTTCGCATCGCTGCAAAGTAGACTCGTGACGACTTACGATTTCATATTGAGAAATGAACAATTACGTGAAGCACTTAAACCGGAGTCTGTAATTGCCTTAGGCCCATTGCCTACTAGTAAGGAGTTGCGCAACTGGTTGTCCGATGCAAAAGCCGACCTCTATCACATCAATAAAACCGGCAAGAATCTGGACCCGACGAAAACTGCTGTTCGTGTCCTTAAAGTTAGTGGTGACGAGGCAGTTGATTGCTTTACTTTTCAAGAAACTGCCAACCATGAATATGTAGATGCATGGTTAAAAACGGAGAAATTGGCGCGCGAAAGGCTATCAGAGACTTTTGAGTCTGAAAAAGTGGACCGATTCGAAGGGACTTTGTCTTATCGTTTGGCTAGCTTGATACCACCGGGAACTCCAATTTTCGTTGCCAGCAGCATGCCTGTCAGGGATGTAGAATATTTCTGGCCTCCAAATGATACCCAAGTCTCAGTTTTTGCTTCACGTGGTGCCAACGGCATTGATGGTACTTTAAGTACAGCACTTGGATTGGCGCACTATGGGAAGCCGGCTTTACTGCTGACTGGAGATTTGGCTTTTCTTCACGATTCAAATGGCCTGTTTATTCGATCCCATTTTAAAGGCCACTTGACCGTTCTGTTAATCAATAATCGGGGTGGGGGAATTTTTAATCATCTCCCCATTGCTGAATTTGAACCGCCATATGAAGAATTTTTTGCTACACCCCAGGAGGTCGATTTCAAGTTGCTCGTTGAGAGCGCCGGCTGTAGTTATCAGAAATTGAAACAAATTTCGGAGTTAGAATTATTACTCTCAAATTTACCAAATTCGGGTATCCGGGTAATTGAGATTGAAACTGACCGTCAACGAGATTCTAGATTTCGGAAAGAGTTGTTTCACACAATCAGCCGAATCCTTTAGATATAATCTTCCAACCCATGAACTTTGTACCATTAAACCTTTCTTGCTCATGAACTGGACACGCGTAAACGAATACGAAGATATAATATATGAAAAAATGGATGGCATCGCCAAGGTGACGATCAATCGTCCCCATCGACGCAATGCTTTTACTCCCACTACGGTGTTTGAGATGTACGATGCATTTTCAGATGCTCGCGAGGATCCAAAAGTAGGCGTTGTACTGCTCACCGGTGCTGGACCTAACACCGACGGAAAATATGCATTTTGTTCCGGAGGCGACCAGGGGATCCGCGGAAAAGCGGGCTATATCGACAAGGTAGGAGTCCCTCGATTGAACGTGCTTGACCTTCAAAAACTTATCCGGTCTATGCCGAAGGTCGTTATCGCATTGGTAGCGGGCTATGCTATTGGGGGGGGGCATGTTTTACACGTGGTTTGTGACCTGACCCTGGCTGCCGAGAATGCCATATTCGGACAGACTGGTCCCAGGGTTGGAAGTTTTGACGGTGGTTTTGGATCCAGTTATCTCGCAAGTATTGTGGGACAAAAAAAGGCTCGTGAAATTTGGTATTTGTGTCGCCAATACAATGCCCAGGAAGCTTTAAATATGGGTTTGGTCAACAAAGTTGTTCGCTTGGAAGAGCTCGAAGCGGAAGGGGTTCAATGGGCAAATGAGATATTGGAAAAAAGCCCTTTGGCCATTCGTTGTCTGAAATCGGCCTTTAATGCTGCACTGGATGGTCAAGCCGGGATTCAGGAACTCGCCGGAAATGCAACCTTGCTTTACTATATGAATGAGGAAGGTTCAGAGGGAAAAAATGCATTCCTTGAAAAACGGGAGCCGGATTTCCAAAAGTACCCCTGGCTGCCTTGATAGGTTTTATCCAATTGCTTCGGCAGACGATGAAAATTTAGTCTGCAAGCTAATCGTCGCCATCATCGTTGTTGTCGGGTTGCACACCATCGTATGCTATAAAATTTACTTTGTGCCTGTCTTCCGTAAGTTCGTGCCAACCGGCTATGCAAAAACGGTTCTTGGTTCCTCCTCCCATTGAGATAATATAGCATGAGTTTACTTGGCTGCTGATGGACAGCTCGTTTGCGACGACGGATTCTGCAAGATCACGACATTATTCTCGTAAGTGAGATACGGGATACGGAGACCGCCGGTATTGCGGTCGAGGCTACCCTAACCGGCACATGCTTTTCAGTACCTTACATACCAATGATTCGCCCAATACGGTTGCGCGTTTGACCGAAAAGGGCATTGAGTCTTTCATGATTTCGGCATGAATGGTTTGTATTTGCGCCCAAAGACTGATGCGGCAGATATGCAAGACCTACGGTCTACGGTAAAGTTCAGGATCCGACGCCTCGGGAGGGAGCAATTTTGGATCGAGTTATTGGCTGGAACGGCCAGGTCAAACTCGCCAATTCTGACGGATGTCCTAATTGTAACAAAGGACGGGTGGGTATTCACGAATTAATGCCTACGAGCAAAGAACTCTTGAATGCTATCAATCAGGAGGCAGAAACTGCCGTTCTCAAAGGAATTGTCATGCGTAATAGTATGAAAACTTGCACCAGAACAGCATGTTAAAGTTCAGGAAGGCATAACCACGATGTAAAGAATCCATTTCCACTGTGTCGCCTGATATGGAGCTAACAGAGGAATCCGTTACTGAGAAACAAAAATTTTTAGGTAATGAATTTAGACGCATTCATTAACGGATTGTTTCGTAGACGCCTCCGCCAAGGAGTCTTTCACCTTGATAGAGGGCTACAATCTGGCCGGGCGTTAGGGCTCTTTGTGGTTTTTCGAAAAAGATTCTTAGCTTATTTCCCTCGGGAATTGCTCTGATGGTCTGTGACGAATCCCGATACCGGGGTTTTGCCAGGAGGTTTGATTCTTCCAAGATTGCATCGGCAATCCACGCTAAGTCGCGAACCACGACTTCTTTGCTGTAAAGGTTTGGTGCATCTGAATGTTCGAAAGTCACGATCAACTCGTTTTTCGGGTAATCTTTGCCTATTACGACATAAAATTCGTTGTCCGCGTTCGAAGGTATGCCCATGCCCTTCCGTTGTCCCAAGGTAAATCGATGCAGGCCTTGGTGCTGACCCAGCACTTTCCCTTCACAGTTCACAATATCGCCCGGTTGATCCGGAATGTATTCCTGTAGAAAATCGGCGATTTTAATTTTGCCAATAAAGCAGATGCCCTGACTGTCTTTTTTCTCAGCATTTGGGAGACCCGCTTCCTTCGCTATTACCCGGATTTCCGGTTTGCATAGATTGCCGAGAGGAAAAAGCCCTTGCTTTGCTTGAGATTGATTCAATAGGGCCAGAAAGTAGCTTTGGTCTTTGTTTTTGTCTTTACCCTCCCAAAGCTCGGTTTCATTTTGTTGACCGACTTTGGATTTTACATAATGGCCCGTGGCGATTCCATCGAAACCTTCTTTCAGGGCATAATCCAGGAAGGCTCCAAACTTGATCTCCCGATTGCATATGACATCGGGATTCGGAGTAATTCCAGAACGATATCCCTCAATCATATAGTCCACCACTCGTTCGCGGTACTCCTCTATTAGGTTTACAATTCGAAAAGGAATTCCCAGTAGGTTTGCGACCTCACGCGCATCGTCTGTATCCTTTTGCCAGGGGCATTCTCCGAACACGTCTGTTTCCTCGAGCCAAATCTTCATGTAGCAGCCTTCCAGCTCGTACCCTTCTTTTTGTAGAAGGCAGGCCGCTACACTACTGTCTACGCCTCCGGACATGGCTACCAGGATTCGTTTCATTTGGTGGGGAGTAAGTGCGGTACGGCAATAAATTCAAGCACCGACTCCAAAAAGGACAAAAGAACAAAATTTTTGCCGACCTTCTGCATTGGTTTATATAGCGCACGAAAAATTATTCGTAGTTTCAGTTTCGGATAGGGAGACGTTGTTCTGGCTTTAATTTTAAACCTTCGAAACGCTATCAGGCCTATTAGTGGACTTGCTCCATGGGTCCTTTGCATCCAGTAATTGAAAATATGGTACAGAATCCAATTAACCTCAGGGTGATGAGCCACCGACTCGGCGAGAAAAATGAGGTTGACATACTGCAAGATGCATTGCCTTAGACGATTGAATAGGCACTGATGATGGTGTAACAATGAAATTTGCGTCGAATCAGTAAAAATTTACTGCGGTCACTGCATAGTATTCAGCCATTCACATTTGATTAATCGAATGTGCGATCTTGGCCACAGGGTCAAATAAGAATCTTGTTACGTGCTGGAGAACTTTTCGTAATACTTGATTTTATCAAGGTGCTCCGAGGAAAGATTTTTCAGTGTATCGATATCATTTTTTATTTCGTTTCTTGCTCTAGGCGAACCAAGCGTTTTGTTTTCCCTCCAATCGAATGTCGTCCATTGCTTTACTGAACGCAGTCCTTCAATCTCCGAAAGTCATTATTGCAGAACTCTCGGCGGATTGGAGCGAGCCTGAAATGCCCGATTTTCGGTTGGATCCGGGTCCCATTAAATCTTTGAAAATTAAACACGCCGGATTTTACAAATTTGCTGAGAGCAGTGCCTATTTTTTGGATGGGGACTGCATTCATTTTTTTCTCAGCCAGCAATTACTAGCGCATAACCAGTTGGCCACAGGTGAGCCTGTCTTTATTGTAGGAGATTTCAACGGTTGGGCAAAATCAATCGGAGATTTGAAATGGCGTCTGGAAACGATGGAGAATCCGGATGTAGGCGGTTTGCAGTTATCGGTTCCGCTTGCTGACATTGATTTTTCGAACGGAACTGGATTTAAATTCGTTTCAAACGAAGGCCACTGGTTCAGCATTCCGGCTAGCGCTACGAACATTTATTACGGCGAACACGGACATCCTAATTATTATGTAGATTTGAATCGGTCTGGTCGGCATTTGCTTCTCATCGAAACTTCAATTGCGCCAAGTTTATCAAAGGATTATTTTTTGACGATTGCTTCTGATGGATCAGAAGAACACCTGGTGTCTGTAACCCTAGGAGAATTTTTCCTGAACATCGGGTCAAAGCTCAGCCTCGGTGCAGTACCTCTCGAAAACTTTACTCTTTTCCGTATTTTTGCACCTCGAGCATCTTCGGTAACGCTGATACTCCTAGATAGTTTTGATGATTGGGGTTCTGTCTCCTTCCATGATTTGACTATCTTGGAGGGCGGGGTCTGGGAAGTCGTCATTGATGAAAATCTGACCGGAGCTTATTATTGGTACCGCCTCAACGGACCTTCGAAGGCTAGAAATTTGGACTTTGATCCTGGAGTCAATGTGCTGGATCCATACGCCATGGCCTGTGTTAACCGTTGGGGGCCCGGAATTGTTATTGATAAAAGCCAATACCCTGAACCACGGCCTTTTCAGGCACCGTCACCCAACGATCTTATCATTGGCGAGGTTCACGTTCGGGATTTAATTGCAAAGGCTCCCATCGAGATATCTGACCAAGATCGATTGAGATTCAATGGATTGACTCATTGGATCAAATCTGACGCCTGTTATTTGAAGGAGTGGGGTGTCAATGCAGTCGAGCTACTCCCCATTTCAGAAAACGATGCGCAAGATCCGGCCGAGTATCATTGGGGGTACATGCCCGTGAACTATTTTTCTCCCGAAAGCAGTTACGGCTCTGACCCTTTTACAGGCAAGCAGGTGGAGGAGTTCAAAGAACTGGTGGATCTTCTTCACGAGACTGGATTGGCTGTTATCCTGGATGTTGTTTACAATCATGTAGGTCAACCCCCACACCTTCAGAGTATTGATAAACTTTATTATTTTGAGCTCAAAGCAGACGGAACGCTGAGTAATTGGAGTGGTTGTGGGAATGACTTTCGCAGCGGTACTCCAATGGCTAAACGATTGATTATCGAAAGCTTGCTTCACCAAATTGAATTCTACGGTGTGGATGGATTTCGATTCGATCTCGCAGAACTAATTGGATTGGATACCTTGCAGGAAATTGAAGCTGCCATCTTGGCCAAATACCCGAACACTATTTTGATCTCAGAGCCCTGGAGCTTTCGTGGGCATATTGGCTTGGATCTGAAACACAGCCATTATCTTTCCTGGAACGACGGCTTTCGTGACTTCATGAAACAGTATGTCCTTGGAAAAAGTGATCGAGAGTCCTTGGAGTATTTTCTCAAAGGTTCTCCCGAACAGTCGGGCAAACCCTGGCAGTCCATCAACTATACCGAATCCCATGATGACCGGGCTTGGATAGATGACATCACAGAAAACGCAGACCACAACGGGCATTACCCAACTTCCCTCGATAGAAGAAGGACTCACTTAATGGTCAGTTTACTGATGATGAGTATAGGGACCCCTATGCTTGCGGCGGGTCAGGATTTTATGCGCTCGAAGTGGGGTATAAGTAATACCTATCAGCGTGGCGATCTCAACGCTTTAGATTACGAGCGACAGGTTGGCTATCCAGCCACCCATGAGTATTTCCGCAGGTGGATTGAATTTCGAAAATCTGACCTCGCCAGTATCCTCCGTTTGAAGACCTTTCCTTCAAAGGGATATTTTGAATTTGTTGGCGCCGAAACAGGAAGCGGCCTTGCCGCCCTTTACAATGCACATAAATCCAGCGGGACAATACAACTTTTTTACGCCGTAAATCCGATGGATCATTTTGCCACCTATTCAATTGAGGACCTGGACCTCAGTAGTGAATGGAGGCAATTGGCTGATTCAGAGCGCTTTGAGCCAGAAGGCGTTGATACGGCTAAAATTACTTTAAAGCCCCCACTTTCACTTCCTCCGGTTTCATGTGCGCTTTGGGTATCGGAAATTAAATAGGGAAGTAATTTTGGCATAAAGCCTGCATTGGGCTGGATTGTGTATTCCTATTTTGTGAGGTCCTTTTGAACCCGAGATTATACCATGTTTTATGACAATTTCGGCCACGATAAATTCTTGCCATGTCATATTGATAACCTTCATAAGTAATCGCTTTAATTTTTAGAGCATTATTTGACTAAAATTTTCAATTAGCCTAACATGGTAGTAAATGTCGGAATCAATGGGTTTGGTCGGATTGGTCGCCTTGTTTTCAGGGCACTCGTGGACCAAGGACTCCTCAATAATGAATTTAAGGTGGTCGCCATCAACGACCTTGTTCCTGCTGAAAATTTGGCTTATCTCCTCAAATACGACTCTACGCAGGGGCGCTTCAACGGTACTGTCGAAGCAGATGGCGACTCTCTAGTCGTAAACGGTGAATCCATACGGGTTCTTTCCGTGCGTGAAGGCCCGGCTGCACTTCCCTGGAGTGATCTGGGAGTAGATGTCGTGATTGAATCCACCGGTCTTTTCGTTCAGGATGAAAAAGCGAAGGGACACCTCGATGCCGGAGCTAAAAAAGTGATCATTTCAGCGCCTGGAAAAGGCTACATTAAGACGGTCGTAATGGGTGTGAACGACGAAACACTGACGGCTGAAGATGCCCTCATTTCCAACGCCTCCTGCACAACCAACTGTCTTGCTCCTTTGACCAAAGTGGTTCTTGAAAACTTCGGTATAGTGGAAGGGCTCATGACCACCGTTCACAGTTATACCGCTACTCAGAAAACTGTGGATGGTCCTTCGCCAAAGGATATGAAGGGTGGACGTACCGCTGCCCTAAACATCATTCCATCATCCACTGGTGCCGCCAAGGCTGTTGGCTTGGTTATTCCTGAGATCCAGGGTAAATTGACCGGCATGTCCTTCCGGGTTCCCACGCCCACCGTTTCAGTTGTGGATTTGACCGTGAAGACAGAAAAGTCCACTTCCTACGAAGAAATATGTGCCAAATTCAAAGAAGCTTCCGAGGGTGCATTGAAGGGGATTCTTGAATATACAGAAGACCAGGTGGTTTCCAGTGACTTTATCAGCTGCCCGGCTTCATCGATATTTGATGCAGGGTCCGGTATAGGATTATCTGATACATTCTTTAAATTAGTCTCCTGGTATGATAATGAGTGGGGCTACTCGAACCGCTGCGTCGATTTACTTAAAAAGGTTGCCGCGTTTCTTTAAAATTTGGTGTGATTTCGAGCCGCGAACCCTGAATCTGAACCCCTGTTCCTTTTGTGAATTTCAAAAAGGAACCCGGATCCCCGAAGAAGGATCGATCACATACCTTAAAAACATGGCGAAAATTAAAACGATTCGTGATGTCGAAGTTCGAGATAAACGGGTCCTCGTTCGTGTGGATTTTAACGTGCCGTTGGATGAAAACGGTAAGGTTAGCGATAATACCCGAATTATTTCTGCGCTTCCGTCGATTACTTATTTGCTCGATGCTGGTGCAAAAGTAATTCTTGCCAGCCATCTGGGCCGCCCGAAGGGCCAGATGAATCCCGAATTCAGTTTGAAGCCCGCGGCGGAAGAGCTGGCTGTTCAGTTGGATAAACCAGTTCAATTCGCTGAGGATTGCGTTGGACCCGACGTGGAGGCTGCCGTTAATTTTCTGCAACTAGGATCCGTGCTACTTCTGGAAAATGTACGCTTTTATTCTGAAGAAACCAGCAACGGAAGGGAATTCGCTCGGCAGCTAGGTGCTCTGGCCGATGTCTACGTGAATGATGCCTTCGGGACCGCTCATCGTGCCCATGCTTCTACCGCGGGAATCACTGAATTCGTGGATACCTGTGTCTGCGGTTTTTTAATTGAGCGTGAGTTGGCGTTCCTTGGTGAGAAAACTAGCGATCCCGTCCGGCCCTTTACGGTCATCTTAGGTGGAGCCAAAGTTTCGGAAAAAATCAATGTCATCGATCGTCTTTTGGAAAAGGCTGACACGCTGTTGATAGGCGGCGCGATGGCCTACACCTTTGCATTGGCCAATGGAATAAGAGTGGGTGACAGTCTCTCAGAGCCGGATAAGATCCAGGTCGCACGAGAAGCCTTAAAAAAGGCCAAAGAGAAACAGGTCCGATTTTTGCTACCAGTCGATACAGTGATTACAAACTCCCTAGATTTTGGGTCTAGATCGGTTGGTGGTATTGAAGTTATTGAGGGTGACATTCCGGATGGATGGGAAGGAGTCGACATCGGTCCAAAGACCACGGAATTATATCGTCAGGTAGTTGCCGAATCCGGGACCGTACTTTGGAACGGCCCCATGGGTGTTTTTGAAATTGATGACTGTGCGAAGGGCACCTTCGCTGTGGCCGATGCCGTTGGTGCAAACCAAAACGCAATTTCAATCATTGGCGGTGGAGATTCCGTAAAAGCTATCAAGAGCAGCGGTAATGCAGAAAAAGTTTCGTTTATCAGCACCGGAGGCGGTGCGAGTTTGAATTTCTTGGAAGGAAAGGAATTGCCCGGAGTCACGGCTCTGGACACAATAGATTCTTAATTCGCTTTTATCATGGATAAGCACCGCAAATATATCATTGCCGGTAATTGGAAAATGAACAAAACCTCCGGAGAATCCGTCGAGCTTGCCGACGCGGTTATCAAGGAGATCGGGGACCAGGCATCGGTCGATGTCGTGCTGTGTCCTCCATTCACCTCTATCGCTGCGGTTTCTTCGGTCGTTGAAGGTTCACCAGTGAAGTTGGGCGCTCAAAATATACATCCTGCATCCAGTGGAGCTTATACTGGTGAAGTATCCGCAGAAATGTTACGCTACTTTTATCCGACCTATGTCATCCTGGGTCATAGCGAACGTCGGAAATACTTTAACGAAACCGATGCGTTCATTAATGAAAAAGTACTCGCGGCCTTTGCTGGAAATTTGAAACCCATTCTTTGTGTGGGTGAAACTTTGGAAGAACGGGAATCTGGAAAGACCCTTGAAGTAGTGGATACGCAGATTCGAGGTTGCCTTGTCGATGTATCCGAAAAAGATGCTGAGAATTTGGTGGTTGCCTATGAACCGGTCTGGGCGATCGGAACGGGAAAAACTGCCACTCCACAGATTGCGCAGGAAGTGCATGATTCGATCAGGCATATTTTGTCGGATTTATTTGGTCAGGAAGCGGCTCAGAGAATCCGCATTCAGTACGGTGGTTCCATGAAACCGGATAACGCCAGGGACCTGCTTTCCCAAACCGATATTGACGGGGGACTTATTGGAGGAGCGGCTCTTAATGCAAAATCCTTTACCGATATCGTGAACGCCGCAGTATCCCTTGATTCGGAAGAATAGGTCAGGGAATTCAGGCTGGTCGACTATTTTCAAAGTAAAGCGGGACGCATTGTGTCCAATGGATTTCCGGCAGGTGTGGAGGTCTGTCACTCCATGGTGCAAGGAAGCCCGTTCCCAGCTACTTCTGACGGCAAAAGCACGTCGGTCGGCAAGCATGCTATTGATCGTTTTGCCCGCCTGGTTGCTTTTCAGGCGAGCCCCCAAGTCCTTTTTCCTGATGAGCTCAAATATGGCCACCCGCTTGGAATTTGGAGACTGATGAAAGGAGGAGTCCACGCACGCGTTAAGAGTCCTCGTTTTTATTCAAACTAGGCATATCAACTGCATCTTGGCGGCGATCGAACATCGCGATCTCCATGGATTTCGGATAACGTACCCGTGGCTCAGATACTGCAGTAAGTTTTTCTTTTGAATCAAAATCAAATTTCCAGGTATTTGCCAGCAGGTTGTCTCGTAATTGTTCGCAGTTTCGTGCGCCTACGATTGCCGATGTGATGCCAGGTTGTTCAATGACCCAGCGCAGGGCCACTTGTGCGGGACTCTTGCCTAGGTATTCTGAGGTTTCCAAGAGCTCAGATAAAATTTCGTCGGAATTTTTTGCGTAGTAGGGCTCGGGAAAGCACCAGCCGTCCGAGGATCGAGTTCCTTCAAGGTTCCTCTCACCTCCCGGTTTATATTTACCAGTCAAAAATCCGCCCGCCAGGGGAGCCCAAACAACAACACCTACGCCCTTGTAAAGACAAAGGGGTATGAGCTCGTCCTCGATATCGCGTACCAGCAAACTGTATTGGGGTTGGTAGCATTCAATGCGTGACCAGTCGTGGTGATTACTGATCCACAGAGCATTCATCAGCCGCCAGGCTTCAAAATTGCTGCAGGCCAGGTAACGGATTTTGCCTTGTCTGACTAAGTCGTTCAAGGCCCTGAGTGCTTCTTCAATCGGGGTTTGGATGTCGATATGATGAATATAGTAGATATCAATAAAGTCCGTTTTGAGTCGCTGTAGACTATCTTCCAGAGCTTTCGTCAAGTGCGACCGTGACCAGCCGGAATCGTTTGGTCCTGATCCCATAGGGTTAAAGAATTTTGTGGCGAGAACCAGGTTGTCTCGTCGAGCACCCAAAATATTTCCCAGGATTGTTTCCGATTTCCCGCCGATATAGGCGTTGGCTGTATCAATAAAGTTGAGACCGCTATCGATGGATAATCCAAGCATCCGATCCGCTTCAGCCTGGTCGGTGTACAAGCCGAAGGTCATGGTGCCCAGGCATATCTCGGAAACTTTGAGGCCCGTCCGGCCAAGATTACGGTATTCCATGTTGAGGTTAAGATTCTATTAGCGCTATACAAGGGTGATGATTAATCCAACTGACGATCGGGTCCAGTTCAGAGTTCAATAGTTGTCGAGTGTCAGTTTTTTGAGTTCCTTTTAATCACATGTAGCTCATGACCTTAAACCATCTCTTGAATTAAAAACGTAAACCATGTCCCGTCCTATGCCTGGGCCTGCACCACCGATTACCGAATATCGACTACTGATAACCGAGCCCCGGCACCTCCTAGTTCTTGAATAGAGGTGAGACTAATTTGAGGACTAACAGATTTTACTACGAAGCTCCTACTGCCGCCACACAGGCCTCACAAGTTTTGCGGATGCCTTGAAAGAAATCGTTCCCTTTGTCGTCGATCAGAATAAATGCTGGAAAATTTTCCACTTCGATTTTGTAGATGGCTTCCATGCCAAGTTCAGGATACTCAACCAGCTCAACTTTCCTGATATTCTCCTGAGCAAGAATAGCGGCCGGGCCACCAATCGATCCCAGATAAAATCCGCCATGGGTTTTGCAGGCATCCGATACTTGCTGACTTCTGTTGCCTTTTGCCAACATAATCATGGAACCACCCGAAGCTTGAAACGGCTCCACGTAGCTATCCATTCGACCCGCGGTAGTCGGACCAAAGGACCCGGAAGGCAGACCTTCGGGTGTTTTGGCGGGGCCGGCATAATAGATTGGATGATTCTTAAAGTAATCCGGTAGGTCACCTTCGGCTTCCAGGCGCTCCATTAGTTTGGCGTGGGCAATATCTCGAGCTACGATGATAGTTCCTGTTAAGCTCAATTGAGTTTCAACTTTTAGTGAACTGAGTTGGGCCAGAATCTCCGGCATAGGTCGATTTAGATCCACGTTCACCACTCCTTGGTGGTTGGCTTCTCTAAAGCTATCCGGGATAAATCGACCGGGATTAGTCTCCAGTTTTTCCAGCCATATTCCATCCTTGTTAATCTTGGCTTTCATGTTGCGGTCCGCTGAGCACGATACGCCCATGCCAATCGGGCAAGATGCCCCGTGTCGGGGCAAACGAATCACCCGAACATCCAGGGCAAAATATTTTCCGCCAAACTGTGCCCCATAGCCGAGTTTGCGGGATTGTTCGAGCAGTTTGTCCTCCAACTCAATGTCGCGAAAGGCCTGGCCATGTTCGTTTCCTTCAGTGGGCAGCTCGTCGTAATATTTTGTGGTAGCCAGTTTCACGTGCTTCAAATTAGCCTCCGCACTGGTTCCTCCAATTACGAAGGCAACATGATAGGGTGGGCAGGCTGCCGTACCCAAAGTACCCATTTGCTCCAAAAGAAATTTTTCTAGGGCAACAGGCTTCAGCACCGCTCTGGTTTTCTGATAAAAGAAGGTCTTGTTGGCAGATCCTCCACCTTTTGCCACAAAGAGGAATTTATACTCCATGCCTTCTGTTGCGTAAAGGTCCACCTGGGCGGGTAGGTTGGTACCTGTATTTTTTTCCTCATACATGCTTAGGGCAGCATTTTGTGAGTACCGTAAATTTTCCTTGATATAGGAGTTATACACTCCCTTCGAAAGGTATTCCTCATCGTTTACGCCTGTCCAAACATGTTGGCCTTTTTTTCCAACTATGATCGCAGTGCCGGTATCCTGGCAGAAGGGAAGTATCCCATGGGAAGAGACTTCGGCGTTTTTCAGCAAAGTCATAGCCACGTTGCGATCGTTATCAGAAGCTTCGGGATCATCGAGTATTGCTGAAACCATTTCCAAATGCTCAACTCTGAGGAAAAAGGCAATATCCCTCATTCCGGCTTGCGCGATAAGGGTCAACGCCTCGGGGTCAATTTTGAGAATCGGCTTACCTTCAAATTCGCTGAGTTCGACGTATTTGGAACTTAAAAGTGAATATTCGGTACTGTCTTTTCCCAAAGGAAAAGGATCCTGGAAATGGAATTCTGGCGCAGCCATATTTTGGAAAGTTTAATCGTTTGTCGTATCTTAAATGGCATACCTTTCATGTAGCCAACGACATTTCGAGTCAATTCAGACAGGTCGAAGGGTCGGCTTCATCGCGGATATCGGCTATTCGGACAAAAAAGTTTCCCGGTGCTGGATCGTTCCATGCACATCATGATGGGTAAAGTTTATCTGTGGGGTGCCCTTGGCCCTTTCAACCGATACGCTCAGAAAACCACCTTTGATACGAAGGTATTTATGTGCTTCGGTTTTCAAGGACTCCTTGAATCCTCCAGCATGGATGTCAGAACCCGGTCCCACCGAAAATTCTCTGACTCCGGTTTTTGGATCTACCGTGGCGTACTGCCAGTGGCGGTCACCGCATGCGACAAATACGTTTTTATGCGAGCTTAGGAATTCTCGAATTTGGTTTCCTTCCCAGGCAAAAACTTTGTTTGAGTGGTTGTCGGTTTTGCTTTCACGGTCAGGACCGACTATGGGAGTAGGGCTGATCAAAACTTTAAACGTCGCATCTGATTCGGAAAAGGTTTTGAAAAACCATGCTTTTTGCTCTTCCCCCCAGATGGTTTTGTCTGGACCATCAGGCATGGTATTTGGACTTCGAAAATCTCGACCTTCTACCATCCAGATTTGAAGGTCCTTTCCCCAACGAACGGTTCGGTAGGTCTTTTCTCCCATGGGGACCTGTTCCCGATAAAGTGCCAAACCTTGTTCCCAGGTAAGATCTCCATAGGTTTGTCCCGGCCAGGAGTCATTTTTCAAGGTTTCGTGGTCATCCTTGATGAAGTAGGCCGCCGTTTGCCGGTAAAAGTCTCGTTGATAGGGTAGGGCAAATATGCGGTTCCACTTATAGCGCGCCAATTCTACATTGCGTGCCCAAGGGTTTGGTTTGTCGTAGTATTCAATGTCGCCGGCATGCACCAAGAAATCGGGTTTCACCAGTAGAGCCATTGAGGGATATATCCGGTGGCCGTTGGCTAATTCGTCCCTGCGGTTAAAATCATGACAGGTCACCACTGTAAAGGCTACCTCTGCGGCATCCTCAGAATCCGGTGCGGTTTTAAATTGTCCTCTTACCAATGAGGTGATTTGTCCGCCCGGTCGTCTTCCGGAAATTGCCACCTGATAACTGGTATTAGGTTTCAGGTTTTTAAGTTCTCGTTGTAGTGTAAAATCTTTTTCTGGATCGACTGCGAGCCATTGAGTTTCGACTTTGTTAAGGTCTCCATCCGGCCAATAGGTTATTCGAACATCCCCATGCGCACCCATAAGACTGAAGGCCATGTCTTCCAGTTTGGCACCCTCTGGGTAGCGGCTGCCTTTTTGGTCCCGGCCTCTTTCGTCCTTGCCAGCTTCGAACTCGATAAACATGTGCCCCTGCATGTTGAATTGAGGAGTCTGGGTGAGGCGAGTCCAGATGATGGCAGAGCCCTGGTTAACCTCGCCGATCTTCATGCCGTTGCCAAAATACGCAGCCGATAGTGGATGGGTTAGGACGGTCGTCAGGATATAAATCGTGGTAGCAAAAAATTTCATTGTTCGTCGGCGGATACGGTTCCGATATCTTCAAAACAGAGTTCTGGATGGTTTTGAATAAAATTCGTCATCATCGTAATGCAGCGTTGGTCATTTATAACCTCGATTTTGACACCACGTTTTCTGAGAAGTTCAGTTCTTTTTCGCCCATAAAGTTTTGGTTTTCCCTGATTATCACCTTGAGAATTCCATAGAGTAGAATGGCGCCCGTGCTCATGGAGCAAGGAGAGAGAGTCGTATATAACGTCCTTTGCTGGTAAACCTTAGCTGGTTGTCGATCTGCATTTTCAAGAACGTCCATTTCGTCGTCGAGAATGGGGCTGCCTGATTGAATGTGGCGGTTCTGGCTACCAAGAAATATAACGGGCTAATAAATTCAATATTTCGCTTGATTTTCCGCACAATTTGCTCATTTTAAAACGAACGTTTAAATTAAACGTTTGAATGAATGAGACCCAGATAAAGGTATTGGAGGCTGCAGAGTCTGAATTTGCGGACAATGGGTTCGCTGGCGCCTCCATCCGCAATATCACGCAGCGCGCAGGTGTAAATATTGCCTCGGTCAATTATCATTTTGGGTCCAAGAAGGCTTTGATTCGCCAGCTCATGCAATACCGAGTCACTCCTCTCAACGAATATCGGCTTCGTCGTTTGCGGGAGGAAGAAGCGGATTATTTGGACAAAGTGGTACCGCTTCCAGTCCTTATTGATATACTCGTTAGACCAGCCTTGGAAAAGATGCTGACTGCAGAGGGAGCTCAATTTGTTCGAGCCATGGCTCGATGCATGTCGGAACCTCTGGACTTTTTGCAGTCTCTCGATCGTGAGGTCTTTCAGGAATTATTCATGGCATTCCAACAGGCTTTTGCGCGAGCTTTGCCCCAATTGAACCGAGCTTCTGTTACCAACCAGCTTCATTTCGTCATTTGCGCTATGATTGGGATGATGCTTCATTTCCCGCGGATGGAGTCCCTCGCTGTGGAAGGTCTTTCTCCAGAAAATTTTGAGGAGATGCTTGACGATTTCATTAAATTTATAACTTCAGGTATAAAACAGGTACCTGGTGCCTGACCCTCAATGATAAACGACCACCAATTACCTATATATTTTTTGAGCTTAGCATTGCTGACTGGTTGTGCGACTTCCTTCTCCGAGTCTCAAAATGATTTGCCTGCCGTACAAGCCAAAGTGCCCGATGATTGGAGTCAGGATACACTCTCGGGACTTCTGAGTGGTGACTGGATTAAGGATTTTGAAGACTCCAATCTAGAATATATGATCGAAACGGCCTTTGCACAAAATCCCTCCCTGCAGGCTGCATTTTTTCGAGTTCAACGGGCCGAGGCTGAAGCCGTACTTTCTGGGGCTTTAAAATATCCTTCCTTAAGCCTTGGGTTATCAGCTAACAAACAAAAGCAGCTTTTTGATCCATTTGGCTCGTTTGATACAAAACGATACGGACTAACATTAGCTTCTCGATGGGAGCTCGATATTTGGGGAAAGGTGCGGGACCGTCAGAAGGCAACCCTGGCATTGTTGGAAGCTTCCGGTTACGACATGGATGCCCTGCAGTTGTCGCTGCTATCCCAAATCTGCAAAGTCTGGTTCAATGCTAAGGAAGTGCTATACCAACGGGATCTAACGGTCCGAAGCGCAGAAAGTTTTGATTCAAATTTAAAAATTCTGGAGGACCGGTACCAGCGCGGTTTGATTCAGGCCTTTGACTTGCGATTGTTCCGCTCTCAAGCGGCGGTCGTACGATCTCAGGCAAACTTGGTAGAAACTACTTTCGAGGAGACGATTCGCCTTCTTGAAACTCTTCTGGGAAATTATCCCGGTCGGAACATCGAGATTACGAAAGACCTTCCCGCGGCCAGCACCCCCATACCTGCAGGACTGCCGGCTTCCTTGCTGAATAATCGGCCCGACGTGCGGGCGGCAGAACGGCGGTTGGCTGCGTTGGGTGCCAATTTTGATCTCACTAAAAAGAACAGACTTCCTGATATCATACTTACCGGAAATTATGGTACTGCTTCGAGTGAACTCGACGAGTTTCTCGATGAGGATAAAACAGTTTGGAGTTTAGCGGGCGATATTACCGCACCTCTTTTTAGAGGAGGGCAGTTAAGCGCTGAGCGCAAATTGGCCGAAGCCCGATTTAACGAACAGCTTTCAAATTACGAGTCAGCCATTCTGAACGCTTTTCGTGAAGTGGAAACGGCCTTGGCCAACCAAGATTATTTGGTCAGGTTGGTAGACGATTTGAGTTTGGCTTCCAATCAAAGTGCCAAGGCCCTTGATCAAGCTTGGGATTTATATGGCCGGGGGTTGATAGACATCACAGAAGTCCTTGATGCGGAAAGAAGGTCCTTTGATGCCCAGCGTGGCAGTATTTCCGCCATCAGCCTAGTTTTGAAAAACAGGGTGGACCTCTATGTTGCATTGGGTGGCGGTTTTAATTTAGACGACGAATAACCATGCAATCAAAAATGAATTTAAAATCGGGTAGGATTGTATTGAAAATCTTGTTACCGATCATATTTGTCCTTTTTGCTGTGGCGTTTGCCTTGCTGCTCTACAGATTTAAAAAGGATCCAGACGAAAAGGGTTTGGGTAAAATTTTACCGCGAGTGGAAGTCGCTGAAATAACCGCTGAACCCTTGTCCTTGACTATAGAATCCCAGGGCACGGTGCAGTCCCGTATTGAAACCGTTTTGACTGCGGAGGTATCCGGAATCATTGAACGGGTTTCACCTCAGTTGTTTCCGGGGAGCTTTTTCGAAAAGCACGATGTGCTCTTGGAAATCGATAAAGTCGATTATGAAGCAGCTCTTGCCAATGCGAAAAGCCTTTTGGCCAGCGCCAAGCTAGCCTATGCACAGGAAAAATCTTGGAGTGAACAAGCCGAAGTGGATTGGAAGGAGCTCGGTCGGGGCACTCCCAGTGATCTCGTCGTCCGGAAGCCTCAATTGGAAAAGGCCAAGGCCGATCTTGAATCTGCTGAAGCTGTAGTGGCTGTGGCTGAACGCAATCTTTCGAAGACAATAGTTCGGGCGCCCTATGATGGACGTGTTCACAGTAAACTTGTGGGAGTCGGGCAGAATGTGAGTGCGAGGATGACCCAGATTGCCCGAATTTATTCTGTGGATGTTGCGGAAGTTCGGCTGCCCATTTCAGGCAAAGAGGCAGGATACATTGAACTGCCGGAGACGTTTCGTGGCGGAAAATTGATGTCTAAAAAGGCGCCTGTTACGCTTATGGCAGAATTTGGTGGTAAAGACTGGTCCTGGCAGGGCACCATAGATCGGGTGGAAGGAGTCATAGATCCAGCCACGCGGCAGGTCTTTCTGGTTGCCCGAGTGGAAGATCCCTATGCTCAGGGAGAGGTTCCCGGGCAGCCGCCTCTGAAAGTGGGCCAGTTTGTGAACGCCGAAATATACGGCAAGGAATTGGGGCAGGGCTTTATCATTCCCCGTAGTGCGCTGAAGCCGAATGATGAGGTTTGGATTGTAGATGAAAACAATCGCCTTCGAATTACTCACGTGTCCGTCGCCAAAGCTGGAGTAAGAGAAGTATATGTGACAGCCGGTTTGCAGGGCGGGGATCGGATCTGTCTGACCCAGTTGGGAATCGTAATCGATGGCATGGAGGTCTTTGTTGAAAATCAACTCAACGCCGATCAATTGAGGACAGAACGATGATTGCCTGGTTTACCAGAAATGGAGTAGCCGCAAACCTAACCATGCTCATCTTTGTGGTTGGCGGTGGCATTTCCCTCTTTTCAATCAAGCGGGAGTTGTTTCCGCAATTTTCCCTGGATACGATTGTTGTCCGGGTTCCTTACCTGGGAGCTTCTCCCGAAGAAGTGGAAGAAGCAGTCAACATTCGCGTCGAAGAGGCGCTCCAGGGCTTGGAAGGCATCAAAGAAATACGCTCCATGGCCTCTGAAGGTTATGGAGCCATAAACGTGGTGGTCGAAAAAGGCTTCGACTTGAGAAAAGTAAAGGAAGACATCAAAACAAGGGTAGATGCCATTACCACATTTCCTGCGGAAACTGAGCGTCCGATCATCGAAGAATTTATGATTCAGAGGGACACCATCTGGATATCCATCTATGGAGATGCAGATGAACACGCACTAAAAGCGCTCGCTAAAAAAGTCCGTGACGAGGTGGTTGAACTGCCTGGCATTAGTCAGGCATTCACGCGTGGTGTCCGAAATTACGAGATTTCAATCAATGTATCCGAGGAAAAACTACGTAAATATGACTTAACTTTTGATGAGGTGATGCGCGCCGTACAGGGAAATTCCTTGGATATGCCGGCCGGTCTTATCCGGTCATCCGGTGGTGAGATTTTACTGCGAACGAAGGAGCAGGCTTACCACGGATCAGAGTTTGCAGAAATTGTTCTGATTAGTCGGGGTGACGGCACGCAAGTGCTATTGTCTGATGTGGCAGAAATTGATGATGGATTTGAAGACATCACCATCGTTTCCGATTTCAATGGTAAACCCTCGGTCATGATCTTGGTTCGGGAGGCGGGATTGGAAAGCCCACTTAAGATATCGAATCAGGTTTACAAATACATTGAAGAAACAAAGAAAACCTGGCTACCCGATGGCATCCAAATGGAAGCTTGGGGCGATTCGGCATTTTACTTGGAAGACCGTCTGAAACTACTCGTTGAAAACGGTGCAATTGGATTTATATTAGTTTTACTTTCTCTCTCTCTCTTTCTTCGACCGTCCCTGGCGTTCTTTGTCGCCGCCGGTATTCCAGTCAGTTTCTTGGCCACCTTTATGGTGGGACCTATTCTTGGGCTTTCCATAAACCTGATATCCCTTTTTGCTTTTATTCTGGTGCTCGGAATCGTCGTGGACGATGCCATTGTAGTAGGCGAAAGCGTATTTTCGGAATTTCAGCGAAGTGGGCCTGGCGTAGCTTCGGCAATCACCGGAACACACAAGGTTTCTACTCCCGTAACCTTTGCGATTATCACTACGATTGTTGCCTTTTTACCCATTTTTTTCCTGCCAGGACTCATGGGAAAATTCTTTGTCCCAATTCCTTTGGTTGTTATTCCAACACTTCTCTTTTCTTTGGTTCAAAGTAAGTTGGTTCTGCCCTACCATCTGTCATTGTGCAACGTGGGTGATAAGCAGGGGCGCGAAAAACTGAATCCTCTATCGCGGCTTCAGCGAAAATTTTCGGATGGCTTGGAGAGATTTATCAAGAATGTTTACGATCCCACAGTCGAGATTGCACTTAATTGGCGTTACGCAACCTTGGGCGGTTTCTTGGCCATACTCATTGTAAGTATAGGGATTGTAACAGGTGGCTGGATACGGTTTGTCCAATTTCCCAACGTGCCCAGCGATTTTATAATGGTACAGCTGGAAATGCCTGAAGGGACTGCTTCTGATGAGACTGGTCGTGCTATTCAACGATTAGTGGACGCATTGGAGCAGGTTCGTACGGAGACAATCGATGCCGGCCAAATTGATCCAGTAGCTCATAAATTGGTGGCGGTAGGCTATTCCACTTTCACGGGAGGGCCAAATCCTGAGAGTACGGTAACTGGAAGCAACTTTGGCTCAATAATCGTGGAGTTGGCCAAGAGTGAAGTTAGGGATTCTGATGCTTTTCAAGTTTCCGAACGGTGGCGGGAAATTGTAGGACAGATCCCTGGTGCGCGGCGACTGACCATTCAAGCGGGAGCTGGCGGACCAGTTGGGCTCCCCGTCGATATCCGATTGACCGGGCCCGATTTTGATCAATTGAAGGCGGCTTCGCTGGAAATCCAGGAGCGGGTGAAACAATTTGAAGGCTTGATTGACATCCGTGACACTTACTCGGAGGGAAAACAAGAGATTAAAATAAAGCTTAAGGATTCAGCGCGGAATTTAGGATTAAATGCCTCTGATATGGCCCGTCAGGTCCGGCAGGCCTTCTATGGGGGAGAAGCACAGAGAATCCAGAGGGACCAGGATGATGTTAGAATTATGGTTCGTTATCCTCGCTCCGATCGCGAGTCCATCGGCAATCTTGAAAAAATGTATATCCGCACCCATAGCGGTCAGTCCATTCCCATGAATGAAGTTGCCGATATTGAGTTCGGCTTGGGTTATGCTTCCATTACCCGGGTGGACAGGCAGAGAGTTATCAACGTACAGGCCGATGCTGATAAGGATGTTGCCAGTCCAACTAAGATTAACGACGCATTGTATCCGATGAATTCCATCATGAAGCGCTTTTATAGATTCTTTGGGGTGGAGGTTCCACAATCTATTTTGGAGGAGGTACTTGAGAAGTATCCGGGCGTAAAACCGGTAAAAGATGGTGAGGCAAGAGACTTCGAAGAACTTATGCCGGTTTTGATCGCCGGTTCCATTTTTGTTGTGATCGTGATTTACGCCTTATTGGCCATACCTTTTAAAAGTTACCTACAACCCATGTTGGTCATTTCTGCAATTCCCTTTGGTGTAGCAGGAGCAATCTTTGGGCATTTGATCAATTTTTCCAATCTAGGTACGCCTCAGGACCTGAGTACGCTTTCGATGCTTGGCATTATCGCCCTTTCCGGTGTGGTGGTAAATGACTCCCTAGTTTTGGTGGATTACATCAATAAATTGCGTTTCCAGGGTATCCCCTTAAAGAAGGCTGTGCACATGGGTGGCATCGCCCGCTTTCGTCCGATCATGCTGACTTCGATCACCACCTTTGTCGGCTTGGTTCCCATTCTACTGGAGCGAAGTTTGCAGGCCCAATTTCTCATACCTATGGCTACTTCTCTATCGTTTGGTGTTCTGTTTGCGACATTCATAACTTTACTCCTCGTTCCGTCGCTTTATCTGATATTGGAAGACATAAAACGGATACTCCTTTCGATATTGAGGTGGCTTAAAAATCTATACTTCCCAAGTTATGGCTGATCGTAAGATTGCATTGGTAACTTCAAGTTCAGTCTGAACGATCTCTTCGGTCGGCTCTTCTATCAAGTCCAAGGTTTCCAATGCTCTTCCGGGTTCTTGATGAACTGTTCGGGTGATCGATTTGTATAGGTTCTGTCGTTTCGGTTAGTTCTGTGGGGGGTTCTGGTCTTCGGAAGATACGATTTCGGCAACAGACTCTTCGTTGTCAGTTGTTTGAGTATGAATCGGTACCGGAACGTGGATGGAAGATTTTTTCCTCCAGGTACTAATAGCATGTCTCCAGCACCCAGGATCACGAGTGCGACTAGGCAGCCGAAAACGATTCCCAAAACATTGGGTGAACTCTTTTCTTCCTCCTTATTCGCAGTAACGACTATCTCGGCTTCCGGTTCTGACTATATAGCCGGTTTTTTTCTTCAAAGGAAATAATTTCGACCGAAGAATCGGTTTCGCTGGATTCAACCACTACTTTATCCTTGGCAGTCTCCTCAAAAAATAGATTGGCTGCTGCCGTATCGGCCGAAATTTCATCGGCAAGTTCGCAGAAACCCTCGATAGAATTATCTATTGTTGCAGTAGTCTCTTCAGTTGCAGGTTTTGTTAAATGCTTGCCGCGATATCCTAAATGAAAACTTGAATCTTTTTAGACCCGATTTGTCCATTCGTACTCAGGATACTCACAACCCTGGAATGTTGGCCAACTTCCACCAAAGCGATGGTTTTCTGGAAGTTTCAAGTGAACAGGTTGCTTTGGGGCTGTGGTAAAAGAATTCACAAGAAGCCGAGGCGAGTTTTCTAGCGATGGCAGTAGCACCTTCTTAGTGAAGGTGGACTACGGAGTATGAGTTGCTCGATGTCATTAAGCTCAGCGAAAAGGATATTAGGGGTGCAAAGTACTGCTGCGTTTTAAAAGCTTCTCGTATAGAGATATCTCAAATCGCCTAACGGTTACAAGGTGGGTAATATTGAGCCCTCTTCTTTTACTTATTTTTCGATCAGCCGCTAGTATCAGGATGTGCTGGTTATTTGATTACTCTTCGCCTTCGTAATAATCCGCCTCGTTGATATAACCCAATTTTCCGGCAGGCAAAATCAGTGTCTTTCCAGTATCCGGATAGTGAGTGATTTCAACTTCCGAATTGCTGGCAATTATGTAATAAATCAGGTCTTCCGTCCCGTCATTCAGTATTTGATGGGCCTGGTTTGTGCTACATTGTAAATGGTCCCCGGCCCCAATTTCATGGTATTCATTGTTCTCATCCCGGAACTTTCCTTTACCGGATAGGATGATATAATATTCCCACCAGGAGGCGTGCGCATGGTAGGGATAGTTTTTCATGCCTGGTGGTATGGTTGTAAGTTCTACGTCAAAAGGAGGTCCGCCTTCCCAGGGCCCTGTCCTGAGTTTTTCTCCACCCCGCATAGCTACCGAAATGTGTTTTTGGTCCATCTCAAAAGCACCTCCAGGCGATAAACTGTGTTCCTGCGCGACTTCCTCTTCGTTGATCTTATCCATATTCGTTATAAAACAATAAACATTTTCAAATGGCAAATTGAGAACTTGAAGCTCAATTTAAAATTCTTAAACCAGCAAAATTTTCGCCTCTCCATGGACATCCATTGCAAACGCTACGATTCACCGATCAAGGCATCGGACGTAAATCTCAATATGAACATTGCCAAGTGTGTCAGCTGTAATGCGGTTTTCGATTTTCGTGACCAGGTGGGGTAGGCAGCCGGCAAACCTCGCGGGGAGGTTGAAACTCCTAAGCATATTCAAATACAAACTACAGCCGAAGGTCTGGAGATTGTCAGAAGGTGGTTTTCTAAAAAAGTAATTGGCCTCCTCGTATTCTGCTTGTTTTGGGATGGTCTTTTGGTCGTCTGGTTTGAAATCGCCAATTCTCAGTAGCAGTGGATGTTGGCCGCTTTTGGAACAATCCATGGTCTGGTTGGAATTGGACTTACTTATTTATTGGTCTATGGCTTCGTCAACTACAATCATATAGGAATCAATTTCCAGCAGCTATCGATTCAACATCAACCACTTCCCTTGCTCGGCAATAAGACTGTATCCGTAAGCGACATCAAGCAGGTCTTTACGAAAAGCAAACTACACCGGAACAAAAAAATACTACCTACTAAAGTTACGAGTTGCGCTACCTCGGTCAGGCTGTTCAGTGGCCCAGAGAAGCCCGAACAGGCAATTTATATCAAGCAGGAGATCGAGAACACCCTGAGGATAAAAGATGCCGTGGTAATCGGAGAACTTGCCAGAGTATAGGTAGAGTGTGTTCTCGTTGCACCATGCCGAAGTCTCTTGTGAAGGCCTGCACCGGCGGAATTTGTTCCTAAAACCCCAAGCCTCTCACTTTGGTCTGAATCCTCAAAACATAGGTATCCGCTGTAATAAATAATTGGGTACCGTCCGCTCCACCGAATGTGCAATTGCTCGTTTGTTCACCGGTCAGAATGTGACCGAGTAATCGTCCTTTTGGGTTCAGAATGAGAATTCCACCTGGTCCAGATGTCCAGATGTTTCCCTTACTATCGATCGCCATTCCATCGGGATTTCCTTTAACTTTGGGTCCGTGATGGGGAGTGGCGTCATAAAGCACTTTTCCGTTACCCAACTTTCCATTTTCATGCACTGGAAAAGCGGTTACAGTAGGTTTTTCATAGTAAGATTGAGCAACATACAATGTTTTTTCATCTGGGGAGAGACCAATGCCGTTCGGACGGTCGATAGATTTTGTAAGGAGCACAACTTCGCCGTCCGGTCTCAAAAGATAGACGCCACAGTAGTCCATCTCTCGTCTCGGGTCGGTAAACCTGTCCGGGAGGCCATAGGGCGGGTCGGTGAAGTAAAGGTTGCCATTTGAAGCGCGCACCACGTCGTTCGGGCTGTTGAATCGTTTTCCTTTGTAATTGTCGGCCAGAGTGCGCTTCCCACCCGCTTTTGTCATGATTGAAAGGCGCCGGTCCCCGTGCTCGCATGAAATAAGCCTTCCTTCCGGATCAAACATCAAACCATTGCTTCCCGGTTCACGGCCATAGTCGGTGACACCTGTGTAGCCCGATGGCGAAAACCACTTGCTTACGCCTTTGCCCTCCACCCATTTCATAACCGTGTTGCTTGGAATTTCTGAAAATGCAAGGAATTGTCCTTCCTTGTTCCACGCTGGTCCTTCCGACCAGGTGAATCCCGAGGTGATCACTTGAATTGGAGTATCGGCGTCCAACAATTCCGCCAGACTCGGATGCTGCTGTTCGATGGTACCGATCGTTGGATAATTTACGGAATCTTGAGCGGCCAATTGTCCAGCAATCAGAATGAAGGATAAAAGTACGGAAAAGAGATTTTTCATGGAAGGTTTGAAAATGGATTATGTTCGTTTAATCCCAATTAAGTGAAGATTGCTTCAAGCGTCAAAACCTAAGCAGTACTTCTATGAGCCGACATCGATTAGCGACCTCGACAAAGCCATGGAAATGTCCTCTTCTTGACTGAAATATGTCTAAACCAGAACCCCCAAAACCTGGTCTTTTATTGGCCCTTATCCCCGTTGCATGCTTAATCCTTTTTTTATTTACGGGCATATTTTTGTTAGAGGCTTCACCGCACATTCCGCTGATTTTGGCCGCCATCGTGGTTGCCATCTTTGGGCTCCAAATTGGAAAAACCTGGAAGGAACTGCTCGATTCAATAGTGCACGGAATTTCCATATCCATGCCCGCCATCTTGATATTGCTGGCGATTGGCATTCTTATCGGGACCTGGGTTGCCAGTGGGATTGTACCATTGTTTATTTTTTATGGGTTAAAAATGCTTTCACCGGGTATTTTTCTGGTGGCGACCTGTCTGATCTGTGCAGTTGTTTCCTTTGCGACCGGCAGCTCTTGGTCGACCGCCGGAACAGTGGGAGTGGCTCTTGTTGGTATCGGGCAAGGTTTGGGTCTTCCTTTAGCTATGGTGGCTGGAGCGATCGTCTCCGGAGCCTATTTTGGTGATAAGCTGTCTCCGCTATCGGATACTACTAACTTGGCACCGGCCGTTGCAGGGTCGGAGCTCTTCGATCACATCAAGCACATGCTGTTCACAACCGTGCCCAGTCTGATCATCGCACTTATTCTCTACGCCTTTTTAGGTCTGAAAATCTCTAACTCGGCATCCAGTGTCGAAAGTGTCGTTACGCTCAGTGAAAGCATAGAGTCCCTTTTCAACCTGTCTCCCATTTTGATTTTGGCACCTTTGGTAGTTCTTGTATTGATTTTTATACGCATACCTGCCTTGCCCGCTCTATTGGCCGGCGGTATGGCAGGGGCAATTTTGGGAGTGCTGATTCAGGATATCACTGTTTCGGAAATGGTCGGAATCATGCAAGAAGGATATGTATCCGAGACTGGGCTGGCGGAGGTCGATGAACTCCTTTCCCGCGGAGGACTGGACAGTATGATGTGGACTATTTCGCTGATTTTGTGCGCTATGGCGTATGGGGGTCTGATGGAAGGAACAGGCATGCTGAGAACTATTTCAGAAACCCTCTTAAAACTGGCCTCGACTACTGGGCGCTTGGTTGCGACTACGATTGCGACTTGTTTGGGAATGAACATTCTGGTTCCCGATCAATACCTTTCGATCATCGTTCCAGGGCGTATGTATAAAGGTGCGTTTGCCGAGTCCGGTCTGGAGGCAAAAAATTTATCCCGATGTTTGGAAGATGCCGGAACTTTGACTTCACCTTTGATCCCTTGGAATACTTGTGGAGTTGCCATGATGGGGTTACTTTTGGTGAATCCCTTTGCCTACCTTCCCTATGCATTTCTCAATCTGCTCAATCCGGTAATCTCTTTAATTTTTGGATTCACCGATTGGACCATAACTAGGGTTGAAAAAGAAAAGTAGGTTAGCGGGCAATCATTTTGACAGGGTATAAGAAATCTTATTCCTAAACCAACCATACCCAATTAAGATATAAGATGGTTGCGATTTTGTGTTCAATTATTATCCTTATGGGTACAATGAAAACATATTAGCAGCCGTTGATTTTTCAGACTTCACCGATGCGGTCATCGATGCAGCCTGTGAACAAGCGTCATTATCTGGCGTTTTGATTCGGGTGGTTCATGTTGCAGCTCTGGACCCTGCCTACGTTGGATTCAACACTGGCCCTGTATACGATTTCGAATACTGGAAAAGGACTTTGGATGAGGAAGATAATAAACTTAAATCCATCGTCTATAAATTTAATGAACACCGAGTTCATGCTGTTCCTGATTTACCTGAAGAACCTATTGTCGAGATCCTACTTAAGGAAGTAGATTATAATGATATCGATCTAATTTTTGTTGGACCACACGGCCATGGAGACGTCTTTAACATTATCGCCGGAAGTGCTGCGCAAGCATTATAGACGGTATTTCCAGTCATATTCCAGATTCATGCGTCTTCAGGAACGGAAATGAATTTGCCAATGGATTCAATTAATCCGTCACGTAGAACAATGGTTGAGTTTTCGAGAATCTCTCCAGGTTGGACGACCACGGTCGCGTTGTTTAGGGCGTGCGTTTTCATGCAATCTTTTGACCGGGGTGGTCTCTCGTTGTGCAAGAAGCAGCAGAGGTAAGAAAAGCTTGGGGATCAGTCGATAAAAAGAGTTTGGTTCATAGTATGGGGATGGAAAGTGATTTAATATAGGGTCCAAACAACCAAAGTTTTAGTTGCTTGGGTCGAGGCCGGATTCGATGCGATAAAGAATGTGTTCACGGTGCGCTATCGATTGCAGATCGCGCGAGGCTCTGGGATTCACTCTGTCTTCGATCCATCTCAGGCGGTTCAATGCCATTGATTGGGATATGCGGTCGTAATCGTTTCCGTTTACGATTTTCAGAAGGCGGTCCACGTAATCTAACTGCAGGTTTTGCCGGATGGTGTTTACCTGCGACCTAAAGTCCGCGTCAAAAATGGCTTTGGTCAGGTCCGAAAAT
Organism: Opitutales bacterium UBA2995; assembly: GCA_002346535.1. Classification (GTDB taxonomy): domain Bacteria; phylum Verrucomicrobiota; class Verrucomicrobiia; order Opitutales; family UBA2995; genus UBA2995. The sequence continues at coordinate 23,066 of DDZZ01000045.1, read as the reverse complement.
AATTGGTCAACCGTGTATTTGTTTCCATAAAGGGTGGTATCGGTCAGACGCGCCAATACTTTGGGATGTAGCAAGTGGTTCAGAATACTCATTTGAGTTCCAAGAGCATCGGCATGAAGTTTGGGATCTTCAGTAATTGGAAAATGATTGAAACCTCGTCTCTGCGGTAGCAGTTGGTTTGCCATTTGATCAAAAGCCTCAAACGCTTCCGGAGCGAATAAATTATCAACCAATACCTTCATGGCTCGGTTCTGGTCTGCCAGAGCCACTGGTGTAAGTGGATCGGTTGCGTTTGGCTGTCCTACCATCGCTCGATCAATATAAACTCCACCAATGTATCGGGAGACTGTGTGAAGAGCTCCCCGAAGACGGCTTAGGCTGAGGTAGTATCCATTGCGAAAATAATCATAAGATTTTCCTTCTTTTAAAAGACGCTCTTTAAATCGCGGCTGGAGGGCTTTGATGAGCTTTATTTGATCCAGAGAAAATCCGATTGGATCGCTCGTCATATCGTTGATCATGGCTCGAGGATCGATGGCTTTTCCGGCTGAGCGCATATCATCGGCATCATTGGCAAAGGCCAGCTCAGGCTGCGTTGATTTGTCCAAATGGGCTTTTAATTTATCTCCTTCAAGGCCGGGTCGATAACCAAACTCTATGGCCCAATTATCATAGGGTCCTGGTCGGGTAGTGTAATATTGGTTTTGCTTTTCATCCAATTGGGCAAATGGAACGGCCGGGTAGTCCATTACCGAACCGTAAAGGCCAACAGGATACGTTTTCTCGGTGTCGTAAATTTCCTCCAGGTCGTGGAGATAGCTGGAGCGAAAATTGTGGTTTAAACCAAGCGTATGTCCAATTTCGTGTAGAATTAGAAAATATATAAACTCCTCCAAAAGACGTTCTTTTTCGACAGAGTCGGCACCCAGGGCATCCAGTGCGGCCATTCCGAAAAGAGTCTCATGATGGGCATGAAGAGAAGCCATGCAGCGGTTGGGATCATGATTTTTCCAAGTTTGCTGATTCGCACCATCTCCAAGCACATCCGAAGTCAAATATCGATAGCCAATTACGATATGTTCCAGCATGATATCCGCTCCCAGAATTTCACCGGACCGCGGGTCGTGAAAACTTGGTCCGTATCCTCCAAACATGGGGTCAGGCGACGAGGTCCACCGCATTACATTGTAACGAATATCACCAGCGTCCCATTCTGCATCATCTGGCTGTGTTTTTACCTGCAGTGCATTTTTAAATCCTGCGGTCTCAAAGGATTCGTTCCATCGTAAGGCTGCTTTTTCAATGATCGGTCTGAGCCCAATCGGAGTGGTGTTTTCTATCCAGAATACAATAGGTTTGATGGGCTCCGATAAATCGGTTTCCTTTTCTTTTTTTTCCAGCCGCCAACGTTCGATGATATCGCGGTAAGGCGTGACATCGGTTGAGGACAAATCGGTAATTTGATGTCCAAAATAGCCAACGCGGGGATCATCAAATCGCGGTTCAATAGGATCTTCAGGTGCCAAAAGAATGGAGTGTTGGATGACGACACTGATATTGCGAGGATCGGTTACTGCCGGACTTCCGTAGACGTAGGGTTTGGGATTTTCGTAAACATATTCGACGACGATGTCTGAGTTCTCAGGGTAATTTTTTATTTCCCGAATTTTTGACTTATCTTTGCTCAGGGTGCCGATCGAAAAGGATTCATGTGGCTTTTTTTCCGGATTGGGTAAGGGAGAGATTTTGTAAAAGGATTCTGCCAGAAAAAGCCCGTCGACTTTTAATAAGATTGCTCCTGTCTCTTCGTCTTCTTTTTCGATTTTCTCCTGGAAAAATACCGAGTCGGTAATATTTGCGTCTGCTGCACGGGCGATGGCCTTTCCTGAGTCGAAGTAGAAATTCGTATTCTTTTCGACAAATTCGATTTTGTCATAGAACCGACGAATTTCAAATACCTTGGCCGTTGAGATTTGATAGGAGCCCCTAGTCAACCAGCCCGCGTCTGCTACACCATTTTCGGCATATGAAAAGTAGAGGTACTCATTGTTCAAGTTTTCCGCCGTGAGAAGTAGTCGAACTTCGCCTGTCTTTCGGTCTCGATAGAAGTTGAGCAGGCCGTTCATCAGGTCACTGTCTTCGGTCAGCTCCGCGATGGTTTTTTCTTTCTCCTCTTCGGCTTTTTCAGTTTCGAGTTTGGGTTCATCCGGTTCCTGGGCAATTAAACCGCCTGATAATAGCAGTGCGATGAGGGAATATTTGATAGGAGCTTTCATGAGCAGTAGTCTTAGGGACTGCTCAAGCTCATTGCCACCAATTTTTAATCTAATTGAGCGAGGTCCTTCTTGTGCCGGTCCAAATTAAACATGAACATGGCCAACCAGCTGAGAATAAATAATGCCCCTAGGAACAAGGATACTCCGCGCACTCCGGTAAAGTCCGATACTATCGGGTAAATCGCCGAGCCACCCGACAATCCCAAATTCGCTACAGCCATGTAACAGGCAAATTGAGTCGAGGCGACCCTTACGCGGCAAAGCGTCATGCCCATGGCGATGAAGGCGATGAAAATGAGCATAAGGAGCGAGTTATCCAAGAGTATAAAGGCTGCGGCCACTTTTGGATTTGCGATGGAATCTACTGAAAAATAGACACTTGTGTACCATATCCCAATTGCCAGTAGGCAAAATTTGAAAGCTCGTGGAGCTCCGATTTTATCCACGACAGGCCCGAAAGCTAAGCCAACGAACGCACTAATCATCATGGTAATTCCGCTCCAGGTCGCATAGTTGGCATCCGTATAGCCAAAGAGATTGATTGAAATATCTGGAGCCCAAACCTTGTACAACCCTGCATGAAGCCGGTGGACAAAGGTGACTAGAATTACCAATACGCTCATTGGCATAAGAAGGGTTCTCAGAAGATCTTTCAGAATCGCATAAATGCTTCCATCGAGAACATTGATTTCAGGATTTGCCTCACCTTTGCTCCATGGTAGGAATCGTTCTCCTGTCCTTTCACGGATGAGGGTGGAAATGATGAACAACACCATAATGACGATAAATAAAAATGTCGCCAGGGCAGGTACGCCTCCAAAGTTTAGCAGTTTAACCGCCACCATGCCTGTCAGTGATATACCCAACATTTGACCTGCGCCCATAAAAGCATTGGCGCGCCCACGTTCTTCTTCCGGAATGATGGCAATGGCCAGACCATCGACAGCTACGTCCTCACTTGCCGCACACACGTTCATTGCCGTGCAGAGTCCAACCAGCCACCAGAATTGATTTACCGCATCGGTTATGAAAAAAAGCAAACTGGTTACTATGAGTAACATTCCTTGCATGCCCATGATCCAGGGTCTTCTCATGCCCATCGGCAAAAATGAGTATCGGTCCATGAGAGGTCCTACAATGAGTTTTAGGGCCCAGGGAAGCCCCGAAATGGCAGAAAAACTTGCGATTAGCTCTTTGGAGACACCTTGGCCGGTAAACCAGGCAGGAAAGCCGATGAAGCAAATGCCAACAGGAAGACCTTGCAGCAAATAGTAGGAGGTGAATACACCAAATCTTAGCCATCGGCTTTCGGTAAGTACGGGCAGTCGTGAGGACACAGGACTTTGGTCAGCAGGAGTTTAGGTAGGCGATCAAGTTAAATTTATTTGTATAAAATTTGTGGATACAAAATATCGATGGCTATTTCGGAGCGTTCTTGAGGTCAGCCTTCAAGTATTTGCCCGCTTTCCAATAATGGAATGCCGCCCAGAAGGCGAAGCAGTTTGTGATCATCAAAGCGTACCTAAGACTTTCGCTTCCGAAGGTTGGTATTAGCAAGTCACTCATAATGCCCGTGAAGAAGGGGCCAAGCCCTAGTCCGATAAGATTTAGAATCAGAAACAGAATCGCTGACGCCATGGCCCGCATCCGCAAGCTGACAATTCCGTGGGTCATTGCCAGGGTAGGTCCTAACCAAACGGTACCTGCAAATGCAGGGATAATATAGAGACAGAGTGCCGTGTAGTACGAATTTAATGAGAAAACTATCAGTAAAACGGGGGTAGTAACGACTATTAAAATAGCCGGAAACCAGACGTACCATCTTTTGTCTTTGGCCCCTAGTTTGTCGGTCAAGTAACCTCCTAAGAAAGTGCCCAATCCGCCTGAAACCCCAGCTATCAGCCCAATCCAGGTAGCCAACTCACCTGTACTAGTTAATTGGTAGTTACGTATAAAAAATGAGGCTAGCCACTGGATGGTTCCATAACTGACGAAGGCGGCCAGTCCTGCCGCAATCGACATATGCCGAAAGGAATTGCGAGACCACAACAGCTTTACAACTTTCCCCACTGACGGAGCTTCAGCCACTTTTTCAATTTGCTCAGATAGACCTCTAGCAGGTTCGCGTAGTGTGAAGCGGATGACCAGTGCCCAGAGAATCCCCGGTATGCCAACAACGAGAAATACAATCCGCCAATTATAGAGATCATTTATCCAGCCACCTACTATAAAGCCGCACAGAATCCCTAAATTCACACCCATAGAATAAAAGCCCAAGGCTGCTCCCCGATGTTTTGGCGGGAAAATATCTGAAATCATTGAATGAGAGGGAGGACTTCCTCCCGCTTCTCCCACAGCCACGCCAATCCTGGTCAGCATCAGATGAATGAAATTTTGGGCTGCCCCGCATAGGACTGTCATGAAACTCCAAACAGCGATTGCCAGTGCTACGATGTTTCTTCGGTTGCCTTTGTCGGCCAGTCTGGCGATTGGAATACCGACCGTGGTATAAAAGAGAGCGAAGGCGATCCCAGAAAGCATTCCCAGCTGCCAATCCATCAGCCCTAGATCCACTTTGATGCTTTCCTGAAGGATAGAAAGTACCTGTCGGTCGACAAAATTAAAGACATAGGAAATCGTTAGCACCACCAGCGCGTAGTACTTGTAGGACGAATTCGAGTTATTCTGAGAAGAATCAGGCAATGATCTATGCGAGCTTTGGGAATATAAAATCCATGAAAAACGAATTGCTCAACGAAAATTCATGCATTGAGCATCCGCACTTCCCGGAAACAAAAAATCAGTTCCTACAAAATTTAATACCCTGCTGCATGCCCATCTTTCCGACTTTCTGAAGCTCCAAAATAAATGCCTGATTTTGGATCCCTGTAGATCGCCTGATAACCACCATACATACTACTTGCCGTGAGTTCAATGCGATGCCCCATGTTTGTTAGCGTGCGTCTGGTTTCTGGTGTAAATCCATCTTCCAAATACACGCTTCCACCATCGGTCATTTTTGAAGTATTTCCGAAGGGCTGCGTAGAACGCGAGTGATTGATTCTCGGGGCATCTCCCGCTTCCTGCAGGTTCATGCCAAAATCTTTCATGTTCATGATGATCTGCGCGTGTCCTTGGGGTTGCATACTTCCACCCATAACCCCAAAAGACATAAGCGGTTTTCCATTCTCTGTTACAAATGCCGGAATAATGGTGTGAAAAGGTCTCTTTCCTGGCTGATATTCGTTGGCGTGTCCTTTTTCGAAGGTAAAGGAGGCACCGCGGTTTTGAAAAGCAAAACCCAATTCCGGGATGCAGACGCCTGATCCAAATCCGGAAAAATTGCTTTGAATCAATGAGACCATCATTCCCCCACTGTCTGCAGTGCAAAGGTAGATAGTATCCCCACGTTCTAAGATCCCTGGAGCATATTTTTTGGACGCGCGATTCTGGTCGATCAATCTTCTACGATTATCCGCATAGGCGGTGGAAATTAGTTTTTCGACCGGAACCTTTGAAAACTGCGGATCTGCATAGTATTTGGCCCGATCTTCATAGGCTAATTTTTTGGCTTCGACAAAGGAGTGAATGTGTCGCGCACTCCCGAAACCGGCTGACTTCAAGTCGATGCCCTCAAGAATATTCAATATTTGTAAGGCTGCGATTCCCTGGCCGTTGGGGGGAAGCTCCCATACATCCCAACCACGGTAGTTGGTCGACACCGGATCTACCCACTCGCTTTTGTGAGTGACTAAGTCATCGTAGGATAGATACCCACCAATGGTTTTCATATAGGCATCTATCGTTCTTGCGATTTCTCCTCTGTAATAGGCGTCACGGCCTTTATTCGCCAGGATAGAAAGGGTGTTGCCAAGGGCCGAGTTTTTCCAGATCTCACCCTTGGCAGGGCCTTTTCCATTATGGCTGAAGGTATTCATAAAACCGGGCATTAACTCTGGTTGTTTGGATCTGTTGTTGACGGATCCTTGCCATCCAGCAGCGATGAGCTCGGGAACAGGATGACCGTCATTTGCATAGTCAATGGTCGCCCTGAGGATGTCTTTCATCGACAGCTTTCCAAACTTTCCATGAAGCTTGAACCAACCATCCACGCAACCAGGTACAGATATGGAAAATTTACCCATCCGCGGAATGGATTCGGTGATGCCTTCTTTGGCGAAAGCTTCGCGGGTCAATGACTTGGGGGAACGGCCGCTGGCATTGATTCCGTGTAGTTTATTGGTCTTTGGATCCCAAACTATGGCGAACAAATCACCACCAATGCCATTACTGGCGGGCCGCATCAATCCCAATGCCGCATTGGCCGCGATTGCCGCATCGACCGCTGAACCTCCTTGCTTGAGAATGTCCAATCCAATTTGGGTGGCGAGTGGCTGGCTGGTTGCCACCATGCCGTGTTGAGCCACGACTTCGGAGCGCGTAGCAAACATTTTTCCAATTACGCGGTCGGCCGCTTTTAAGTGTGTACCTGATAGCAGGATACAGGAAATGGCGAAAATAAAAAGCTTTCTATTCATCTGTATTGGGGGGCTTTGCGTATCGGTTGCTTTGACGTATGTTTGTATTGTTAGTCATTTTTTTAAATGATTCGAGGTAAAAGAAAGGGCATGTTCAACCAGACTTACCCCTTTCTTTGAAATATTGCGTTCGAATCTTTTAATCCTTGGTCACCGCCGTGATAAGTCGTAGACATGCACATCAGCTTTGTGGGGTACTTTTTGGAGGCGTTCCATATTGGGGAACGGAACGTATGGACCATAATAAGTGAAGACCGCGGCGCTCAAAGTTTCAAATCCATCGACCTACCAGTATCCCTTTCAATCCGAAGGTACCACAGTCTACCTCAAGGACGGTACTCTGATTCATGCTTTCAACCTGCGCTTTGGGGAAGAGGACATGAGAAACTGGCGTACTCACTATGCTCGAACCGCGATCGCTAAAGTAGAGTGCAAGGATGGTGGACGCAACTGGAGCGAGCCGGAGATAATATTCGAAAGCAACACCGGGATCAATGCTTGCAGCTCTTACAAATCGCTACTAGTAATCTGCTCCGGTCAAGCTGTTTACTACGGAGTGCTGCCAATCATTCATCTGGTTTTCCAAAATCACGGCCAATTCCGGTAGGTCTTCAATGAGGTTAGTTGTTTCCAACGGATCCTTTCGAATATCGAAAAGTTCTTTGAAGGACTTGCTTTCACCGTCGATCACCAGTTTGTAGCGGTTGCTTAAAACCGTTCGCGGTCCGTTATAATCGGATTGCCGAATTTCAGGGTGTTTAAAATTACGGAAAGTGCGTGTGTATTTCCCATCCATTATTTTTACCAGCGGTGTTGTTCCCTCCTGCAACTGAGGATCGATGTAATTTTCACGTTCAACCGCGGTTTCGGCTCGTGTATCGTACTGCCAGAAAAAAACGGGTTCCGGCCGATTGGTCATGGTTCCTTCAAAAAGTCCTTTCAAGCTGATACCATCAATGGGTCGGTCGGGTAAAGGAACTCCCACCAACTCGCAGAGAGTTGGTAAAATATCGCTCGTAACTGTTATCGTATTCGTTACTTGTGGATTTGGTATACCCTTTGGCCATTCGATGACTCCGGGTACGCGTATCCCACCACCGTAAACGGTTCCTTTTTGGCCCCGGTAAGGATTGGTGATGTTTCCACTCGTCGGGATTCCATTATCACCGCAATACCAAACAATCGTGTTTTCCCAGAGACCGGTAAGCGCCAGGTGAGTACGCAATTTCCCAATTGCACGATCCATGGCTGTGATTTCGGCATACCGTTCCTGCATCACATCTAGGAAGGGTCGTCGGGTTGCTTGTCCCGTTTCTAAACTGGTCAGCCTGACTTCTATGTCCGCCCATTCTTTTGGCAGATTCTCGTAAAGGGCAAGATCCTCTGGCAATCCCATGTAGGGTTCATGGGGTGAGCCAAACCAAACTACCGCGAGGAAGGGTTTTTTATTTTCCTTGGCATCATTGATAAACCGGATGGTTTCATCGATCAGGATTTCAGAGCTTTCGCCGGAATATTTTATTGGAGGTCCGCCGTTACGCACCAGAACCGGATCCAGTTCAAAAAAATTGTCGTGTGACAACCACTCATCAAATCCGAATACACCTGGATTGGTCGGCGATTTAGCTTTAACTGGACCTACATGCCATTTGCCAAAATGTCCGGTGTAATAGCCTGCTTTTTTCACCATAGTACCAATGCCAATTTCTTCCGGCCGGATCGACCAGTTGGGTGAGAAAGTACCATAGCGGTTGGGATGGCGACCGGTCAGCACACTGCCTCGAGTAGGGGAGCACGAAGGGTGAGCCGAGTAAAAACGATCCATTCGTAGTCCGGACTCTGCCATTGAATCCAAGATCGGAGTAATCAGATGCGAATGGCCGTTGTAGGCTGTTTCGTCCCAGCCGTGGTCGTCACCCATTAGAAGGATGACGTTGGGCGGATCTTCGGCGCAAAGGTAGTTAATGAAAAGAAATGAACCTAAAACGATCGAAAAATTGCGGATGGATTGCTTCATGAGAAAAGTTTACTGAATCAAAAGGGCTTAGACCGTATATTGCAATCGTTGTGGTTCAGCTACAAAGAAAAAGGCCGATTCCTCATTGAAGAATCGGCCTGGTCAATAATCGGCGAAATTGAATCGCCGATTATTGACCCAGAATTTAAAACTCTTCAGGTATCTCTTCCGGCTGCCTTTTTACTGCTCTAAGATCTATCGGTTCTCCAAACAACATGACCCCGATCACGGTTGCCCAAACCAATTGTAGAAATGAAAGTGGCTGCGTCACCATAATCGGTGCAGCCGCAAAGGCTTTGGTTAAAGTGAAATGACCCGCAGTTGCCAGCAATGCACTTAATGACAACCACCCGACTTCTGTCAAGGTTGGTGTCCGCCATTGAAGAATCGCGCCAGGAAGCAACGTCAGTGAACATATCAGCGAAAGCATGCCGACGATCATTGAGGGGTTATCTTTGGCAGTCAGTTTTTTCGCGATAATGAAGGATGCTGCGAATAGGGGTGCGGCGCTCAATTGAGCCAACTGACCCAGACCAACATCCTGAAATCCGGGGCGAATAATAAATATTGTACCAAATAAGCCCGCGATAACCCCCATAATCCGCCTGATATGCAAATGCTCCCCTAAAAAATTGCCGCTCCCATGGTAACGAAAATGGGTGCGACGTACCCGATGGCAGTCACTTCTGCGACAGGGACACGGGCCATGGCGAAAAACCATAAAATTACCGCGATTCCGTGAATCAAACCACGAAAGATGTAGAGCTTTAAGGTACTGCGATTCGGTATCCCGGTCCAGTTTCTCAAAAAAATGGGAGCGATCATCAACGTGCCTACTGCGTAGCGAATAAACGCGCCCTCAATTGCCGGCATATCAGACCCCAGGTACCGAACCACACCCGTTACGCTAGCAAAGAGCAGTCCCGTAACAATCATCCATAAAATGCCGTGCAGGGTATTACCTGAATTCACAGATTGATTTGGTTGATTGGCATTTTAATGAGACTGATCAAAATTGCGAAAAAGCCTGCAGCCTTGGGAGAACCATAGCAAGGGAGGAATGTGTGCCGTAAGTTAGAAATCGGAGGACAGCCGAGCTGTTTAAACTCAAGATGCGACCGGTCCTGGGGACCCTAAAAGATCCATGAACTGTATAAACGTGAGCATAGGGATGCACCCTCGGATTCCTCAATGAAGCGTGTGCTCGAGCGGGCCGGGCTAGTATGCAAGGGTAAACACAGGCAACAGAAACATAGTGGGCGAATCCACACGGGGGTCAAAGCAAGGGCTTGCAATGACGTATGGAGCGTGGATTTCAAGGGTTGATGGCATTTGAACAACCAGCAACTTTGCGAACCTTTGACGGTCAGCGACGAGTGGAGCCGGTTCTTACTGGATGTGTGGATCTTATCCAATGGTCATCGCGAACAGGTACGTCGCTGTTTCGATCAACTCTTTGAGCGCCATGGCTTTCCACATCATATCCGCAGCGACAATGGCGCACCCTTCGCCGCTCCCAACTCTGATCTGGGCTTTAGCAAGTTGTCGGCATGGTGGTTGGCTGTGGGTATCGATCTGGAACGGGTACGTCCTGACAATTCTCAGGATAGCGGAGCTCACGAACGCATGCACCGAGACATCAAGCACGAGTTGCAGTGTCACGCCAAAAGCAACGTGCGCTATCAATAAGCTGCCTTTGAAATCTGGAGGGAACCTGAGAACTTAACTAATAAGCAGCCTGAACACCTTTGATGTTCTTCTTGCTCACCCAGGGCATCAGTCCACGAAGGCGACCACCCACCTTTTCGATAGGATGCTTTTCACCTGCTTTCAAAAGTGCTTTGTATTTTGGAAGGCCTGCTTCGTATTCCGCTACCCACTCCTTGGCAAATTTGCCTCCTTGAATTTCTTTCAGGATTTTGCCCATAGCCTTTTTCGTTTGCGCGGTTATGATTCGAGGACCACGGGAAATATCGCCGTACTTGGCAGTTTCAGATATGGAAAAACGCATTCCCGCAACTCCCGACTCGACCATCATATCAACGATGAGCTTCAGTTCGTGCAAGCACTCAAAATAAGCCATTTCTGGTTGATAGCCTGCCTCGACCAGCGTTTCGAAACCGGCCGTAACCAGAGCGGAAGCACCTCCACATAATACGGCCTGTTCGCCAAACAAGTCCGTTTCTGTCTCTTCCTGAAAAGTTGTTTCAATGACCCCGGCTCGTGTTCCGCCGATTCCCTTGGCCCAGGCCAATGCAATCTTCTTTGCTTTCTTGGTAGCATCGTTGTGAATAGCGATCAGCACAGGCACCCCCTTGCCTTCCTGATACTGCAAACGTACCGTATGTCCGGGACCTTTTGGCGCCACCATGATCACATCGATATCTTTGGGCGGCTTAATTAGCCCGAAGTGAATTGCAAATCCGTGTGTAAACATGATCGCTTTCCCTGCGGTAAGGTTTGGCTCGATATCTTTGTTGTAGACTGCTGCCTGCTTCATATCGGGTACTGCTATCATTATTACGTCGGCCCGTTTCACAGCCTCTGCTGTTTCGAATACTTCGAAGCCTTGTTTACGGGCCACTTCGACCGACTTACTCTTTTTATATAAGCCGATGATTACATTCAAACCACTATCCTTGAGGTTCAATGCATGAGCATGTCCTTGAGAACCAAAGCCAATCACGGCGAGGGTTTTTCGTTTAATTGTGACGATAGTTGCGTCCTTATCTTTATATACTTTCGCAGGCATAATTTTTATGGCAAATGGGTGAGTAATAGCATCCTAATCAGGATGCGTCAGGTGGGTTAATTTTGGCCCTTTCCAAGGCAAGTTTTCCAGTGCGGGATAGTTCCAAAACTTCGAACTGCTCAATCATATCGAGGAAGGCGCGAACCTTACCTTCGTCACCGGTAATCTCCAGGATCATAGAGTCTGTGTGAACATTGATGATCTTGGCTCGAAAGATATCACAAATCTGAATGATCTCAGAACGGTTCTCCGAGTTAGCGGCAATTTTGGCCAAAAGCAGCTCGCGCTCAACGGCTTCTCCTCGTTTGAAGCCAATGACACGAATGACGTTCACCAGCTTGTTGAGCTGTTTGATAATTTGATCCAGCACAAAGTCGTCGCCTACAGCTACCACTGTAACACGGGAAAGAGAGCGATCGTGGATAGGCGCAACATTGAGTGAGTGAATGTTGAACCCACGACCGCTGAACATGCCTGCAACGCGTGCTAGCACTCCGAATTTGTTTTCAACGAGGACTGAGATGGTGTGTTTCATTTGGATCAATAGAGCGATGGTGGGCGAAGACGGACTCGAACCGCCGACCTACTGGGTGTAAACCAGTTGCTCTAACCAGACTGAGCTATTCGCCCCCAATTAAGGGTGGTTAGGAAGCCATCAGTAATTGGCCTAATCAAGCCCTAAATCTAAAAAATGAAGTGCTTGTAAACCATAGACTTTCGGCCTAAAAATCAGGCCACTGAACTCCCAGCCAGCCACGTGTATGCAGTAGCTCAGCGATTTGAATGGCATTCAACGCAGCCCCTTTCCAGAGCTGGTCGCCGCAAGCCCACAGGGATAATCCATTATCGAGGGCAGTGTCTTTGCGAATCCGTCCAACCCCGCAATTCTCCTTGCCCGAAAAATCGATAGGCATGGGATACTGCAAATTCTCAGGATCGTCACAGAGCTCAATGCCTGAAAAATTATCGATCGCAATTTTGGCTAAGTCGACATTGACCGGCTTTTCAAATTCAGCCTGGATCGAAATGGAATGCGCACGATAAACTGGGACGCGAACACAAGTACAGCTAACCTTCACATCCGGAAGACTCATGATCTTGCGCCCTTCGTTTTGCATTTTCATTTCCTCTTTAGTGTATCCGTTTTCAAGAAACACATCTACGTGAGGGAGCAGATTAAATGCGATCTGGTGGGGATAAACTTCAATGTCGAGCGGTTGGTTATTTACGAGTGCCTTGACCTGGTTGTCCAGTTCGTCAATTGCCGCGGCTCCAGTTCCAGAAACCGCCTGATAGGTCGAAGCTATAAAGCGCTTTAAGCCAAACTCGCGATGAAGCGGATAGAGCGCCATCAATGCAACAATGGTTGAACAATTCGGATTAGCGATAAGCCCCTTGTGATCGGCAGCCGCGGCCGAATTAATTTCGGGAATAACCAGGGGGACTTCCGAATCCATTCGAAACGCAGAACTGTTATCCACAACCACGCAACCGCGGCGAGCGGCTTCAGGGGCAAGTTCTTTGGTGATCAATGAACTGGTGCTAAACAGAGCAATATCGAGGTTGTCAAGAGCCTCCGGCCGGGCCTCATCAACAAGCCAGGAATGGTCTCCGTAGGTGATCGTCTTGCCTTTAGATCGGGAGGACGCCAACAAGGTCAATTCCCGAATGGGGAACTGACGTTCATGCAGCAGCCGTATCAACTCCTCACCGACCGCTCCGGTCGCACCAACTATACCAATGGAATATCCGTTATTCATCAGAAAAATAAATTCGCGCAAAAATGGATAGTCACCATCGAGAATGCAAGCGAGGATTCCATGAATTAATTTATAAAAAAGGACACAAAATTTACATAGTTTTCCGGAAAACCTAACCCAACACATAGAGACCTCAGCAGTCTCACACTCTTATCCTTAATTAACCGATACCACTACCACCCATGGTGCAACTGGTATAAAGTTTTTATCGAACCAACAGCATCCGTTTCACTCAATTCTACGGATCCTTAGCACAATGGCATACCGGATCCAGTTTTCCTGGTCACCATCGATGGGTAGAATCAACCACGCCAACTCGCGTGCTCACCAACCTTGTTAAAACGCCATTGAGGCTTCCAAACCGACATAGGTTACTACCTTAGGTTGTAAAATGCTCGATGAAGAAGGACAGGTGGAGATCTGGATTCACAAACCGGCTCAAATCAATGAGAAATTGAAAAAACATCTTTTCAAACCCTATTTCTCCACAAAAGATAGCACTCGCGGCTTAGGCACTTACAGTATAAAGTTCCTAATGGAATTTCGAAAGGCACTATGGAGGTTGAATCTAGCAAGGAAGCGAGTACCTGTTTCCGAGATTCATACTCACTTTCTCTTCAGACACAATTATCTGCTTAAAGCTGTTGTTTCAGGAATTATTCTTCGATAGCTCTCGTAGTATTTTTCGATGTTGGTACCTCGAAAGTGACAGCCTCGAAGTGTATTTGAAATATACAGGCACGTTTAGTACAGCCCGGTAATACCTTTAAGGATACATCACATTCGATTTCAATGCTACCAGGAAGGCATTGGCGGGGTTGCTCCTTGCTATAACAGAGGCCAGCGGAGAAAGCAAAATCCAGCACCCATTCCTCATATTTTTCATTAAGGCAGAGGGTTCGCGTGACCTTTTCGGATTTTCCGATCCCGTTTTCGCCGGTATAAAGCACAAAGGTCAACTGAAAACACTCCGATTGCGAATTAAAAACCAATCCAATCCAGGAGGCGTCATATATCCCAGGTCCTAAATTGCCAATGTCCATTTGATTAGCGTGCACTGAAATCGTCCTCAAAACAGCAAGTCAATCCGAGGTAAATTATTTTTTAGACTCTTGTAAGTAAAGGAGAATTTTATCATGTTTGTTCCTCTTAGTCTCTTAAATGGTGCGAAAATTCTAACTATTGCACCAGAAATATTGGAAGTAAAAATATCGAAATCCTTCCTTTGAAATCTAAGGGCCGAGTTCATTTAATTTAAAAGATAAAAAAATATCCTTTCTTAACAGCGAATACGCAAAAGGTATTCCAAATACGAAGCTGGTTAATCCGACGAAAAAAATCTGGGAAAGCGCCGGAGCTTAAATCCTGGATCTCTATGGCATTGGCACCTTTGTTCCGGCGGATTTGCATTTGTTCATGGAAATCGGCCGCACAAAGCTGGAAAGTTTGAAGGATAAATTCACCAAATACCCAACAATAAGGTAAAAAACAGATTACCAAATATTCGATCGACTTAACGATGTTCCAAAAAAGTTTTTTTTAAAAAAAGTCATCCTGAAGTTCCTGTCATAAAAAGAGGGAATCGATATACCCTTCATGAACATTATTTCCTAGAATCTAGAGAATACATGAATGTTGAAATAAGTATCGAAGCAAAATTTACCACCGGTGATCAAGTCGAATACCTAACTGGAACGCCTCCAAAAGCTATTATCAACCTTCGGCGTCGACCTAATATAAATTACGGGAAATTTCATTTGGCCATTCATGAGGGTGAGGCCATAATTTTTGACGCAAATAAAACCATTGGTATGACTTCACCTGATTCGGTGGAGGTAATGAGGTTGCGGAATACCTCGCTCCGGAAATCGTATATTTTCTTTAGGGCCAAAATCTTGCGCTAAAGACAAACTCAAGACGCTAAGGCCTCGTCTAACAATCGCTGCCCAAGGTCACTATATTGCATTTCCAGGGCAAATTCATGAGCTTTTTCAGACATTTTTCCCCAAGTCTTTTGTAAGATATTAATCATCTTCTCCTCAGACGTTTTGGCGATGAGATCGTCATATTGATGCTCCAAAAACACCAGGCATAATGCGTCCTCGATTAACTGTAATTCAGGGTCTTTTCCAAGACCCTTTTTTAAATTTATAGATCGTACCCGTTCCACAACTACATAATTATAACCAGCATTTATAAGAACTTCGGCATTCTTATTCGCATGAAAGGTTTTTAGATCCTTCCTCCAGGTCAAATACCCGACGCGGCCTTCCGGATAACTTGACCTGGATATTTCCCATCTGCACAAATGCTGGCAACGAGCTGCCAGACGAACGGCCTCTGAAGCATCGGGGTCCAATCGAAAAACCCACTCCGTCATTTTGTTCGCAAAGAAAAGCTCAAAAGGTACCTCCTTTCCATTTACGATCCGGTGATTGGGATCCTGAGCGTTTAGCAAATCAAAGGCAGCAAGTGCATGTTGAAACGGTTCGGAATTTTTCATTTTTAATTTGACTGAAAATACATTCGATTTCCGAAAAATCAGAGTTCGTTTAAATCTTCAGAAAATGAGCAAGTAGTCTATCAAAATCCGAAAGTCAGCCAACATCTTCGCCCTCGTTATCTGCATCAATCTTGTTGAATGAGGTTCATGCCCAATTTACCTTATTCGGAGTGTAAATTCTTGCGTCTTCATCCCCAAGAAAAGGCCAATGGCAATTGTTTAATCATATAAATAACGATTCCACAGTAGGAAATAACTTACTACCCGCATGTTTTGTGTGGAATGCAATCTATCCCTGGATGGCAAAACTTGGTTCAAGGTCAGCGAAGACATGCCGAGTGAGGCCGATATGATGAGCTACACGCTGGTAGACCTTTCAGGAATCGATCCGTGCTTCTACCTCGTGGTAAAGTCATTTCCCTGAGGTATACACCGAGAAGTCCAATTTACCGGACTTTACCGGTTTACTCCAAAATATCCAAATTTATTAATCCGATACAGAGCGTACCCGATGTCATGATACGAACCCTAAGACCACCGTTTCCCTCCAAAAATTCACGTGCGCCGGGACCAACCGCTTCATCCATCCATTCACAGGGGGCGGATTCTTCAGTACCTTCAAATTCCACATCACCAACCTTGAATCGCCTGCCGATCAACGCATTTAAGTCAACGCCCCGAGTAATCAAGTTTCGCCGAAAGGCGGAGTTTTCAAAAAAAACATCCTCAAAGTGTCCTCTCAATGCATCCGCCACCTCAGCGGAAAAGAACGTCGCCTGGCCTTTAAAATCCTCCTTGTAATCAAAAAACCGATCTCCCTCCAATCCGCTGCCGGCGACGCAATGCACCGTCTCCAATAATTGAATGCCATGGTTATTTCGATCCATACCATATCGACCATAGAAATCGTGCCCAGGTGAGATATAGATGGCTTCGATATTTATGTTGGGATTGGATTGGCTCATGCTTGTGAAGAATGTGGGAAGACTCCGGCATCTGTCCAAATCTTTTCTGCCTTCCGGCAAAAAACTGGTGTACCGGCGTAATAGTAAATCTTCGGCTTTTTCAGACTAAATTCTTTCAAGGGAAAGATTTCTCCATCAAAGGGGTGAAATTCGCTTCCCACAGCTTCGCAGAGCGCATAAGCCGCAGCAATATCCCAGACATGGACCCGGTTACTAAAGGATCCGTCCATCTGGCCACTGGCGGTGTAGGCCAGGTGAAGGGTTCCACTTCCTACATTGCGCATCTTTAAGCCCTGGTCTTTCACAGCCGCTAGCAGTACAAATAGCCGATCTGCCGAAAATCCGTCAAAAGCACAAAACAACTTCTCAGATTCCGACCTACTGCTTGGCTTCATTACTCGCTCCCCGTCAAATGCAACCCGCCCTTTGCCACCGTGCATAATCAGACCACGCGATGCGTCGTAAATGATTCCATAGATCGGAACACCATTTTGCAGCAAGCCCAATGAGATGGCACACATCGACATGCCCAGCGCGAAATTGTTCGTGCCATCCACAGGATCAATGATCCATACAAACTCCGATGTAATCGGGACCGGGTCGCCCTGATGCTGAGTTTCCTCCGAAAAGAATTGGTCCTCGGGAAACGTCTCCAGAATCCATGCTTCCGTATCTCTAGAAATGGTCAGGTCGGCTTCGGTCACACGCGACCTATCCGCTTTCCACTGACTATCCACTTTGCCAAACAGACCCCGGAAAAGCGGGATTTGCGCTTTGACAGCTTCGATTCCTGCCCAGATTCGCTTTTCAATAGCTGCCTCCCCTTGCATAATAGCCAGTCGAAATGCCCTGCTTTCTCAGGTCAAGAGCAAGTAGCACCTTTCTTGTCTTTCTCGCTTCACCCTGCGTAGTCCCCACCCGCGTGACGAATCACGGCTCTTTCTATCCCTGTAACCGTTCGTTCGAAATTCGCTCTTCAAGTTCAAACACATTTCATCATTGCAATTAGTGAACATATTTTTACTATATGCAGGATTTGCCAGGTTGAGTAAAAATCGGACGGATATCAAGCCCGGCTACACTGTTCTGATACAGCTCTTAAAAAATCCTTTAACCCTTTTTACTCAACGTGGCGAATAGTACAAAATGACACCCTTGGTACATCTAGACGCCGACGCCTTCTTCGCCTCAGTGGAGCAATCTGCCGACCCGCGCCTACGTGGTATTCCTATAGCCGTAGGTGGCCGCAAGCGTGGCATCATCGCATCCGCTTCTTACCAGGCCCGCCAACTGGGGGTTTATACACCCATGCCCACCCAGCGTGCCTTGCAGCTCTGCCCCGAACTGGTTGTAGTCCCGGGCAATTTCGAGATGTACGAACAGTTTTCCGACTGGATTTTCGATATGTGCGAGGATCTGACCCCGCTGGTCGAGCGCAGCTCTATCGATGAAGGGTATATGGATTTCTCCGGCACCTGGAACCTCAATCAGGAAGGACTCATCACTACAGTCCAGAAACTGGATAAGGAAATCCACAGCTGGCTAAAAATTACCCTCTCGGAAGGCATGGCCACCAACAAAGTGGTTTCTGCCGTGGCCAGCAAATTGCACAAGCCCAACGGCTTTCTTGTAGTGCCGGAAGGCTCGGAAGCAGAGTTTATGGGTGCCCTTCCCCTCAGTCGCATGCCCGGCATCGGACCCAAAACAACTGAAGCCCTGCGCTCTATCGGCGCTCGCCGTATCGAAGATCTAACTACACTCGGCGTCGAACGGCTGCATCCTTTCCTGGGAAAAACCACCGACTCCTTCCTCCAACTCGCCCGAGGCATTGATGACCGCCGCATCGTCCTCGAGCGCGAACCCGCCAAGTCCTACGGGCAGCAAAATACTTTCGCCCAGGATATCGGCGACGAGGAAGAAATCATCAAATGCCTCAAGACCATGGTCGATGACGAGATGATCCGCATGCGCGACGAAGGCAAACAGGCCCGCACCCTTAACATCAAAATCCGCTACACCGACATGGAGGAAACCGAAATCTCCCGCAGCCTCTACGAACCCAGCAACCTGGAGAATGACTTCTACCCCTTCGTCGCACCCATGTTGAAGAAGCTTTGGCAGCGCCGCGTCCACCTTCGCCTGGCAGCCGTACGATTTACACGCATCTACGACGCTTATGAGCAATTGGAGTTCTTTGATCGTAAGCGCCAGCGCCTGCGCAAGCTCAATCACGTAGTCGACCAAATTAATGAAACCTATGGCCAATACACCGTACAACGCGCTTACCGCCTAGGCATGCAAATCCGCAGCGGCACCCAACACCGAACCCCCTTTCACCCATAACAAAAAAGAAAAACTACTTCACGACCGGAGGAAGAAGCCCTGACAATTACGTAAATCTAACGAATGAATATAGGGCTCAAACAATAAACTACCTAAAAAGCCACAGGCAAGAATTTGGGCCTCCTGATCAACTTCGTACATAGCCAAAAGCTAGAATATGCGAGATTCGTGAACAACGCATAAATCAATTTGGGCAATTTGTGAGATTCGCAGTTAAAATTAAAAAAATCTCCTCAAAAAGAGTTGTGACACCTATCTGGTAAGGCACGGAATGGGCTTCGGGTTTTCCAACAAGGAGTAAGGAAACTTGGTCGAATTCTTTTTCAATCAGTGTATGGAATTCGCCGTCAGATCCAAGTGCGTAGATGTCGCCTACCTTCGCGGCAATAAACAGCCTATCTCTATGGTCAGTCGCTCAAGATCGAGAAAATCGTCCTGATTCCAGGATAAGAGCAGTGTGGCCCAGTTGCCACGAATGTCTTCTGCACTGAGCGGTTTCATATAAAAAATGTCTCCGTTTTTATACCTCGGACTTAAAACCTTGGGTCGGGAATATCTGAATACAGCTCCCCACTTCGGTTGTGCCGAGAGAGCGGCTTATAAATGCCTTCAATAAGATTATGGAAAGAATACGGGTGATCCCAGGAATTGTTCCTTCGGTCTCTTGAATGAAACTCGCTTTCACTACCTTCCCAAAGTAAAGAGCTAACAGGCGGAATATTCGCCAGCGTGCTTCAATTTCATGCATGTGATATTTTTAAATTACCTACTGACTTAACAAGCATCCTTAGTGGTAGCTTGAAAGACCCTAGCTTTTGGATTCCATATTTCTTCAGGTAGAGGTCAAGACCTTTGGGTTACATAAAACTTGGACAAGCTGTGATTTTTCATCTATCTATTCAAATCTCAGCACTTCTCTAAGTACTTCAAAAATCTTCTTTGATTCAGGCTGACTTTTAATAACTAGAAAGATCTTACTATGTCCGATTCTATTCCTCCATTACGTCAGGGAGATATGCCAGAAATGAAAGGAAGTTTTTGGAAAATGGTTGGGCCAGGCGCTATCATGGTTGGTTTGGCTGTAGGCTCTGGAGAACTCGTTCTATGGCCCTGGATCACGGCTCGGTTCGGGCTGATAATGGCCTGGGCTCCGTTGTTGGCTGTATTTTTCCAGTGTTGGTTTAATATAGAGATCGGCCGTTGGGCCATTGCGACCGGGGAGAGCGCCATGAATGGCATGGCGAGGGCCTCGATGAAATTCATCTACCTCTTTCTGTTCTTCCTCGTAATCTTAACCATGCTGCCGGGTTGGGGTCGATTGACCGCGGCTACTCTTCGCTTTCTACTTTTCCCCGATGGAGGTTTCTGGTCAGAAGGCTCGGTTTGGGCGTCGGACTGGCTCTGGACCTTACCGGTAAGCGTTGCGGTTTGGTTGGTATTGTTGGGGCCGAAGAAAATCTATTCAGGGGTAGAGCGGACTGTGATGGTCATGGTTTTGATTATCATTGTCGGGATGATCATCGTAGCGATCCGAATTGGCACGGCCGAGGATGTGGGAAGCCTTGCCACCGGTATTTTCACTTTTCCGCCGGTGATACAATTGGATAATGATTTTGACTTTCTTCGATTCTTCGGCGCCCTTGTGTTTGCCGGAAATGGTGGATTTGGAATTCTCTTTTATTCATACTACTTGAGAGATAAGGGCATCGGCATGGGCCACAGGTTTCCTATGCTTGAAGTCGACATAAAGGGCAAGAAAGCCCAGGAAGATGAAACGGGTTACCTCTACGAAGACAATCCTCAGAATGCGCAGCGTTTCCGCGCCTGGAAGAAGTATGTGAACCAGGACATTTTCTGGTTATTCGGTGCCGCGACGGTGTTGACACTATTCCTGTTTATGTTCGCTACTTTCGCGGTGTTGTATCCGCAACCAATAGGTTTTGGAGACAGCGATCTGATATGGAAGCTTTCGTCGATCCTAGGATCTGTCATGGGGACCTGGGGACGGTATCTGTTTCTGATCATCGGCATGGCAGCTCTCTTCAGCACCATCCTAGCCAATACAGATGGAGGTATTCGCATGTGGACAGACATAATCCACAAAGCCTTCAAATCTTCCCGCAAATGGACGCCCGGCCAAATGGTTGTTCCGATCATTTTCATCACATGGCCCATCGGTTTCTTCAGCCTGTGGTTCTTTGAAACTCAGGGAGTCACGGTCCTAGATTTCTTCTTCATCAATGCAGCCATCAATGGAATCGTGATGACGGTTATCATCCCGACCATTTTGTTTATGAACATCAAGGTTCTACCTCGGTCAGCAAGGCCGAGTCCCGTAAGTGTCACTTGCACGCTGATGGGTACGGCACTTTACGCTGTCTTTTCAATCTATTTGATTTGGGATAAACTGGTTGCCATGTTTACCTGAATTGCTGAGGCAAATGGACAAGGATGCAAAACCAACAATTGCCGAATTGATTGCCCGGCAAATGAATCTTTTTTAAGCGGGCGTAGTACATCGGTAGTATGTGAGCTTCCCAAGCTTGAGAGGCGAGTTCGATTCTCGCCGCCCGCACCACTTCCGACATTGAATCGATGCAAAATTTGCCAAGCTCAATAGTCATCCTTCCGGCGGACAAGGTTTTCACTCGCCATTCGGAAGCATCCATAGTGGAACTCAAGGACCAAACACTTCTAATGGCTTGGTCAAAGTTTTCCGGAAACCACGACAATTCCAAATCTCACATAGCAACCAGGATATCTGAAGATGGTGGGCACAGTTGGACGAACGAACGAATATTGGTTCCGAGAATCCAAGAACAAAGCCAGACGACTTTTCCGAAGGTCATTCGACGATGGGAAAACCTGGACACCTTTTATTAACATTACAGAAGACGGCTATCAGACAGGAGCCCATGACCGGCTCACCGTATTGTCAACCGGCAGGATAATTGCGCCTCTTCATTGCACTAAAGATTGGGATGAGCACTACCTTTATATTAAGGTAGCCAGATCCGATGACTTGGGGAGGACATGGAAGTTAAGTGATTCTGTTACACTCCCGAAATTGGACGTCGCTGAATCAGGCGCTCAAGAGCCAGATGTGGTTGAACGCACGGACGGTTCATTGCTAATGATCATGCGCACGGGGACGGGGAGTATCTATCGTGCAGAGTCGTTTGATCAAGGGGTGCATTGGATGAGGCTCAAATCAACAGATATTAATGCACCCATAGCGCCTTCGATTATTCGCCGAATTCCAAATTCCGAGGATCTACTGCTCATTTGGAACTGGATGTATGATCCAGCGGATCCCATGCTTGGCCGGCGTAAGCAACTGGCTTGTGCCATCAGCAAAGACGGAGGGGATAGTTGGCCTATGGAGTACAGAAAGATTCTCGAGCAAGGCGATGAGGGTTGTTTCTCCTACCCGAGTTGCACGTTCTACAAAAGCCAGGCACTGCTGACCTATTACGTCATGGAAGAAGGGGTCGAATTCAACTTCGACGGGCCTCGCTCGCTCAAATTGATGAGATTTCCGATTAGTTGGCTTTATTCCTAGTTCCTAAACTCTAAGTTTAGACGAGACTTTAGGATTGGCGAGAAATGGAGGTCGCTCAAAATGAACGGATTGCAGAATCTCCTCTACCTGGAGATATTATAGGAATAATTATATCACAGAAACTGGGTCCATCTACGCCAGCCTATATAACCCGTCCACTTTTCAAGAAAAAGTGCTCTAGTAGTTGGGCAATGGTCTGGTACGTTTTGGGACCTAGTTTATCTCCAATTTGATGGCGTGCCTATGACAGCGGGTGGCTGAATTCATTAACAAAGAACAATTTGCTGAAGCCCAGAAGCTCTCACGGGAAATGGTTGAGGCCAACCCGAAGTTGATGGGCGACTAGCCCA
>DDZZ01000005.1:17774-50131 GCA_002346535.1 Opitutales bacterium UBA2995 | reverse complement strand
AACCACGCCGAGATCCACAGGTGCTTTTAAGGTAATCGGTGCCATAGCAGAAAATCTTGGTAAGAGTTTTCGGAGTTTTCCAGTCTGATTTTTGTTATCCGCCTCCTAAATTACAATTTGGCAGAGCTTCTCGGATTTGTGATAGAGCATCTTCAGAGTACAACTCTGTTTGAAAGAGATAAAGGCTTTTCAACTGGGTTAATTCCAACAACTCTTGAATAGAATCGGAACTAATCGGCGTTCCGTATAAATTAAGTGATTTCAGGTGTTTCAGTTCAGCCAAAGATCCAAGGTTTTTACCCTCAATATGGGTATTGCTTAAATTAAGTACCTGAAGGTTTTCGAAAGATGCCAAAACTTCAAGAGCCTGATCCGTTAACTGAGTATTGCAGAAGTTTGCTTCAGCTATGTTTGCAGCGTAAGGCTTTAATAAAGATAACGAATCGTCATTGAAGGTTTTTTGAACCGAAAATGTTTCAACGGAAAACTCGGAGGCATTTGGTTCAAGAGGTATGATAAGCGCACCTGTTCTTTCTTGGACGCCCGCGATATTCGCGTATAGTTCATGTCGCGCTTTTTCCCGCCGGTCCAATTCTTTGGGCGATATCATGGAGTCAACAATTTCCTGGAAATAGTCCGAAAACTCGGATGGAACTCCTGGAGTGGCGCCCACAGTTAAGTCTAGATCAGCACCTGATTCTATCCACCAACCAATAATAGCGACTTCTATTTCACTTAGCGGTGGTTTATCTTCGGCGGGCATGAAATCCGCATCATCATGAGGAAGCGTAATTCGTAAAAAAAGTTCACTGTCTTCCTTGTCTCCAGTGGCAATTGAATAGCCGGAGTCGCCTCCCTTTAACAACCCTTCGTAAGTTTCCAAGTTTAACTCACCTTCCCGCTCATCGGCATTGTGGCATGTAATGCAGTTTTGCTCAAAAATTGTGTCAACTACATCGCTGTATACAACCAAATCCTCAACGGATTGTTTGTAACTTGCACCTCTAACACTCGGTTGGGTAACACAGGAGGCGAGTAGGTATATTAGAAGCAATCCGCCTAATGTTTTTGGAAAACTATGGCTCATCAGTTTGTAGAATATGGAATTGAGAAAAGAGCAATCAATTATCAGGCAAGTATATCATTTACAACGTGGGCCTCTTCAACTCCGGTCAATCTAAGATCAAGTCCCTGATGTTGGAAACTGAGCTTCTTATGATCTATACCGAAACGATTCAATATGGTTGCTCCAAGGTCACGGATATGAACAGGATTTTCGGTAATGTTGTAACCGAATTCATCGGTATCGCCATAGACGGATCCACCCTTGACTCCGGCTCCGGCCATCCAAATGCTGAAACAGCGAGGGTGGTGATCCCGGCCATAATTGGTTTCTGTCAACGTTCCCTGGCAATAAATAGTCCGTCCGAATTCTCCGCCCCAGACAATGAGCGTGTCATCGAACATACCCCGTTGTTTTAGATCGGTAATTAAGGCATAACAGGCTTGATCCACATCCTTACACTGATTGGGAAGATCTTGGGGTAGACCTCCATGTTGATCCCATCCACGGTGGAAAATTTGTGAGAATCTGACTCCTTTTTCGGCAAGTCGCCTGGCCATCAAACAATTGTAGGCAAAGGTTCCTGGAACCCTTGAATCTGGCCCGTAAAGGTCGAAAATATAATCGGGTTCTTCGGAAAGATCCGTCAGATCAGGTACGGACGACTGCATGCGGAATGCCATTTCATATTGGGAGATACGAGCATGTGTTTCAGGGTCTCTAAATTCTTCATACAAATCCTGGTTTATGGCATTTACGCCATCGAGCATATGCCGACGAGTTTCGCGGTCCACTCCATGTGGATTCGAGAGATAAAGAACAGGATCGCCTTTAGAGCGTAAGGCAACTCCTTGGTGTTCTGAAGGTAAGGGACCTGCTCCCCAAAGTCGTGAAAAAAGAGCTTGGGCGTCCTTTCGACCGGTCCAGGTTGAGTTTAAAACAACGAAGGTTGGCAGATTGTTATTCAAGCTTCCCAATCCATAGCTCAACCAGGCACCAATACTAGGCCTTCCGGGGATTTGATTGCCCGTTTGGATATAGGTGATCGCGGGATCATGATTAATCGCCTCAGTGTACATAGATTTTATGATGGCGATGTCGTTGGCGATTTTCTTGGTATAGGGCAGCAGTTCGCTAATCCAGGCTCCCGAATGGCCTACCTGTTCAAATTCATAAATGCTGGGAGCAACCGGAAAGCGGATTTGTCCCGAGGTCATAGTCGTTAACCTCTGCCCGCGACGAATTGAATCTGGCAAATCTTTGTCGAACATAGCCTTCATCTCCGGCTTGTAGTCGTATAAATCCAGCTGAGAAGGCGCACCTGACATAAACAGATAGATCCCGCGTTTTGCTTTTGCGGGAAAATGAGGAGACCGCAGCGAACCTGTTCCTAAAGCTGCACCTTCCATAACTGAGCCCTTAATGCCCTGCCCCACGATAGAGGAAAGGGCTGCCAATCCAAGGCCTTTAGCAGCCTTCCCTAAGAATTGCCTACGTGTTTCGGATTTAACGTATTGGTCTAGTGGACTCATGAGGTAATGATGTTGAAATTAGTATTTTTCCACAATTAGCTTTTTATGACTTTGAATCTTTGGTGGTAAATTGAGGATTGCAGGGAGTTAAGGTGTCGTTGTTAACAACTTATAGGCGAGTGAGCACACATTGGTGCGTGATCTAGTCTAGAGGTAGGCATGCTGGGCATATCTGCTGAAAATCTTCAATTTTAGAATTTGGAGATAAAAGAATCCAGGTTCATGATCTGGTTTGCTACCATGGTCATTGAGGCAAGTTTAACGGCATCAAGGGACGGGTCGGGATAAGAATCACCAACTTCTATAAGATTTTGAGCATCTTTAGGACTCTCTTTAAACGAGCTTAAAAAATTGTCGTAGGATTCTGAGAGAATTTCGTGGTGCTTTTCCTGGGGGGCGCTGCCAAAGGCGAAAGTGTACATCTTCTTGATTTGCTCATTTGGAGGATCACTGTTTCCGAGAATGACCCGCTCTGCCAATTGTCTTGCGGCTTCCACATATTGTGGATCATTCATCAAGGTTAAGGCCTGTAGTGGTGTATTGGTTCTTTCGCGACGAACATTGCAATTCTCACGGGATGGTACATCGAATACCATCATGTTTGGCGGAGGTGCTGTCCGTTTCCAAAATGTGTATAAACTTCTTCGGTACAGGGCATCCCCATGATCTTGCTTGAAGTGAGCGGTATTGCTGTCCGAATAAGCGACGGCATTCCAAATTCCGTCGGGTTGGTAAGGTCTGACTGGAGGGCCACCCACTCTTGGATTCAATCTTCCTCCAACAAAAAGGGTCTTGTCGCGCAGCACTTCGCCGTCAAGCCGGTAGCGAGGTCCTCGTGCGAGGTAACGGTTTTCACGGTCGATGGCCAGTTCTTCCGGATCAAAGTGTGAGTCCTGTCGGTAGGTGGCGGACATCACTATCATTTTGACCAAATTCTTAACGTCCCAGCCGGTTTGCTGAAAATAAATGGCCAGCCAGTCGAGTAGCTCGGGATGACTCGGGTTCTCACCCATCATACCAAAATCTTCCGATGTCGCTACAATACCCGTTCCAAAAAAATTCTGCCAGAAACGATTTACAGTAACACGGGATGTAAGCGGATTCTCAGTGTTTACAATCCATTGGGCCAATCCCATACGGTTCTTCGGCATTCCTTCCGGTAGCCTCCCAAAGAACTTTGGAATATCAGCAAAGACCTTGTCACCGGGTTTGTCATATTCGCCACGACTCAACATGTGAGCCGATGGTTTTGTATTTTTCTCAGCCATCACCAGGGAAATGGTGGCCTGATCGTAAATATGATTGTAGGCCATATCATTGACAGCTTTTTCATAGGAAAGTTTGCGGTATTCCGGAACCATCTGGTTATAGTAG
Organism: Opitutales bacterium UBA2995; assembly: GCA_002346535.1. GTDB lineage: Bacteria > Verrucomicrobiota > Verrucomicrobiia > Opitutales > UBA2995 > UBA2995. The sequence goes on along the minus strand of DDZZ01000005.1, from coordinate 46,162 downwards.
TGGGCTTCCAGTTGGCTTGCATCCCGTCCTCGTCTCCGTTCAACCGGAATCTTTAAAATGGTCTTTAAGCGAGCCGCGTTAATGGCCTCTAGCTCAAACGAATGCATCTTCCGTTTGTAGAACTTGATATTTTTGAGGTAACCTGTTTTGGGCTCATTCGCTGACTTGTCATACGAGCCTGTTTTGTATTTCTGGGATGCCTGCTCCTGTCTGATCAATCCGGTTGGGTAGGTGCCGGCCATCAAAGGAGCGTCGGTCTTAATATTTCCAGTGAGATTGTCTATGACCTTTGAATAGTCATACGGTTGCCTAGAACCGCTGTATATGGATAAGCCTCCGACTGAGCCTGAACCATCGTAATTTACGTATATGGTTGAATCGCTGTACTCTCTCGGATTAGCTCGCTCGCTTTTCGCAGTTGCGGAAATCAAGTTGTTGTCTTTGAGCGAACTGACCAGATCAAAGCTGATTTGGTAACGGGTTGGAAAGGTAGGATCTGTGTTGGCCACTGACAGTCGCCAACCGCTGTTGCCATCAAACTGCTCAATGATGGGAACCCTCACAAGTTTTTGCGGACCTTCGGCTGGCAGTTTCACACTTACGGCTATCGTAAACGGTTTGTTGGGATCGAATTCAAATCTGGCCTCTGTGAGATTTAGGAGATCACCGGTTTGCGCTGATTTTACCTGATGACCGGAGAGTGCCTGTCTTTTTGTGCTGTCTTTTTTATTTTCGTCGAACCTCAATTCAAAGGCCAACTGTTGATTTTCGCTACTCCCTTCAAAAGTCACCTCCTCCTGATTTTGCCACGTTAGGTAAGCTTCATTGGTATCCTTTTTGATTTTGCTCATGGCTTGATCTAGAGCACGTTTCCTTGCATGCACTGCAGGCCATTGTTCAACGTGCTGGGGACGAGGAATGACTACGTTGGGGCGCGTATCGTAAGCATTGCCATCCATTATAGGACCATCGAGATTGCTGAAGAAGGCGGAGAATTGGTAAAAATCCTTCATTGTAAGAGGATCGAACTTGTGGTCATGGCACGAGGCACAGCCCATGGTCATGCCCATGAACACAGTAGCTGCTGTTTCTACGCGGTCTTTAGCATAGATGGCGCGATATTCCGCATCGATTGCGCCGCCTTCGCTAGTAGTTGGATTACAGCGATTGAATCCGGTGGCCAGTTTTTGATCTATCGATGGATTCGGAAGTAGATCTCCCGCGATCTGCTCGACTGTGAATTGATCGAATGGCTGATTGGCATTGAAGGACCGCACCACCCAATCTCGGTACGGCCAAATTTCACGGTAGTTATCCAGATGCAAGCCGTGTGTATCGGCATAGCGTGCTGCGTCGAGCCAGTATCGAGCCTGATGCTCACCGTAGGCTGTGCTGGCCAGCAATTTATCCACCAGGTTTTCGTAAGCATTAACTGATTGATCCGAGACAAAGGATTCAACCATTTCGGGCGTGGGGGATAAACCGGTAAGGTCCAAGGCCAACCTGCGGGTCAGGGTGGGGCGATCCGCCTCTTCATTGGGCGACAGACCACGTTCTTTCATGGCCTTGTAGGTAAATTTGTCAATTTCGTTGTTGCCCCATTTAGAATCTGGAATGAGAGGCGTTTCGGGCTTCATGAAGGCCCAATGGCCTTCCCATTTTGCTCCTTCACCAATCCATTGGCCAATGAGTTGCTTTTGCTCCCCACTCAATACTTTGTTGGAATCGGGAGGAGGCATAACTTCGCTTTTTAGGTGATGGGTAATCCTTTGATAGAGGGGACTATTTTCCTGGTTTCCGGGAACGATGGCTGGTCGACCGCCTTCCCCTCGTTCACGAAATGCCCACTCTTCCACATCAAGTCGTAAGCCTGCCTCCCTGGTATTGGCATCCGGACCATGGCAAGCGTAGCAATTCTCGCTTAATATTGGACGAATATCACGATTAAAGCTTACCGGAGAAGCGCCCTTCGCAAGGACCTGAGTTATTAATGCCGCTACAAGAAAGCAGCCGGACTTAGATATCCTGCCAATTGGAATAAAGTAATTCACTTTTCACTTTGTTTAAAATCGTAATTTATTGAATTATATAATAAGCGGTTGTAATCTGCCGAAATATGCGAAGTTGCTTCTGGGTAATTTGTCAAATTTACTAATGGATACGTAATCTTTATAGGAATGGCAATTCGCAATTCGCTTCATGTGCTCTTGCTAAATCGTAATTTCGATTAATGATAAATCAACACTTATCATAAACCTATTAGATGTCCTGGATCGGAAAAATATTGGGAGGCGGCATGGGAATGCTCATGGGCGGACCTATCGGTGCTCTTCTAGGTGGAGCTATCGGGCATCTTTTTATTGATAGCCAATTCGAAGAGATCGCCTCGACCGAACAACCCGGCCAACAGACTGGCAGGAGACCCTCACCGACATTTAGCAACCAAGAACAGAAACAGGCCGTCTTTTTTGCCTCCGTTTTTGCCATGCTGGGAAAGATGGCCAAGGTCGATGGTAAGGTTAGCCAAGCTGAAATCAAGGTGGTCGAGGCCTTTATTCGGGATCATCTGCGGCTGAATAAGCAGTCCCGCATGTTTGCGGTAAACATTTTCAATCGCGCGAAAAACGAGCCGTACCCTTACACTCAATACGCATCGGAATTTGCCCGGCACTTCCATGGCGATACCAATATGCGAATGTTGTTATTTGAAATGCTGTTTCAGGTGGCGGCTGCCGATGGAGTCATTCACAGTGCCGAAGAACACTTGTTACGCCAAACCATTCGATACTTGAATATTTCAGTTCACTTGTTTGATGAGCTCAAAGCTCGACTGACTCCGACAGCAGATCCGGCCTATGCTGTTTTGGGGGTATCACCCGATGCCTCAGACGACGAAGTCAAAAAAGCCTTCCGCGCCAAAGTAATGGAATACCATCCTGACAAGATTGTATCCAAAGGCCTGCCTGAAGAATTCCTCAAATTCGCCGAGGAGAAATTCAAGGAAGTTAACGAAGCCTACGATAGAATCAAAGATGCGAGGGGACTTAGCTAAAACCAATATCTTTCTCTTTCTAATGCTTTTGCTTTTCCTACGACTAAGTATTCATTTTTCTAAAACTATTGATGTGAACTGGAAAATATGGGCATAGGATTCTTTCTAGAGGAATATATCAAGTATCTGAAATCCGTGTTTCCAACTGAAAGTAAGCATGCCCTGGATCTGGATTCGCTCCGCAAAACGAAAATCACTTTTTGGACGTTTTGTGATAACGACCGCCTGGTGGGTTGCGGAGATTTGAAGGAGATCTATCCAACATTCGTGGAGATCAAATCGATGCGTACTTCCATATAGGCACTCGGAAAGTGCATCGCTTCCCGCTTGTTACAGCATAAATTGAATGAGGTTTCGGCCGTGCAATGACAAATTTAAGCTTTGAAAGGGGATCCATGTCTTTCTTTGAACCAGCGCGCTCCTTTTACAGAAAGTATGGTTTCGACGATTTTAGAACGTTTTCTGGTTGCTTTGAGAACTGCAACAGCGCCTTTTTTACTAAAAAACTGTAGGCATTCAAAAATGAAAAAACCGCTGAAACTGTGGCTCCAACGGTTTAGTTTTTAATATAGGGTAATCTAGGCTTTATCAGCTAAGGTGATCACGTAATCAATTTTTCCGTGTTCACTTACGATAGAGACGTTCTTACCAACGATATCTCCAGGAGACACGCTATTCACTTTTCCGTCATGCACGATAGTGCTGTCGGGAGTCATAGTGATTTTCGCCTTTTTGTTTTTAACTTCCTTAGCATTGCTGGAGTTTGTGATAGCAATTACTAAGGTTTTAGTGGCGGCATCGAATTTCTCCAATTTACCGATGCTTGATACTTTTTTGTTGCAGCCTGCATAGGCAGAACTAGCGGCAACAGCGAGCGCTAAGGCTATAGTGATGATGTATTTCATTTGTTTGACTTTCGTTTAGATTCCGAAGTTTGTTTTACTAGAGATACTTCCTAGACTCAGAAGTTTCTTTCTCATGAAATATTCCTTCTAATTTATCATTTGATAATTAGGCAACCGTTTTCATTCATTTCCAGGCATGAAGAAATTTCAACTTAGACAAATCCTGTTCATTTGTTCATTCCTCCTTTTTGCAAAAACTGCTTTATCACATCCGATCCCGGATATCCCGATTCGAGCTTTCTTTGAATCAAAAGGTAAGGTGACTGTGCTGATTGAAGTCGATCCACGTTGTTTCGTGGAGGATGCACTCAATGAGCCCTATTTTACCAATTCCGAAATGCCCACGATTAGTGAAAAGGAACAGAAGCGCCTTTTCAAAGAAGCCGGAATATTTATTGAAAAATTTGTCGATTTAAGGGCTGAGCCTGTTGGAGAGCTGAAACCGGAATTTTCTTATCAATTTACTTCCTTTGACAATGCGACCTTGGCGGATAATCCGACTGAGGACGATGAGACGCCAGTATTGATTACTGCGCAATGGAACACGGATGCTTCTACCTGGAAAGAATATTGGGTATCAAATCCAAAAGCTAATCGCTTCAGTGTGCAATTTATCAATCTTGTGGAGGGTGAGGAGCAGCCGTTAAATGTCCTATTTCCAGGCGAGACAAGCTATAAGCTGGATCTGTCCAATAGATAGCACCTATCCAAATATTTCCCGATCCTGTAAAACTTCTCTGAAGTTAGAACAAAAGTTTCGTCTTCCTAGCCGCGTTTTGCCTTTTACGTCAGGATTCGAATAGGCACCTGGCTTGATACTCTTTTGGTCCTTTTTGCTGCTCATCCTAAACGCCAACCTATTTTTTGCTGGAATTATTGGTTTAATTAGCAAGTGAATTTACTTTGCCTTCTAACCAACTACTTTCCGTATCAGCGAATTCCTTTTGGAAGGTCCTCTACAAGGGTTATTGGAACTGCTCCATAACGCGCTTGTAGTGGACAATAGTTACAAATTAGTTGGAGGCGACCTCTTCTTCGTTGGCGAGGATCTGATTCTATTTGGCTTCGATTATTTATCTAACGAAGCTCTCCAATCTGAAACCAGAGATCTATTCTGGACACCACAAAAGACCCACGATGGTGAGAATACTAACTACGGCATCGGCTGACGTTCCGGAACAGATGACTCCAATCGCTATTGTTTGGGTCACGGCGGAGGCTTCGTCGGAGGGATCTCTTTGTTTCGCATATACTTTGAGGAGTAACTCGTGATCGCCATGACCTCCAACCTCTCCGACTAGGAGTAGCAAGCTACGCTAAGTAAACTTATGGAATTGTTTCTCACTGGTCAATTACACTTTAAGTGACCGATAATCTCATTGAACATAGTAATTTTTAATTAGGAAACACCGGAATGGACGTGAAAATGAATACAGTGATTACTTGAAATTTTTTTGTGATTTCTGTACCTTTTGTGGGTCCAAAAAAATGCTTTTCAATTTGCAGTCGAGCTACAAAAATTCCCGCTTATCCCAAATAATTTCCATATTTAAATATTCTTATGGCAGTACTTAGTATTCCTATTCTTCGTTGGGGAAATCCATACACCAGTCTTGATACTGACGACGTGGTGCATTTCATAACTGGTGAGACTCTCGCCAGTGTCAGTCAGGCCAATACAGGTCTCTTAGGCCGCGATAAATATTTGCAAGCCAGAGCCCGGGACGTGCTCCTAGAAATTCCGATTTCGGAATTGATTGAGAAGATGAAAAAGGCCGGGGAGCTTTACCTCAATGGAACTCTCCGAATAGGAGATGGGGAACAAAGTCCAGACGATTTTGCCCGTCAGCAGTCGGCCAGCACGGGGCTCCCTGAACACATGTGCAAGGCTAACATGGCCAAAAACCATTTCGTTTTGAACAACATGGAAAAGATCCTGGACGCACTGACTCGAGGACTACCGTTGGAAATTCTTTCCCGTGGCTATGGAGAAGAGGATAGGGGAGTAACCGTCAGCTACCAGGCTCAGTCACCTGTTTTGGCTCTGGTGCTTCCCTCGAATTCGCCAGGAGTGCACACACTTTGGTTACCCGTTATTCCGATGCAAATCGGCCTGTTACTCAAACCGGGACCACAAGAGCCATGGACGCCTTACCGCATGGCTGCGGCATTTACGGAAGCGGGAGTTCCAAAAGAAGCCATAGCGATTTATCCAGGTGGCGCCGATATGGGCGCTGAGGTAGTTTACCGATCCGGACGGACCAAGATTTTCGGCGGCAAACCGACCGTTGATGCTTACCGCGGCGATCCACGTGTTCAAGTGCATGGACCGGGATTCAGCAAATTCCTTTTAGGTGATGACGTGGTGGACCAATGGGAAGACTACATCGATCTGATGGCTGACAGCGTTTATTTGAACAGTGGTCGTGGTTGTATCAATTGCTCTGGTGTTTGGGCTTCTCGCCACACTGAAGAAATTGCCGAAGCTTTGGCCGAAAAGATTGGTCCCATCGAAGCCTTGCCACCCGATAACCCAGAAGCTGCCTTGGCCGCCTTTACTGTGCCAGGCATGGCACGCGCTATTTGGAACAGCATTGAAGGTGGTTGCTCCGAAGATGGAGTAATCCATGTGACTGAAAAGTTTGGCGATCGCCTGGTCGACATGGAACGCTGCGGCTACTTGCGGCCAACTGTCATCCATTGCGATTCTCCTTCACGCATTATGGCTACAACCGAGTATATGTATCCTTTCGTAAGTGTTGTTAAATGCCCCCAAGAGGAAATGCTTACTAAGATCGGTCCTACCTTGGTTGGCAGTGCCATTACGAACGACACCCAATGGCAAAACGAGTTGATCAATGCTACCCACATCGACCGTCTGAACATCGGTCCGGTTGGCACGATCCAGCTCGATTGGCTACAGCCACACGAAGGAAACTTGGTAGAATTTCTCTTCCGGCCGCGTGCTTTCCAAACAAATATGGAATCGCTGGCGATTTAATTCATTCTTTAATCAGGTAGGGCAAGAGTATCACTGCTTTGCGGAACGAAAGCATTGAACCAAGGCAGGTTTTGCAATGATTGACTATTTTTGGAACAATGCAGCGAGACGCTGTCGTCCACCAAATCAGCAACATTTCGGACTTGATGTTCACGAATCGCATTGCTGAAATGGCGTGGTGTTTCGACATCTTCCACACTTATTATTACTCTTCCTTTCTACCCAGATGTTCGCTGGGGTACTGCGTTTAGAGAAGAGCGACGATAAAATTTCTGTTTTCCGAGAAAACGAAAACGAGCCGATTTTGGTGAAAAATGTAAAAGCGGATCACCGTCCTTTCATTCACCCAATTGTGGCACCGGACGGAAATGGTGAGCTGACTCAATACAGTCCAGATCACCACCCACATCAGACTGGCATCTATTGGGGATTTACCCGAGTAAACGGCCGCGATTATTTTCACAATCCTTCTAACGGCTATTGGCAGTTGCAGGAAGCCAACATCCTTGTTGGTGAAGGGGAGGTTGTTCAATGGGAGACGGTTTACCACATGTTGGGTGAAAGCGGAGAAGCCATCATGGAGGAAACTCAGGTCTGGTCCATGCGTGACGCGGGCGATGAATATTTTGTCGATCTGATTTGGACGGGTCAGGCTCATACAGACATTACCGTCTCCGAATACCAATACGGCGGACTCTTCGTTCGCATGCCCTGGGACGATAGCAAGGAAGGTGAAATCGTAAACAGCGCCCGCCAAAAGAATCGACGGGCGGAGCAACAACGTTCCTCTTGGCTGAACATCGGGATACAGATCGATGGTCGAGATTCAGACGATTGGGGACACATCGCCATTTTTGACCACCCTGAGAATGATGCTTATCCGATGCCCTGGAGAGTGGATCGTCAAATGGGAGCGGGTCCAGCACGTTCCATTTTGGGGGATTGGAATATTTCGGCGGGCGAGAGCAAAACCTATAAGCACCGCTTTGTTGTTTATACGGGAAGATTGAATGACATACACCTCAATCAAGATTGGAAGGAATATTCCGGTGAGCGATACGATATTGCAGCTTGGCTCCAGGCTCGCGCTGAAGCTAAGGATGCAGAATTCCTAACAGGAGAGCAAGCCATTGAGAAAATGACGGTGCCGGACGGTCTCGTGGTTACCTTGGTAACCGCAGAGCCTCAGATTACCCAGCCGATGGCATTCTGTTGGGATGACCGTGGACGGTTATGGATTGCCGAGAACCGGGACTACGAAACACGCCGTAGTGGATTTTCAAATGATGGAAATAGCCGGATTCTGATTCTCGAAGACACAAATGGAGATGGCCGGATGGATACCAAAAAAGTGTTTATGGAAGGCGTACCATTTCCTGCGGCTATCGCGGTGGGATTTGATGGTCTATGGTTAGGTGCTCCGCCGAATTTGATGTACGTTCCCGATAAGGATGGGAATGACAAGGCCGATGAAGATATTGAAATTCTTTTAACCGGCTGGGGCATTCGTGACCGGCACGAAGTCTTGAATAGCTTCATTTGGGGACCTGATGGCTGGCTATATGGCTGTCAAGGATTCGCCACGCCTTCCACTGTTGGAAAACCTGTCGATGGCGGACGCATGTTCAAAAAGGGCGACCCCTTTCCAACCAATATCGAAGTAGTCGATGGACAATTTATTGATGGAGGTGTATTTCGTTATCATCCGACCAAAGATATTTTTGAAATCGTATCTCATGGATTCAGCAATCCCTGGGGACTGGATTTCGATGACAACGGACAGGCTTTCATTTCCGCCTGCGTAATTCCCCATGTCTTTCACATCATCCCAGGAGGTATTTTTCATCGTCAGGGTGGAAAACACATTAATCCCTATGTGTATTCAGATATTCAGACGATTGTGGACCACCGTCACCGTTCTGCCCACGGAGGTGCCCGGGTCTATTTGGCCGACTTGCTTCCAGAGAAGTACCACAACAAACTCTTCATGGCCAATATTCACGAGCATGCGCTTTTGGCGGATGAGTTGGTGCGTAACGGCTCGGGCTTTATCGCCAAACACCACGAGGACATCGTTCTCGCAAATGATCCGCAATGGATAGGTTTCAGTATCGAGATCGGTCCGGACGGAGCTGTCTATATACTAGACTGGCATGACGGTGATATCTGTGGCAATGACGTGCATGACAAAGAGACGGGCCGGGTTTTTCGCCTGGCTACTGAAGGAGCTCCTTACCCAACCAATTTTAATCTAAAGGATTTGACCAACTATGAATTGGCAAACATGCAGCTCCACAGAAACGATTGGTATGTGCGCCGCGCACGCACACTTCTCCAGGAAAGAGCAGTTAAGGGGAAAATAGGCGAGGATACTCACATTCAGCTTTGGACCATGTTCAAAGAGCAGCCAGATCCCGGAAGAAAACTTCGTGCCCTCTGGGCTTTGCATGTGACAGGCGGTGTTTCGCAAAAGAATTTGACCGACATGCTGAGCAATGAGCATGAGTACATACGGGCCTGGGCAATTCAGTTGCTTTGTGAAGACATGGACCCAGGTGATGCTGCTTTGAAAAAGTTTGTATCTATGGCCAAGTCCGATCTATCTCCGGTGGTTCGGCTTTATCTTGCCTCGGCGCTTCAGCGTATTCCCAAATCAAGTATTTGGGATATAGCCAGTGGATTGTTGAGCCATGGTCAAGATAGTTATGATCATAATATTCCAAAAATGATATGGTTCGGCATTGAGCCACAGGTACCTGAAGATCCGTCTCGGGCATTGAAGGTCGCCGCTAAAAGTCGAATTCCTATGGTGGCTCAGTTCATTGCTCGCCGAGCCACGTCAGGTCAACTTCTGGACGTAGTTGTTGGTGAGTTGGCCAAGGCAACTTCAATCCAAATCCAAAAACTCTTTCTCGAAGGTATGCGGGACGGATTGCTCGGGAAAAGGGAGCTTAGCTCCCCCAAAAATTGGGAAAAAATCGAACCAAAATTATTAGTAGATGAAAACCTCAGAAATCTAGCATTGCAGGTGGCCCAATTGTTCGGCAGTGCTGAAGCAGGTAAAGCTCAATTGTTAGAACTTCATGATGATGCGACTGATGTGGTTCGAAAGAAAGAAATCTTGCGGGGCTTCGGGCTCAATATTTTTCCACCGGCGTTTGACGCGATTTTGGCTGCGGTGGGAGATAATGCGTTGCGTGAAACCGCTTTAAGAACCTTGGCTGCCTACGATAATAATGGCATTGCCGAGAAAATCCTAAAAGAATATGCGGACTACTCTCAATCAGAAAAAGCAGTGGCCGTGCAAACCTTGGCTACACGCCAGAATACAGCACGTCCACTCATAAGAGCCCTACAAAGGGGTTCCATTCCACGAGATGATATTTCCGCAGTTAATGCCAGACAATTGAGGCGTGTGATTGGTCCTTCCTTTATCGATTGGTGGGGCCCCATGGAACCCAAGGATAAAGATAAGGAGATTGCCATCAACCGCTACAAATTCCTTCTGTCGGATGAGTATATGGCTCAAGCGGATGTTGTGAATGGGAAAGCCATTTATGATCAAACCTGTGCGGCCTGTCACAAGATGTACGGCGAGGGTGGAATCATCGGACCTGACATCACTGGATCCAATCGCGCCGACTTGGACTATATCCTTACCAACATGATTGATCCGAATGCTGAGATCGGAGAAGGCTATCAGCTGGTAACGATTTCAACCCAAGATGGCCGAACCTATGCTGGAAATGTAATTCGAGAAGATGACCAGCGCGTGACTCTGGCTTTGATTGGACAGGAGGTAATCATTACGAAGTCCAACATCTTATCGCGTCACAAGTCCCCGGTATCCATGATGCCGGAAGGGCAATTGATGCTCATGACTGACAGTGAGGTTCGTGATCTAATTGGCTATCTGCGCACAACACATCCGATACATAAATAATCATTCAGAAAGTCCTTTTCTTTCCATCGACGGCCATTATGCCTTGTCGCTGAGTTAAATGGATACTGTATTTGATGTCGCAATTGTAGGTGGCGGAATTATTGGCGCAGCTGCCGCTTATAAAATACAAAAAGCTTACCCTTACATTAAGGTATTAGTTTTAGAAAAAGAAGATCAGCTGGCGCCCCATCAAACCGGTAATAACTCCGGGGTCATTCATTCCGGTCTGTATTACAAACCTGGTTCAAAAAAGGCAAAGAACTGCTTCCATGGACGTCATGAAATTGTCGCCTTCGCCAAAGAACACAATGTGGCTCATAATGTATGCGGCAAAGTAGTGGTTGCGACGGACGAGGCTGAATTGCCTCACATGAATAAGATTTTTGCTAATGGACTGGAAAATCAAATCGAAGGGATCGAAAAAATTTTTGCGGAACAAGTGCAGGAGATTGAACCATTCGTTAAATCGATCGGCGGGATTTGGGTTCCTTGCACGGGTATTATCGATTTTGTTGGCGTGACCAAGAAACTGGCCGAAATTGTTGCCGGACTGAATTCAGAATCACTAGTTTTGACTAGCCACAAAGTGCTTGGCTTCGATAGGACGGACGGTATCCGAAATATTGAGACGAACCAGGGTAACTTTAAGGCTAATAAAATGATTTTTTGCGGAGGCCTTCAGGCTGACCGGTTAGCCAAAAAAGATGGTGTGCCTTTAAAGGAAAAAGTAGTCGGATTTCGCGGTGACTATTATGAACTGAACGATTCAGGGAAGCACAAGGTTAAGAATTTAATTTATCCCGTACCCAATCCCGAGTTTCCCTTCCTTGGAGTGCACTTCACCAGAATGACCAACGGGGAGATCGAATGTGGTCCCAATGCCGTTTTTACTTTCAAACGTGAGGGCTATGGTAAAACGGATTTCAGCTTCAGAGACACCTTTGATGCTTTAACTTACGGTGGCACATGGAAACTGCTTTTGGGTAATCTTGGTTTTGCCATCAATGAGTACCGCAGAGCTTTTTCAAAACGACTTTTTCTGAAAACCTTGCAACGTATGATTCCATCCTTGACCATGGAAGATATTCGTCCGGGAAGAGCGGGAGTTAGAGCTCAACTCTTAGGAGTTAATGGTGATACCCGTGATGACTTTAGAATCGAATACAAGGATGATGCCATCCATGTACTCAACGCGCCTTCACCTGCCGCCACTGCCTGTTTGGCCATCGGAAACGACATCAAAGAAATGGCAGAAAAACACTTCGATTGGAAAAACTAAGTTCGTCTAAGCTGACCAAACTCAGAATAAATAGTCTTCATCGCTATCGATAATCCAGATTCAAAATATCATTACTTAATTCTCAATGAACCGTTTAATTACCCTGCTAGCAGCTTCTGTCTTTTTAGTAATATATGCCGTGGCGCATGCAGATGTAGACAGGCCAAACATCCTGTTTTGTATATCAGACGACCAATCCTGGGCGCATACCGGAGCGAATGGGGATCCTGTAATTAAAACTCCCGCCTTTGATCGGGTAGCCAAGGAGGGCCTTCGCTTCCTCAACTCTTTTTGCGATGCTCCAACTTGCGGGCCATCACGCAGTGCCATTCTTACCGGCCAGGCGATCTGGCGCTTGGAAGAGGCAGGAAACATTCACAGCACGCTTCCAGCGAAATTTGCCACCTATACTGAGGAACTTCAAAAGGTGGGATACAAAATTGGTTTCACTGGAAAAGGCTGGAGTCCTGGACGATTGGAAGCAGGCTTCCGGTCAGAAAATCCATCTGGAAAAGCCTATACCGAGCGGACCCTCGACCCGCCATTTCAGGGGATGCGAAATAATGATTATGCAGCCAACTTCGAAGACTTTTTGGGTGATGTAGATGACGGCAAATCCTTTTGTTTTTGGTTGGGCACGAGCGAACCCCATCGACCTTTTGAGAATGGTGCTGGAATTAAAACGGGCAAAGATCCGGCTAAGGTGATCGTACCTGCTATTTTTCCCGATAATGACATCGTTAGAAGGGATATTCTCGATTACCTTGTCGAGATCGAACACTTCGATTCTATGGTCGAACGAGCTATGGCTTCCTTGGAAGGTCGCGGACTATTGGATAACACCATCGTAGTAGTAACAAGCGATCACGGCATGCCTTTCCCACGAGCCAAAGCCAGTCTCTATGATTGGGGCTCTCGTGTTCCACTAGCCATTCGATGGCCCAAAGGCATTAAAGAATCCGATCGATTAGTCGAATCCTTCGTAAATCTGAGTGCTCTTGCACCTACTTTTTTGGAGGCGGCCGGAGTTGCGGTACCGGACATGATGATTGCTCGAGGTCTTTTAGATATTTTTGCAAACGAGGAGGTATATAATCGAGACGCTGCATACATTGCCATGGAGCGTCACGATGGCTGTCGCAAAGGTGGAAAAGGATATCCTTGTCGTGCTGTTAGAACGAAAGACTTTATGTACATTCATAATTTCGAGCCCACACGTTGGCCCTCAGGATCACCCGACGCATCAGTTTGTGCCAGATCCATTCCTTATGGAGAAATTGATTCATCTCCCACGAAAACCTTCATGATGGAAAACCGCAGTAAGCATCAATATGCCGATCTGGCTGAACTTTCGTTTGGTATGCGCCCAGCTGAAGAGTTATATGACCTCAAAAATGATTCCGAACAATTGGTTAACTTGGCTGGTTCGCCGGAATACAATGCTACCCAAAATGAAATGCGGCGAAAACTCTTTAACCACCTAACCATTACCCGCGACACACGCGTGATTGGTGGTGTGGTCGATTGGGATTATTATCCTTATTACGGTCGAATCAGTACCCCTGGGTGGAGGGTCGATAAGAAACTGGAATAAGTCGATTGGTTAATGGATTAACCGGTGGTTTTAATAGTTTCATAGGGCTCAATTTCGAGACAACTTCGGAAATTGGGCAGGTATATAATTTTATCGATTAGTGAGTGTTGGTTTGGAATTTCCCAAAATAGCCTGGGAACTTTTGCAATCCCGCACCGGTCTGCGAATTCAGTATCCGCATACCAAAGGTGCTGAAAAGACTGTGAACGCTAATAGTAACAAATAGTAGTTTGGGGCTTTAACCTCGAAATAAGCTTCGGCGTATTATGGTTTTAAAATTAGAGAGCTGAGGTTAGGTTAGTTGCGGAGATATTGAATTGCGTGTTACAAATACCTCCAGGACATTGGCAAAATTTTAGATTCAAAAATTGCTTATTTTGCAGGAATCTGGATGTTGAGAATTTTTCTTAAATTGTCGAGATTGTATGAATCCCATGTTTAAAGCTCTTGTTCTATTTTGTGTTTCCATAAACAGCTATTTTCTATTCCAAGCTTCCGTGACTGCTCAAGAACTACAAAAAAAAACACAAGACAGGCACTTTCTACAAGCCGAGGAAAGGCCTAACATTTTGTTCTGCATATCCGATGATCAATCCTGGGCACATACCACTGCGAACGGCGATCCTGTCATAAGTACACATGCTTTTGATCGGGTGGCCAATGAAGGCTTGAGGTTCGTGAATTCCTTTTGTGATGCCCCTACTTGTGGTCCTTCACGAAGTGCGATTCTGACCGGGCAACACATTTGGCGACTAGAAGAAGCCGCTAACATTTGGAGTACGCTTCAGTCAAAGTTTGTTACTTATACGGAGGAACTTAAGCAGGCGGGCTACAAAGTTGGATATACCGGAAAGGGATGGGGGCCAGGGCGATTAGAACCTGGCGGCAGGACTGAAAATCCTGCAGGTGCCAATTACACTGGTAAAAGTATAAAACCGCGTTTTAGTGCCATTCGCGATACTGACTATGCCGGAAACTTTGAAACCTTTCTATCGAAAGTTTCCGATGATCAGCCTTTTTGTTTTTGGCTGGGCACTAGCGAACCACATCGAGCTTTTGAGAATGGTATCGGAATAAAAACGGGCAAGGATTCGGCCAAGATCATTGTGCCTCCGATCTTTCCTGATAACGATATCGTGCGTAGCGACATTCTCGACTACTTGGTTGAGATTGAGCACTTCGATTCGATGGTGCAACGGGCGATTGCCCTCGTGGAAAAACGGGGCTGGCTGGACAATACCATAATTGTGGTAACCAGTGATAATGGTATGCCATTTCCCCGGGGGAAAGCGACGCTCTATGATCATGGTTCTAAAGTTCCTTTGGCTATTTGCTGGGCAAAGGGTATAAAGAACCCTGGTCGAGTGATCAATGCGCCGGTTAATTTGAGCGAACTGGCACCGACCTTTTTGGAAGCCGCCGGTTTGGTTGTTCCTGAAATGATGACTGGGCATAGTATGATGGATTTGTTTGCTAACAGTCCGAACATACCGAGGAACGCCGCCTACATTGCGTTTGAAAGGCACAGTGGTGCGCGGGCTAGGGGAAAAGGCTATCCAAGTCGGGCTATTCGGACGGAGGAATATATGTATATCTATAATTTCGAGCCTGACCGTTGGCCGGCAGGATCTCCGGATCCTGCTGTTTGTAACAGGTTGATTCCGTTTGGTGAATACGATAATTCACCGACTAAGGATTACATGGTTGAAAATCGTTACAAACATGAGGTGGCTTATTTGGCGGAGTTGTCTTTCGGAAAACATCCTGCTGAAGAATTTTACATTCTAAAAGATGATCCACATCAGATGAACAATCTAGCTGGTAACCAAAAATACCTGAGCACTCAAAACTTTTTGCGGCGTCAATTATTTGACTACCTGGAAAAGACTAAAGACCCTCGGGTAGTTGGGGGTGCCGTCAACTGGGATTACTACCCGCATTACGGTCGTATGGCTAATAAAAACTGGAAGGTGGAAGAGAGACCGGAATGAAATTTACTAAATCTAAAATTGTAAGAATATTTTGGATACTCTGAATTATTGCTGCTTCGGCTGAGGAAAAACCCGTTCGACAGCCTCATGGCTCGCTCGTATTATTCATGTTACCTAGCTGATACCAAACTGGAACCTTACTTTAACACCTACAACTAACTATGAAATCAATTTTCTTCTTCTTTTTCTTAAACGTCATCGTAACGGCAGCGTTGGCGAAACAACCCAACGTCATTATCGTTATGACCGACGACCAAGGTTACCCCGAACTTTCGGTTAACGGAAACCCAATTCTTAAAACACCTTATCTCGATCGCCTACACGGTGTGAGTTTGCGATTGGAAGACTACCACGTATCTCCTATGTGTGCGCCCACACGAGGACAGCTCATGACCGGATTGGACGCTGCCCGAAATGGAGCCATTAATGTGAGCAGCGGGCGCGCCTTGCTGCGTTCGGGGTTGTCGACAATGGCCAATTTTTTTGGAGATGCCGGATATGTGACCGGTTTATTTGGGAAATGGCATTTAGGGGCCAACTATCCATTCAGGCCTGAGGATCGCGGATTTGATGAGACGTGCTGGTTCCCTTCTTCGCACGTCGGTTCGGTGCCGGATTATTGGGGTAATGACTACTTTGACGACACTTATGTCAACAATGGGAAGTGGAAGAAGTATAAGGGGTATTGTGCCGACATTTTTTTTGAGGAGGGAATTTCATTTATGAAGAAAGCAGCCCAGGCAGGGAAGCCTTTCTTCGCCTTTATCTCGACCAATACTCCGCATGGGCCATTGGTTGCAAAAGATGAAGATAAAGCGGCCCTTAAGGAGGTCCTGACCCAGCCCGAATTTGCGCATTTGGACAGCGAACTAAAATTACGTCTCGCCGATTACTTGGGTATGATCCGAAACATTGATACCAATTTAGGTGTTATGATTAAGTTTCTTTCCGATGAAGCGTTGAGGGACGATACCATCGTCATTTTTCAGACGGACAATGGAAGTACCATGGGTCCACGTTATTATAATGCCGGAATGCGTGGTCAAAAAACTGAACTTTGGGAAGGGGGTCACCGCGTACCCTGCTATATCAGTTGGCCCAATGGTGGCCTTATGGACCCTCATGATATTCACGGTCTCACCCAGGTTCAGGACTTGCTGCCGACCCTGCTTGATCTTTGCGATATACCCAATGATGCAAAGTTTGATGGAATGAGCCTGGCTTCTATTTTGCGTGGGAGAGCCGTCGTTCCGAAAGATCGGATGTTGATTATTAATTATAGTCGTATGCCAGGATTCGTTAATTATCCAACGCCGTTCGCGCAAACGCACATGCAGAGGAATCTGGGTGAAGTGCTTTGGAAGCGCTGGCGATTGCTTGAAGATCGTGAGCTATACAATCTGGAGTCAGATCCTCTCCAGCAAAACAATGTTATTCATAAATATCCCAAGGTGTTAGCGAAGATGCGTAAGAAATTGGATGAATGGTGGGCGGATGTAGGTCCGAATGCAAATGATGTCCAAAGAGTGATCATTGGCAGTGAGCATGAAAATCCATCGCGTCTTACCGGTTGTGAATGGCTCGACGTTTTTATTGATCAACAACGCCAGATTCGCAGAGGGGATGAGAAGAGCGGCTACTGGATGCTGGAGGTAGCTGAAGATGGTGTGTATGACTTTGAATTGCGCCGTTGGCCTATAGAAATTGACCGTCCGATCAATGCTCCTGCGGAGAATGGAAGCGGACACCTTGAAATTTACATGGCGAGTTTTTATCTGAACGATTATCACCACTTGGATATTGCAGATAAACAACCTTACCGATTTGAAGGTTTAAATAAACCTGTGGGTGCGAATGACAAAGCGATTACTTTTACCGTTCCGCTTAAAAAAGGACCGATCGCACTTCATACCTGGTTCCGTGGCCCAACGACCACGTTGAGTGCTTACTACGTTTACGTGACCAAGAAATAGTCGAGATGAAGTGCTTTCTTAATAGAGTAGTAATAGCTGTTACAACATTGATTAGGCGAATATTTACTGTAAGAGGGACTTTATTCTCCGATCGATCGTTTCAATTGGAATCGCGGTGCAAGGTCCCTCTTATAATTTATTTTTTGCTCCTTTTTCTACCTATATCCGTCTTCGTTCATCCTCTGGCGATTGCGTCGCCTCCAAACATCCTTTTCATCCCGGTTGATGATTTAAACGATTGGGTAGGGCACCTGGGTGGTCATCCACAGACAAAAACCCCAAATATCGATCGGTTGGCTGGTATGGGTGTTTCTTTTGCCAAGGCCTTTTGTAATGCTCCATTGTGTAATCCTTCTCGGGTGAGTTTGTTTTCCGGTTTATTGCCCTCCAATTCCGGAGTTTACGGTAACGGTGAAATGATGCGGGACAAAATTCCGACTGTTTTTACCTTGATGCAGTACTTGCGTTGGGCAGGAAATTATTCCGTTCAAGGCGGAGGAAAAACCTTCCACGGTTCAGGTTCATACGATGAGGCTTCCTGGGATTATTATAATGAGCCTCATAGAGATAGAAGACGAGTTGGCGAGCGTGACGAAGGCCTTTCTGAAGAGGCATGGGCACCCTGGGGGCCATTGGATGTTGAGGATTCAGAGTTATTCGATGTGAAGAATGTTGATTGGGCGATTTCTGAAATCAAAAAATCGCACGATAAACCCTTCTTTATAGCCTGTGGATTTACCAAGCCCCACCTGCCCTGGTATGCGCCCCGGAAGTATTTCGAGAAGCATCCAAAAGAAAGTATCGTACTTCCAGAGGTCTTGGACCATGACCGTGATGATTTGCCTTATTGGGGTAAAAAGTTCGCCATCGAAGTGCACCAAGTATCAAGCGCACGTAATTTTGCTACGCACGGCGAGGATCACTACATGGTCACCAAGCATGGCCAATGGGAAAAGGCAGTTCAAAGTTATCTTGCGACTATCACCTTTGTAGACCATCATATCGGTCGGTTGATCGATGCTGTGGAAAATAGCAAACATGCAGACAATACCATAATTGTTTTGTGGGGGGATCATGGTTGGCACTTGGGTGAGAAACAGCATTGGAGAAAACATGCTTTGTGGGACGTTACAACCAGAACGACTATGATAATTGCAGGAAAAGGTGTTGCGGCCAAAGGACAGCTATGTCACCGGCCGGTTAGTCTTATTGATTTATACCCGACCATGGTTGAAATGACGGGCGTGCCAGAGCGCGACGGACTCGATGGTCAAAGTCTTGTTCCCTTATTGGAGAATCCGGAATCGGAGTGGGACAAACCTGTCTTGACCACTTTTGGTTACCAGAATCACGCAATTAAAACCGATAAATGGCGCTATATTCGGTACAATGATGGCGGCGAAGAGTTGTATAATAATGAAGCTGATCCAAATGAATGGGTGAATCTCGCTTCCTTTTCAAAATATGAGTCGGTCAAGGCTGAGCTCAGTAAATATCTGCCCGTTCGAAACGTAAGGTAGGTAGCTTAAAACTATTAATGAGTTCTTTGATTTGCGACTAAATCTTTCCTGGAAAGCGTGAGTTAGGACTACGTTGAAGTTGTTGGATTCGTATCTACGTAATAGACTTAGGGTCCTTCAAGATTTGAGTTTCAACAACCTTGGAGCCATTTGTTTTGAGAAATTCAACCATGTAATTTTCTTCATTGGTTAGTGTATAATTGTGGGTAAATACCAGCTAATACAGCCGTTTAACTGAGAAAGTTCCGACTTTTAATTCTTCAAATTGGAGCGATTTATTGATCCATAAATAACCGGGTTATCCAAATCCATGTATTTGGCTTCTCTGTAAAAATCAAATGCGGGCTGACCACCGCCTGATGTGTATTGGTAAAGCGTGACAGGAGTTTCCCTGTTAATGGTTTTTAAAATGAGCAAGTTGCTTAGTGGTATTTTTCATTTAATTGGCTCACCGAGGGCAAAGACATCTTCGCTCTTGGAGTTGAATAAATTGCCCAAAAAATTAACGTCGCCCTATAAGCTCACAAACCGTTAATAGCTCTTACTTGAGAGAAAACACACAGATAGATACAAAGCTGCATCACCGCTGCCGTTGGCTTAAGCAACTTTCTATTCCTCAATTTGTTTGGGAGCAGCGCCCAAAAGACCAGTGTCGAAAGTGAGGAGGAGAAATATTAATAGGCGTGCTTCAGTGGTGGGCTAGTCAATTTTTTGGTACTATGCTATCTGGTCATTCTTCTGCTGTTTGATATTCAACAGGATGGTCAGCAGATATTATAGAGTTGGATCCCCCCCGCAGCGTATTACGTAGTGGAAATGTTTCTCCAGTCACTGTGTCTAATCTTATAGCTTTAATTACACCCATAGATGTTCTGCCTACAACTTCTTCCCGATCGAGAGTTTCTATGGGAATGATTTGGTACCTTGAGGTATTCGTGTTCTTTGACTGTAAAACAAGAGTTAGCGAAATACCTAAAACTAGTCCTGCCAATAAACCTATTAATATTTCTTTCATAATGCTCGCATTATAGTCTGCATCCGACAGGCAAGGGAACAATTTTTTTCGGGGATGGTGGCTTGATTATCGGTAACCGTGTATGTCCAATCGCCGGAAGTATTTGCCGACAAGGAATGGTGGATTAAGGAAACAACGATAGTGGTAAGAAAAAATACACCTCTTGCCTTCATGGGCACATTGTTAGCAAAACATGGCTCATGTCGACTTTGGTGAGAACTTGTCGCATAATCTGAACAGAATCATCGATTCCGTATATAGCATTTTTGGTAAATTTGTTGTAAAATGTTGTAAATCGAATTTTTCGCTAAAAAAGTTTTATTTAATAATTACGTAAGTCGTTGACTAGAATTGGATAGGACGGGGTGATTCGAACCTCCGGCCTACGATTTAGAAAACCGCAGCCTAATTCCCGTAAAAACCGGTAAATTCCCATATTATAAAGGTATTTAAGCGATTCATTGTTCTCCATTTATGCTGGATTCTCTCCGATCTATCGGAGATTATTCGGAGACTATGCCAAGAAAAGCTCAATTCGATTTAAAAGTGGCTGAAGTCAAATCAGCGCCAAAGCGGCCGTTGGTTCACCCACTCTCCTCGCCGCGACGGCCGTCACTACATCAGCCAGGCAGGCACCAAGATGGCGCTGCTCGCCTTGCATAGCTGTGGAGCGCTGAAGATGGACAGTAGATAAACGGAGTGCAAAATAACAGAAAACATTGAGTTCCTACCAAGCCGTAGGCGATATCACCCATTCCAATCAGTAAGGAGAGATACTTTATGAAGAAGCTAAGCAATCGTAGCGCGCGGGGATCCTGCGTCATTTGGCCGTGTACTTTTGTCCTCATTTTTCTAGCCGCCCAGGTTTGCGGCCAATCCCAATGGTACAAAGGCAACACCCATGCTCACACGGTTCTGTGCGGCCATGCCGATTCGAGCCCGGAAGCGGTCGCGAAATGGTATCATGACCACGGCTACCACTTCCTCATACTGAGCGAGCACAACATTTATATTGATCCATCCGAAGTGGATCTTCCCAAGGACGCCCGGTTCGATTTCATCCTCATTCCGGGCGAGGAAATCACAGGTTCCAGAAACGTTCACAGTACAGCTGTGAACGTTCCGCGGTTGATTGACTGGAAATTCGATAGCGAGCGGGTGAGCGACATTATCCGGGACCACCTAGAGAGGTCACACCAAGCGGGTGGCGAGCATATCCTCAATCATCCCACCTACAAGTACGCGGTGACCGCGGAGGATATGAAAGGCGTGCCGGAGCTGCGGATATTTGAGCTCCACAATGCCCATCCGAATACGATCCGACACACCCTCGATGTGGACGAAGGTTACGTCACGACCGAAGATATGTGGGACGATATGCTGACGGCCGGGATGACCGTCTACGGGGTTTCATCCGACGACACCCACACGCTCAAGGAATTTCATATCGAAGCAAGTAACCCGGGCCGGGGGTGGGTAATGGTAAATTCCGCGGAACTGACACCCGATTCGATTACGGAATCGCTCAAGTCCGGGGATTTCTATGCCACAAGCGGAGTCATCCTCAGCCGCGACAAAAAAATGGGCGGCGTTGTGGAGGTTGCGGTCGACGTCGATGCGACGTTGGCAGAATTGCATTCACCCTACGTGTTGGGGCACAGGCTCGAAGAAGCAGCTCCGGGTTTCCTCATCGAATTTGTCGGCGCCACTGGGCGTGTTCTTGACCATGTTCATGGTAGCAATGGGTCGTATGAGGCGGGGCGGGAGGATCTCTATGTGCGCAGCCGAATTTCCTACACGCGGCGGTTCGGAGATGGCTACGAGCAGTTTTTCGCGTGGACGCAACCGGCATTTACGGACGATCGCGCCGAGAGCGGTCCTGCTCGCTGACATGAAACTCGGCTCATTTTTCCTGTCCCGGGCACGCACCGTTGTTGCAATTGTAGTAGCGGCAGGACTTTCATTGACCATCACAAAGGTTGTATTTTGACTAGTTAACATTCATTTATGAATAGCACTTCAGACCACAGAGCAGGTGAACCCATCGCAGTCACCTTTTCGGTAAACGACCGGTCTTATTCCCCGCCAGCGCGACCGATTGTGGTGATTTGTGTGGATGGTTGTGGGGATGAATATTTAAGCACTTCGCTGGCCCACGGCCGGATGCCTCACCTGGCGGCGGTGATTGCCAACGGGTATCGCGGAATGGTCCGCGCCGCGTTGCCTTCGTTCACCAACGTCAACAACGCATCGATCACAACAGGCATGCCACCGGTGGGGACCGGTTTTGGGGGTAACTTCTTCATCGAACCGGAGACAGGTGAAGAGGTGATGATGAATTCTTCAAAATACTTGCGTTGCGGAACCATTCTGGCGGCAGCAGCGAAGGTGGGACGTAAAGTTGCCATGGTCACCGCAAAGAACAAATTGCTCGAAATCTTGTCACACGATTTGGAAGGAATCGCGTTTTCCTCGGAGTTTGCCAACCAGGCACAAAAGTCAACCCATGGCATTGAGAATGTTGAAGCGTTGGTAGGACTTCCTACGCCTTCCATCTACACCGGTGATGCCAGCCTGTTTGTCCTAACAGCGGGTAGCAAATTGATCGAGCACAACCTGGCCGATTTTTTGTACTTGTCGCTGACCGACTATATGCAGCACAAGTTTGCGCCCCACACGACCGAGTCGCTCGACTTCTACGAGGGTATCGACACTCAAATTGGAAATATGCTCAAGCTGGGAGCGGTGATTGGAATTACCGCTGACCATGGTATGAACGCCAAGGACAAGCCGGACGGGAGTCCCAATGTAATCTACCTTGAGTCGCTGCTGGACGAGGAATTTGGCAAGGGCAACGACGTCATCTGTCCGATCACCGATCCCTATGTGGTCCATCACGCTTCGCTAGGATCGGAAGTGATGGTGTATCTGAAAGACCCGTCGCAAACTGCCGAAATCGCGGACTGGATATTTCAGCTCGACGGGATAACCGAGGTGATGGATCGCCCGACAGCGGTAAAAAAGATGGAATTGCCTGGCGACCGGATTGGGGATTTGATCGTGATGTCCGCCCGGGATGTCGTGATTGGCAGAAATCCCGAGTACCATGACTTGTCACTCATCAAAGGTGGCTTGCGTTCCCACGGAGGGCGCTATGAAGAAATGGTGCCGATGGTGATCACCAAACCATTAACGGATGAATACATGGCAAAAGCCGCGAAAGATCCCAGGAATTTTGACATATTCGAATTCGTTTGTAACGGAACACACAATCGCTAACGAACTGGCGGCTTCTCATGTCTACCTTCAACTTCACTCCCAAAGGTCTTTATATCGGGGGCAAATGGTCGCCGAGTTCGTCAGGGAAAACACTCGTGTCGCACAATCCAGCTACGGGTGAGCTGCTCGGCGAAGTGCCACTGGCGGGCGAAGAAGACGTCAACCGGGCAGTGGCCACGGCCAAACAAGCGTTTGCCCAATGGAGAAACGTTCCCTCGGTCGAGAGAGCGCAATGTCTTGAGCAGTTGGCTGGGCGCATCCTCGAGCACACCGAGGAACTGGCCCTGATGGACGCTTTTGATTCCGGCAATGCCGTCGCAGGTATGCGGGCGGACATGAAGATCTCCGTCGATTCGCTTCGATATTTTGCGGCACTGTTGCGTGAGGTAAAAGGCGAAACGCTGATCAACGGGCCTCGCCATTTAAACCTGACCATGCGCCAGCCGTTTGGCGTCGTGGCCAAAATCAATCCGTTCAATCATCCGTTCCGTTTTTGTGCAGACAAGGTAGCCGCCCCGTTGGCTGCGGGCAACTGCGTCGTGGTGAAGCAACCTGAACAAGCCCCCTTGTCGGGACTTCGATTTGGCGAACTGTGTGAAGGCATTTTTCCAGATGGCGTGGTGAATGTGTTAACAGGGGATGCCGAGGCAGGTTCGACATTGGTGCGTCACCCCGACGTACATCGCATTGCCTTTATTGGTTCGGTGGAAACCGGGCGAATTATTGCGACCGAAGCGGCAGCAGGTCTCAAGAAGGTGTCGTTGGAGCTGGGTGGTAAGAATCCAATCATCATTTTTCCCGATGCAGATCCCCAGCAGGCGGCCAGGATGGCGATCAAGGGTATGAACATGAACCGCCAGGGCCAATCGTGCAGCTCGACGTCGCGCGTCTTTGTCCACCGGTCGATCCACGATGAGGTCGTTGGGCATTTGGTCGCGGAGGCGGAAAAACTCCCGGTCGGCTTTCCTTGGATGGAAGAATACGAGGTCGGTCCAATTGTTTCCCAGGAGCAATTCGATCGCGTGATGGGGTACATCGCATCGGGCCGGGAAGAAGGGGCACAACTGCTAACCGGGGGTGGCAAGCCGGAAGGCGAAATGTACGAGCGAGGTTTCTTCGTTTCGCCCACGGTGTTCGATGGTGTTGAGCCGCATATGCAGATTGCCCGCGAAGAGATTTTCGGTCCGGTGATGTCAGTATTCACGTGGGATGATTACGAAACGATGATTGGTCATGCGAACGAATTGATTTATGGGCTGACCGCAGCGATCGTTACCAACGACCTGGCACAGGCCATGGAAACCGCTCAGCGAGTGGAAGCCGGGTATGTTTGGGTCAACACCAATGGCCGTTATTTAGGGGCACCCTATGGTGGCTGGAAACAAAGTGGAATTGGGCAGGAAGAGTGTTTTGAAGAACTGCTCAGTTACACACAAATCAAGAATATCAATTTGGGTTGGTAGCGGAAAAAAGTTATGGCCAAAACGTCACTAGCCGCAGTATTTCACGAAGCAGGTCAGCCGCTCACATTCCCGCAGTACGAATTGCCAACACTCGGTCCTGGTGAGGTATTGGTCCGCATTACCTGTTCGACCCTTTGCGGAAGTGATGTGCACACCTTTTTGGGGCACCGTTCCACACCGGTGCCTACGGTGCTGGGACATGAGATCATGGGGGTTGTCGAAGGCCTCTCTACCGAGCAAGCCGTCAGCGATTATGAGGGTCGACCTCTACAAGTGGGCGATCGAATTACCTGGTCGATTGCAGCCAGCTGTGATGATTGTTTTTTTTGCGATAACGAGGTCCCGCAGAAATGTGAGCATCTCTTCAAGTATGGTCACGAAAAAATTGTCCCAGAGCATCCGCTAAGTGGCGGATTGGCCGATTACTGTCACCTGGCCGCCGGAACGGCTATTTTTAGCGTGCCCGACTCTTTGCCCGACGTGGTTGCATGTCCTGCCAATTGCGCAACGGCAACCGTCGCAGGTGCGATTCGCGTGGGAGGTGGTTGTGAAGGCAAGTCGGTCTTGATTCAAGGTGCAGGGATGCTTGGGTTGACCGTCACCGCCATGGCGCAGAGTCGCGGCGCCCATGAGGTGATCGTTTGCGACGTCGATGCTGAGCGTCTCCGGCGGGCCAGCCAGTTCGGGGCGACGCAAACTTTGCTGGTCAGCGAGGATGAGCAGGAATTGATTGCTTCGGTGGGGGATTTGACCGAAGGGCGCGGAGTTGACCTGGCCGTGGAACTCTCAGGTGCCACCAGTGCCGTGCAAACGGGGGTGAAACTTACACGGATTGGCGGCCGATATGTGCTGATCGGCAGCACCTTTCCCACTCCGCCTGTTGACCTGGATCCGGAATCGGTTGTGCGCCGATGTTTGACGATTGTGGGAAATCACAACTATCGTCCCGAAGATTTAGCGGCGGCGATCGCATTTCTGGTCGAGCATGGTGGGAGATTTCCGTTTGCTGACCTGGTCAATGACGGTTTTTCTTTGCCAGATTCTGAAGCTGCGTTCGCCCGCGCTGTGAAGGGACAAGACTTGCGGGTGGCGGTGAGGCCAGAGACGTAAGCAACTTGCCGATACAAACAAGATGACAACCTCCTCTTTCAATCGCATCGGTAGCAACCTGCACTACAAGCGCTGGCGTTGGCAGATCTTTGCCATTACGTGGCTGGCTTATTTTGGATATTACCTGACCCGAAAGACATTTTCAGTAGCCAAGATTGGTATGGAGGAGGATCCGAATATCTTGCTCACACGGAGTGAGATGGCCTGGATCGATGGCGCCTACCTGGTGGCCTACGCAGTTTGCCAATTCCTGTCGGGAATCTTTGGTGACCGGAGCGGTACCCGAAAGGTAGTGTTGGTTGGTATGGCCGGTTCGGTGCTGGCCGCAGTTGTGATGGGTGCCTCGTCGCTTACCGTGATCCTGGGCATTTTCTTTTTTCTGCAAGGTGCCTGCCAATCGACCGGTTGGGCACCGTTGATGAAAAATATGGGAAACTTTTTTTCCCAGCGTGAACGGGGTACCGTCATCGGATTATGGAGTACCAACTATGCGGTGGGTGGCATGGTGGCATCCGTCTTTGCTGGTTTCTGGGGAGACCTGATGGGATGGCGGTATGCATTTTTTATTCCCGCTGCCACATTGCTGGGAATTTGGGTTCTCTTTATTCTCTTCCAGCGAAACCGTCCTGAAGATGTTGGCCTCCCTTCGATTGAAACTTACCACGGTGAAGAGACGACCGTGCTGGTCGAAGACCAATCGTCCGAAGACGAACATCAAGGTTCTTGGAAGGTCATTAAAGAGGTGCTCAGAAACCGCACTTTACTGGTTATTTGCCTGGCCTATTTTCTGACCAAGCCTGCCCGCTACGCCATCCTTTTTTGGGGACCAAAATACATTAATGAGAAACTCGGTAGCGGGATGACCGAGTCGGGTGCGATCAGCGCGTTGTTTGAGATGGCGGGAATCGCGGGAGCCATTCTCTCAGGGGTTGTTTCGGATCGTGTTTTTGGAGCACGTCGCGCGCCGGTATGCGTGATCGCCCTCGTGGCGCTGGGTGGGTTCCTGTTGATCATGGACGGTTTGCCAGCCACAAGAGTGGTGATGGCTGGTTCTTACCTGCTGATTGGTTTTCTGGTTTTTGTCCCCGACACGATCCTCAACGGTCCGGCCGCGATTGACTTCGGGACCAAGCAGGGCGCCGCTACCGCGGCCGGATTTATTAACGGGGCTGGCTCGGTTGGCGCGATTATCGGAGGCACCATTCCCGGATTCTTCGCCGGCCATTGGGGCTGGAACGGCATCTTTTGGCTCTTGGGCGGCATGGCATTGACGGCTGCTGTGATTCTGATACCCCAGTGGAATGCTATGCCTGCCACTGCTTCGCGAACGAAAGAGTAGTCATTAGGAAAATTATTCAACTACCATAATCCCCCGCATGATCCGCCAATGCCCTGGAAATGTACAGAGATAGGGGTAATTGCCTTTTTCAGAAGGTGCGGTGAATTTCAGGGTAAAGCTTTCTCCTATGTCGACCAATGGAGAATAAAACAAGATCCCCTCTGCTACATACCATCAATGCCGCTAATGCCAAAGCTATTGGCAAGAGTAATACGCCAGCTAATGGTGGGAAGGTAAAAAGGGCAGCTATATAGATTAAAGGATAAGAAATTAAAAGCCAAACTCTGTTATCTTTTAGCCATTGTCGTAACTTGTTAACTTTCATTGTTAATACACCCAAACAAAAGGATGGCAGTGAGAGCGGTGAGACAAAATAGGGCTGCTGCTTTCATAACCGCATTGTTAGCAAAACCCGCCCACTAAGAGCACATTTTTCTTAAAGAAGGTTTGATAGGACGTAGCCATTATGTCAAAAGCTGGGATGCTTCCTAAGCTCTTAGTTTTATCACTGGTTAGTTGCCTGCTACTTAATTTTTGTTTGGCTGAAGAATCTGTAAAAGAGGATCAGCCGCCATCAGAGGAGAGAGTAGCGTTATGTAGAGAGGCAGCTCAGGCAGGCCACGTTGAATCAATGTTTTTGATGGGTGCGTTATGCCGAGATGGCTGGGGAGTGGAGAAAGACAGTGCACAAGCAGCTATTTGGTTCACCCTAGCCGCAAGGCAAGGAGACGGTAGCTCTGCTTTCTATTTATCACAAATGCACTTTAACGGCGAGGGGATAGAGAAAGACAGAGTTGTTGCCCACATTGCTTCCGAAATGTCAACATTACGGGCAATCTTTCACGTTTTGTAAGTAACACGTACAGGGGGAAGTAATGTCCTTTCGACCAGGCATGTTCTTGAGTCAATCGGTCCAGAATACGG
>DDZZ01000005.1:0-17592 GCA_002346535.1 Opitutales bacterium UBA2995 | reverse complement strand
TTGTTGCCCGAGTTTGGGCCATAGTAGCTTTTGCAAAACGCATTGAAGGTGCGGAGCAAATATTGACAAAACTAAACGAGGAACTCACGGAAGAGCAGATGGAACAGTCTGTACAGATACTGGATGAAATTTTTCAGANNTGAGTCAATCGGTCCAGAATACGGGTTCAGTATCGTAAGCCCAGGGATCAGGGTCTTCGATGAAGAGAAAAACTCCGTTGTCCAGTTGCTCGACTTGGGGTGGAAAGGAATTTGCTTTATAGCGGCGCATCCGCCATGGTGGGGGTTTTATCATGAACCTCATCGAGCAATACGAAAACGAAGGCGTGAAACGCGTGAAACTCGCCTTCACGGATATCGACGGCGTCCACCGCGGCAAATATGTCAGCCTGTCAAAATTTGCATCCATACTCGACGGCGGGGCCGGGTTTTGTGACTGCGTCCTGGGCTGGGACATCGACGATCAGCTCTACGACAATGCGCGCTTCACAGGCTGGCACACCGCTTTTCCTGACGCGCGTTATAAAGTCGATCCGGGCACCGAGCGCCGGATTCCAGATGAAGGTGGCACACCGTGTTTCTTGCTCGATTTCATCGGCGAAGACGGCGGGTCGCACGCCATCTGTCCGCGCAGCCTGCTCAAGCGCGTCCTCGAGAAAGCCAACGGAATGGGCTTCAGCGTCACGCTGGCCTTTGAGTACGAATTCTTCGTGTTCAACGAAACCCCTGACAGTATCCGGGAGAAGAACTACCAAAAACTGAACAGCCTGACGCCGGGGAACTTCGGCTACAGCGTGTTGCGCAACAGCGCCGAGTCCAACTTGTTCCACGAATTCATGGACTATTGCGTCGCGATGGGCTTTCCGCTCGAGGGCCTCCATTGCGAGACGGGACCGGGCGTCTGGGAGGCGGCGATTTCCTGCACCGACGCGCTCGCGATGGCGGACTCCGCCGCGCTGTTCAAGACGTTCTCCAAAGTCTTCTTTCAAAAGCGCGAACTGCTGGCGACGTTCATGGCAAAGTGGTCGATGGACTACCCCGGTCAAAGCGGTCACCTCCACCAGTCGCTTACCGATCGAGAGACCGAAAGGAACCTCTTCTATGAACAAACCGGTCCAAACAAAATGAGCGAGCTTATGACACAGTACCTCGCCGGCCAGCAGAAGTATCTGAAACCGTTCCTGTCGATGAGCGCACCAACGATCAACTCCTACACCCGCCTGGTGAAAGGATTCTGGGCGCCCACCACCGCGACATGGGGCATCGACAATCGCACCTGCGCCCTGCGCGTCATTCCCGGTTCAGAGAAATCTCAGCGCCTCGAGTTTCGCGTCGGCTCCGCGGATGGCAATCCCTACTTGGTGGCGGCAGCAAACATTGCTTCCGGCCTGTTGGGAATCGAGAAAGGCCTCTCGCCGACCGATCCAGTCGAGGGCAACGCCTACGAGATTGAAGACTCCTTGCCTGATTCATTGCAGCTTTCTTCGAATCTGCGCGATGCCGTCCGCGATTTCGAAGCTTGCCCGGAGGCCGCGGATTGTTTCGGTGCCGAGTTTGTCGAACACTACGCCTGCTCACGCAATTGGGAGGTGAGGGAATACGAGCGACATGTCGATGACTGGCAGCTGAAGCGCTATTTCGAACTGATCTGAACCGCATTTGGTCTCCAAAGGGCCTGACGCCAGGCATGCAGCAATTCAACTATCCAACGATCATCTACTTTGGCGATGGCGCCCTGGATCAGCTCAGCTCGTCCATCACAGATCGCGGACACAAACACGTTCTCCTGGTGACTGACGCTACGCTCGTGGAGCTCGGTTTGGTCGCCAGGGTAACAGAATCCCTCTTCGCCAGCGGCGCTGAGGTTACGGTCTTCGACAAGGTTCACCCGAATCCTATCGAGGAGGATACCGAGCTCGGGGCTGCTGCCTTCAATGACAACGGCTGCGACGCCATTGTGGCCCTCGGAGGTGGTAGCCCGATGGATGTGGCAAAGGTGATCAAGTTCATGGCAACTCACGACGGCCCGCTCGCGCAGTATGAGGACCGTCTACGCGGCGATTCTCTCATCACGAATCCGATGCCCCCTGTCTACGCGATCCCTACGACCGCCGGAACAGGCAGCGAGGTTGGCCGCTCCAGTGTGGTGACCATGCGCGCCACCTGCAAAAAGACGATCTTCTTCTCGCCCACGCTCATGCCGGACATCGCCGTGCTCGCCCCCGAACTTACGACCGGGCTTCCGCCGCACACCACAGCCGCCACCGGGCTCGATGCATTCACCCACGCCCTGGAATCGTGGCTAGCCCCGGGCTTTCACCCGATGGCAGACGGGATCGCGATCGAAAGCCTGAAGCTCTGTCTCGACTACTTGCCGGTCTGTGTGGAAGAGGGCACCGACCTGGAGGCGCGCGGCAAAATGTTGATGGCAGCCACGATGGGAGCGACAGCGTTTCAAAAGGGCTTGGGGATGATTCATTCGCTCGCCCATCCTCTCTCCGCTCACTTCGGATTGCACCACGGATTGACAAATGCAATCCTCCTACCCGCTTCCATCGAGTTTATGGAGTCCAAGTCTCTCAACAATGACCAACGAACGCGCCTGGCCGTAGTTCAGAACTTGTTCGAGGAACGCGGCATCGCCGGTGAAGTCCTATCGTCGAGTTGCCGTTCGTGGTTTGAAAAACTTGGGATAAGATTTGGGCTCTCTAACCACGGAATCGCTGAAGAAAAGCTCGAATTCCTTGCCGAGGAGGCTTTTGACGATCCCTGCCACGCCACCAACATGATCCCTGTCAGTCGCGCCGATTTGCTGGCGACACTCCGCGCTGCGCTGTGAGCATGACCACCATCGGCGTCATGCTCTGCGACCATGTGGCCCCGGAGCTCGAGCCCATCGCGGGAGGCTATCCCGATATGTTCGCGCGGATGTTCCGCGTCCACCCAGATGTCCGGCTCCAGTTCTACGACGCCACCGCCGGCCACTACCCGGCCGCGCCGAACGAGTGCGACGGCTACCTGACCACTGGCTCCGCAGGATCCGTGAACGAGGATGCGGAGTGGGTCGACAAGTTCGAGGAGTTCGTCCGGCTGTTGCACGCCGAGCGGGCGAAGTTGTTCGGGATCTGTTTTGGTCACCAGATGATCGCCAAGGCCCTGGGTGGGGAGGTGCACGTCGCCGACCAGGGCTGGGGCGTTGGGGTCCACGAGGTGACGATCGTCGAGCACCAGCCTTGGATGGATCCGCGTGCGAACAGCTATCAGGTCATTAGTAGCCACCAGGAACAGATCACAAAACTCCCAGTGGGAGCGACCGTGCTGGCATCCACGCCGCACTGCCCGGTTGCGATGTTTCGATGCGGGTCGCTTGTTGGGATCCAGGGACATCCCGAATTCCCCTGTGACTACGCAGCAGCGCTCCTCGAAACACGGGCCTCGATCATTCCGCCTGACGTCTCCTCCACAGCAGCGTCCAGCTTCGCGAGCCAGCCAGATGCAAATCTCCTTTCCGCATGGATCGTTCGCTACGTGGCCGGTGTGTCCACTTTCGAGTAGACCAGCAGATCAATCTCCTCGTTCACCGGATCATCAGGATCGAGTTCGGCCATCGCCGACCTCAAGCTGTTGAGGCCCGCCGCAAATTCCTCGTCGGAGATCATGTTGAGATCCGAGTATACCCTGCAGCCAACCTTCTCCGCGTAGGCGGCCGGGCTGTTCGCGGCCGGCTGGGTGATGACCTCGTTGGTCACAGTGCGAAATCCTTGCTCGACAAAACGCCGGTTGATCTCCTCGATCGACCTGTTGATAGACTCGCAGGCCGATCGCGCACCAGGGAAGTGCTCGAGGTACGGGTAGCTGTCGAGCGAGTCCAAGGTCGAGTTGCGGACACAGACAAATCCACCGCCCTGGAGGACGCGGCCAAACTCGGCGATCGCAGCATCCAAGTCTTCGATGTGGTGGAACATCATCGACATGAACACGAGCCTCACCTCCGCCATCCTAACCGGGATCTGCTCCGCGCGCCCCTCGCGAAAGTCGATCTCCACTGGAGCCGAGCCGGCGTGGTGGAGCATCTGGAAGAGGGGTCTACCCCGATCACTTTCGCTGCGAAGCTCTCGGCTAGCGCGCTTGAGAAGCGGCCGGTGCCACAGCCCAGATCCAAGATCGTATCACCTGGTCCGATCTGGACATGTTTGCCGATAGCCTCCATCCACATCTGGGCGGTCTCCTTGGAGAGGCGGCGGTTGGCGTGGTAGTTGGCTGGGATCTGGGTGAGGTCGTAGTCCATGGTGACTAGTGTAGTGTCAGCTAAGTTTCGATACCGTAGTAGGTCTCATACACGGCACGCGCCCGGGAGGTCGCTTCTGCCCAGTCCCACTCGGTCTCGGTGAACCGGTCTGGGCTGAGGCCTTCCAAGTAACTCGAACTTGGTTCGTCTGAAAGTGATTCGACTAGAAGCTGGCCGATCCCTCCGGAGCCCGAAATTCCATGCGCGTTGCAGCCGCCCGCCATCACGAAGCCAGGCACGCGCGAGCTCTCGCCGATGATGAACTGCCCGTCAGGGGTGAAGGTCGGCCAGCCCTTGCCGACGCGCGATTTCTCGCTGCCCCTCACCGCCGGAAAGAGCTGCGCCATCTTGTCCTCAAAGCTACCGAGCACGTTCCAGTCGGGCTCGATTGGTGGTGCCTTTGCCCCGAGCGGAAACTGACGCGGGTCGGTGTGGAGCGCGGCAGGTTCCCAACCGCCAAGGAGCATGCCGCCATCGGCGACGCGGCCGTACAGTGTCAGGTCGGGTACCCGGAAACACGGGAACTGCGGATCGAGCCCGTCCCAATCGACCGTGACAAAGTACTCGTGACGGACGGGCACGATCGGCAACTCGAGCCCGGCAAGCTGGCCGATGTGGTAGGCGTGGGCGCCCGCCGCATTAATTGCATATCGGCATCGGAGTTTGCCCCGATCGGTTCCGACACCCGTGACGTACCCGTCTTCGATCTCGATCGTGTCGACAGAAGTGCTAGTTACAAATTGAACGCCCATGCGCTCGCACTCGTGGCGGTAGGAACTGGCGACTGACTTAGGCAACATGTAACCGTCACTCGGGCACCAGAGCACTGCTTTGACCTCACTAAAGTCCATCGGAGGCCACCTCTCTTTCGCCTCCGCGATGTGGATCATCGCGCTCTCGAGCCCGCAGTGATCGGCGACTCCTTTCAGGGCTTCGAATTGAGCGACAACCTCATCGGAGAGCGCGAGCCGCAAGGAGCCGACCTCTTTCCAGTCCGGTTCCACTGCGGCATGGGCTTGCAGCTCGCGGAACGTTTGCACCGAATGCATGGCCAGTTTTGTTCGCTCGACCGAACTGCGCATCTGTCCGGCGAGCCCGGCACCCTGGGAAGTGGTCACCGTGCCGACGTCATCCGCCCGGTCGATGAGCAAGATGTCCGCCTTGCCAGACTTCGCCAGACTGTAGGCGACGCCACAGCCGACAGCACCACCACCGATGACGACGAACTCGAACTCGGTACCCGGCAATTCTGTCATCGATCCGCCGAGAGAGACTTCTTCGCTTTGCCTAGGAAGTAGACGCAGCTACTCGCCATGAGGACTACCCCAAGGATGCTCATGCCGTAAGTGAACCGGCGGAAGAAATCGAGCCGCGTCGCGTCGGTCTCGACAATATCTTTATAGAGTTGCACACCTACCGAGCCCATGTAGCCGATCGCGTCTGCGACATAGATGGCGAACACCGCAGTGCCGATCACACGGGTCGCGGCGATGAGCCGGTCGAAAAGCACCGAGCCAAAAGGCACGTAAGCAAGGTAGGCACCGAGCCCGACCAACACCATCCAGACATCGCCCCTGATAGCTCCATTGTCGAGTAAGAGCGTGCTCCCTCCCATGAGTACGAGGCCAAGCAGCATGATCGCATACGCGCCGATCAAGCCCCAACGGTTGTTCCGGATCAGAAACAGGCCGCCGAGCATCACCAGGACGCCAAAGGCCACAGGTAATTCTGATAGGAGCATGAACTTGGTTTGTTCCGTGATTCCCATTTCAAGGAGAATGTTGGACATGTAGTTGTCACGAAAGTCCCGGTAGGCTGTGAGGAAAAAGTACGCCGTAAGCAGCATCAGCATACCCGGTAGAAACTCCTTCATAAAACGCATTCTCTCGCTCGCGTTCATCGATTCGCGTTGAACCCGGGCGTCGATGTCCTTTTGAGTCGGCTCTGGAATCTGGTTCAGCAAAAACACGGAAATCACGAACGGCACCAGAAAGATCAGTCCGGTCATGGCAGGCATAGTGAAGTCCCCGTATCCATGCGCCTCAATGAGCCACCGCCCAGCACCCTTCACCACCCCACTGGCGATGATGAACGAACAACTCAATCCGGCGAGTAAGAGCTCCGAAGTCCGTCTGCCCTCCAGGTAGAGCACGACCAAGCCCCAGACCATTCCCAGTGGCAGGCCGTTGCAGAAGATCGCAATCAGCTTCCATTCTGCGGGCAGCACTGCGAAGAGCACCAGTGCCACCTCCGCGGCGATGATCAGCCCGAACAGCCTCCACATGCGTTGTTTCCGCGTCGTCTCCGAGCAGACTTTGATCCCGATGTACTTTGAGAGCATGTATCCGAGGATCTGGCTGATGACGAACGCCGTCTTCAGATCGATGTCAGTGCCGAAAAACCGAAGCCCCTCATAGTTCGCCGCCGCAAAGGGCCTTCGAAAGGCGTACATGCAGAAGTAGGTAGAGAATGCGGCGACAATCGCGTAGACCGCCAGCACCTGAGCTGGTACCCTCTCGAGGAATCGGGTGATGGGAGATTTAATAACCGTGCTCATCTCAAGATCTTGCCGCGTTTCGGATCGTAGGGCGATCGCAAATACGCTTTCGCGGCGTAGCGAATGCCGTCAATGAGAATCTCGAAGGCGCCTGTTCTGATATAGTCGTTGCCAATGACTCCCCCGTCGGCGCGTTTCACATAACCCATGGCAATGGCTGCTCCAAGAGTCGGACTGTAAGCCCCTGAGGTGGTGTACCCAACCGTTTCGCCATCGCGGAGGATCGGTTCGCTTCCCCAGAGCGTGGGCTCAGGGTCTTCCAGCACAAAAGTGACGAGACGTTTGCGGATTCCGTCTCTCTTCTGTTCCAGCAGGCGGTCCTTGCCGAGGAAGTCCTTGTCCCAATCGATTGCAAACGCCAGCCCTGCCTCCAATGGCGTTTCGTCGGGAGAGATGTCATGCCCCCAGGCACGGTAAGCCTTCTCGAGCCGCATCGCGTTGATCGCGTAGTGGCCGGCGTGCTTGAGATTGAAGGCAGCGCCGGCATGGACAAGTGCATCGTAGACAGATATCTGATCTTCGGTGCGACAGTGGAGTTCCCAGCCGAGTTCGCCGACGTAGGTGATGCGCAAGGCGCGCACCTCCGCACCTCCAATCGCAATGGTTTGAGCTGTCGCGAAAGGAAACGCCTCGTCGCTGAGGTCGATATCGGAGACGGCGGCGAGGAGCTTCCGCGCATTCGGGCCCATCACGCTCACAACGCCATATCCAGAGGTCATATTGACTAGCTCGGCATCGGCACCGTCAGGGATATGTCGGCAGATCCAATCGAAGTCGTGGATGGTTTGGCCGGTCGCGGTGATGATGTAAAACGCATCCTCGCTGTCGCGCACCATCGTCAGGTCAGACTCAAAGGTTCCCCGCTCGTTGAACATACCGGTGTAGACTGATCGTCCCACCGGCACATCGACGTTGTTTCCGCAGAGGCGTTGCAAGATGCCGACGGCATCCGAGCCCGAGAGGGCGTATTTGGAGAATGTCGACTGGTCGAAAATGGCGACATTCTCCCGGCAGGCGCGCACTTCTTCCGCAACGAAGGGTCCCCAGTTCTGTCGAATAAAGGAATACTCGACCACCGGATTGGTACCGGGGGGCGCATACCAATTCGGCCGTTCCCATCCCATGGAAGATCCAAAACAGGCACCGCGGTCCCCGAGACGGTCGTAAAGCGCCCCTTTTCGAATCCCGCGCGCTGTTTCCATTTCGCGGTTCGGCCACGCCATCTGGTAGTGCAGGCCTAGCACCTCGGCGACGCGCTCGCGCAGGTAGGTCTGATCGTTCTGCTGTGGCACGAAGCGGCGGATGTCCACCGACCAGAGATCCATTGTCGGCGAGCTCTGCTCAAGCCACTCGGCGGCATACTTCCCGGCGCCGCCGGCGCTGGCGATGCCGACCGAGTTGAAACCCGCCAGGACGAACAGGCCATCTAGCCCCGCCGGCTCGCCCATGATGAAGTTGCTGTCGGGAGTAAAACTCTCGGGGCCGTTGACGAACTTCGGGAATTCGGCGTGTTCAAGGACGGGTATGCGGTGCTTCCCCGCGCGCAGCGGCTGCTCGTACTTTGGCCAGTCGGGCTCGAGCAGCTGGAAGCTGAAGTCGTCCGGCACGCGGTCCACCAGCCAGGCTGTCGACTCCTTCTGAAAAGCGCCGAGCATGATCGAGCCGTCGTCCTCGGAGCGATAGTAGATCATCTCGTTCGGATCGCGCCCGACCGGGCGGTCCTTATCCACGCCGTCTATCGGCTCGCTAACGATGTAGTGGTGCTCAACCGGGTAGAGCGGGATATCGACGCCCATCCTGAGGCCGATCTGGCGGGTCCACATTCCACCGCAAAGGACGACCCAGTCAGCCCGGATGTCGCCACGACCGGTGCGCACGCCGAGCACACGCCCGCCCTCGACGATGACGTCGTCCACGCGCACGCCCTCGACGATCTGTGCGCCGCGATTGCTTGCACCCTTCGCGAGCGCCTTGACGACGCCCTCAGGAACCACCTTGCCATCATGGGGCAACCAAACAGCACCAAGAACATCGTCGGTACGCATCAGCGGCCATTTCTCACCCGCCTCTTGCGAGCCAATGAGCTGCGCTTCGACACCAAATACTTCCGCCATTGCAGCTGTGCGCCGGAGTTGCGTCATACGCTCTTCCGAAGTGCCCACTATCAAGCTACCGACTTCATTCCAGCCGGTCTCGACGCCGGTTTCGGCCTGCAGCGTCTGGGAGAATTCGACGCTGTATTTGTTGATTTTCGTTAGGCTGTTCGAGGTCCGCAGCTGTCCTATCAGCCCGGCCGCGTGCCAGCTCGTACCGCCTGCCAGCTCACCCTGTTCGAGCAGCAGAACGTCCCGCCAGCCCAACTTCGTCAAGTGGTAGGCGACACTGCAGCCGACAATCCCTCCGCCAACGATCACCACTCTCGCGGAGCTTGGAAGATCGCTCACGGAAGTGACTTGCAGTTCATCTTGGTCGGACATCGGCTCGCAGGCTTGCAGAACACCCCCCAATGATGACCAATTTACTTTCGGTTGGAGGTGAAGTGTCCATGGTTGAACGTTAGAAAATTGCTAGGGTAATTGTCAATCAACGTCACTCACGCGTCTTGCGTGCAGGTGCCGAGGCGTCTCGCCTCGGCGCTTCTCAGGGTTTGTCGACGCGGGACGCGTGCGTGACGAATCCCCTTGAACATCTTTCTCTGCCACATGAGTTTCGGTCCATGGTTTTTCCCGCTGATTACCACATGCACACGCCGCTTTGCCACCATGCGGTAGGTGAACCCTGGGAACTAGCCGAACAAGCAGTCCAGAAAGGCTTTACCGAAATCGGCTTCTCCGAACACAATCCCATGATCCGGGATGATTATGATGATTGGCACATGTACCAGGATGACCTGGATGGCTATGTTGAAAAGGTGGCCAAGGCTCGTCGCGACTACCCACAACTCCGAATCAAGCTGGCCATGGAGGTGGATTATTTCCCGGACCAGGAAGATTGGATCAAGGACCTCGCCGC
This sequence comes from Opitutales bacterium UBA2995, assembly GCA_002346535.1. Classification (GTDB taxonomy): domain Bacteria; phylum Verrucomicrobiota; class Verrucomicrobiia; order Opitutales; family UBA2995; genus UBA2995. The sequence goes on along the minus strand of DDZZ01000005.1, from coordinate 7,736 downwards.
CCGTCATCCCTGGGATTATTTGATCGGTGCCGTTCATTATGTGACCGACACCTGGGATTTCGATAACCCCAAGAAAATAGACCTGTGGAAACAGCACGATGTCTATGAAGTGTGGCAGGCCTATTTTGATCGATTAACCCGCGCTGTGGATTCAGGCCTTTTCGAAATCGTGGCCCATCCGGATCTATGCAAAAAGTTTGCCTTTATCCCGGGCCAGGATTGCACCCCGCTTTATGGTTCCATGCTTAAGGCAGCCGTTCGCACTGGAACGGCCATGGAGATTAACACGGCCGGCTTGCGCAAGGATTGCAAGGAGATCTATCCTCATCCCTCCATGGTCCAGTTGGCTGCTGAGATGAATGTTCCCATTACCTTCGCCTCCGATGCCCACGCCCCTGAGGAGGTCGGAATGAATTTCCCCGAAGCCATGGAACTGGCTCGTAAAGCAGGTTACACCCAAACCTGCCAGTTTACCCAACGCAAACGACAGATGGTTCCCTTATAAAGACGAAGGCCTATGAATGATCCAAACCAAATTTCGGCGGCTAGAGACAAACTACTCTTTACCCCGGGACCCTTGACCACAAGTTTATCGGTCAAGCAGGCCATGTTGCACGATGCTGGCTCCTGGCATTGGGAATTCAACAACCTGGTCGGCCAACTCCGCCAGGAACTCTTGCAGCAGGCTGGATTGTCGCGTGAGAAAGGTTTTGAGTTGGTTTTCATGCAGGGCAGCGGCAGTTTTGGGGTGGAGGCCATGCTCGGATCCGCGGTCCCTCCCGATGGCAAACTGCTTCTCCTGGCCAATGGCACTTATGGGGAACGCATGGTGGCCATGGCCGAATACCTCAAGATTCCGTCCACCGTCATTCGAAGCTCCGAAGATCAAACCCCCGACCTGGATGAGATCGACCGCACCTTGGAATCGGATCCCGCCATTACCCATCTGGCATCCGTCCATTGTGAAACCACCACTGGTCTTCTTAATCCCATTGAAAAAATTGGGCAGGTTGTCAAAAAGCATCAATGCATTTACCTGGTGGATGCCATGAGCAGTTTCGGGGGCATGCCCATCGACTTTGATGAGGCCGGGATTGATTATTTGGTCTCCTCACCCAATAAATGCTTCGAGGGTGTGCCGGGCTTTTCTTTCATCTTTGCCCGTCGGGATTTGTTGGTGGCCAGTGAAGGGAATGCCCGGAGTTTGTGCCTGGACCTTCTGGCTCAATGGAAATGCTTTGAAGGCAATGGCCAGTTTCGTTACACCCCGCCCACTCACTCCATCCTGGCCTTTGCCCAGGCCATACGCGAAATGGAAGAGGAGGGGGGAATCAAAGCCCGAACCGCACGCTATGCCTCCAACCACCGGGCCCTGATGAAAGGCATGAAACGCCTCGGGTTCAAATCCTACCTCGACGCCTCGGTCCAAAGTGACATCATTACTTCCTTTCATTTCCCCAAGGATCCGAAGTTTAATTTTCAGGAATTCTACCGCAGCTTGAGCGACAAGGGATTTATCATTTACCCAGGCAAAATCAGCCAGGCCGATACGTTCCGAATCGGTTCCATCGGCCGCATCTTCCCAGCCGACATTGATGCTCTCCTCGCGGCCATTGCCCGAACCATTGAAGAATTAGATATCAGTCTCCAGGCATGAAATCATTTCGTGAAAGAGCCCTCGAAATCTTCCCCGGCGGATCTAACGGCGAATATGGATTTCCCCCGGATTTAGTTCCCGTCATATCCCGCGGACAAGGTTGTCGTGTTTGGGATACGGAGAATCGGCAATATCTGGACATGACCATGGCCTGGGGGTCGGCCCTGGTCGGTCATGCTCATCCGAAAGTGCTAGAAGCCGCCCAACGGCAAATGCGATTTGGAGCCAACTTCGCCAGTGTGAATCTTCCGGCCGTTGAGTTGGGGGAACGGATCGCCAATATCAGTCCCTGTGTGGAACACATCCGGTTCGTTGCTTCGGGTACGGAAGCAACCTTGTTGTGTCTGCGTGTCGCCACCACAGCCACCGGTCGACCCAAGGTGATGAAGTTGGAAGGCGCCTACCATGGTCAACACCCCGTCGGCGTGGCTAGCATGATTGCCGGGAAACCCTCCGCTTTGCCTAAGCCGGATGATTCTGGAACCGGCGCCAGTTGGATTAACGACAAGGTCCTGGTCGCTCCCTACAACGATCTTGTTGCGGCGGAAAAAACCATCAACAACCACGCTTCCGAGTTGGCCGCTGTCATTGTCGAACCCCTTCATCGTTGCCTGATACCGAGGGCCGGCTTTCTCAAAGGCTTGCGCGAGATTACCAAACGAAAGGGTATTCTGTTGATCTTTGATGAGGTTGTAACCGGGTTTCGTTTGGCCCTCGGTGGTGCTCAGGAATACTACGGTGTCGAACCTGACCTGGTTGCTTACGGGAAGGCTTTGGGCGGTGGATTTCCCATTGGAGCCTATGGTGGCCGGGCTGAAGTCATGGACGTGGTTGAGGAAAAACGTTATCCCGGTCCCCAATATGTCTGGTCAGCCTCAACGGCCGGTGGCAATCCGGTTTCGGCCGCCGCCGCACTGGCCACCCTGGATGTTCTGAGTGAGGACCACGTTTATCCCTGGTTGCATGAGACTGGACTGAGTTTGCGGGAAGGGATCGCCGAGATTCTTCAGGATGAAGGGGAATTGGCCCAGGTCCTGGGTGACGGTCCTTTGGCTCAGGTGGCTTTTTCCGATGAACCGGTCGTGGATCAGCAAAGCTGGTTGAGATCCGATCGAGCGCGTGGGCGCCGATTCATGCTTAAGCTGCTTGAATCGGGGGTCTTTTTGAATCCCATGGGAACCAAGCTTTATTTTTCCCTGGCCCACCAGAAAGAGGACCTGGCCGAGTTTCAGGAACACTGTCGAAATGCACTCCGCGAATCAAGATGAACCCATTTCGAATTTCTTGTGACTAATGACTGATAACTAAGGAGCAATTTTTCAATCGTGCAAGCACTTCGGATACGAGAGGATGATGACCATGCCTGATATTATTGATGAGATCATGGATAATTTTCGCAAAAATGGCGATGCGCTTTACGACGGTGGAGAAGCTGTGACGCAAACAGAGCACGCGCTGCAAACGGCGTGGTTTATTGAACAAGATGGCGGCTCAGATGGGCTTATTGCCGCTGCACTGTTGCACGATTATGGGCATGTGATGGGCAGGCCCGATGCTGATTTGGAAAATCTGTGACCGTGGAGTAAATTTAGATATTCGGTTCACCGGATCTGGCTTTGCAAAACAAGGGTAGCGGTTTTCCTGGGAGCAGTATAGGCGTTAAGAACCTCAAATTCCAAGACAATAGATTCTATCCTTAAACCTGTTTTGACCATAAACCTCTGAGTACTGTGTTGGGCAACGGTGATGAGATCTCCCTGGTCATGAAAACCAAAAGGGCTGAGATTTCTCAGTTGGAAATCGGCGTCTGATTTGTTGGTTATAGAAACGGTTAATATATCCTTGGGGGTGTATGAAGCGTCGTGCAGCGACAAGCAAGCTTCCAGTAATGGATTTAAGTGTTGGGCGCGCCCAATTAACAGGTTTTTGAACCACACTACGGTACGCCGGCCGAACATTGCTTCCTTCATGGAGTCGGTTGTCCGTTCGCTAGCGAGGACCAGGGTAACTGGACGATGACCACCTTTGTGTGGTTGATAATCCCAGTCGACTAAATTATGAACATCTGAGGAACCGATTAACGTAAGGCCGTTATCGAGAGCTATCTGGAAGGCTTCTTCTGAATAATCTTCCCCATTGGCGATTTCGATGCCATGCAGCAAGCCGTCCCGTATGTTATTTAAGTGGAAATCCGAAACAGAGGGAATCCCATTTGGAAAATCCTTAGTCCACCAGGCGTGGTTCCAGAAGACAAAGGCACCCTGTTCGTTGGCGGCCTTGACAGCATTTTGGGGAGGCCATTGAAGGGCAGTATCTGTGAACACCCTTGAGTTATATGGTTCTGCAGATTTAGGAACCCAATATAGTTCGTTTGCATCCAAAATAAATAATGCATTCATGTGGCTTGCAGGCATATCCCTTGTAATTTCTGCTCCGGGGACGATTATCAGATCCGAATGACTGGCAGCTTGGACCGCGTCTTCGTAGGCGCGGTTACGGTCAGGATGGGGGATATCGGCAATATGAGGCTGATATTCCAGGTGTTCGGTAATCGCCAGGGCATCCAAGCCATCCCGAAATGCCTCCCCTACGCGGATGCGAGGCCAAACATGACCGTCCGAAAAAACGGAATGGGTATGCGGGTCAAACACCAGGGTCTGGTAAGAAGTTGTGTCGGGGAATACGATCTTCCGTACTTCGTCTCCAGGAGGATTGTCTGCGGAGCCGTGTCCGAAAATAGAAACAGTCAAGAGAACCGCAGATGGTATGATGAAAATAAATGATTTCATATAAATTAGGAGAGCTTATCCATTAAGGAACATTGTTTATTTGCTAATACTAAACGTCAACATTTTGAAAAGCTAGCAGGTGGCCGCCAAAAAGGGAATGCCAGAGCGGCCGCGCTAGCGGCATCCCTCACAATTCTATTGATACTGCATCTTCTGACACGCTTCCGTATCCGACCCATTGCTGAAAACGATGATGAAAACACCAAGGAACCTATAACTGTATAAATATCTAAGTAAGAGAAACCTTTTCTACTAATAGGGATTTGCTATTAGCGGCGTCGCCACTAAGATTGTCTTATGAATAAAACCGGAACAATTAAATTTCCTATAAATAAATCTCTGAGAATGAAGGCAGTAACGCTGTTCATAATTGCCATAGGGGGGATTGCTTTATCAAGTACTGAAGAGACGTATGCGGTGAATGTGGATAAAAATCTACCGATGGGGAATGCCGAAGATATAAGAATTGAGGGAGATGTAGTTCACTTTGCTGCGCAAAAGTGGGGAAGTCCGCGATCCATGTGGTTCGGTTTTCGAATAAATGGAGCCAAAGGAAAAAAAATTACTTGCATTTGGGAGCGAACCAATGAAGCACTTGGCAGTAATTCGCTCGGCGCTGCTGTACCTGTCTACAGAGCTTTTGATAATGACCCTTTCAAGCGCATTCAGCCATCGGCATGCGAATATCAGCCAGAACATAATAGATTTGTCTTTGATATCCCCTGCGAATCGAACGAAGTGCATGTCTATTACTGTTATCCTTATGGTCCGACGGAATTAGATGCGTTCTTCTCGTCTATCCAGGATAGCGAGTTTGTGCGGATTTCAACGTTGACAAAGAGTGAAGGTGGAAGGCCCTCTAAACTGCTGGAAATATCCGACAAAAGGGGGAAAGGTAAAAAGCAAGTATGGTATACAGCCCGAGCACACTCTGGTGAGGTTACCGGATCTTTCGTGCTTGAAGGTATAGTAAGAAATATCTTAGCCGATCCAAAAATCCTGAAAAAGGCTGATTTCTATTTTGTCCCTTTTGTGGACACAGATGGCGTTTGGCTAGGGTACTATGGAAAGGATAGAGAACCCCGGGATTTTAATCGCGACTACTGTTTAGATCCCATCAGACCTGAAATTGATGCTATACTTGAAGCAGTCCGTTCAAAAAGCTCTGGTAGGGTTGATTACTCGTTTGATCTCCATGCTCCGACGCCGGGAGGTCCAGTTTATCTTGTCCCGCCAAAGCTTTCGATAATCAGCGAGGATGAGTGGAAGGAATTTTGTAAATTTGCAGCGATACTTGAAGAATTCTCTCCTGAAAGCTGTCCTGCACCGTTCAGCGAATTCTTAAAGCGCGGCATAGGTGGAGCCATGAATTGGACAAATGCTAACTATGACATGACAAACACGACATTCTTCTATAGAGCCTATGGAGCTTTATCATTTACCCTCGAGACCCCTTACCATCGGGGCGAGGGCATGAGCGGTAAAGTCCTGGAACCAAACGATTGGCGAAAAGTGGGGCATGGTTTGACGGAGGCTCTGAGAGCGTCGTTGGATGGTAAGCTGAAAGAGATTGGCGAGACAGTAGATAGAGGCATTGATATATTGTCCGAATGGCACCTTGTCCGATCGCCGAGCAAGGTGAAACTATCCGAGGCAGATGAGACGCTTGAAATAGAATCTGTGGAAGTGAAGGCAAAAGGGGATTCTTTCGTTTGGCTGGCTTCCAATGCTGTATTTGAGACTGTCTCATTTGATTATGAACTGGAAGGCACAATAAGACAGTGCCAGCTTTCTCTGAAAGAGGTGGGCGCTTCAAATGCCCTTCCAACTGGAAGATTTGAAACCTACAACTTAGAACTCGATGCTTCTTCGACATCCTTTGAGAAGAGCGCTGAGAAGATGAAGAGGTTTCGCGTTCTGTTGCGAATAGATGGATTGAATGGCAAGCTTCGGATTAAGTTACGTTATCCAGCAGTTAACTGACTTACATTTATCTGCTACAATCCCGAAAACGAAATGAAGAGGAGATTTTCAATCTAACTTGGAATAGAGGAGGAAATTGAACAACGGTGAGTTGAAGCCCGTCATCAGGGATTTGATGCATCTCTCCATTGCCCTTGAAAAGGCATGGAATCAATCACTTAGAGCTAGAGAAAATGTTGAGCAAGTTTCAGAGCGCCCGATGGTAACCCAGCAGGATTATGAGGATACGCTGGCGGCAGCGAGAAAGAGAATGGCGGAACTTAAGAGGCTGGAAGCGGTGGGCTAATCGGCCAATAGCTTCGGGTTGGCTTTGATCATTTCTCGGGAGAGCTTCTGGGCTTCCACAATTTGCTCTTTGGTCATTTTTTCAGCCACCTCGTCTTTCTTAATATTGGACCTAGTGGACAGGGGCTGATTAGTGGCAGCGATGTTATACCAAGCATAGGCTTGGACTTTGTCTTCTTTCACGCCGTTCCCGTTAGCATGTATAACTCCAAGCATATACTGAGCATTTGCATGCCCCTGCTCCGCAGCTTTTCGATACCACTTGAATGCTTCCGCATGATGTTGAGGAACTCCATGCCCGTTGGTATACATATAACCGAGAGCTGACTGAGCTTTTGCGTCTCCGTTTGCGGCAGCTTCTTTCCATTCCGAAAATTCTTCGGGAGAGGGAGTGTATTCACTGTAAGCATACACACCGAAGGTGAGGAGCAGAAATATTGATAGGAGTGTTTTCATTTCTTTAGTCCTTCCCCTTTAAACACCCTTATTGGAAACACTTCAATGTTCAATTGGTAGTGCTCAATGATGGTGTTGATGCGGATGAAGTGACGTTCGTCATTCTTCAAAGGATTACCTCTTTGTTTCCTTCATATAGTGTGCTGTTTCATCTTTTAATAAAAACCTTGCGGCAAAAATTAAAGTTAACAAAATAATTCCTGTATGAATGATTCAGCATGGGGTGTATTTAGTATTCTATTGGGTATAGCTTTGTTTTTTGCATGGCTGACTCATGTCGTTCTTTGCTTAAAAGCAGCATCTTGGGGATTATTGATTGCTGGCGCTGTCTTTTTCCCAATTGGCATTGTCCATGGAATTGGATTATGGTTTGGATGGTTTACCCTTTGAAAATATAATTTGTACTCAAAGCTTCTCTGCCCTACTTACATTTTAAAGGAATAATTTTTTCGGGGGCGGTTGATGTATATATATATCCGGAGACTGGACCCCCTCGACCCCCGCCCCGTGCAGGTGGATCTGGCACCGGTGTACGCTAGCGGAAAACAGTGGCTCGCAGGAAAATT
>DDZZ01000049.1 GCA_002346535.1 Opitutales bacterium UBA2995 | reverse complement strand
CCCAGTTCTCCGGGATCAAGTCACCCTGATCAACGAGGGAAATTTAGAAAGCCCTTGAATTTGATTTTCTCTGCGGCGAAGGGCACTGCCCCAAAATTTCGCCCCAAGAATTGAAATACAAATTAATCCACAGCAGTCCGTCTAATAGGGTAACAATTGCTCGAGCTGAGAAATTGATCGGCGTACATTGAGACCGCTGGAGTTGAAGAACTAAGATCATCCAAAAGCGCGGTGCAATTTGGGATAACGCTGTTTTTGAGTCTTTCAATGAGCGAAGGGAGTCGACTCACTTTGTTTTGTAGTTTTTGGAGAATAGAATCCGGACCTCCAGGTTTATTGTATATCGCCACTAAAAATACAGGGGCGATGTCCGCCATCGCCCCTGTCTAATTAATCAGTCTATCGGAATCAGCTTTAACAGCAAATTATTGGCAGGCTTCGCATTCTTCGCCATTCATCATAGCTTCAATACTGCAGGCCTTTTTCTCCTCTTCAGTGAATTCTTTTTTACCATTTTCGGCGACCACACCGCGCACTTCCTTTTTCACATTCACGGTCGCTTTCTCAATGTTGGAAGCTCCTAGAGTGCGTAGGTAGTAGGTGGTTTTGAGGCCTGTCTTCCAAGCTGCACGATACATGTGCGACAATGTTTTCAGGTCGGGCTTCGACAGGAACAAATTGACAGATTGGGATTGGTCGATCCATTTCTGGCGCCGCGCCGCGGCTTCGATAAACCACTTGTAGCCAATACCAAAAGCGGTGGTGTATTTCTCTTTCAAATGGGCAGGAATGGTATTGATGTCCTGGATCTCGCCATCGAAATATTTAAGATTGTCCAACATGTCCTCATTCCAGAGGCCCTCTTCTTTCAGGTCCCGGACGAGGAATTGATTTAGGACAATAAAGTCCCCTGATAAATTGCTCTTAACAAAAAGGTTTTTGTAGGCCGGTTCGATGCAAGGAGACGTTCCAGTGATGTTGGATATCGTTGCGGTAGGTGCAATGGCCAAGACATTAGAATTCCGCATACCTTGCTTCTTGATTTTTTTGCGCAAAACATCCCAATCCATACGACTGGTGCGCGGAACATCCACTTCAACTCCGCGTTCTTCCTGAAGGAGGTCCAAACTATCCTGAGGCAGAATTCCTCGATCCCACTTAGATCCTTTGTAGCTACTGTAGGTACCTTGCTCTTTGGCTAGATCGCTTGACATCTCAAATGAGTAGTAAGCGATGGCCTCCATGAACTCGTCGTTGAATTCAACCGCTTCCTCGGAGGCAAAAGGTATGTTCTTTTTGTAAAGGGAGTTCTGGATCCCCATTACACCCAATCCGATGGGCCTGTGCCGCTGGTTTGAATTGCGGGCTGCGTCGGTCGGGTAGAAATTGATATCAATGACATTGTCCAGAGCTCGGACCGCGGTACGGATAGTATTGCGCAACTTGCGGTGATCGATGTTGCCATCCTCATCTAAATGGTTATCCAGAACGATGGATCCAAGGTTACAAACCGCAGTTTCATCCTGGCCCGTATTCAGCGTAATTTCCGTGCAAAGGTTTGAGCTGTGGATGACGCCCACGTGGTCTTGCGGACTGCGAATATTGCAAGGGTCCTTGAAGGTTATCCAGGGATGCCCGGTCTCAAAGATCATCTTGAGCATTTTCTTCCACAACTCGATAGCCGGAATTTGTTCGCTCCAGATTTCTCCCGTCTCTGCCTTGGCCTCGTATTCGATATACTTTTCTTCAAAGGCTTTTCCGTAACTTTCGTGCAGGTCCGGTACTTCGTTGGCCCTGAAGAGCGACCAATTTTCCCGTGCTTCCATGCGCTTCATAAACAGGTCGGGAGTCCAGTTGGCCGTATTCATATCATGAGTACGGCGTCTTTCATCGCCAGTATTGCGGCGCAGCTCGAGGAAGTCTACAATATCGTTATGCCAGGTTTCCAGATAGGCACAACCGGACCCTCGGCGTTTGCCGCCCTGATTTACAGCTACCAACTGGTCGTTGTGAAGCTTGAGGAAGGGAATGATTCCCTGACTCTCGCCATTGGTGCCATTGATATGCCCCCCCGTACCTCGGACTGCCGTCCAACTCCCGCCGAGCCCGCCTGCCCATTTGGATAGGTAGGCGTTCTCAGCGATACCACGCTGCATGATTCCTTCGATGGAATCATCAACCCAGTACAGGTAACAGGAGGATAGCTGAGAGTGTAGAGTACCGGAGTTGAACAGAGTTGGAGTGGATGAGCAGAACCGGCGGCTCTTGTAGAGAGTATACAAGGAAATAGCTCTTTCCTCATAGTCGGTTTCATCTTCAACGAACAATCCCATGGCCACACGCATCCAGAAAATTTGGGGTGTCTCGATGCGTTTGTGTCGGCCGCTTGTCTTGTCGACAATGAGGTAGCGGTCGTAAAGCGTTTGAATTCCCAAGTAATCAAAGTCGAGATCGGCAGCCGGGTCCAAAGCATCAGCCAGCTTGTCGATATCGAACTTTTTTAAACGCGGGGAAAGTCTTTCAATTTCGATGCCGTATTTGAGGTAACGTTTAAAGTAATCGGCATGGAACTTCTTGAGTGATCCAATACCGTGCTTGACGATATCCCAACCGATTACCTCTTCATAGATGTAAGTGCTGAGTACACGGCCGGCAAATTTTGCAAAGTCGGCGTCGCGCTCTATGAGAGACTTGGCATTGAGTATGATTGTCTTCCGAAGATCAGCCAAGGTGATCTCATCAAAAAGTGAACGGCGTAATTCTGCCTCGATTTCCTCCTCGGCCATGTGGAGTTCGAGGTCAATCATGGCGTAGCGGATACGCTCTTTGAGATCAGTTCCATCCCAGAAAAATGCGTTTCCGTCGGTATGCTTGACCACAACCATGGAATTCTGCTGCGGATCGATTTGGTCGGGCTGCTCTTCGCCTTCCAGTTCACGCAACATGGCCCTCTGGGCGCGGTATAGGATGTAGGCTTCTGCGACCTTAAATTGACCCGACTTCATCAACTCTTCCTGGACCAAGTCCTGCACATCCTCGATATGGATAAAGGTTCGGCGCGAATCCCGAACCCGTAACGAAACGGCCTGAGCCACCTTAATAGCCGGAGAGGAATCTTTTTCCAGCGAGAGGAAAGCCTTACGGATGGCTATTTCGACTTTGTTTTCATTCCACGGCACCACCTGATTGTTGCGCCGAATAACGCGACAGGCGGAAACCGGCTGCTGGACGGGAATTAGGTGAGACCGGTTAATGACCAGACTCTTGGCCACATCGTGGGCGTTGTGGTCGACCAGCGTTCTTTCGATCTCCAGATTGAGCGCCTGCTGCGAAATGCTGTTGTTGGCCCCATCTTCGGTAGGAAGATCCAACAAATGCTCCCCCACTTCCCGGGTTATGTTTGCAACAAATTCGCGGTTCTCCTTGGTAAATACGTTTTGGTCTTCCCGTGAGGCTAGTAAATTGGACAAGGCATTACCCACTATGTCGGCTATGTCGGCCAGATCGATATCGACAGTACCGTCCTGGGATTCCACTTTGAGGTCGGGCTGAACAAGCCCGTCGTCGGTAAGAACTTCGCGCCAATTGAATTTTGATTTTTCCTGCTGGTTATCTCGGACGATTTTTTTGAGGGCGAGGTCTTCCTTAAGAGCAGAGGTTCGGTTGAGCATTTAGTCGAGAGTTTCTGGTTTTGCTATTAGAGTTCGTCGTCATCCACTTGTTCGAGAGCGGATGCTTTTTGGTATTCAGTCACGCGGCCTTCGAAGAAGTTTTGCTCCTTCTTGATATCCATCATTTCCGCCAGCCATGGAAATGGATTGGACGCTCCGGGATTGATGAGAGGCAAGCCAACCCCCTCAAGACGTCGATCGGCAATGTAGTCAATGTATTGTACAAAATCATCCGAACTCAGGCCCAAGGCATTCACGGGGAGGCAATCGCGAATGAATTCTTTTTCCAGCGAAACGGCTTCGCGCATCAACTCTACACATTCCTCGCGGAACTGAACGGTCCACACATCCGGATTTTCGGAAACGAGGTCCATGAATAGGTTGCGCAGGAGTTCTATGTGGTTGGACTCATCGCGCAAGGTGTAGCGGAACATCTGCCCGATTCCCGGAAACTTGTTTTGGCGATAGAGTGAAAGGACCATGCCGAACAGGCCGTAAAACTGGGTACCTTCCATACACTGACCAAACACAAAGACGTTTTTGGCGAGAAGCTGCTTGTTTTCCGTCTCAGTCAAGTCCAGGTCACGGCGAAGCGTACGGGATGTGCGGGTTACGAATTCGTTCTTCTTAACGATGGTCGGAATGTCTTCAAACATCGCCTCGCATTCATGCGGATTGATACCCAGGGAGCTGATCATGTAGAGCAGAGAATCAGCATGAATGTTCTCCTCATGCGCATGCCTGCCCAAAACGAGCTTCAATTCAGGCGCCGTGACACACTCACGAATGACATGGAGGATATTGTCTCCGACAATCCCTTCAGCAGCTGAAAAGTAGCCCATTCCCATACGAATGATCCAACGTTCAACGTCGCTCAGCAGGTCTTCTGACTTCCACTGCTCGATGTCCTTGTTCATTGGGATATCTTCAGGTTCCCAATGATTAGACTTCATGGTGCGATAGAGATCGTAGGCCCACTGATATTTTAGCGGCAATAAATTGAAAGTCATGGTTTCACGACCATTGATGATCTTTTTAGCCGCATAGGCCGACTCAGCTTTATTTTCGTCTAAAACAAAGGTCTTATTTCCAATCGTGAATGGTTTTTCCATTGGCGCAGAAAAAGAGATAAGTTCGGTGAAAATTCGGGTTAGGAAATGTTGGGCGCACAGAAACCCCCTAGGATGTGGAAACTTCTGGAGTAGACTGAAAAAGCCGGGTTAGAGTTGGACTGGGATATCCTATCGCCCCCATATGTTGTGGGGAAATGTTATGGATACCCCAACATATTGTGTCAATTGATTTTAGTTATTCACAGCTGTGAATAACGCCTAAGTCACTGACAGTCGCTGATTTTAAAATTTCCCCACAGATAGTTCACAGGGTTTTCCCAAATATAACAGAATATCAACCTTTACGTTCGGAGGGTCTTCTGGATCAAGGTGATAAGCAAAAAATAGTGCAGCAAGCGAAACTTTCGCAATTCAAAGGGGATTCATTTCTTATGGAAATTACGGCCAGCCCATTATCCACTTGGCAGCCCCCGAAACAGCACGTAGGCAATTGGGCGATGTCAGCGCCTGCTCTCGTACCGATTGATGAAGATATAAGCCTAATGTCGGAGGTTGCCAAGGGAGATTCTGAGGCTCTCAGGCATCTTATCGAAAAATGGGAATCCCCCTTGATCAACTTTTTCTACCGTTCCCTTGGTTCCTATGCAAAATCCGAGGATCTGGCACAACTCGTATTTATCAAACTCTAGCGCGCAACGGAACGCTATGGGGCCAGAGCCAAGTTCTCCACATTTCACTTTCACGTCGCGGGCCGGGTATTGTTAAATGAATTCCGCCGTCGCAACCGCAAGCCTGTGGATTACGTTGACCTCCAAGAATTTCACTACTAAGAGAGAGAAGATCCGGAGGTAAAGCGCCCATTTAGCGCAGGACGACCTTGCATTAATGAATCTTGAAGAATTGATGTATTTTGAAGAAACTGTGTTTTCCGCTCAGGTTCTCATTGAGCTTGAGGACGAATCTTCCATCAATTACATTTTGAACGCGACTAAAGAATGAAAAATCGCCCTATATTTGACAGAAAAGATTTCAGACGCCCGGTGCTGGTCGGACTGTTCATGGGAAATCTGGCGATAGGAGCCGTTCAAGCTTTCGCCGAGGATCCAGTGAAAACTGCGCAGAGCAAGGAAGAATTAGCCACTCTTGAGCAGTTGCTGAAAATGCCCAAAGAGGATTTGAAGCGTATGCGCCTGACCTTGGAAAGCATTGAAAAAATGGGTCCAACTGATCGACGCAAGGCTCTACAACGTATCCAGCACTTGAACAAAATGTCTGCGGAATCTCGCAAAGAGACAATTAACCGATGGACCAAACTGAGCCCGGAACTGAAAAAAGCTTATTTCGACCACCTGAGAAAACTTTCCGACTCCGATCGCAAAAAATTCCAGGAACTTCCCTGGGAAAAACAATCGGCCTTGGTGACCCCCAAGGAGAAATAGTCACTAAAAGAATTGCAAAAGGCCGAAAGGATTTAGCGTGCATTCGATAATAAAATTAATCTCCTCGTTACTATGACATTACCAAATATTCGATTCGTAGGCATTGGCTGCATGGGATTCAACATAGCTCTCTAACTGTAGATGACCGACATTATCATCCTGGCAATCTATCTGATCGCGTCGCTGTTTCTGTTTTCCTACGGAATGAATTGCTATGTGGTGGTCTGGTTGTACCTACGCAATTTTAAGAAAGGCCGGGCGAAAAACCAGAAAATCGAAAAGCAGGCGGCAAACATTTGGGTAAGCCCCGAGGATCTTCCACACATAACTACGCAGATCCCGCTCTACAATGAACTCAATGTAGCGGAAAGAGTCATCCGGGCGGTTGCCGCAATGGAATACCCTGCGGATAAACATGAAGTACAAGTACTCGACGATTCCACGGACGAAACGCGCCAAAAGGTGGACAAAGTGGCGAAAGAACTGAGGAACGCGGGCAAAGACATATCGGTAATTCGGAGGACCAACCGAACAGGTTACAAAGCCGGAGCCTTAGAGGGAGGCACGCTGCTAGCCAAAGGTAAGTTACTCGCTGTATTTGACAGCGACTTTGTTCCCGAAACCGACTTTTTAAAACGGATGCTTCCCTACTTCCTGAATGACCCTCAGGTCGGATTAGTCCAGGCACGTTGGGGGCACATCAATCGAGACCAATCTCTCTTCACACGGACACAATCATTAGGCATCGACGGCCACTTCATCGTGGAACAAAGCGCACGGTCGTTTTCTGGGCTTTATATGAATTTCAACGGTACGGCAGGAATCTGGCGCAAACAAACTGTCATCGATGCGGGAGGATGGAAACACGATACACTTACCGAAGATCTGGACCTTTCCTATCGGGCTCAGCTCGCCGGATGGAAAGCCACTTTCGTCCCGGACGTCGTAGTACCGGCTGAGTTACCGGAAACCGTTGCGGCTTTTAAAAGCCAGCAGTTTCGCTGGGCCAAAGGCTCCATTCAAACCGCCCTTAAGCTGTTCTCAGCTCTCATCCGGTCGGATTTGAGGATTTTCCAAAAAATTCAGGCCTACTTTCATCTGACCCATTATGCAATCCATCCGTTTATGGTGATCCTGGCAATTCTTGGATTACCGGTGGTTCTCGCGGCAGAAAGCAGGTTTGCTCCAATCATTTTTTTGACAGTAGGAAGCTTGATGAGCTTTGCGACCTTTGCTCCGAGCACCCTCTATTGGTTCAGCCAAAAACAAGCAGGGATTCACTGGGCAAAACGACTTCTGGGAATACCCATCCTGGTATTAATTGGAGTAGGCATTGCAATATCCAATACACGTGCGGTTATGGAAGCTTTAATCGGCCTTGAAAGCGGATTCATACGGACGCCCAAAGCCGGAGATGTTAAGATTAAGAATTACAAAGTGAAAATGCCGATACTCCCAGTGCTGGAAATCACTTTAAGTTTGTACTGCTGGTTTTCAGTCGCACAATTTTTCCCGATGGAGAAATGGTATGTCGCACCGTTTCTGGTCATATACGCAGTTGGGTTCGGCTACATCGGTCTTTTAGGTCTGATTCAAAGTGCTTGGAATTCCAAAGCACCAGACACCGCGAAAAAGGCAAAGCCCGCCACGGCGACGGCTTAAACCATCAGGTCCGTGAATCAGGATTTTCGCCTATCGGCCTTTGGTGTATCTGTTTTTTTATTTCTCCTTTTCTGTTTTTGGGCAGGCCTGACCCAATCACTGGCTTCGGATTCAGATACGCTTATTCCACTATACATGGGCATGACTTTGGCCAGCCTAGCCCTTTGGGGGTTTTTCCCAAATATGGGAAAAACGAAAAACTCATTCCTGCTCATTTTTACTTTGGCGATTCTGGCCAGGCTTCTAATGGCTGGATTCCCGGCAAGCGATGATGTGAATCGCTACCTATGGGAAGGTAAATTGATTCTCAAAGGAGAAAGTCCATATGCGAAAACCGCAGACTCTGAGGAGTGGCAGCCCTTCAGAGACCAATTCTGGGATGGCATGAACCATAAAGATAAACAAACAGCCTACCCTCCCCTTGCATTACTGGTCTTTGCAGGCTTGAACCTGATAAGTTATCAATTGTGGGTCTATAAACTGTTTTTTGGAGTGATAGATCTGGGCACTTTGCTGCTGGTGATTATTCTACTTCAATACCGCAAGCAGCCCGTTAGAAACAGCATTCTATATGCCCTGAGCCCGATTACGGTGATTGGGTTTAGCGGGGAAGCGCACTTTGATTCCCTTTACCTCTTTATATTGCTGGCGGCGCTACTTTTCTTTGAAAAAGAAAAACTGATTGTAGGCTGGCTCCTGCTTGGACTGAGCATTCAAATAAAAATTATCAGCGTATTGATTATTCCACTGCTACTTTGGAAACATAAAAACTGGAAAATACTCTGGATGATTGTCCCGCTAGTAGGTCCATCCTTATTTTTCTGGAATGACCTGCAAAATCTCCTTTTGGGGATTTTCCATTGGGGGAGTACAATGTCTCACAACGGGTCCATCAATCACATTTTTATCGATTTGTTTGGAAACCGCGAGGCGGCATCCAAGCTTAGCCTGGCGATTCTGGGAGTCGTTACTGCAATTACCGCGCTTAAATCAACGGATATCCTGAAAGGCAGTTTTATTATTTTTGGAGCCTTGATTCTACTCTCGCCCACCATTCACTACTGGTACCTTTCGTGGGTCCTCCCTTTTATTGTCTTCTTCCCGTCCCTGGCCTGGATGGCGTTGGTTATGCTTTCCGCGTTTTATTTTTCTGCTTGGGTAAGGTTCGGAAATTCTGGGAATTGGTACCAACCGATTGGATATCTTTGGCTGCAATGGATTCCCTTTTACATACTTTGGGCTCCCGGATTTTTCCGTGGCTTTAGGAAATTGTTCTGGCCGATCAAGGATTACCGGGCAGACACAATTTCAGTGGTCATTCCCACATTAAACGAACTTGCCAATTTGTCAGCCTGCCTGAGATCTCTGCAATCATCCGAAATACAATTCAAAGAAGTTGTTGTTGTAGATGGTGGTTCAACCGACGGAACAGAATCTGTTGAGACTGATTTTTCGATCACTTTTCTAACTGCGAAAAAAGGACGAGGAAATCAAATTGCGGAAGGCGGTAGGCACTGCACTTCAGATGTGATTCTTGTTCTCCACGCCGATGCAGTTGTGAACCCTGGATTAGCAGGCAGTATCCTGGATTGTCTATACCGCAATCCAAGGGTAATTGGGGGTGCGGTGGGCCAGCGTTTTTCCGGTACGAGTAAAGGGGCCATTCTCGTCCTGATAGAAATGCTCAACGACTTTCGCGCCAAGTTCCATGGGAATAGCTTTGGGGATCAGGGTCAATTTTTCCGAAGAGAAGCGCTAACAGCATTGGGCGGCTTCCCTGAAATTCCTTTGATGGAGGATGTCGAATTATCCAACCGTCTCAAAAAAGGTGGTGATCTCGTGTTACTGGACGGTTCGCTTATCTGTTCCGCCCGACGTTGGGAAAATGAAAAATCACTGGCACGCATCTTTCAAGTGCTGTCCTTGGTGCTTCGTTACCAATTTCACAGAGCCTTCGGAAGAGACCCGACCAAACAATTTTTCCGGGAATATTATAACTAATAATTTTAGGAGTAAGAATTCCGGCACGCTAAAGCAGCGGGGCAAGTAGCCGTGCTGCATCTTCCAAGATTCGTCGCCCCCGGGAGGGATTGAGTTCGGACTCAGTACCGTAAGGGCGACAGTTCTCACTAATCCAACTTAACCATTTTGACACCGTTTGAATGTCCTCAGGTGACTTGTGAATCATCCCGATTTCGAAATTCACAAATAGGCTCCGAATATCGAAATTGGCCGAACCGTGGAGTAAGAAGTTTTGATCGGCCAGCAGTACTTTGGCATGTAGCATCCCCGCCTGAAACAATAAGATCTCCACACCGGCTTGATGGAGCTCGCGCAAGTACAAACTGCGCACAAAATCGACCACTTTCCAATTGGAATTCTCCGGCAAAATGATCGTCACTTTTTTCTTCGCCCGAGCTTTAACAATTAGCGACCGGAGCAACACCTCATCCGGAACAAAATAAGGAGTAACAATCACGATTTCGTCATCGAATTCCTGAATGGCATTAATCAGGCGTTCGTATAAAATGTCGCCTTCGACATCGGGTCCGCTGGCGATGCCCATAACCGTGCTATGCCCAGCCGGATCGGTGGTGGGCTCCATAATACCGTTTATATCTTCCAACTTCTGCTTACTCGCGAAGGCCCAATCCGATACAAAAATCCGGTTAAGGCATTCAACGATCGGCCCTTCATAAACTGCTCCAAAATCAAAAAATCGATCCGAGTCAGGGCCATCGCCCATAAAACGCAAATCGAGGTTTCTGCCACCCAAGATACACTTGCGGTTGTCAAAGGTGGCAATTTTCCGGTGAATCCTTAAATTGGCCCACCCATGTGTTTGAAAAGGGAAAGCCGGCATAAACCGGGAAAATTCACCTCCTGCCTCACGAAGAATGGCGATTTTCTTTTTGGGCGCCCAAAAAGAACCCAGCGCATCAACTACCAACCGGACTTTTACACCTTCGTCAGCTTTCTCAATAAGCAGGTCCAAAACAGAATTTCCAATCCGGTCATTGCTCAAAATATACGTGAGGATATGGATCTCTTCCTTTGCTTCACAAATGGCATTGCAATAAGTTTGAAACGCAATTTGTCCATCGGTTAAAAATTTCACCTGATTCCCGTCCAGCTCAAAGACATCTTGAACCGGGAAGGATTCGTGACTGCCTTCGCTGGGCTTGGTCAGAAATCCTTTGGCGGCTATTTTCTTTTTTAGTTTTCGGCCACCTAAAAGAAAATACAGAGGCACTCCCAAGTAAGGGATCATGATGATGAAAAAGCTCCATGCAAGTATGCTGCTCGGCCTTCGTTGCTCCCGAAAAATCCGCATCAATATGAGGAATGCCAAAACAAACCCAACCACCGCAATGACGTTGGAAATAATAAGGCCCAGCAACCCTTGAAAGACAATCATGAGCCATTCCCAAAGATTCTGAAGCTTTTCTAGCATAACGGTCGATTATAGAGGGGGGATTGAAAACTAAGGGAATGCATCAACCAGGCAAACAAAAGCCTCCACTCAATTAAGGGAGGAGGTAAATAAGAAAAAACGATCGAACTCAGGCTGCGAATGATGGCAGTCGACCAGTCCATGGGTTCACCGGGTATTTTTGGACACGGATTTCCAATGCCATGCCTCCCAAGGAGGAACCCTTCCATGTTTCAAGCTCCGAGACTACCAGGTAGTGCCGGAAGCGTTGAAGGCGAAGCCGGAATGGCGGCCTGCCGCACGGCTTTCTTTTCTGAAATGGCCTCCTATTGCAATACACACAGCGCCAAGGCCTAGCATGGACAATATCATCCACACAAAGAGGGTGCCCTGATCAACGAGAACTGGGCCATTGAAAATGAGATACTGGCAGAAAGCTAAACAAACAGTCCTTGGTTGCGATCAGTAATATCTGAGAGCTACCGCTGCTCCAATCAAAAGGAAAACAGCTACTAAGTACTTCTAACCGAGTGAGCGCTTCATGTTAACGGAAGATGGATTGCTGCTTGTAAATTAAAGTTACTTATTGATACCGAGGGAAATGTTATGACGGTACTTCCGCGTAAATTAAGCTGCATGTGATTAACCTTTTCAGGCTATTTCTGAGTGCATGAACTTGGGAGATGAATACATCTTCACGGCTGTTTCTGGCGATTTCGGTACCCGAAATTATTCGGGATAAATTGGACGAATTGAGATGTGTCCTGCCTGGAACGCGTTGGATAACCAGTTCCAACTTGCACCTTACCCTGCAATTCATTGGGGAAGTTGAACCAGACCGGATTGAAGAGATTAAACAAACGCTTCAAGAAGTTTCGGGTAGGTCGTTCTTGGTGGCTTTTAAGGGAGCGGGATACTTCCCATCCCGAGGAAATCCAAAAGTGCTGTGGGCTGGCTGCGAACAAATTCACCCACATTTGCTTCAGCTGCTAAAAAAAAGTGAAGGATAGTTCGCATAAAATTAATGGATTTCCGCCTAAGCATCTCAGGATAGTATGAATTGATACGTTTCTGAATCATAAAGTGATAAGGAGGCTTTGCGGATTGGTAGTCGAAGAATTTGTTACTCTCTAGATGAACAAGGGCAAAACTCGACGGAATATTGGCGGACTTTGCAAAAGCACCGCGGAGAAGCTTGATTTGCGGGGCCAGAAATGTTTGCCTACTGATTTCCTAATGCCAAAAACCTATCTTTCATGGAACGTAAACGGCCTAAGGGCTGTGCTCAAAAAAGGCTTTGCAGACTGGTTTGTAGAAACGGATCCTGATGTGCTTTGTCTTCAAGAGATAAAGGCTGAGAACTACCAGGTGGACTACGAATTTTCCGGGTACAACCAATACTGGCATTCAGCCCAACAAAAGGGCTATTCGGGGACTTTGATATTAAGCAAAGTTAAGCCGATGTCTGTGCAGTACGGCTTTGGAATAGAGGAACATGACCAGGAAGGCCGCGTAATCACAGTAGAATATACATCCCACTTTCTGGTAAACGTGTACACACCCAACTCAAAAAACGAATTGAGGCGCCTGGATTACCGAACCCAAGTCTGGGACCGGCTTTTCCTGGAGCACCTCAAAAATTTGGAGAACCATAAGCCGGTAATAACCTGCGGCGATTTCAACGTGGCGCACAAGGAGATTGATCTGAAGAATCCCAAAACAAATACGCGCAATGCAGGCTTCACAATCGAGGAGCGGAACGAGTTCGACAATTATATTAAGGCCGGATTCATCGATACATTCCGGGAATTCAATCAGGATCCTGATCAATACAGTTGGTGGAGCTTCCGTAGCGGAGCCCGCGAACGAAACGTGGGCTGGAGAATTGACTACTTTCTAATATCTGAAGGCTTCAGGAAACATCTTAAAAATGCCTTTATCCTGCAAGAGGTCATGGGTTCAGACCATTGCCCAGTAGGAATTGAGATAAGATAATATGCTCCGTTGAATAAAAGCGCCTTTTGGATTCATCACCGTGGTTGAGGTGAGCTAAACTGGGCCGCTTGAAAAGTTACACCACAGAGCAGAAGATTCGGATTCTTCGGGAGGCCGAGCGGGCGGACAAGACCATTATCGATACGTGCCGAGAGCGAGGCATCAGCGAGGAGTTCTTCCGCCGTTGGAAGAAGGAGTTCGGGATGATGCAACTTAACCAGCCAAGCGCCTCAAGGAGCTGGAGAAGGAGAACGCCCGGCTGAAGTGGAGCACCATACGAAAACTCCCAAATTGGGAAGAAGCCCGCCGAGAGGATGACTCTTGGCCAGAAGCGCATGATCTTTAAAGAAAAAGTTTATATTCACCCCAAATCGAGCACTGACATATAAAATACCAACCAAGATTCCGAACAGGAAGAGGTAAACAAACACCAACAATCGTGCATTAGAGTGCAGTTGGTTTAACCTCCCGGAATCAATTGCCGAGGGGATAGTGACGGAGGAATCTTCAATGTTCAGTAAAATAATGTAAGTATAGTTTTAGGAAGACTCTATGACTGACACGGATTTTCGATATTTATTTTCAGATCTTTCAAATAGAGCCACTAAAATCTCCTTTAATTTAGCAAGTTTTGCCAAGCCTAGGCCAGGAAGAATGATCCAATATGGCAATCAAGTCATCTGGCGAAAAAAGACCCGGACCTTCCTTTCGGAAAATCCGGGTCATAAAACTGGCAATAACCTACTCTCGCACCACATCGAGGCGGCACTACCATTGGCGATTGAGGGCTTAACGGCCGTGGTCGGAATGGGAACGGGTGTTTCCCCTCATCCATCGTCACCAGAGTGGTTCCTGACGCATTTTGTATTAGTTATTGCCATACGTCATTGATCTGAAATATCAGATCTGAAAAATAGTTAAACTGCGCGTAGGTGCTATAAACGCCTGCCTTAGCGATGCAGATCAAATCTCACGAGTCATTAGTACCAGTTAGCTTAATCCATTACTGAACTTACACACCTGGCCTATCAACCTGGTAGTCTACCAGGACTCTTTAGTACCCCGAAGGGCAAGGGAGATCTCGTCTTGGGAGTAGCTTGGCGCTTAGATGCTTTCAGCGCTTATCTATTCCGTGCTTAGCTACCCGGCGGTGCCGTT
>DDZZ01000008.1 GCA_002346535.1 Opitutales bacterium UBA2995 | reverse complement strand
ACACAGTTGCTCGGTTTGCTCATGATCAAAATAAGCCAAAGAAAAAATTTACAGGAGGTAATGGAGTAAAAAGAGCGTGGTTATAATCCATCTCCTATTTACCCGGCTGGGGCTTGAAACTAAGTGCTTATGTTGAAAACAACATAGATCAAAACCGTCACAACAACCAACACCGCTCCCAGCCATTTCGTATGCTTCCATGGGGCCATGGGGATCACTCCGATATCTTCGATTTTGAATTCCTTAGTTCGTGGATAGAATACGGAAACAACGTGCATGAGAATCACATTGAGTACGAAATCCAATCCCCAGAGATGCACAAAGTGAATCTCTAGTTTTAAAATAAAATAGGTGAGGATATAGAAACCAAAACCGAAAATGAGACCCACTTTGGCCGCCACCGTGGATATCTTGGGAAGGAAAAGAGCAGCTATAACAACCGAGGCGAGCGGCACCATGAAGATACCGTTTAGTTGCTGGAGGAGCTGATACAAACCACTCGGGGCATTGGCAACGAAGGGAGCTACTGAAATGGCCACCAATGCCAGGACAAACGTAATCCATCTGCCAATACGGACGATGCCTGAATCAGACACGTCCTGATTCACATACTTCTTGTAAATTCCCAGACTAAAAAGGGTGGCTGCGCTGTTCAGGGCACTATTGAAGGTGCTGAGAATGGCACCCATCACTACCGCGACAAAGAATCCGGTCAACCAAACGGGCAATACCTTCTTAACCAATCTCGGATAAATCGAGTCCTGGTCATGGTAGAGACTATCTCCAAAATAGTAATAGCCTATGATTCCAGGTAGGACGATGATCAAAGGTATCAGCAATTTTAGCATGCCGGTATAAAGAAGTCCCTTCTGGGCTTCTTCGAGACTGACAGCACCGAGTGCCCTTTGAATAAAAGACTGGTGTGAGGTCCAGAAATACACCGCGTTGATTGTCATCCCGGTAAAGAGAACACTGAACGGTAAAATCGATTCTCTGGCTCCAGGCCCGATAGAGGGTTCTCTGCTGACGACGTTGAATTTTTCAGGAGCGTGATTAAACACCGTTACCAGCCCGTCCAGCAGGTTGCCTCCACCGATGGCCAGAAGAGCCAAAATGGGAACCATGAGGCCGCCGATAAGCAAACCAAACCCGTTTACCGTATCGGTAATGGCTACCATTTTAAGACCTCCGAAAATCGCGTAAACGGCTCCCAGGCTTCCCACCACCAGGATCGTAATCCAAAGTCCTTGTTGTTTTGTGACTCCCAGGACATTCGAGATCTCAAAAATACTCTCAATGTTGATCGCTCCCGTGTAGAGGACGAACGGCAGCAGCGTGACGACCAAGGAAAGGATCACCAACAGGTCTACGATGGTACGGGTTATGCCATCGAATCTTTTTTCTAAAAGTTCCGGAATGGTCGTCAGACCCATTTTCAGATACTTGGGGATTATATAAATCGCCCCAATGACCAATGCGATCGTCGCGGTGATCTCCCAGGAGAGTATGATGGCCCCATTCCGGTAGGAGGACCCGTTCATACCGATGAGGTGTTCCGTGGAGATGTTGGTCAACAACATGGAACCGGCTATGACGATCCCAGTCAGACTTCGCCCAGCCAGAAAGTAGCCGTCCTGTGTATTCAGCTTGTCCCTACGCAGTCGCCAGGTGGCGTAGGCCGCCACAAACCCAGTAAATAAAAGGAAGGATACGAATTGCATGTATCTATAGGTTAGATGTCTAAAGAATGTTAACGACAAATTGTCATAACTATTCTGATTTAGGTAGGGCGGCCTCGCCGAGGGCGCCGAAATAAACATGGCTCGCTCGGCAATCGAGCCCTCCCAGTTCGCTGGTAATATGGAAGCGCCGAATTCTACTCAATCCACTCGAGATAGAAATGACCTCACTCACCACCATACCGCTCCACCCTCAAATCCGCCTGGGCCTTGTGGCCCATGAATCGCTCGTATTCGCACAAACGAGAACAGTATTCGCCGATCTTGGCGCTGGCCTCATCCGTCAGCACCCGCTGGTAGGTCACCGTTTTGATAAATTTACCTACCCAAAGACCACCGGTGTAGCGGGAGGCCAGTTTGGTCGGCAAGGTGTGATTGGTGCCGATGACTTTGTCACCGTAGGCTACATTGGTCCGCGGGCCAATAAAGAGGGCGCCGTAGTTGGTCATATTTTCCAGGAAAAAATCATCGTTGGTCGTCAGAATTTGGACATGTTCACAGGCCACCTTATCTGCTTCGATCAGGGCTTCGGCATGGTCTTGAACCAAAATGATTTGTCCGTAATCCTGCCAGGCGACTTCAGCCACATCGGCTGTGGGAAGGGTCTCTAATTGCCGTGCGATCTCCACTTCTGTTTCGCGAGCCAAGGATTCGCTGGTCGTAATCAAGACCGCCGGGGAGGTTGGGCCATGCTCGGCTTGCCCCAGCAGATCGGTCGCAACCATCTCAGCATCGGCTGACTCATCAGCAACAATCAAAATTTCAGTGGGCCCGGCCAACAGATCGATCCCGACCTGTCCAAAGAGCTGCCGCTTTGCTTCGGCCACATAGGCATTGCCTGGGCCGACGATCATATCGACGGCCGGCAGGGTCTCGGTGCCTAAAGCCATTCGGGCAATCGCCTGAACACCTCCAATGATGTGAATTTCATGCGCTCCTCCAAAGTGCATCGCGGCTATTGTTTCTTTTGGAAGCTCCCCATTGATCGGCGGAGTGCTGGCGATGATCCGTTTCACTCCCGCCACACTGGCCGTTAAGACACTCATGTGAGCGGAGGCGATCATCGGATATCGTCCACCAGGTACGTAGCAACCGACCGAGTTGACCGGAATGTTTTTGTGTCCCAGGATGACCCCCGGAAGCGTTTCGACTTCGACATCCTTGAGAGCTACCCGTTGCACTTCGGCAAAATTGCGAACCTGAGCCTGAGCGAATTTCAGATCCTCAACCGTTAGCTGCGGTAAGCTACCAATGATATCCTCAACTTGATCCTCGCTTAGTTTGAAATTCTCCGGACTCCAATTGTCGAACTTACTGGATAGCTCACGAACCGCTTCATCACCACGGTTGCGAATATCATCCAAAATACCCTTAACGATATCTTGGACTTTTTGATCCGCTTCGAACAGATAGTCTGCACTTCTTCCTTCTTTTAAATAGGTTGCCATGGCATTAAATGATACTGATTGGAAATGGTCCTCACACGGAAATGGATGGGCCACAACATTGGCTGAACTTAATAATTACAATCAATGATAGCTCTGGTGAACACAAATTTTTTTGTAGATTGATTTTTCCAGATCAGTGTCATCGGTGGTTGATTTCAATGACGGTGAAAGAGAGAAAACTCATCACGCCCGTTCCTACC
>DDZZ01000051.1:822-50572 GCA_002346535.1 Opitutales bacterium UBA2995 | reverse complement strand
GCTCCAAAGAAAGCAGCCAGGAAAAAGGCCGCAAAGAAGGTTGCTAAAAAAGCTGCTCCTAAAAAGAAGGCTGCTAAAAAAGCTGTCAGGAAACGGGCCAAGAAAAAATAATCATTTGGCATTTAGTCTTACTCAAAAGGGCGACCCGGAATGGTCGCCCTTTTTGATAAGCTTAACAACTTGGTCGGATAAATTTAATTCTAAAAATTCATAACCAACTCACTGAAGCACCGAATGCCGATTGGCAAGGCATCGTCGTTGAAATCAAAATCTGATTGGTGCAATTGCGGATAGGTTTCTTCTCCTGGAGGTCGCAAGCCCAAAGCAAAGAAGCAGGCAGGTATTTCTTTGGCGAAGAAGGCAAAGTCTTCACCAACCATTTGGGCGGGCATTTGATGGATCCTTTTTACGAATTGAGGTATTTTAGAAATTTGTTCCTTTAGGTAGTCGACCGCTTTGGCATCGTTAACCAGTACCGGGTATCCTTTTTTAATACGGATTTCAGCTCGGCCTCCCATTGATTCGGCGATTCCATTGGAAATGCTGGTCAACTGTTCGAACACAAGTTCCTGAGTCTTTTCGGTCATCGTGCGGACAGTCCCCAAAAGAGTTACTTGTTCCGGTATTATATTGAATGCCGAGCCACCCTCGAATTTGGCTACTGTTACCACTGCTTCCTCCTGGGATGGAACATTTCGAGATGTTATGGATTGAAGGGCGGTTACCAAATTACTGGCTATGAGGATTGGATCGATGCACACATGGGGATAAGCCGCGTGTCCGCCTTTACCGTAAACGGTTATTTCAAACTCATCGGCATTTGCCATGATCGGTCCGGCACGGGTTGCAATTTCTCCAAGGGGTAACCCGGGCCAGCCGTGTAGTCCAAATATCATAGCGACCTCCGGATCCGCAAGCACACCGGCATTCACCATTTTCTCGCCTCCTGCTCCTCCTTCTTCGGCCGGTTGGAATAGGAATTTAACAGGCCCTTTAATTGAGTCTGAAATCTCGCTTAGAGTGAGAGCTGTTCCTAATAGGCAACTGGTGTGTCCGTCATGACCGCACGCATGCATGTATCCGTGATTTTGTGACGCCCATGGTTTGCCACTTGTTTCTACAATCGGCAGGCAATCCATGTCAGCGCGCAGGGCGATACAAGGACCCGGTTTTTCTGCGCCCAGGGTGGCAACTATTCCTGTTTTAGCTATCCCTGTTTCAATTTCAAATTGGCCGACTGCCTCTAGGCGATTGGCAATTTTGGAGGAAGTCTCCCTTTCTTCATAGCCGATCTCCGGATATCGATGCAGGTCATGCCGAAAATCGATGATCTCCGGTAAGTATTGGCTAATGATTGCAGGAATTGTGCTCATACTAAATTCGAAGGTTTTCAGAACCAAGAGCTGCCTCAATGTCTTGGCAATCCTCTTCTCCTGCAATCTTTGTTTTAGAAGAAATGGTGGTATTAACATTCCAGGAACTTCTGTGCAAACCAATGCAATGCCATGACCTCTTGTTCGATAAACACGATTTTCACGAACTGTGGATTGACCGACGATGGTGATGTCTGGTGGGAGGGCATGACCGAGGAGTCGCCCGATCATTTGATTGACTGGAAAGGAAATGATTGGACACCTGATACCGAGACACCTTCCGCCCAACCAAATGCGCGATTTACCGCATCCGCGCTCAGTACCTTACGATTGAATCCTGCCTGGGAAGCCTTCAATGAAGTGAGGATTTCCGCCTTTATTTTTGGCGGTAAACGCATGAACGATGTTCCTCTGATGTACCAGGATTTTAATTGGACTCATGGTGTCTCCCTCGGCGCGACGATGTTCAGTGAGTTGACTGCGGCTGCATAATGAGCGGTCGGAAAACTTCGCAGGGATCCTATGGCCATGCTGTCCTTCATTGGTTACAACATGGGAGATTCCGCCACTGGTTAACCATTAATAAGCTCCTTAAAGAACCACCTCGAATTTTCACGTGAACTGGTTTCGGAAGAGTCCGGATGGTCATTGGTTATGCTTGGGTTCGGGCAAAATATGCGCGTGCTCCGATGGATCGTAGAGAGGACGGGCGTCGCAAGTGCGTTCGCAGCTCCTATTGGTTGGATGCCCAATTACGAAGATATCGATTGGAGAGGTCTTGATTTTACCGAGGATCAATGGATCGAGCTCATGTCCATCGACCGGGAAAATGAAAATGCAGACCCTGATTCGTGAGGAGCTTTCCCTTCAACTTTTGATCATTTACCTAAGGAGATGATCTTTTTGCGGGAATTGTTAATCAGAAATTTATAGATTTTGGGAAGAAAATATCCCCCAATTTTCGCGATAATTGCGTTAAACTGCCCATATCTAGATAGAAACATATCAATGTATCCTGATATGTTGATATTTATCTTGCTCTGAAGAGTTTTTCACCCTAGTGAGGGGTCTATGAGTAATGATTTTATCTTTTCTTCAGAGTCGGTTGGTGAAGGACACCCCGATAAAGTTGCGGATTATATTTCTGACAGCGTTCTCGATGCCTGCTTTGAGAATGATCTCTCCAGCCGAGTCGCCTGCGAAACCCTGGTAAAAAGTAACTGTGTTTTTTTGGCTGGGGAAATTACAACCCAATCAGAATTCGATTACGAAAGCGTGGTGCGTGAGGCCATACGCGAAATCGGTTACGTCAACGATGACGACATTTTCCATGCCGATAAAGTTTTTATTACCAATGCGCTGACCCAACAGTCTCCCGATATCGCGCAAGGTGTGGATGCCGTTGCAGTCGAAGGTAAGGATACTGCCGAACAAGGCGCCGGAGACCAGGGCATTATGTTTGGATATGCCTGCGACGAGACCGACGAACTGATGCCTGCCGCGATCATGTTTTCCCATCGAGTGAATCGCAAGCTTGCTGAGATTCGAAGGACAGAAGAAGGATCTTGGTTGCGCCCCGATTGCAAATCCCAAGTTTCGGTTGCCTACGAAGACGATAAGTTGACTGGAATCATTGCCATCGTTGTGTCGACTCAGCACACCGCCGATGTTGAACATGCTTTTATCAAAGACTTTGTCATTGAAAAGGTTATAAAGCCTGTCCTGCCAGCCGAGCTACTTTCCGATGACACGCAGTACCTCATCAATCCAACCGGACGATTTGTCGAAGGTGGACCTTCAGGTGACGCTGGATTGACTGGCCGTAAGATAATTGTGGATACTTACGGTGGTTGGGGACGTCATGGTGGAGGCGCTTTTTCCGGTAAGGATCCATCGAAAGTGGATCGCTCCGCAGCCTATATGGCTCGCTGGGTTGCCAAAAATGTAATCGCGGCCGAACTTGCTTCCTGCGTCGAACTACAGGCCGCTTATGCGATTGGTCACCCGCATCCGGTTAGCCTGAGGCTGGAAACATTCGGAACTGGAAAAACTTCTGACCAGGCCTTGGAAGATGCGGTTAAAAAGACATTTAGTTTTAAACCTGCCGACATTGTTGCTCAATTGGATCTTCTAAGGCCCATTTACCGTACCTCTACCAATTATGGACATTTTGGGAAAGCCGACATGCCATGGGAGCAATCCAATAAGCTCGATGAACTTGTGAACAACCTATCCTGATTTTCCCATGAATACTCAAACTGAAGCACAACCCGAATATAAAGTTAAAGATATTTCCTTGGCGGAACTTGGTCGCCGGGTAATCGATTTGGCTGAACCTGAGATGCCTGGCCTGATGGCTTTGCGTGAGGAATATGGCCAGGACAAGCCGCTTAAGGGCGCTCGCATTTGTGGCTGTCTGCACATGACCACCCAAACGGCTGTCTTGATCGAAACGTTGCAGGAGCTGGGAGCTTCTGTGCGCTGGTCTTCCTGTAATATCTTTTCAACTGAGGATCCTGCCGCGGCTGCGATTGCGGCAGCCGGTACTCCGGTTTTCGCCTGGAAGGGTGAAACGGAAGAAGAATATGAATGGTGTATCCGTCAAACTTTACGTTGGCCGGATGGATCGGGTCCGAATATTCTCCTCGACGATGGAGGTGACCTGACGGCTATTGTACACGATGAGTTTTCTCAGTTGCTGAAAGACATTCGTGGACTTTCCGAAGAAACTACCACAGGTGTTCACCGTCTTTACCAAATGGAAGAACGAGGTGAATTGGGTTGTCCGGCACTGAACGTCAACGACTCCTGTACCAAATCAAAATTTGACAATGTCTATGGATGTCGTGAAAGCCTTCTCGACGGGATAAAGCGTGCAACCGATGTGATGGTTGCCGGCAAGGTAGCTGTCATAGCCGGGTTTGGTGACGTTGGCAAAGGCTGTGCCCAAGCCATGGCCGGGCAAGGTGCCCGCGTTGTTGTCACGGAAATTGATCCCATATGTGCATTGCAGGCATCCATGGAAGGATTTGAAGTTACGACCATGGAGGAGGCTGCTTCTGTTGGTGACATTTTCATTACAACGACCGGATGCCGTGACATTATTAGACGAGAACATTTAGATGTAATGAAAGACACTGCCATCGTTGGAAATATCGGGCATTTTGATTTGGAAATCGATGTGGCCTCCGTATTCAACGATCCGTCCATCAAGGTGGTGAACATTAAGCCCCAGGTCGATCAGGTAGTCTATCCAGATGGCAAGAGAATTATCATTCTGGCCGAGGGGCGGCTTTTGAACCTTGGTTGCGCCACCGGTCACCCGAGTTTCGTGATGAGCGCCAGCTTTACCAATCAGGTGCTTGCTCAGATTGAGCTGTTTCAAAATCCGGATAAATACGAAAACAAAGTATACGTATTGCCGAAGGTTCTGGATGAAAAAGTCGCCACTTTGCACTTGGAAAAATTGGGGGTTAAATTGACGAAGCTCACCGAAACGCAGGCCGATTATCTTGGCCTTCCAGTAGCGGGTCCGTTTAAGCCCGGACACTATCGCTATTAGGCGAAGGATTGTTTTATTTCAACCGGGCTTCTGCGGAAGTTTGGTTTTTTGATTTTAAATAATTCTTGCTCTGTTCTGCTCCAACTGTGTTGATGTCGGGCTCTAATCATGAAGGTATACATTGATGGCCAATTCTTAGATTCGGGGGACGCGAAAATATCCGTCTTCGATCATGGCTTGTTGTACGGTGATGGCGTCTTTGAAGGAATTCGACTTTACCAGGGATGTGTATTCAAATTGGACGAACATCTGGAGCGGCTCGAGTATTCGGCAAAAGCGATTCTTTTGGATCTTCCCTGGTCACGCCAGGAGATCTCGGATATCGTTTGCGAATCCTGTCGGGTGAATGGATTGACAGTTGGTTACATACGTCTCGTGGTGACCCGTGGGATAGGAAGTTTAGGACTTTCTCCCAAGTCCTGTTCCAAGCCGAGCATCATTTGTATTGCAGACCACTTGAGCTTGTATCCTGCGGAATACTATGAAAATGGACTGAAGATCATTACTTCTCCCATAAGGCGAATGAATCCCGCTGCGTTGAGTCCCGGCATCAAATCGTTGAACTACCTCAACAACATTTTGGCCAAAATAGAAGCTGATCGTTTGGGTTATATCGAGGCTTTGATGTTGAACGACCAGGGCTATGTATCGGAGTGCACCGGGGACAACGTCTTCATATTCCAAAAAGGTAAACTTTTCACGCCCGCTTTTTACGCTGGAGCTCTCAAAGGAATAACCCGCGGAGTTGTCCTAGATATAGCTGAAGAATTGGGCATACCGTGTATTCAAGAAAACCTGACTCGGTATGATATTCTCGTGGCTGAGGAATGTTTTCTCACAGGGACGGCTGCTGAGGTAATTCCGGTGGTTGAAGTGGACGGTCGTACCATCGGAACGGGCAAGCCTGGCGAAACCACCGTCAAATTTCTGGCCGAATTTCGCTCCAAGGTTGCTAAAGAAGGCACATTTCTGTAAAATCTTCCTCAGATTTAAGACACCGTGTTTTTGGAGTTAACCCAAATACGGTTTTTCCGAACCATCAATTTCGTTGCCAAGATTTTGAATTTTTCCTCAAAGGAATGGTTCATGCTTGGAGTTGAAAAAAGTACTATTAGCAACATACTTATATCTTATACCTGAATTATAATCTAATGGCTGAATCCATAAATTGCGACATTTGCAGCAAACTGGCTACGGTCCACCTGACCCAGATTGTGAATGGCAAGATTCACAAGATAGATCTTTGCGAGACCTGCGCCAAAGAAAAAGGCGTTACCGATCCCAACGGCTTCTCCTTGGCTGATTTGTTGGCAAGCGGTGTCGAAAACGAGGAGCTTGAGACTGTTCACAAGGACTTGGTTTGCGAAAATTGTGGGTTTACGTCTGAGGATTATAAGAAACTCGGAAGACTCGGATGCCCAAGGTGTTACGAAAATCTGGCACCGATGATTGCACCCATGCTTGGCCATATGCACAAAGGCGTAAGTCATCTGGGAAAGAATCCCGAAAACACCCTCATCCGGGAAGCATCCCGCCAAAAAGAAAACGATATTAAAACCCAGCTGCAATTGGCCATCGAAGAAGAACGTTACGAGGATGCTGCCAAACTAAGGGACCAATTAATACGGTTGGATGAGGAGACCGAGACCTCAAATGTCCATTAGATCCATATTGAAAACCCGAGGTGAATTGACCCAAAATTCATCCGCCAAGTGCCCAATTGTGATGAGCACTCGCATCCGCTTGGCGCGTAATTTGGCTCAGTATCCCTTCCCCGGGTGGGCCAAAAAGACGCAGAAAGAGGAAGTGTTGGGCAAATGTCTCGAGGTTGTGGCACGGATTCCTAAGATTAAAAATCCAGCTGCACTGCGAATCGATGAGCTCAAAGAATTGGAACGTCAAATTCTCTTTGAGCGGCACCTGATCAGCCGCGAGTTGAGTAATGAACCGGAAGGGTCAGGTGTAATTATATCCGCCAATCAGGCCTGCTCCATCATGATAAACGAGGAAGATCACCTGCGAATTCAGGTCATCAAGAACGGACTTCATCTCAAGCGCGCCTGGAATTTCATCAATTCAGTCGATTCGAGTATCGAGGAGTGTTTGGACTACGCCTACTCCGAAGACCTCGGCTATTTGACGGCTTGCCCAACCAATGTTGGTACGGGTTTGCGGGCTTCTGCCATGTTACATTTGCCGGGCTTGGTAATCTCCGGCCAAATGGAAAAAGTTGTGCGCGCGGTCAATCAGCTAGGCATTGCCGTGCGCGGTATATTTGGAGAAGGGTCCGATGCAAGCGGCAGCTTTTTCCAAATTTCCAACCAGCAAACTCTCGGAGAATCAGAATCCGAGATTGTCAAGCGTCTCAACAGTGTCATCGGAACTATCATTGAATGCGAAGAAGACGCCCGGGAAAAAGTGTTGGAAGATGAAAGCGTCAAGATTTTTGATAAAATCGGTCGTGCCTATGGCGTTTTGAAGAACGGGCACCTTTTAAGCTCATCTGAAGCCATGAACCGGTTATCACTCATTCGACTGGCGGTTGACTTCGGTTCTTTTCCGGAGCAATCGCGGTTTTTAGTGGACCGATTATTTATAGAATGTCAGCCCGGGCATGTTCAATTCAAAGCAAATAAAGAAATTGATACAACCCAAAGGGATGTGCTAAGAGCTTCCTTCATTCGGGAGGCCCTTTTCGATCTCCCTGAACCCAATTTTGACCATATCACCCGATAACCGTCACAACCTAATTTATCCAACTCTAGACCCATGGAACCGATGAACAATTTCACTCCGAGAGCCCAACAGGTGTTGGCCTTGGCTCGGAAAGAAGCAGATCGATTTCACCATAATTATGTGGGAACAGAGCACCTTTTACTCGGGCTGATCAACCTGGGACAGGGAGTTGCCGTCAATGTGTTGCAAAAAATGGGCCTCGATCTCGTTACCGTACGAAGTGCGGTAGAGAAGCAAGTAGGAATGGGCCAGGAAGCCAAACCTTCCGGCAATATTCCCTTCACTCCTCGTGTTAAAAAAGTGCTGGCTTTGGCCAGTAAGGAAGCGAAAAACCTGAATCACAGCTATGTGGGAACCGAGCACATTTTACTCGGCCTGCTGCGTGAAGGGGAGGGCGTTGCCGCTCAAGTATTGAAGTCACTTGATGTGGATATCGAGCGAACCCGCAATGAAATTTTAAGTGAACTCGACCCCAACTATGCGGGAGGCGATTTGGAAGAACCAGTTGCCACGCCGCAAGTTCAGGGAAGCGAGGACAAAAAGGAAGTAAAGACCCCCGCTCTCAAAGCATTTGGCCGTGACCTCACCGAATTGGCCAAGAAAGGGGAACTTGATCCGGTCATTGGGAGGAAAAAGGAAATCCACCGGGTTATCCAAATCCTCTGCCGTCGTACTAAAAACAATCCTGTCCTGATTGGGGAAGCCGGTGTCGGTAAAACGGCTATTGTGGAAGGCTTGGCCCAAGAAATTAACAACGGGGTTGTTCCGGAAATTCTGGCCGAAAAACGGGTGGTGACCCTGGATCTGGCGCTCATGGTGGCAGGTACCAAGTACCGCGGACAGTTTGAAGAGCGAATCAAAGCCGTCATGGACGAGATCAAGAGGACACGCAATGTGATTCTCTTTATTGATGAACTGCACACCATTGTCGGTGCCGGTGCAGCAGAAGGCGCGATGGACGCGTCCAATATTTTCAAACCGGCCCTTTCTCGAGGCGAGATGCAGTGTATAGGTGCAACTACTTTGGCCGAATATCGCAAATTCATTGAAAAGGATAGTGCCCTGGATCGGCGCTTTCAGAGCGTAAAGGTCGAAGCGCCATCTGTGGAAGATACCCTGAAGATTTTGCATGGAATTCGGGGAAAGTACGAGGAACACCACAAAGTTATATATACAGGCGAAGCCTTGGATTTTGCGGTGAAGTTATCAGACCGTTATATCACCAATCGCTATCTGCCGGATAAAGCAATCGATGTTCTCGATGAGGCGGGTTCCCGTTCTCGCATCGCAAGCTTGAATCGTCCCCCCGAACTCGATGATTTGCAGAACGAGATCGACGAGGTTTGCGGACTTAAAGAAGAAGCGATCAGCAAACAACATTTCGAAGAAGCTGCCAAATTCCGGGACCAGGAAAAGCAGATGCGTTTGAAGCGCGAGAAGCTCATGGAAGAATGGAAGCAAAGCCGGCAGGAAATGGAGATCACGGTAACAGGTGATGACATGCTACAGATCGTATCTTCCTGGACCGGCATTCCATTGACACGCATGGAGCAAAAAGAGACTCAGCGATTACTTCACCTGGAAGATGACTTGCAAAAAGTTGTTATCGGCCAGGAACCCGCTACCAAGGTCATCGCCAAAGCCTTGCGCAGGTCGCGTGCGGATTTAAAAGATCCACGGCGTCCGATCGGGTCGTTTATGTTCCTCGGACCCACAGGTGTTGGTAAAACTCACCTGGCCAAAACTTTAGCCGAAAACATGTTCGGCGATCAGGATGCGATTGTGCAGATTGATATGTCCGAATACATGGAAAAGTTCACGGTTTCCCGCTTGATCGGGTCTCCACCGGGCTATGTCGGCCATGAAGACGGTGGTCAACTTTCCGAGGCTGTGCGCCGCAAACCTTACGCTGTTATACTTTTCGACGAAATAGAGAAAGCTCACCCCGACGTCATTCAATTACTTTTGCAGGTCCTTGAAGATGGTCGTCTAACCGATAGTCTCGGCCGGGTGGTTGATTTTCGAAACACCATTATCATTATGACCTCCAATGTAGGGGCACAATTGATACAGAAGGAAACTTCACTTGGGTTTGGAAAGAAAACTGGCAATGAAAGTGATTTCGAACGCATCAAGGAAAAGATCCTGGAAGAGTCGAAGAGGATCTTTAAGCCGGAATTCCTCAATCGAGTCAATGAGTTGGTAGTCTTCCGTTCGTTGACGAAGGAAGACCTGGTAAAGATCGTGGATATCGAATTGGCCGGCGTCATAACCCGCCTCGAGTCACACGAAATTTTCCTCAACGTTTCGAAGGAAGCCAAAGACTACTTGATCGATAAAGGATATGACGAAAAATATGGCGCGCGTCCCTTGCGGAGAGCCGTCGAACGCTATATCGAAGATCCGTTGGCCGAAGCCATACTCAGGGGAGATATCAAAAAGGTAGATCCCATCGAAGTGGTGGTTGAGGAGGACGAGATTAAGTTTGTTCAAGAGCAATCCTCTTCGGAGGTAACCTCGAACTAATTATTTAACTGAGATGAATTATGAAAGGCTCCCATCGGGGAGCCTTTCATTTTGCCGAAACTTACCAGGCGTATTTTAGTCTAAGAGATCAGCATGCTGAAAAAAATTAATCTGCTTACCTTGCTTATTGGATGTGCATGCATGGCTACATCAGTTTCCGCTGATGAACAACATCCTTGGGTCGGTATTGCGAATGCATCGGCCTTTGCACAGCGTTTACTCGAATATCGGGATAAACACGGATGGTCCGAACTCCGATCATCGCTATTTAAAGACGCAAAGTATGCTTATGAAAAACGTATTCTGGTAGCGGAGAAATTGTTATACACATTCCTTTGGATTGACCTCATGCGTGAGGACGAGGGCAAGTATATTACTAACTGGGTTGATAAGGTTAAGGAGGCCAACTGGATTCATCCCAATATGCCCGATCAAATTAACTATGACGAACATGTTTTGGGGGAACGATTGAGTGATGATTTCCTGAAATTCTTTTTTGCCAACGGCGACCTAATGCGAAGCACCTATAATCAATGGAATCCTACGGACTTGCTTACGGAAGTTTTTGAGGTACTGAACTACCTGTATAATAATCACCAATACCAGTTTAAAAGGCATACGAGTTTGGCATTTGCCATAGCCTTTGTGCACGATGTGCCACCGCCTTCCGGCTGGCCTCACGCTCAAGTGGGTCAGGATGTATTGCCCAGACACCTCCGTTCACCAGAAGATGTTTTCATTTATTTCACGAATCCCAGAAATGCGCAAATGTTTCATCATTCTATCAGAAGGCTGTCTTTGTCCGACGCCATTTACCTGGTCGATTTGATCGCTTCCCCACAGGAGATTCATTGGGTTCACAATACCATCAACTATAAGCCTGATTCATACGACAATGTGTATTCAATGGTACAGTACGATTTTCGAAGAGCTCAAACCGAAAAATATCACTGGTTGTATGACGACTATTCACTGCCAGTAATCTATGAGGCAGGAGGCATTTGTGTGGACCAGGCTTATTTTGCAAGCCAGGCCGGAAAAATACAAGGACTGCCGACGATTGAGTTTTTAGGAAGTGGACTCGATGGAAGACATGCCTGGTTTGGCTACCTTCCTCCGAATGGAGGTTGGAACATGGAAGCAGGGCGCTATGCTGACCAAAAATATGTAACCGGTTATGGCTTTAATCCTCAGACTTGGAGTTTCACATCGGATCATGATATCACCTTTCTCAGAGAAGGATACCAGAATAGCCGCGGCTATTTTTCCTCTCAACTGCATTACTTTTGGGCTCGCATGTACTCCTCCCTCGAAGATTTGGAAAAGGCGGAGAAAGCAGCGGAAAATGCGATTGCATTGGAGCGGCGAAACACTCCGGCTTGGAGTCTGCTGATTGACTTGAGGAAACGGCTTAACCTATCCCGAACACGAATCGATGCTACTTATCGTTCTGTGCTTTCGGCGGTGCGGTCTTTTTCTGATTTGGAGGCTAAATTTATTACTGATTTTGCCTTGTTCTTGGAATCGACGGGCAGGGCCAATATGGCTAAAAAGGAACGATCACGAATTACCTGGAAGAATAAGGATTCTCGTTCTGATTTGGCGGTAAGTTCAGCAGCCGCTATCCTGAAGGAATCCATGCGATCAGATTCACGGGCCGCGCAAATGCACGTATACCGGCGACAATTATACCAACTTGGCGGTCAGGGTGGTATTCAAGTTCTGGATGATTTCGTTTTTCCATTTGTTGACCATCTTTATCGGAAACGCAGAACTACGGATGCAAAAACCGCAATCCTGGAAGCGGAAAAAGTATTGCGATCAACTCCGGGCTCACAGATGGCGAGAGATATTGAGCGGGTGAAAAACCAGCTGAGACTTTAGGAGATTCTTTCTTGAAAAAACAGTGGGGGTTTTAATGCTAAGCGGCTCTATCTCTCTGGAGAGAAATCAGCCCGGATCAATATTGCTCCAAATCATGGAAAAAACACTTATAATTTTCAAACCCGATTGCATGCAGAAGAAGCTTATGGGAACTGTACTAAGTCGATTTGAAACGGCGGGCTTTTCGGTTGCCGGCTGCAAAATGATGAGGTTAGATTCACCTCTATTGAGGGAGCATTATGCGCACATAGCTGATGAACCCTTTTTCCCTAATATTGAGTCATTCATGTCTTCCGAGCCGGTAGTAGCTATGATTTTGGAAGGGGAGAATGTGATTAAAAAAGTGCGAGACCTGTTAGGCCCCACGGATTCAACACAGGCTCTTGCGGGAACCATTCGAGGCGATTTTGGCGAAACGGTGATGGTCAACGTGGTGCATGCTTCGGATAGCTCGGAATCCGCAGTAGCTGAAATTCGGCGATTTTTCACTGATCACGATTATATTAAGTAAGTCCTGCTCTGGTGTTATGGTTCATGAACGGGCTTAGGTCCCGTTTTTTTGTTCTACTCTTCGCAGCATCGGGTAGAGTTTAATGCGTGAAGTACCGCTGTTCAGAGAGAATCCCTGAGAGATTGGCTGAGTTGGTCGAGTCCTTCGCCGTTTACGCTGAACTCGAGAAGGGCCTGAGTCCTCATAGCGTCCAAGGCTATTTTGGTGATTTGGAACAGTGTGCCGGTTTTCTCAAAGGTCTCGGAATCGAGAACTGGTTGTCGGTGAAAGCAGACCATATTTCGTTTTGGATAAGTTCTTTGAGCGGGGACGATTACGCAGTTTCCAGCCTTGCAAGGAAACTGACCAGCGTTCGTCTTTTGGCGCGGTTTCTCGTTAGGGAATCCATTCGGCCCGATGATTTCAGTGAGCTTCTTTCCGGTCCCAAAATGATTCGGAAACTTCCATTGACCTTGTCTCCGGACGAGGTTGAGAGACTTTTGACCGCACCGGATCTTAAGACTCCATATGGGGTTCGTGACAGGGCGATTCTTGAACTCTTTTATTCCAGCGGACTCCGCGTTTCCGAGCTTTCCCATCTGGAAATGCATCAGTTGTACCTTGAACAGGGTTTTTTGCGTGTGTTTGGAAAAGGATCAAAAGAACGATTAGTACCGATAGGAAGGAAGGCCGTCGAATGTGTTAAATCGTATCTGGAATCCGGCAGGAGATTTTTTGTTAAGCCGAAAACGGGCAGCGAATTGTTTTTGAGCGAGAGAGGAACAGCCATTAGTAGGAAGATGCTTTGGGTCCTTATAAAGCGGTATGCAAAGGCCGCCGGAATTGAGAAACCGGTTAAGCCTCATTTGCTCCGACATTCTTTTGCTACACACTTGTTAAGTGGTGGAGCTGACTTACGGGTTATCCAGGAGATGCTTGGTCACGCAGATATCTCAACTACCCAGATTTATACCTCTGTAGAGGAAAGCCGGCTTTTGGACCAGCACGATCAGTTCCATCCACGGAGCCGTTTGGAGTAACTTACTGGACCATTTCGTAGGCAACAACTCTGCCCCCCTGAAAATCGACCATCAGGTTTTTCTCCCTGTCTCCACCACCTGCATAATAGACACTATGGCCAAAATAGGGGCGTCTTACATAGCACCCATAGTAGGAGTTGTAACTAAAATAGTCCCAATATCCATATCTACCTCCGTAGCCATAAATAGGACGAGGGCTGTACTTGTAGTAGGTCCAAACCTCAGTCTCTCCTAATTGAGACCTCTTTTTCGCTTTTCTATCCGGGACTCCGACAGCCATCATGACCATCTCGGGCGTAAACTCCAAATCAATCTCACCTTTCAAAATCGTTTCTTTCTGCGCTGTTGTAAAACTCTCAAATAGGTCGCGATTCTCATTCGTTCGGGATTGTGGAGTCGATACACAGCCCGTCAAAACCAACAGACTACATAAGCAGCAGAATATCGTGATATTTTTCATTTCGAATTCCCTCATTCAGATTAATAAGCTCTGATTCTCAAAAAATGTTTCCGATACACCTTCCTTTTTACTAACCTGTAACCAACTTTGATTTGACACAAGATTTTGTCACAATTTAAAAGCCTGGTCCGGATGGAAGTCGTTTTAACCAGTCAGGTTCTCGTCTTGAACCGCTTTTGGCAGGCCGTCAACGTTGTCGGTATTAAGCGGGCATTTAGTCTTTTGGTAAAAGGACATGCGGACGTGATTCATCAAGAAGAAGGCGACTTTCAATTATACGATTTTAACCAATGGTTGGATGCAACCGAGATGGAAACCATCCCTGAAAGGGAGTGCGTTCACACTGTTCGGCATATCATTCGTTTGCCGAAGGTAATTATTCTAAAATTTTTTGATCGGCTTCCCATTAAGGAAGTCAAGTTTCATCGCAAAAACATCTTCGAGCGTGACAAATTCCATTGTCAATATTGCGGTAAATTATTCAAAGAATCCGGGCTCAATTTGGACCATGTAATTCCCCGGCACCACGGTGGCCGAACCTCTTGGGAAAACATCGTTACCTCTTGCGTTGGCTGCAATTCCCGCAAAGCGGATAGGTTGCCCCACGAAGCCGGGATGCGTTTGGTTCGCAAACCGGTGAGGCCGAAATGGAGACCCTTTATGTCGGTGGCCCAAAATAAGGATAAGCATCGTTCATGGGATTACTTTCTGAAGCCTCTGCAGGGAGGTTAGGGTCCTTTCAGCTTAATAGAGGGATCCACAATTTCATTCTTGTGCCTTTGGGACCTGTTTCCAACAATAGAATGTCCCCCTGGTGACTCCTGAGAATCCGTTTCACGATCGATAATCCGAGGCCGGTGCCTTCTTCCCGCCCGGTTAAAAATGAATCGAAGATCTTTTCCTTCAAGTGTTCTTCTATTCCGTTTCCTGTATCCTTAATGTCGATACATCCACATGAAATATCGTCGATTTCTTCTCGATAACACTCAAAGGTTATGTCACCGCCGTTCGGCATGGCCTGAATTGCATTCAGAATCAAATTTAGAATAACTTGTTGAATTTGCCCTTGATTGGCGTCTACCACCAAAGAATCGGAGCATAATTTCGATTGAGTGGTTATCTTGTTCTGGATCAACTTCAGTCGGACGAGCCGCAAGCTTTCCTTGATAAGTGATTGAAGGCTCCAGTGGAATTTTACCGATTGAGAGGACTTTCCGAAACTGAGGACCTGTTCGACGATGCCCTCTAGATGGCGAATCTTTTTATCGATAATCTTCGCGTCTTTTTTTCGGTGGTCGGTCTCCTCAAAGTCTAGGTCCAAGCTATCGAAAAGAAGTTTGATTACCATCAGTGGATTTCTAATTTCATGAGCTATTTCAGCTGCTAATAGTCCTAAGGTTATCAATTTATCATTTTTCCGAAGGATTTCTTCGTTCTCAAGCATAAGGGAATAGAGTCGCAGGTTCTGAATCGCAACCCCACTGAAACTTGCCAATGTGTTAAACAACCGTTTTTCCTCGTTGTTAACACGGTGGATCGTATTCGAATAAGCAGCCAATATACCGACGGCCTCTCCTTCCCAAAGAATGGGGCAGCAAATCATGGATTCCAGTCTTTCTCCCTGAACGATTTCCCAAAAGTGTTCCTCTTCCGTTCTGCGCAAGTCTACCAATTCGATCGTGCGTTTAAATCTTATGGCGGTGCCAAATGAAGATTCTTTCACGTTCAGTTCTGCTGCCGCATCGTATTTTCTTGAGGCCCCCTTTATAGAGTGAATTTTTAAGGTGTTGCGTTTGGGGTCGAGAATCAGTAACATGGCCAAGTTGCACTGCATTATTTTGTGCGTCTCGCTGGTTATGGTTTCCAGCAGTTCATCCAAATCGAATTTGGAAACCAAGTCCTGACCCATGGAAACCAGTGCCTCCAATTGTTCCGAGCGTTGCCTAAGCATGTCAATCAACCAGAACTGGCTTACAATTTGGGTCGTCTCCTCTGCGATTATTTCAAGAGTTCTTTGAGATTCTTCTGTAAAGGCTGCTTTCCGGTCCGACTTGATGGAAATCACACCGGTGGTGTGCTCCTTTTCAATCATCGGGCAAGCGAGTTCACTTTTGACCTCCTCGGAAAACTTTATATAACGCGGTTCCGATTCTACGTCGTCCACCCTCAGGGATTTTCCGTGCAACGCTACCCAACCAGTTACTCCTGCTCCAAGCGGCAGTTGGATGTCTTTTCCGCTTTTTGGTAAACCACGATTCACCTCCACCTCAAGCTGTCGCGTGTCGGGATTGATGAGTGCGATGCTGGCTGAGTGTGCCGTAAAGAATTGCTGCACGATCTCTAGGATAGATTCCAGCGCATGCGTGGGGTCTTCAGCATTGCTGCCGATTACGCGCATCCTGTATAGAAGATCGATGAGCGCGTCGCGCTCGTTTGCTTTGCTTTTACTACCCAACGGCCTCAAGTGTATCAGAATCGATTACTTTGCCTAGGCTGTTTTTCAGTGCAATCAAATTGGTATTTTGGTTTGCCTCCGTCGTATCGCGGGTGTTTTCGATATAAAAGGTGTCCACGGCTATGTTTCTTTCTGTGGCAATCTTCGAAAAAGTCATGTCGTAGCCCTGTTCGAATATGATTTTCCCCAGGAAATACAATAGCCCGATTTTGTCATAGGCTTCTACCTCGACGACCGTTTTGTCCAATTCTAACTCTTGGTATACATGGACACTTTGTGAGAAGGGTGTATGGGCGTGTTTGTCCGTTTTGAAGAAGGTACTTCTGTCTTGTTTGGCAGATTCTTCCAGAATGCGCTTGGTCAGATCCTTGTTCTTGACCACGGAAATATCCAAGCATTGTTCGAATGTCTCCCGAGCGG
Organism: Opitutales bacterium UBA2995; assembly: GCA_002346535.1. Taxonomy (GTDB): domain Bacteria; phylum Verrucomicrobiota; class Verrucomicrobiia; order Opitutales; family UBA2995; genus UBA2995. The sequence continues at coordinate 33,626 of DDZZ01000051.1, read as the reverse complement.
ATTTGTTTTGAACAATACCGCCCTTGGCGTCAGAAACATAAAATGTATCAATGGTGATGTGATCCATTCGGTTGGTTGCCTTAGCGCTCACGATATTCAGGCCTGCCAAGCTGAACGATCCGGCCAACCGATAAAACAAGCCTGCACGGTCCCACGTGACTACGGTTACGGTCGTATGGCCACGATTAAAGTCATCGGTCCAGTCAATGATCGGCGCCAGGGCCGCCAAGGATTCGGCTTCCTGAATGCTGCGCAGCAGCTGGTTGACCAGTTTGATGTGTATTATGATTTCTTCTATGGAATTGTGAACGAAATAACGCTCCGGTAGTAAATTGCAATGGGCGTGAATTTCCTCCTGAGAAACATCGGAGATATCCATTGCAAGCAACTTTTCGTATATCATGGCTTTCTGTTTTTCTAATTCCTTTTCCAGGCTATGTTCAGATGCCAGATGCTCACGAGTTGCTGTAAAAAGGCTTCTGTGAAGCATGTCTTTGTAGCTGTTCCAAAGGGATGAAGATGTGCCGTTCGCGTCGCAGAAAGTGTGAATAAAAAGTAGTGTAAGTTGGGTTTGATTAACAACTTTCTTAGAAAATGACTGAATGTTTTGAGGGTCATCGATATCGTGGCGCTGCCAGAATCGTGCCATTTCCAAGTGATTTCCGATAATAAATAAAATTTCTTCATGAAAATTCGGATTTACACCGAGTCGTTCCAGTATCGGGCGCGAAATTTCGACCCCAACTTTGTCGTGGCCCTTGATGCCGACCCCCTTACCAATGTCATGAAGCAGGAGAATGAGGTACAAAATTGCAGGGTCGTCTAGCCGGTGGAATTCATCCCGATACCACCGCAAGTCTTCGTCGTTGGATGTGACTACTCTATCGAGTTGTTTGATAGTATTTAATACGTGGATGTCTGCCGTGTACCGGTGATAGTATTCATGCTGTACCAGGCAGGTAAGCGTATCAAATTCCGGCATGAATTTACCGAGGACGCCAAGGTCATGCATGCGGTTCAGAGTCGGATATACGTTTCCGATTTCGGAATGGATGGATCGGAAAGTTTCATTGGCCTCGGGAGAATGTACAATCGAATCATCGATCAGGTGGAGCGAACCTGAGATCAGGTTTGTAAGGTTGAAATCACAAGTAAGTCCCAATTGTTGGCTGTGGCGAAACACCCGTATGAGACGCAGCGGATCCTCCTTAAAAATTCGCCGGTGTTCATAGCTTAATTCCTTGCCGCGCACCATGAATCCGTCGATGAGCCGAGGTCTTTCCAGCCGTCTTGAGTGGATCACTTCCTTGAAAGAAACTGATTTGCGATCGGGGTCAAAAATTGAAAGTCGCTGCTCCAAAAGGGAGGATAGCTTGAAAATATCTTGGGCGTTCCGGTAGTAGTCGCGCATGAATCCCTCGACTTTTTTCAAGGTTCCATCCTGAGGGTAATTGAAATTGTGTGCGGTTTTGAGCTGGTATTCAAAAGTTAGGAGTTCTGTGGCCCTGCCTGCCTGAAAATGCACTTCGTTACGTGTACGGAGCAGGAAATCGTAGGCCCTTCTGAGTCGCTTTCGTTCATCTTTGGAAAGGTAACCGTGCTCTACCATATCGGATAGCTTGGTAGTGCCGAGCTTTATCTGTCCCATCCAAAGTAGGCTTTGGTAATCCCTGAGTCCGCCCACGCCGTTCTTAACGTCTGGTTCTTGGATGAAAACTGTATCACCGTATTTGATACGTCGTTCCTTTTGATCACGGAGGCGCTCTACTACATATTGCTGAGTATTTTTCTTACAAAAATTCTTATAGGCCTGGTCGAATACCTGGAACAGGTTCTTTGAGCCAGCCACTAGCCGGGATTCAAGCATGGCATTCTTCGATTGGACGTCGGCTTTGGCTTCTTCCATGGTCTGTTTTATATTCCTGGTTGAATGACCGACCTTGAACCCCATGTCCCAAAGCATGTACAGAATTCCTTCCGTAAACACCTGTTGGAATTTTGGAAGTATTTTTGCCCGAACCTTTTCGGGGTAGAGGAACATAATGTCTACATCGCTGAAGGGGCACATTTCAGAACGGCCATAACCTCCCAATGCCAGTATTCCTACGGGAAATGAAAGTTTTTCATATTCTGCTTCAAATTCCTTAAAGTTATAGTCAAAAAGGTGCCTTATCAGATGATCGATCACCCCGGACCGAGCCTTGGCCACCTTCAAGCCCGATGATTGACTTCCATGTAGATCCCGTAGTTTTTCCTCTTCTTGTATCAGCCATTTTTTGTACAGATCAAGCCGCTCTTCGCGGGGAGTTTTTTCCGCCACATAGAATCGAATATGTTTGGCCTTTTGGACGTTTTTCTCGGCAGCTTTGGGCATGAATCAAAAGAAAAGGGATGATCGATGCGGCTCGGAAGAGCAAGTTTTCTCGTTCTGTAAATCACTTGGAGGCTAACCACTTGACTTGCTCCATTCGATGAGAAACCGTCTCAGTCGCTGATCCAAATTAAACCCCGCAGCTAACGATGCCAGGTGTAGGAAAATTACTGAAACAAGCCCAAAAGGTTCAAAAAAAAATTGAGGTGCTGAAAGAAGAATTGGCCTTAAGGACTCTTGAGGTCTCAAGCGGTGGCGGTGCCATCAAGATTACCATTGCCGTGTCTGGGGATATCAAGAATATAGAAGTCGATCCCGAATTCCTGACTGAGGATAAAGGATTTGTGGAAGAGGCCCTCGCCATCGGTGTACAGGAGGCAATCGAGACGGCAAGGAAGGTCGAAGAGGAGGCCATGAGCGAAGCGACCTCGGGAATGCAAATGCCAGGTTTTTTCTGATTTCTACGACAACTTATGACACCCACTTTCGATCATTTGGTTAAGCAATTAAAAAAGCTTCCCGGATTGGGTTTTCGGTCTGCCGAACGAATTGCTCTGAATGTTTTAGTGGAGAAGCCGGAGAACTTAACAAATCTGGTGGAAGCTCTTGAAAGTGCCAGGCTACAAGTCAAACGTTGTTCTCAATGCGGGAACTTGTCGGAAGAGGAGATTTGCGATATTTGTTCAGATGAGCGGCGGGATGTCGGACTGATTTGTGTGGTTGAACAAGTTCCCGATCTGGTGGCGATTGAAAGCTCCGGATCCTTCAAGGGGCAATATCATGTGCTCCATGGAAAATTATCGCCGATCAAAGGTGTGGGGCCTTCGGAGTTGAATCTCGAATCTCTCGAGAAAAGAATAAGCCAAGGTCAATGCTTTGAAATCGTACTTGCTTTGGGCAATGACATCGAAGGCGAGGCCACATGTCATTACATCGTAGATACTATTGTCGATGAGCACCCCCTGAAGGTTACACGCATTGGATTTGGACTACCCAGCGGCGGGAACATTCTATATGCTGACCAAATTACCTTGAAAAGTGCTATGGATGGTCGGCGATCCTACGAAAGTTAATTTTGCTGGCTTTCCTAGGGGCCTGCGTTCCGGCGAATACTGCCACGCAATAGGGAACACATTAGGTGAGTATGAGTTTGGGAAAATGAATTTCCGTAAGGGTACCGCTTGGAATGATGTCGCCTTGGTTTATGAGGTTGAGAATACTGCCTGCCAGGATCGCCATGAGTAAACCGTTTTTATGAATGGCGCCATTTTTGGCGTTTTAAACCAGGATTCCATTTTGCATAAGTTTTGGCCCGCAACATTTACTTGGCAAACCTGTCCTTTCTGCGAAGTCTGTTTTTAAGCTTTGTTGTGACAGACCGCAAATTATCCCTGACCCTTACAGCAATTAAAGTCATGTATCGATCTTCAAAATGTTTTCTACTCGTTTGTGTTTTAATTCAGTTAAGTGCCGCAGCACATTTGACTGGTTATAAGCTGATTCAACCGCCCCTGCCGAATGATCCGATGGCAGTTCATATTTACCGGCTGGACAACGGATTAACCGTTTATCTGAGCGAGAATCATGAGGAGCCCAAATTTTTTGCTGAAATATCCGTTCGGGTTGGCGGTGCTCACGACCCTGAAACAAACACAGGTCTGGCTCACTATCTGGAGCACTTGTTGTTCAAAGGAAACACCCGGTTAGGGACTTTGGATTGGGGTAAAGAAAAGGTCCATATTGATAAAATCAATGAGCTCTACGAAAAACGCTTTCATGAGACGGATTCTGAAAAGCGTGAAGCCTTGTTTCGTGAAATTGTGGAAGAATCTGCCAAGGCATCCGAGTACGCCATTCCCAACGAGCTAGACCGTATTGCAAAACAACTGGGGCTCACGAGCATGAATGCGGGGACCAGTAATGATTACACCGTCTACTTCATGGAACTCCCTTCCAACCGGCTCGAGCAATGGGCCGCGCTGGAAACCAACCGTTTTATTGAGCCCGTATTTCGACTGTTTCTTCCAGAGCTCGAAATTGTTTACGAAGAAAAGAATCGTTCCATGGACAACAAAAGCCGCTTGATTCAGGAAGAAATTTTTGAGCTCCGATATTCTGACCATCCCTACGGCACACAATCGATCCTTGGTCACGTTGAACATCTGAAGAATCCCTCTATCCAGGCGATACATGAATTTTTTGATACGTATTACGTGGCCAACAATATGGCCCTTTGCCTTTCCGGTGATTTCGAAATTGAAGAGGCCATTGAATTGATTGACCGCCACTTTTCTGTTTGGAAATCCGGGGAAGTGCCGGAATTCAAGTACGGACAGGTAAAGCCCATCGAAGAATACAAAACTTCAGAGATGTTCTACCCTGGCGAAGAACAACTAATGCTGGCTTTTGCCACACAGCCGGTTGGTCATGAGGATATCGAAGCACTTAAATTGATTGATATGATCCTGGACAATGCAACTGCAGGACTGATCAACCTCAATTTGAATCAACAGCAAAAAGTCCTGCAGGCCGGTTCCTTTCCATACCTTCGTCGTTATGCCGGTTCCCAATACATGTATGGATTACCCAAAGAGGGGCAGACTTTAAAGGAAGTGGAGGCATTGTTGCTGGAACAGCTAGACATCATAAAGCGAGGCGAGTTTGGGGACTGGTTGATTCCGGCAATCGTAGCCGACTTTAAGCGGAATGAGAAACTTCGACTCGAGTCCAACCAAGCGCGGGCGGGGATCATGGCATCGTCGTTTAGTGATCTGGCCTCTTGGCATTATACTATTTCTGAAATTGATCGGATGGAAAAACTAAACAAGGAAGATGTGGTAAGAGCGGCCAATCAGTATTTCAACGCGCCGCATGTCACTGCCTATCGTAGGAGTGGTGAGTTTTCACCTCCAAAAGTGGATAAGCCCACCTTCGAAAAACCTGATGTTTCCGGCTTTCATTCTTCCGAATACGGAAGCAAGGTTTTGCAAAGATCTGTAGATCCTATTGAGCCTAAATTTGTTGAGTTGGGTCAGGACTACCAAGTCGTAAAAGTCAGAAACGGGGTGCGATTGGTACACGTTAAGAATCCGGTCAACGACCTCTTCTCTCTGACCATGGGAGTCAATATGGGGAGGTTGGAAAATCAAAAACTTGCTGCGGCCAGCCTGTTGTTGGATAAGGCCGGTACACGCGACCTCAGTCCTGATCAGTTAAAGCAAGCCTGGTATGCCAAGGGTTCCGAATTCTCATTTTCAGTAGGAGATCATCGATCCACATTTACCATCACCGGGTTGGATGAAAAATTTGATGAAACATTAGCACTGATGCAGGACTTTGTGAGGCATCCCGTTTCTAGTCAGGAAGTTTTGAATACATTAAAGCAAATTATCCTTAAAATTCGCAAGGATGCCAAGGAGGACATTCAATCCCTGTTCACAGCATTGCGCAGTTTTAATCGTTATGGCTTTGAGTCCCCTTACCTGACACGCATGAGCGAAAAAGAGATTTTGGCCCTCGAGGTGGGTGACTTACTACAAACCGTACAGGCTCTGTCAGATTACAAGAACGAATATATTTATGTGGGCTCTCTGCCATTGGAAAAGGTCGTTGAAAAATTGTCTGTCTATTTGGAAGGCTCAAAAAATCTTTTGGATCCTTTGCCGTTCAGGAAAGAGGATGTCCGCGAACCAGAGGAAAATGAAGTCCTTTTTCTCGATTGGGAAACAGCTCAAGCCCAGGTTCGAATTGAATTTGCAGACGGTCCCTATTCGGAGGAATCCCAATTGGGCATGCAACTTTACAACGATTATTTTGGTGGAGGAATGTCCAGCATTATTTTTCAGGAATTGCGCGAAGCGCGCGCCTTGGCCTACTCGGTGGGTGCAAGATACGTTCCCGCGACATACCCGGAGAATGAGAATATAATGTTTGGAGCTATCGGCACTCAGCCGGACAAAGCGGTTGAGGCTTTGAAAGCCTTTCTCGATCTATTTGAGCATTTGCCGGAATCCGAAGCTCGTTTTTCCAATACATTAGGTTCGCTGGAAAACAAGTACCGTGTTGGTAAGCTGAAGTTCCGAGGGATTCCGGCCGCTGTCCGATCCTGGGAATTATTGGGTTTCGAATCAGATCCACGTCCTGCGATATTTGCTCAACTGGCTGGGGCAGATTTCTCTGACATGACGGCATTTCACCAAGCAAGAGTTGCGGGTCGGACGAAGCTGATTTCAATTGTTGGGCCGCGTGATCGCCTGGATCTGGAATCCATTGGCCAGTTGGGAAATCTAACTGAAGTAACCGTTGATCAGTTGTTTAGGGATTAGCTATTCGTAATTTCGTAGTAACTATTATGCAGGAATTACTGATTGCTCTTAGGAGAGGAGTCATTTTCTTTCCTGCTTTTCCATTAAGCTTGCTATTCCCCACCGAGGCTTTGATGCCTATATTTTTGACTGTGACGGTACCTTGGCAGATTCCATGCCTATTCACGAATTCGCTGATCAACTGAATGAGTTTTTTCTCTGAAGATTGACAGCTTCCAAGTAGATGAATGGGAAAACAAATTCTACCGAGAATCTCTAGATCAATTTAAACTGGTCGAAGTCCTTCTTGTTTTGTTAATGCAGTCGGTCGGCAAAATGAAGCTCGAGGTTGCTTCGGGTGGAACGCGCCATTATGTTGAGCGCACTCTGAACATTATCGGTGTAGCTGAGTACGTAAATGCTGTGGTTACTGCGTAGGACTTTCAGCTAGGTAAACCGGCTCCAGGCATTTTCTTAAAGACTGCTGAATTGTTCGAAGTAGAACCGAGAAATTGCCTTGTATTTGAGGATGCTGCATTAGGTATTCAGGCCGCAAATACAGCAGGCATGAAAGCCGTGTATGTCGAAACGCACCCTTACGCTAAATCCGCAGGTTAACTATCCTGACTCTTTGACGGGATTAGGACGATGATCAGAAAGAAGGGCAGGATGATCCCGAAAAGACCCCATGCCCAAAGACGGCCTTTGGCTCGGGCATATAAAATACTACCGGTTGTAAATATAACTACACCCGCTATCATGATGTGGGCGTGGAGCAGTCCGGCTGGGAGCTCCGTATCTTTAGTTCCAAAATGTCTTCCCAGTAATTGAAGAAATAGGCCGATTGCCAACAAAATCCAATAAGGTCCTCTCATGAAACCAGGTTTAGACCTTCAGCCTACCCATTCTGCAGACTTTGTCGAAATTTCTCTTTTCCATCGGTTGTATGGATAGCCGTTGGCCGCGTTGAACGACACGCATTTCCTCCAGTGACTTTTCAGCTTTCATGGCCTTTAGAGTAACTGGACTTTTAAAGGGTTTTTGTACCTAATGTCCACCATTAGCCAACGTGGATTCTCCGGTGAGGATTTTTCATCATAATATTTTAACTTTTTATCCCATGCTTTGAAATCGCGATAGGCTTCTTCCGGGACCACTTCAGTCAGGCCAACGGACCAGGTTCCGCTGCCTGCATTGGAGTGGTAAAAGATCACCTGAGATCCTTTTTGAACTTCGTCTCTCATCAGGTTTCTCGCCTGATAATTGCGAATACCATCCCAATTTTCGGTTTCCTCGGGCATGTTCTTCAGGTATTCAAAGGGTAATGCTTCGGGCTCGGATTTCATTAGCTAGTATTTTTTGCCATAAATTAAGAGTATTTAAATGGCGGGCCTGCGCAAGTTTTTTGGTTGGTTGCACCCGAATTCTTTGACTTACTATTTGTGTATGAAAAAACCGGCAGCTTTGCAACCGGGTGACACGATTCGGCTGATTGCGCCTTCAAGTCCACCAAAAGACCGCGCTTCCCTGGGGAAAGCGATCGCTGCAGTTAAAACCTTGGGATTTCGTATAAAGTATTCGGATACAATTTTTGCCCATGATGGATACTTAGCCGGTAGCGATGAAGAACGGGCAAAAGATTTTCAGGCAGCGTTCAATGATTCCAAGGCCAAGGCGGTCCTTTGTGTGAGGGGTGGTTTCGGTGCTACTCGCATTCTTAGCCTCGTTGACTGGGATGAAATCCGTGAACCGAAAATTTTTCTCGGATTCAGCGACATTACGGCTCTGTCATGTGCACTATGGGAAAAGTGCGAATTTCCAAGTTTCTCCGGCCCGGTTTTGACTTCCGATCTTGTAAATGAGAAGCTTGAGGCCAAGTCGTGGAATCACACGATATCATTGCTGACTGGCGAAAAGACAACGGGTGTACTGGTTGAAGAGCCATTCAATCCGGTTCAACCAATTTCGTTGGTACCGGGCGAATCATTCGGCAGGCTCATGGGCGGAAACCTTTCCATGATCTGCTCACTGCTGGGAACGCCCTGGTTCCCCAATTTCGGAAAGTCAATTTTGTTTCTGGAAGATATTGGAGAATCCCCTTATCGGGTAGACAGGCACCTCACTCAATTGTTGGATGCCGGAGTACTTCAAACGGTTTCCGGAATTGCCTTGGGAGATTTTCGCTATTCGGATGCGCAACGAAAGAACGACCGACGGCGGGGGTTACAGACTATGGAATCCGTTTTTCTAGATCGGTTGGGTGGTCTCGGTGTTCCTGTTTTAATGAATTTACCTTTTGGCCACATCAAACCGAAGATTACCTTACCGTTCGGTGTCGTGACTATTTTGGATTCGGAACGACACAATTTAATCCTGCAGGAAAGCGGTGTCGAACCGGTTGAAGATGAAGACGACTAGCTGATTCAACCGCGGAAAGGCTAACTGGCTTTTTTATTTTAAGTCCATGGGTCATCTAATCGCTTTGACTTTCAAAATTCGCTTGGGCAACTTATCGCGTTTTAATCATGATCAAGATCAACGACAATTTCCTAAAGCTTAAGGCTTCTTATTTGTTTCTGGATATTGCCAAGCGTGTTTCCGATTTCCAAGTTGCGAATCCGGACGCGAAACTGATAAAACTGGGCATTGGAGACGTTACAGAACCTCTCCCCAAATCTGTTCTCAAGGCCTTTCATGCCGGGGTCGATGAGATGGCCGGCCGGTCCACCTTTCGCGGGTACGGTCCTGAACAAGGCTATGCTTTTCTGCGCGATGTCATCGTCAAAACGGATTATCATGCTCGAGGTGCAGCCATCGAGGCCGATGAGATCTTTATAAGCGATGGCGCTAAGTGCGATTCTGGAAATATTCAGGAAATTTTTTCGGCGGATGTGCGTATCGCGGTACCGGATCCCGTCTATCCTGTCTATGTAGATACCAATGTGATGGCTGGTAGGACCGGGCCGAATGTGGATGATCGCTACGAAGGCTTGGTTTATCTGGAGTCCACTCCCGACAATGGTTATTTCCCGGACATGCCGACTGAGCCGGTGGATCTGATCTACTTGTGTTTCCCCAATAATCCAACCGGGGCCATGGCTACCAAAGAGCAGCTGAAGCAATTTGTCGATTATGCGCGAGAAAATCAGGCCATTATTTTGTACGATGCCGCCTACGTATCCTTCATACGCGATGAATCTCTCCCCCAAAGTATTTATGAAATTGAGGGAGCCGACGAAGTAGCCATTGAATTCCGAAGCTTTTCAAAAAATGCCGGATTTACCGGTACTCGTTGCGCGTTTACGACCATTCCGAAAAAAGTAAAGGCGTCTGACTCAGAAGGGAACATGGTAGAGGTTCACGGACTATGGTCGCGGCGTCACAGCACTAAGTTTAATGGTACTTCTTACCCGGTCCAACGAGCCGCTGCGGCTTGTTACACACCGGAGGGCCAAGCCGAAATCCATGCGCTTTCTGACTTTTATCTGAGGAATGCCAGACTCATCCGTGAGAAAGTGAGCGAGCTGGGCTTTGGGTGTGTAGGGGGGGATAATTCTCCCTACATTTGGATAAATATGGAGCGTGATTCCTGGGAAGCGTTTGATTTACTTCTGAACAAGGCGGGCGTGGTATGTACTCCGGGTGCCGGCTTTGGCAAGTGCGGCGAGGGGCATGTTCGCCTGTCCGCCTTTAACAACTATGAGAATGTAAGTGAAGCAATGGATCGAATCGCGGAAGCTTTATAAATTAAAGCCAATTGGATTTGACTTATTGGAAAAGTAAACCTTCTTAGAGAATCTCCATGATTCAAAATTTAAACATGCACCTCCATATAACCTCCACTTTTTTGGTGGCGGCTTATGCTATTGTATCCAAAAATGGATGCTTGGAGCGGGCATGGACCGATCAATGAATTAAGAGATCCTCGAAACAAATTTCAAAAAACCCGCTTCCAGAAAGGAGCGGGTTTTTTGTTTTTAAAATCCTAAGAATGACATGAACCACCCACTTATCCCACCCAAACTTGAACCGCTTGAATGGCGGCATGCTTATGATCTCCAACGAGTCGTGAATGATCCGCCCATGGCAGAATGGTCCAATATGCCCGAAGGGTATTTTGCTCACGGGGCACAGTCGCTCATCCAGTGCTGTTTGCCATGGATGAAATGGCATTGAAACTTCTGTATACTGTTTGTCTGGAGCGCAATACCTTATGCACCAAGGCGCTGGTGATGGCCGGATTCGAGCGCTTTGGCCGTCAGGGCTCTCGAATTGGCGACAATGGTGAAGATACCGAACTCAAGTTTGTGGTATCGACTATTAGTCTGGAATAACCGTACATTTGTGTCGTCGAAGCGGACTTGCGGGGTGTATGCTTTGTATGGCTGCGCCCGGCTACATTGCTAGCTGGGCCGCTCGATTGAGATAGTCTCTCCCAAGGTAGTGTAATCGTTTCCACCCAACCTGGCAATTGGGTCCATTGCATTTGCATCTATTTTCAACTGTCTGTTCTCGGATTGTGTTATGGCTTCGTCTAAGTAGACAGTGGTCACGCGACCCAATATCAATCCTTGCGGCCCTTTACCGATAGCGTGTATGGCGAACCTTTCACACAGAAATGCCACTCGCCCTTGCCGCAATCGCGGCAAGGGCCAATTCACCACCGATTCCGTTTCGAGCTTAAGAAAATCAATTTCCGACTCTCCTTGAGGAAGGGTCGTCGCCGATTGAGTTACCGAGTTGGCCATATCTCTGTGAGGAATGTGGATGACGAAATGCCCTCGGTTTTCGATGTTGTTCCAAGTGTCTTTTTGTGATCCGTCCTCCTTCCTCCCCACCGAAATGGAAACAATCGGTGGTTCGCTGGATACACCGTTGAAGTAGGAAAAGGGAGCAAGATTATGGGTGCCATTGGCATTTTCGCTAAGCACCCAGGCTATGGGCCGGGGAATGATCGTTTGGATCAAGGTGTGGTATATTTGGCTGGTGGGTAAATTTTCGAGATCGAGAATCATACATACTGGTTGTTAAACGATAAAAAACAGGAGACAGGGTAAAATAAGTCGCAGGTCTATGAGAAATTTCAACTGGTTTGGATCTTTCATATGGCTTCGAAGAAAGAGGAGACCAAGTAGGAGGTTAGAGAATAGAAAGGTAATCGAAAATATAGTTGGCAGGACGATGGTCAGTATGATGACCAGGCCGGTAAGATTTTAAAGGAGTATCTTCAGGAGTGCAGTTCGATTATAGCTTTTTTGACTCAAGTTCAATTCGTTTTGTGCCCGATCGATTCTGTGCTTCCAATGACTGATAAGGAGAACATGTGGAAAACAGAGTCCTCCGAATAATACCTGAAGAGTTGCTGATTGAACTGTGATGCCTCCAAGCGAAAGTACCGGGGAAAACATACTCCAAGGGCAAACAGCGTACCGGTTAAAATCTCCTTAAGGTAACCGAGTCTGAGAATTATGTCACTGAAACGGAGGATTAGGAAGTAAAGATTTATTCAAACGACCAACCAGATACCGGCATAGAATTCGAATGGGGCCAGATTTCGATAAGAATAGGTGATGCTGGTAACCAGCCAAGTAAGCCAGCCAGATTGCGCAGGCCAATATTAACCGTTTGCCCCAGTGCGAGGTTTGCTGAAACTGCAGGAAGAATAGCTCCTGCCATACCAGGCCAGCAGCCACCGCGTCCAAGGATAACAAGTTGATCCATCAGAAAAAAAGATAACTGGATTTTCTGTTTTGATAACCTGGAAACTTATGAAATGCTGAAACCACACCTGAGAAGCATGGAACCAGATCCTAAAGTTCAAAGGGATTATCTTATAGTTGGTCAAGGATTGGCTGGCAGCCTGATGGCTTTAAACTTATTGAACCGAGGTAAATCCGTTTTGGTCGTTGACGATGGCCATAAGCATGCCGCCTCCAAAGTAGCGGCCGGGTTGATCAATCCGATTACCGGGCGACGTCATGCCTTGAGTTGGCGATTTCTCGATTGCTGGAGTTTTTTGCTCGGAAATTACATTCTATGGGAGAAGGAGTTTGGAAAAAAGTTCTTCCATCGTATGCCCCTGATTCGTTCTTTCAAAAACAAAGAGGAACAAAGGCTTTTTGAGGATAAACTCCATTCCGGTCAATATTCAGGAATTGAAATTGAGTATCCCTTTGAGCCAGCGGGCCTCACGGGATTAAAATCAAAGGGTGCCTGCTATCGGCTCCAACAATCTGGGTATGTCGATCAAAGGGTTTTCATTCAAGCAGCTCGGCATAGGTTTCTTCAGGAAGGTAATTTGGTGAAAGCCACTTGGAAAAAGTCTGAGTTTTCCCAGTTCGAGGATGGTGTGCAGTGGAGAAATTATCAGGCGAAACGGGTTTTGTTTTCGCAGGGCTATTTAAATGGGACGAACGATTTTTTCCGCGATCTTCCCTTCAGAAATGTCAAAGGAGAGATTCTGGATTTAAATACACATCAACGAATTGATCCGCCTATTCTCAATTGTGGAAAATGGCTTCTTCCGTTGGGTGCGGGTCGATACTACGCAGGTGCAACGTATGACCTGCAGAACATGGATCAAGAAATAACGCCACAGGCCCGGTATGATATTTTGCAGGGAGTATCTGAACTGGTTGATTGGGATTGGGTAGTTGAAAAACAACAGGCCGGTGTTCGACCGGCACTCCATGACTTTAAGCCAGTCATGGGCCGGCATCCGTGGCATGGCGAATTGGTTATATTCAATGGTCTTGGTTCGAAAGGTTCGTTAATGGCACCGCTTTTGGCTAAAGAGTTGACAGAACACTTGGAGAATGGTGCTGCCTTGCATCCCGAGTCGGATGTGGACCGTTTCCGTACATATTTATGAGTTTTCAAAGTGCAACTTCAATGGCCCACCGGTTTGCCCGGTACCATGTACAAACTGGAGATCATTGCATTGATGCGACGGTTGGGAACGGGAACGACACGGTTTTCCTTTCCGGTCTTGTTGGGGAAAAAGGAAAAGTTATTGGGGTCGATATTCAGGATCAGGCTCTTGAAAATACTAGGAAGCTCTTGGAGGAAAGCGGGGTGGAAGGAAGAGTAGTTTTGAAACAGGCCGATCACAAGGACCTCCTGCCAGTGACGCATTCGCTAGGTTGGGATCAAATTGCTTTGGCTATGTTTAATCTAGGTTATCTTCCACACGCTGACAAAGGAATTACAACAAAACCAAAATCCACGATGGGTGCCCTCGATGCTTGTTTGGATTTATTGTGTAACCGCGGAGCAATCAGCATTGTGGCTTACCGAGGTCACCAAGGCGGTAAAGAAGAAGAAAGCGTCGTTCACAAATGGATGAGTCGGTTAAACTCCAATCGGTTTAATTCGATTCGATTTGAGAAAGGCCTTCTAGTGGAGCCTGAAAGCCCGGTCTTCTATTGGGTCGAGCGATGCTAACAACAGTGTTACCTAGGCGGTCGGCCTCGTCTTTGTTTCAAAAAATCTTTTCCGAATGATCGTGAACAACCCATTGATTGGCGAAATCATACAGGCCAGACAGCGTGTCTACAAATTAGCGTCTGCCACGCCATTGCAGGAATTGGATATTCAGTTGGGATTCGATTGTTTCATAAAACGGGAAGATCTTCCCCCAATCAACGCTTTCAAGTGGCGTGGGGCTTTCAACCGCATGTCGCTGCTCGATAAATAGGAGTTAAAGAGGGAAGTTGTTACGGCCTCAGCTGGTAATCACGCACAAGGAATCGCTATTTTGGCTAGGAAGTTGGAATCCAAAGCTACAATATTCATACCACTTTCGACTCCTCAGATGAAGCAGCGAGCCATGCGGAGTCTTGGGAGAGAAAATGTGGAAGTTTTTCTTTTTGGCGACTCTTATGATGAGGTGACTGGCGAAGCCAAATGCATTAGCCTGAGCAGTTGAGGAGCCTGGGTATTGAATCTGAGGAGTTAACCACCAGTCCCGATGCCAGCTTCCGGTTGGTGCCTTTCCATTCCCATTTAATCCAGCGTCCCTATTTTATTCAGGGCTTTTCAGGTATTGCCCGCTGATGCTGTATTCCGTATTGTCAATTAGTTGACTGGAGGCTCGCATCCACAGGTTCTTCCTCGTTCCCAAGCAATATGGGTATGTACTTCACCTTCGCAAGCCGCCAGAAAGTAACGATAAACGCTGAGAGTGGAATTGCCAGGATCATGCCTAGAAAACCATTGAGTGCGATACCCCAGAAGAAGACCGAAAATATAATCATGACTGGGTGAAGTCCGGTTTGATTACCCATGATTTTTGGTGTCAGGAGCCAGCCTTCCAGCAGTTGAACTAAAATCATTGTTCCTATTACTGCTAGAAGGACAATCCATCCTCCACCCGACTGAAAGTAAGCCAAGGGGAGCGCAATCGAGACACCCAAGACCGATCCCAGGTAAGGGATTAGATTGAGGAGGCCTAGGGTGAGACCGATAAAGAAGCCAGACTTCAGGCCAGCCAGCGTAAACCCGATGCCCATTAAGATACCCATAATCAACGCGATCAGCATTTGTCCTCGGAAGAATGCAACGATCATCCCGACAAACTCTCGTACCAGGAATAGCACATCATCTTGGTGATCTTTTTTCAGGAAGGGCAGAAAATCACGCAGGTGAGGAACTGCATCTTCCTCAAACTGAAGAAAGAAGAACAAATAGACAGGAATGATAGCCAAGGCTATAACCCATCCAATCATACCCGCAATGCCCTGACCGAATACTTGTAATGCTCCACCGCTTGCAGAAAGAACGTTCTTAAGGATCGTGGCTAATTGTTCGCTGAATTGTTCGAGGTTATCTGTGCTGATTCTTTCTTCCAGGAAAGCCAGCCATCCGGGTGCGGTTTCATTTAGCTTCAGGATAAGCTTCTCGTAAATCGCCGGGATTGATTCGAAGAGATTTATGGCCTGTATCACCAATTCAGGTACTATGATCAAAGCTATGCCCAAGGATGCCAGAACGATGATTGCGTAGAGCACAATGATTGCAAATACACGGCCCAATTTCAGTTTGTTTTCCAGGGTACTTACTATCGGTTTAAGCAGCAGAGTGAAAATGGTGGCAACTGCGATTGGCCAAAGAACGCTGGAAAAGGTGGAGAGAAATTTTCCGACAACAGAGAAGAATCCCAAAACTATGAACATAATCAAAACCAGCGCCAACCCCGTTATGGCGGTGGCAACAATTTTTTTCTGATAGGAGGTTAAGAGAGGTGAGTGCAAGGGTTCTTCGCTCATAGGAGGATACAATTATTTAACTTCCTATTTAAAGCTAAACCCTGCGACAAGAGTTAAAAGTCATCCTCTTATCCAAGTCCCAGTTCTGATTTGATGTCAGGTCTTTGTTCCAGAGCGTCAATAAATTCGTTGATCGAAAAGTCAGCTACCACGAAGTCCTTATATTCAAAAGTTGGTGTTAGGGATTGAGAACTGATTTTAAACATTCTCTTGCGTGCTCCTTGGTTGGAAATAACGTCCTTCACGTCCACTTGAATTCCATGTAGGCCAAAAAAGGTCTGCGCTTCGCTGCACCACGGACATCCTGGTTTGATATAGAGCAATGGGATCGGATTCATGTTTTGAATTTCCTTATAATGAATAGATTATTAACGGGGAAAAGCTAATGTCTGTTTTGGCAAAATGCAAACTAAGCTTGAATCTTGTCGAAGTAATTTTGGTATGCATTTTAGAAAAAGTTCCGAGCCAGCTGGCCGACTCAATTTATGTCCAATTCTAACTATCAACTACCACCGATCATCATCAAAGGCGCGGCTGAACACAATCTGCAGCACATTGATGTCACGATTCCTCGTGGGCAGCTGGTGGTTATCACGGGAGTTAGTGGATCCGGAAAATCTTCTCTGGCATTTGATACGCTGTACGCGGAAGGTTACCGGAAGTACGTCGACGGTCTTTCTGTCAAAGCGCGGCAACTTTTGGAGCAGATCAAGCGGCCCAGGGTTGAGTATATTAAAGGTCTATCCCCTGTTATTGCGATTGAGCAGCGGACTGGGTCCGATAATAATCCCCGGGCTACCGTAGCTTCTGTAACGGAAATAGCAGATTACGCGCGCCTCTTGTGGAGTAATCTGGGTGAAGCTCATTGTCCCAATGACGGTGGAAAAATTATTCGCCGGACCCTTGAAGATTGCTTGGAAACCATTTTTGCCGAGACGGAAGGGACACGCCTCATGATTCTGGCCCCTTACCTTGATGAGCGGTCTTCAATAATTCGCGAGGAGATCCCCAAGCTCAGGCAACGTGGATTTACTCGAGTCCGTATCAATGGAGCGGTTAAGTCGATTGATGACCTGGATTTGGTTCCAAGCGGAATTCCCAAGGTTTCACTAGACCTCGTAATTGACCGCATTGTTTTGCGTAAAGATCAGCGTAGTCGAATTGCCGATTCGTTGGAGCTTGCATTTCGGGAAGGGCAGGACCGGCTTATTATGCTGTTTCAGAACGATGAAGATGAACCCTGGCGAGAAGTGCCTTTGAGTCAAAACCTTGCCTGCGAAATTTGTGGAGAAGTTTATGAGCCGATTCGGCCTAGGGTCTTTTCACCCAATCACCGCGATGGAGCTTGCGAGACTTGTGGAGGCCTTGGGAAGACGTTGCAATTTGTGCCCGAGTTAATGGTTCCGGACCCGTCAAAATCGGTCAGGAAGGGTGCTTTGAAACCCTGGCGAATTGGATCTCGAAAAATGACAATCAAGCACAATGCCCTCTTGAAGCAACTTGCCGAGCAGGTTCCCTTTGATCCCACAGTTCCCTGGTCTGAGTTGAGTGAGGAAATCAAACAGCTGATCCTTTGGGGTTCGGGTGACAAGACTTATTTGTTCAAGCTCAGGCCAGGTAAAGCCAACCCGAAACCCGCTGTATTTGAAGGTGTGATACCTGAACTGATGCGGGCCACTCGGGAATCGAGTAGTGATGGATATCGAGCACGAATGGTCGCCTATCAGGTCAGCCAAACTTGCGAATCGTGTAACGGACGGCGATTGAATGCATTGGCCAGAAATGTCTTTATTGATGGAGTTGGTTTCGATCAATTTATGTCCAAGCCTATTGAAAATGCACACGAATGGGTGGAGGAGCGTGTTGAGGCCTGGCAAGAATTGAAACAATTTGAAGAAGTCGTATCGGGCATTCATCAGCGCCTTGGATTCATCGATGAAGTCGGACTCGGTTACCTGAATCTGGATCGGGAATACAGTTCATTGAGTGGAGGCGAAGCGCAACGCGTCCGACTCGCTACACAATTGGGAATGGGACTTGTCGGTGTAATATACGTTCTGGATGAACCTTCCATCGGATTACATGCCTATGACAATCGGAAGCTTATTCATACACTCCAGGATCTTCGTGACCGTGGAAACGTCGTGGTGGTGGTTGAGCACGATGAGGAAATGATGAAAACCGCCGATACCCTGATCGAACTCGGACCGGGTGCGGGAATCGAGGGTGGAAACATAGTTTTTATCGGAAGTCTCCCGGAATGTATTGTTTCTAAAACTTCGCGCACGGGTCCCTATCTCGGCGGTAAGCTGAAGGTTGGAAAAAACTTCCCCACCAGGGTTGCAGATGACCGCTTCCTGGAGATTCACAAAGCCACCGAACACAATCTTGATAACATCGATGTGCCTTTTCCTGTCGGTTTGTTATCCTGCGTCACGGGCGTCTCTGGTTCCGGAAAGTCGACTTTGGTAAATGATATATTGGCCAACGCGGCTGCCTTTACTTTGAATCGTGCAAAAACCATACCCGGAAAACACAAATGCATTTCGGGGCTAGAAAATTTTAGCCAGGTTGTACGGGTGGATCAGTCACCCATCGGTCGGTCTCCCCGCTCCAATCCTGCAACCTATGTCAAATTATTCGACCTGTTGAGGCAGGTCTTTGCTCAATGTCCATTGTCCAAGGTTCGAGGATACAAGCCGGGACGATTTAGTTTTAATGTTCCCGGTGGCCGGTGCGAGCGATGTCAAGGCGCCGGTGTGATAAAGTTGGACATGCAGTTTTTGGCTGATACTTACGTCGAATGTCCGAGTTGCCGAGGACAGCGTTACAACCGTGAGACATTGGAGGTTCGCTACAAAGGATTTACTATTGCGGATATTTTGAATATGACTGTTCGAGAAGCACTGACGGTGTTTAAGAACTTTCCCAAAGTTTTCCGTAAGTTGGAGACGCTCGATGCGGTTGGTTTGGGTTACATTCACATAGGGCAGCAGGCGACCACTCTTTCTGGAGGCGAGGCCCAGCGCATTAAGTTGTCTTTGGAATTGAGCCGAAAGGAGCAGGGAGCTTCCCTATATATTCTGGATGAACCGACCACAGGACTCCATTGGATCGACATCCAACTATTGATGGATTTGCTATTTCGATTAAGGGAAAGCGGGAACACCGTTATCATCATCGAACATAATCTAGATGTGATTAATCTGGCCGATTGGGTGGTCGATTTAGGGCCGGGTGGTGGAGATCATGGAGGTCGGTTGTTGTATTCCGGTCCTAGGTCTGGTTTGGAGCAAAGTAAGGACTCGCTCACTGCCCAAATGTTGGTAGGTTCAGGTAAGAATCCTTAAGATGCCTTATACGCGATCTATTCTGGAATTTGCCTTGCTCGTTTATGGGACATTGGCATCGCATGCTGCCCTGGAGGTCGTCTGGCCCACAGAACATCTTCCAGTGGATATGCAGGAATCATTTATCGCACTCCTTCAGCCTACAGAATCGAAAGAAATTCAGTCGGGAAATTTTGGCTGTGTCCGATCGGACGGCAGGCAATTTCATGAAGGTATAGATTTGAAATCTTTTTCCAGGGACAGGAAAGGCGAGGCCCGGGATGTGGTCCGGTCCGTGCTGCCGGGGAAAGTAGTCTACACAAATGCTAATCCCGGGAGATCTAGCTACGGCCGTTATGTGCTCCTTGAGCATTTTGATGGGCAACTGGTTTTTATGACACTGTATGCCCATTTGAGCTCAATTGAAACCAGAATCATTGCGGGATCTCGGGTGAGGAGAGGAGAAACAATCGGGATCATGGGACGGTCTGCCTCTTACACGATTCCCAAAGATAGGGCTCATCTCCATTTTGAAGTTTGTCTGCGATGGACGGACTTCTTTCAGAACTGGTATGACTGGAAAGACTTCGAAGAAAAGAATGACCACGGTTTATTCAACGGCATGAATTTGGTTGGATTGGACCCCGTCTCTTTTTTCGAACAGACTCAATGGAATCTCGAAGATCGGGTAGCAAATGTCTTTCAGTCGGAAAAGACCGCATTCAGTATCCTAGTGTCCACTAAACGAATACCGAACTTTGTGCAACGTTACCCCGGGCTGGTAAAAGGCGAAATCCCTCAGATCGGCCTTGCCGGATGGCGTATTGATTTTACCTGGTACGGTGCACCCAAACAATGGACTCCCCTCGTTTCCAGAAGTGGTCGAGTGAAGGAAGGCGCTTTATCGCTAAAGCAGTTTGATAAAGAAATGATTTCCAGTGGAGCTTGCCGAAATTTGATTCGGTTTCGAAGCGGAAAAGCGGTCCCTGGTCCGGGGCTTCAAACTATTCTGCAGCTGTTGTTCGGGTACCGATGATCGTGCCGCGACAAATGCTCTAGGTATCATGAGCCTGTCTTTTCCTAAGGGAAAAAAATAGAAACAATATCAGAACGATGGAAAACAATATCATAATTGCCGCTACACTTCCGGCGACTACTGCTCCATAGGCTGTTAAGAGAAAGAACCCAAAAAATGGTGCAATTGATCCCCTGATGCCGGTTAGAAAAGTGTGCACACTCATATAGGCAGCGGTCAGCTCTTTGGGAGCAAACTTCGTAACCCACAAGCTCCATGACAGGTTTCCTCCACCCATTGCAAACCCATTAAGTGCTGTTAGAACCCCCAATGCCCAAATGTTAGTGGTCTTAAAAAACAAAAGAATGGATATCATTTGCATCGCATTGAGGAGCGTTCTTAAGATCATAAAATCAATGTCGTCAAAGAGCCGTCCCCAAAACTTGGCGGACAAAAATCTGCAGATCGCGGGAATTGCCAGAGTAATCCACGCCACTAGCAGATTACTTGCTTCAATACCATATTCAGGTTGCAGCAGATACTCGAACCTCAAAGGCATGACCATCAGGTTTCCAAGACCGGAAAACATCCAACTGAAGAGCATAATACCGAATTTCCAGTCTCTTATGGCATAGCTCATATTGCGGAGAGGATTGCGGTTAGATTTTTCGGGAACCTCGGTTGTGGGAATGTTTCCCACTGAAATTCCGGAAATCACGCAGGCCAGCGAAAGGCTGCCCAAAATTATTGTGTAGTAGGCGGTATCGAGATCTAGCAGGTGGCCAAATATTATACTGAAAAGAAGTGCGGAAACCACCGAATACCTGAAACTTAAGGATAGATAAGTTCCTCTTTTGTTCGGTGGATAATTTTCCGCATAAATGTGGGTCAGCAAGGGAATCATTTGAGTGCCGAGTATGCCGGCCACTATTAGCATAATCAGGTAGACATTTAAGTTGCTCGTTAACCCTGCAGTTAGAAATGCGATTCCAGCACCAATCATTAATATCCTGGCAATCTTTCCTGCTGGTTTGCTGATCCAGGCAAAGATCCCTAAGGTGAGCGGAGTTAATATGAGACCACTAGGATTAGCGGCGGCGATCAAACTTTTAACGGTGTTCGGAGCCTGAAATACTTCGATAGCAATAATAAGCGCTAATCCGGTATAGCCGGTTTCCAGAACTCCTTGGGCTGCACCACGGACTCGATCCCAAAAAAAGGTTTTTTGTATTATTTCTGTTGGGAATGACATTGAGTGATACCCCTTAGAAAATGTGGCAGTTTGTGCCACACTTATTTTCTGGAAGGGTGGTTATCACCGACTCCAATCCAGCATACGCTTGATCGGTACAAAGGCCTTTTGGCGGATTGACTCTTTTAGTTCAATTTCCGGCGACAGGTATTTCAGAGCGTCTCGCATTTTTTCGACCGTGTTCATCTTCATGAATCGACAGTCATTGCAGGCGCAGGTATCTGTCGGCCCAGCAATAAAATTTTTCCCCGATATTTCTCTCCTTAACCGGTTCAGCATACCGGATTCGGTCACCACAATTATATCCTCCGACTGGGTGTTCTTACAAAAACCAAGCATTTTTTCCGTGCTGCACACCTCGTCTGCTAAATCCCGCACCGTTTCTATACATTCCGGGTGAGCAACGATTGGGGCACCTGGAAACTTTGCCCGCAATTTTTCCAAAGATTGAACGGTAAAAAGCACGTGGGCATAACAACATCCCGGCCAGAGTTTTAATTTGCGGGACGTTTGTTTCGCCACCCATTGTCCGAGGTTTTGATCGGGTACGAAAAGTATATCTTTATCCTTAGGAATTCGCTGCACAATCTCGGCGGCGTTACCACTTGTGCAGATGACGTCACTCAAGGCCTTTACACCAGCTGAACAATTGATGTATGCGACCACGTAAGTTCCAGGATTGGCTTCTTTGTAAGCAGCCAGTTTTTCCGCAGGGCAGGAATCAGATAAAGAACAGCCGGCTTCCAGATCCGGCAAGATCACCGTTTTATCCGGATTCACTATTTTAGCCGTTTCCGCCATGAAGTGAACTCCGCAAAAAAGAATTACATCTGCATCTGCCTCCGAGGCTTTATAGGAAAGGCCGAGTGAATCACCCACATAATCTGCAATTCGTTGAATTGCGTCCACTTGATAGTTATGAGCTAGTATGATTGCGTTTTTTTCTTTTTTGAGGTCCAGAATTTCCTGCTGAACTGTCGTAAGTGGTTCCTCCTCAAACCCCTTTGAGGATATTATAAGCGGCTGATAATCTAAAACTTCCGGCATGTGCAATATATGGTTTAGTAACAGGAGCTAAAATCAGTTGGAATCAAAAATTAAAGTTTTAGTCCGGATCAGGAGGCTTCCTTCAGGTGTTTGATCAGGTGCTGGAAACCGGGTTGATTTCGCAGGTTTTCTAGGTCCGGATCTTCGAGCATCCAATCAAGGTCCTTGTATCCGATATCAACGGCATGCCCGAGTGCCTCGAGGGCTTCTTTGTACCGACGCTTAAGAGCCAGACTGCAAGCCAGATTATAATGGACCACCGGGCTGTCCGGTTTCAATCGGACCATCTTACGGTCCATTTTCAAACCGTCTTCTACGCGGCCGGCATTTGTATAAAGCTCACCAAGAATTTCGATGGCCTCAACGAATTTGGGCTCTTTTTTGAGGATGCTTTCGTAAAAGGAGATCTCAAAATCGTGGTTGTCACTCATAGGCTTTGCACTAACTGTTCAGTGGTGCAATTTTCGCAGCTACCTTCCCGCTTAAGGTTTTCACAGGAGGCGGAGACCTGCAATCTTTGAGAATCCACCGCAAGGCCCAGCTTTTTGGCCACTGATTGACCATACCACTCCAGAAACGGCGCATCCATTTCAAAGATTTTTTCGCAGTCGGTGCATATAACCTGAGCTTGGGTCGGTTCCTCGCCTCTTGGGGTATAATAAAATTTATAATCCTTCCCTATATCAACTTCGCGGACGAGGTTGCTCTCGGTCAAGATTGGCAAAGTGCGATACACAGTGGCACGGCTGATGGTGTGGTCTATTTTGTGCACCCTTTCGAGCAGATCTTCCGCTGTGAAGTGGTCTTCCGAATCTAAGGCCGCACCAAAAATAGCCAACCGTTGGTTGGTAACGCGGAGCCCTTGTTGTGCCAAATGCTCTCTAAAATTTCCACTGTTGGATTGAATCTCCACTGTAGCAAAAGCCGTGTTAAGGAATTTCCCTAGACTATTGAATACAAGCAAGCAATGTGGTTTTCGTCAATGATTGATCTGTCGACCATTTTGAAATTGGTCTTGTCCTATGCCAGCCACCATCGTCCGAGTATTGCCAATAAGCGGGTTTGAAAAACTGCTAGATTACCGCGTGCCAGCCACAATTGATGGAACTCTCAAACTGGGTTGTCTGGTTCGGGTTCCAATCCGAAATCGCCAAGAGCTCGGTGTGGTGATGGAGTTCTCTTCTGCTGCACAATTTCCACCGGGAAAACTCAAGCAAATTACTCAGCAGATTATGGAGTATCCGGTCCTTACATTGGACTCCGCCGAATTGATGTATTGGATGCATGATTATTATGGGGCGGGATTTGAGGCATTACTTGAAACTTTCATTCCTGCCGCTGTTCGAAAAGGCATGGGGCAAAAACTGGAAAAACAGGTCATGCTTGCGGGAAAGTTTTCCAAAGATGATTTTGAAACCCTTAACAAGCGTGCACGCAAGCAAGCTCTGACCTACCAGTTTTTGCGAGACCAGGTAAAACCGCTAAAAAAGAGTCTTGTTGAGAAAAGGCTGAAAATCTCTTCCTCGGTTCTTAACGGACTGATTGAGAAGGGACTTGTTAAGGAGGTGAGCGAGGTTGTGGAACGGCTCGCCTACGATGACGACTTTTCCGAGGTGGAGGAGATTGATGATCAATCATTCCAACTGACAATGGAACAGGAGAGGTGCGTTCAGTCAGTTCGCAAAAGTCTTGGGACTAATCGGTTTCACGTTCATTTACTCCACGGTGTAACCGGTAGTGGAAAAACCGAAGTTTATCTCCAGGCGATTGAATCGGTCATTCGGGATGGGAAGGATGTAATTTTCCTTGTACCAGAAGTGGCTCTCACTCCACAAACCGTTGGGCGTTTGAGGGCCAGGTTCAATCGCTTTGATTTCAAAACCGTTGTCTGGCATAGCCACTTGAGTAGCGGTGAGCGTCTTGATGCATGGACCAGTTTGGCATCTGGTGAGGCCAGGGTGGTTGTGGGCGCACGTTCTGCTTTGTTTGCTCCATTGGACAATGTAGGCCTGATCATAGTTGATGAAGAGCATGAACCGGCCTACAAGCAGGAAGAGACACCGCGATACCATGCACGAGATGTTGCGGTCTTTCGTGCCAAGCTATGCAACGCGGTTTGCGTGCTTGGTTCGGCCACTCCTTCACTGGAGTCGCTCTATAACGTATCCACAAAAAAATACCTATCGGATCGTCTTTTCAAACGTGTGGACAACCGGATGATGCCGACAGTGCATGTCGTTGATATGCGGCAGGAATTTATTAGCCAGAAAGGAGCGGTCACCTTATCGCGGATTTTGGTAAACCACTTGCGCGACCGATTGAAAAGAAGAGAACAATCCATCCTTTTTATCAATCGCCGTGGCTATTCGCGAAGCATGATATGTCCTGAATGCGGCTGGGTGGCCATGTGCCGGCATTGCAGCATACCCATGACTTTCCATCGCAAATTCAACAAGCTGGTTTGCCATCTATGTGGGCACGAACACGAAGCTTACAATCGTTGTCCTGAGTGCCGATCTGCCAAGGTTAAATGGAAAGGTACCGGTACGCAGAAGGTGGAAGATGTGGTCAAACAGGCATTACCCCAGGCTACTGTTGTGCGGATTGATGCGGATACCATGCAAAAGAAGAATCTTTTTCGAAAAATTCTTGGCGATTTCCGAATGGGAAAAATTGATATCCTGGTTGGCACCCAAATGATCGCCAAAGGGCTGGACTTTCCGAACGTTACGTTGGTCGGGCTTATCGACGCCGATTTATCGATGCACGTTCCTGACTTCAGGGCTCACGAGCGGACATTTCAGCTATTGGTCCAGGTTGCGGGTAGGGCTGGCCGTGGCGACTTGTCTGGTGAGGTAATCGTTCAATCTTTCACTCCGCATGTTGGGCCGATACAATATGCTAGGCGTGAAGACTTCCATGGATTTTTGGAGGATGAGCTACAGACACGCAAAGAGCACGAGTATCCGCCTTACCGTAACCTGATTCATCACCTTTTCCGGGGAATGAATCCGCAAAAGGTGGAATTCTTTGCAGAGCAATGGGTGAAGCACCTAGAAAAATCTGACCTTAATTGGCTGGAAATAAGGGGCCCTGTTCCGGCACCCATTGAAAAGATCAAAGATTATTATCGGTATCAAATTTGGTATTTCACCAAGAATGTATCCAAAACGATGCCAGTCTTGTTGCAACTGCGCGAGGACTTCCCGATGCCGGAAGACGTCATCGACGTGTTCGACGTGAATCCGGTCAATCTGGTCTAAATAACCGGATCCTGGATGTGGTGGTCCATGCTCAATGCCGGCTGGTCGACCTTGCATTTGCCCACTATCATGGCCGGAACGCCAGCTGCGGAGCAATGGTTCGGGACATCCTGCAATACAACACTACCCGCCCCGATTTTGGCACCGATGCCTATTCTTACATTCCCCAGGATTTTTGCTCCAGCTCCGATTAGAACTCCATCACTAACCTTAGGATGCCGGTCACCCTTTTCTTTGCCAGTGCCTCCCAGAGTGACGTCATGCAATATGGAAACGTTGTTTCCAACGACTGCGGTTTCTCCAATTACCACACAGGTGGCATGGTCGATTAGGATACCATTGCCAATTTGTGCGGCTGGATGAATATCGACGCCCCATTGTTCGGAAATCAAGCTTTGCAGGAATAGCGCCAGGTCATTCCGTTTCGATTGCCAGAGGTTGCGGGCCAATCGGTAGGCGGTTAGGGAATGAAATCCTTTAAAATACAGAAATGGAGCGAGAATTCCTTCGGAGGCAGGATCCCTGTCAGAAATTGCCTGGAGGTCGGTTCGAATCGCCCTTTGAAAAACCTCGTCTTCCTGGGCAATTTGCCAGAACAGGTCAAAAATCGTTTTCACTGGAAAGTTCTGGCAGTCCAGTTTTTGAGCCAAGTATAGACTGACCGCTCTTTCGAGTGATGTCTGGCTGAGGATAACTTCTTCAACAAATCTGCTCAGCAGTTTTTCGTTTGCTGCTGTTTTTTCAGCTTCTTCCCGAAGTTGTGTCCAGACTGGATCTTCGATTGACATGATGTTCCGATAAAATGATTAACCCTTCCAAAAGGCAAGCTCACGAATCGGCCTACGGTTCAAAGACGGATGAGAGTAATTTTTTCGAATTACAAAATCTTTCCTTGTCTGTATCCCGAAATGAATGCGCTGAACACATGATCGATTTTAGCTTCCAGGAACTGATCCAAAGATTTTGACTCGATGGCGGAAATATCGATCCCGATTTCTTTCATCGCAGAAGTCTTTGAAGTCG
This sequence comes from Opitutales bacterium UBA2995, assembly GCA_002346535.1. Taxonomy (GTDB): domain Bacteria; phylum Verrucomicrobiota; class Verrucomicrobiia; order Opitutales; family UBA2995; genus UBA2995. Next base: position 6,756 of record DDZZ01000051.1, on the reverse strand, counting down.
ATTATGCTAAGAACACCAAACTGGTGAATATTTCCACACGTGAATTTGTAGAGTCTGGTGATAAGCAAATAATTGGAAGATTCATTGTTAGCGGTACTACTCCAGCACGAGTCTTCATTCGTGCGATTGGTCCAAGTTTTCCGCCTGATGTAGAAAATCGTTTGAACGATCATGTTTTGGAATTGTATCTCGGAGCAGATCGACTCGACATAAACGACAATTGGCCAACCAATCCAAGGATTGCAGAAATTATCGAAACCGGGATTGCTCCACCTAATAAAAATGAAGCTGCAATTGTAACTACCCTCAACTCGGGACCTAACACAGCTTTAGTGGGCGGTGTAAACTGGACTTCCGGATACGCTTTTTTGGAAATTTATTACTTTCCTGAATAAATACTTGATGACCTAAAAAAGGCGTCCCGTTTGGGTGCCTTTTTTTGTTTGGGCAGATCTCCTTGACTAGTTCTTAGTTTGTATTCTTGTGATTTTTTAAAATTCTCACAGCTTTGGGTTTCATGATGTCCATGACCAGCAAATTGTTTTGGGGAGGAGTATCCATAGCCGGTATTGCAGTTGGTGGAATTCTCGGGATCGCTTTTCTAAAGACTGGGTTGACAATTCAGGCTCTGCTTACTGAAAATAAGGAATTAAAGGGAGCTATTGAGAACCTTACGGTTGAGGAGCAGATCGGTTATGCAAAGGTGATGCGTCAGACCGAAAAAGATGGGAAAACGCTGACGACGCTAAAGTTCGTGGAAACAGCCAGGACCGATCCCTTGGAAGTAGTCCTTGAGAGCGAATTTACTTTGGAAGGCGATGTAGTCCATTTCGATGCGTTGATCGTCAAATTCGGCGATGAATTTGTCAGAGATGGGAAAGGAAGATCACTTTATTTATGGCGTAGGGTATACGGTGAATACATGTCACCGAGCGAAGGCTTTCCAATTACGGTTCACGGTCGTGAGCCTGAACGGTATCGGGGTCTTTTGGCCAAATTAGGCTTTAGAGAGAGAGATTTATTTTGGGCGGAAATTTGGGATCTCGCTCATGATAAGCGGCGGTTGATCGACTATGGAATTGAAGCTGTGTTTGGGACCGCTGTTTATTCAGAGCTCCGGCCGGGGTTGATATATATTTTCAAAATCAGCTCGACAGGTCAGGTTTATCCAGAGGTGATTCCCGACCTTTGAAAGTCATTGAAGATAGGGAATAGTGAGCGGTCCTTCCGGCAAGACGGCAATTCGTGCTTTTCCGCCCAGCCTATCAATTTCATTATCGATGGCTCTTCGCACATTTGTAATGGGAATAAAGTGTGCCTGTTTCACTAATTCCGGTTCTAACTCACTGTATAGTTCGACGCGATATTTTTTGAGTATGAGCGCCAATAGTTGCACTTGCCACTGATCCAGCTGCTCGAATCCCGGGGTGTAAATGGTTTCTAACATGGAAACGGGCGAGTCATGTTCCAAAAGAAATTTTTTGAAATTACCATGTTCTGGAAAGCCGTCGTTGCATCTTGAGGCGGAGATTATCAGGCCTCCCGGTTTGGTAATTTGGGCTGCCGCAGACATGCCCTTGACGGATTGGTAAAGATTTTGATCGAGGGGGTAGCCACTATTTGACGTTACCACGATATCAAATGGTTCTTGGCAGGCCATCATGGCTGTACCCTTGCAGAAACTACAACCCGCCTCATGAGCCTCAATTACATCGCCCAAAAAGAATCCCGTTATTTCTCGCCGGTTATTGAGCGTTACATTTACCAGAAAATCCACTGAACTGAGTGCACCGCCTGCCCTGACGTTGGCTTGAGTCGGGTTGTCTTTAAGAACGCCCCATGTACTTTTTGGATGTCCGATGTTTTCCGCGCTATGGTATTTCATTATAGCCTCAGTTCCTGTAATTCCCGGAAAAACGGCCTTATACCCTCCCGAAAAACCTGCCATAAAATGAGGTTCGATAAAACCCATCAATATCCGGCGGTCCGCCTTCATGTATCGGCTATTAAAAAATACATCGTATCCAAATTGCGAAGTTCCGGCCAAAGAGAGCGTATCCTTTTCGAATCCTTGGTGGTTAATGCAGGAGTACTTTTTGTAAATCCGTTCACCGACCATATAGTGCCACTCCTCTCCTGTATTGGCTCGATGGGTTCCGGTGCCTGAAATTATTAAAAAATGATCAGACGGAACATGGGCAAGCTCCTCAAATAACCAATTTAGTAACCTTTCATTGGGAAGGGCCCTTGTGATGTCGGGAATAACTATGGCGACTTCTTCGTCCTTATCGATAAGTTTTCTTAGAGCTTTACTCCCTATAGGTTTACGGGATGCTTCTATGAAACTTTGCCTTTCATCAGTGAGCCCGGGAAGAAACTGGGGAGACAGTATGGTGACATCCAGTCCAGTGAGATCCAATGGCAGTCCGGTTTCTCCGTAATCTAGTACAACCTGCATTTCTTGTTAGGTATAACCTAATGGACAATAATCATATATTTTTGGCACGGATTTCCAGAAAGAACTTTTAGGCAGGAGCTGGTTCAATTTCCTCTTGGCGGTGCTGTGACAAAAGTTCTATGGACTCGACCCATCTTCGTTCGCCTTATAGTTGGCTCACTGCGTCGAACCAAGGTTCTCATCTATTGGGTATCCTTGGTAGACGAGGTTGGTCGTGTCATCCTTAGTCCCGCAGCCACGAGACGAAGTATGGTGGTGGGAGGCGGATTCGAACCACCGAAGGGTTGCCCCAGCAGATTTACAGTCTGCCCCCGTTGGCCACTTGGGTATCCCACCTATTAAGTAAAGAGGGGTAAATTGTTGAGTGTCCTTGTCTTTGCCAAGTCCTTTTTCCGGGAAATAATATCGAGTTGAGGGGCAGATTTTGGGCTTTTCTTTATTTTTAGATTAACCCGGAATCTTTGAAGCTGTATAATCCGGTTTTTCTCGGATCCTGTTCAGGATGACCAACAATTAGGTGGTCCAATAGGTTTATGTCCATAATTTCGGCAGCTTCGTTCAATCTTTTGGTTACTTGGATATCGGATTAAATGGTTGATGTATAGGCACTTGTACGATTATGAAAAACGTTGATGGCAGAAGCGCCCAGCCTTACAGCATCTTTGAAAAATTCTGTTGGATGAACTAGGCTGCTTCGCTGTCCCAACCATAACTTCTATAGGTCGAATCAACCTGTTTTTTCTGTTCAGGTACAGGGTATAGAATTTTTCAAATTCTATACCAATCCTAATTGGAAGAGCATATTCAAATACGGATTCCGGGCTATCCAACAAAGGGGGTCTCCCAACTGTCCCTGTATGAGCCTTCGGGTGAGTTCCATAATGACGGCAACCAGTTTGTAATGTCTTCAATTAGTTTAAAGCCGATTTACTCCATCCAAGTAGATTTGATAATGAACCTGCTTCGGATAGCAGCTTTGATGAGAGGCTGATTATGTCATACTTTGCAGTCCCGCTTGGGAAAGTCTGTGACTTGGAATTAAAGATAAAATTTTATGAAGGCCTTTTCACGAAGACTTTCCAGCCATTTATCTGATTCCTCCCGTGCCATTTGGCTGGCTAAAATCCCTTCTATCTGATCTCGGACATCCCTCAGAGGTTGTACTCCAGCATCCTTCCGGTCCTCAATTTTCAGTATAAAGAGATCGTTCTTAACTTGAATCGGTTCGCTGTGTCCTCCCTGGTTCAAGGAAAAGGCAACACCGCTGAGTTCATCGCGAATATCAGAGCGGTTGATCCAACCCCAATCGCCTCCTCGGTCTTTTCGGGTATCCTGACTGTATTTCTTGGCGAGTTCCTCAAATTCCTGACCTGATTCCAGCTCCTCAATTATCTTTTTGGCTGTTTGCATGAGGAGATCGAGGTTCTCCGATGCATAAGGTGCCAATCGAATGAGTTTAAGATGGACGCGCTCTTCCTGATAGAATCGATTTCGGTTCTCTTGGTAATAATCTTCAATCTTTGCCGGACTCAGGATAGATCGTGATCTTCGTTGCTGGCTAAGCATGATTTGCACAATCACCTCCTCGCGCAGTTTTTGCCGGTACTCACGCATGTTGTAACCCTGACCTTTCAAATAATCGAGGAATTTGGCCCGGTCGTTGTTGAACTCGTTGATTAATACATCGTCAAAACGGTTTTCCACGAAAGACCTAGGCATTTGGTAGCCTTTTGAAACGAACTTCTCCTGAAATTCTTTCATGATGAGCACACGGTCTATGAGATTCATTAGAACGTCGTGCTGCAGCTCTGATAACATTTCCTGAAATTCCTGATTGGTGCGTGCCTTGCGCTGCAGTTGAGGGACCAGGGGAGCGAGGTCTTTACGCAACTCTTCGTGTGTGATGATCGTTGACTCAACAATAGCTGCGATACCATTCTCGGTGGGCAATGAATCATAGGCAGAATCCTGGGCCTGTGCATTCGTATAGAGCATGCTGGCCAGAATGGTGCCAACTTTCACAAAATTCTTCATACTTTCTTTAGTATTCGGCGGACTTTTAAAGGGTGTATTCGTAGGGCCTTACCTGCAATTCGTCAAGTTTGCTTCCATCTTCCTTGAGTGGGAAAAGCTGAATATGTTCAGAAAACTTTCCTGCGGGCCCTGAAGTCAGCATTGGTATCTTACACATAGCGCTGGATAAATTGCAGTATTTCTTGTAATTTCTTAAAAGGGTCTCTCGATTCTAACCGGGGGAAACGGTGCCCGATCATCAGGAAATCGTCCTGTTTTGATCCTGCGAGGCGACATTTCAATTTATTCCCTTGGGTTTCCACGAGATCGATACCTTTTTCCTCAGCAAGTGTCCGCACCTTCGACACTTGAATAAGGGCTCCCACTTCTTTAGGGAACTTGCCGTAACGATCCACCAAAGAATCCTCGATTTCTCCTATTTCTTCCACGTCCTCCGCCATGGCCAATTGCCTGTATGCTTCAATTCGCAATCGGGCTTCATCCAGGTAGTAGATTGGAATATTTGCCTCTTGGACCCGGCCTTTCGTGGATTCAATTTCTTCGTTTTTGATAGCTTGATAGCTGTCCCGGGCTACTGTCTTTTGAATGGTTGCGCCTTCTCCGAAAAAAATGAAATCCAGTCTGACTGTTGCCCTGATTCGGAGGGCTGTGGAATCCTCTTTTAGGCGGGCGATGCTTTGTTTTAAAAGTTGGCAATATAGGTCAAATCCAACCCCGGCGATGTGACCGCTTTGTTCCGCACCCAGAAGGTTTCCGGCTCCCCTGAGCTCAAGGTCTCTCATAGCTATCCGGAATCCGGCACCAAGCTGATTATACTGTTTGAGTGCGGCCAGACGTTTTCTGGCTAGATCGAGTACGGAAGCATGTCTGTGCAAAAGGAGGTAGGCGTATGCTTGCCGGTTGAATCTTCCGACCCTCCCCCGAATTTGGTAGAGTTGGGCCAGACCAAATCGATCTGCAGCCTCGATTATAATTGTATTTGCATTAGGTATATCCAGCCCGGATTCGATTATGGTTGTGGAGACCAATACGTCATATTCGCCTTCGACGAATCGATTCATGATTCTTTCCAGAGTTCCCTTCGGCATCTGGCCGTGGGCTACCGCAAAGGAAACGTCCGGGACCAAGTCCTTTAATCGTGCTTCTACCGCATCTATTGTCTGAACACGGTTATGCAGATAAAATACCTGGCCGCCACGTGCTTTTTCAGCACGGATCGCCGACTGAACGGTTTCATGGTCATAGCTCTTTATTATCGTTTCTATCGGCCGTCGATTGATTGGCGCGGTTTCGATAACGCTCAGATCTCTCGCCCCCATCAAAGCCAGATGTAATGTCCTGGGAATAGGGGTTGCGCTGAGCGACAACACATCGACATTGAGTCGGTATTCTTTCAACCTTTCTTTGTGTTTCACGCCAAATCGGTGTTCTTCATCGATTAT
>DDZZ01000051.1:0-525 GCA_002346535.1 Opitutales bacterium UBA2995 | reverse complement strand
AAATCGGTGTTCTTCATCGATTATCAGCAATCCTAGATCCATAAATCCTACATCTTGGGACAATAGCCGGTGTGTTCCTATGATGATGTCAATTTTTCCCGCTCCCAACTCTTCCAGGATTTTACTCTGTTCTGTCTTGGACCTAAACCGGTTGAGCATTTCCACTGAAACGGGAAACGAAGCCATCCGTTCCCGAAAAGTTCGATAGTGCTGTTGGGTGAGGACCGTGGTGGGTCCGAGGATGGCCACTTGTTTGCCATCCAAAACCGCTTTGAACGCCGCTCGGATGGCCACTTCCGTTTTCCCAAAACCCACGTCGCCGCTAATTAACCGGTCCATGGGGTGAGGTTTCCCCATGTCGGTTTTGGTCGTTTCTATGGCGGACAATTGATCCGGAGTTTCTTTGAACGGGAATGCGGCTTCAAATTCTCTTTGCCAGTTGGAGTCGGTGGAAAAAGCGAATCCTTCTTTTGCGTCCCTTTCGGCCTGGTTTTTGAGCAACCTTGCCGCGAGATCCAGGGTTGC
>DDZZ01000064.1 GCA_002346535.1 Opitutales bacterium UBA2995 | reverse complement strand
TATCATAACGGTGGTGATTAGATGGGAGTGAGCTTGGCCTTTGGCTACAGGTGCCAGATTAATTGCCTCTTCTGATTTGGAGCAGGAGATCCGTCCTAGTGACGAAACCAGGACCAAAACTATGCAAAAAATTTAGCAATCATCCGATACGATTCCTTAATTTAAATATAAATTCCACGAGTCACCGTTTCATGTTTTCCCAACCTCTTTTTTGACGCACTTCGATCCGCCACTCCATAGGTTTCGCCGAGGTGTCGCTATCGTCCTCATAATAAGCTACCAAGCGATTAAGCTCCCGCTCATGCCGCTTGATTTGACTCGTGTAATCAGGATCATTATACAAGTTGTGCAACTCATCGGGATCCTCCTTCAAATCGTAAAACTCCCATTCGTCAAATTCGTAGAAATGCATGAGTTTGTAACGATTTGTCCGAACCCCGTTGTGACGGGGAATCATGTGGACGCTCGGATATTCGTAATAATGATAATAAATACTCTTTCGCCAATCGCTGGGCCTTTCACCCTTTAGTAGTGGCAGTAAGGATACACCTTGCATATCATCGGGAATATCGGCTCCGGCTATATCAAGAAATGTCGGTGCGTAATCAATATTCTGAATCATAAGATTCGTTCTGGAAGCAGGCTTGACTGCGCCCAACCATTTTACAATGAAGGGCATTTTCAGCGATTCTTCGTACATCCATCGTTTGTCATACCAACCATGGTCCCCGATATAGAATCCCTGGTCGGAACTATAAATCACGATCGTATTATCGTCCAGGCCTAGCTGGGTAAGGGTAGCCTGAAGACGTTCGAGGCTATCATCCACGCCTCTCAATGAACGCAAATAATTCTTGGCATAGCGTTGGTATTTCCAACGCACCAGGTCCTTTCCTTTCAACTTCGCTGCATGAAAGGCAGCATCACGGGGAGCATAAGCAGCACGCCAAATCTTCATTTGCTCGTCCGTCATGCGCTTCATGTTACGCCATGCCGACCTGTCCGCCGGCAAGTCAGGAGTCGGATCAAAAAAGTCCTTATCAAGGTCAACAAACAGATCAAAATTCAGGTGCATATGCCGGTCGATTTCCAACTCCTGATTAGGAGCTGCAGAGGCATTATCACTCCAATTATCAAACAAAGTATCCGGTTCAGGAAGGACGATGTTGTCATAAAGATCGAGGTGACGCAAAGCCGGCATCCAATTGCGGTGCGGTGCCTTGTGCTGAACCATGAGCATGAAGGGTTCATCCTCATCGCGATCCTCCTTGAGGAAATCAACAGCCATATCCGTCACAAGATCTGTGCAGTAACCTTCAATGGTAATGGTGCCTTCAGGAGTGATAAAATCAGGATTGTAATAAAGCCCCTGCCCTGGCAGCACAGCCCACTTGTCATAACCCCGTGGATGGCCTCTCAAATGAGACTTCCCGAAAATGGCTGTTTGGTAACCGGCCTTCTGCAGGAGCTTGGGGAAAGTCTGTTGGTTCCAATCGAAAGTATTCCCGTTGTTCATGAATCCATTCTTGTGGCTGTGTTTTCCGGTCTGAATAACACCACGACTCGGCCCGCATATAGAGTTGGTGCAAAAACTGTTAACGAACAGCATGCCCTCGGCGGCCAGCTTATCGATAGTCGGAGTAGCCCGCACCTTTTTCAACCACCCGTCATAAGCGCTTATGGCGTGTGGAGCATGATCGTCAGTAAAAAGGAAAACGATATTCGGCCGATCATCAGCTTTCGAGGATACCAGGCCCACAAAGATTGAGGCCACGGTAATCATATTAATGATTTTATTCATAAATTCAGTTTGTGATTTGAAAAGTTTTGAGGGCAAAAGGATTAAGAGGCTTACCGCTTTTGTTTAAACATCCAACTCCAAAGGGATTCGTCCCAATATGCATTGAGCCAAGAATTGTGTCCAACACCGGGATACTCGATGTACTCAAGGTCGGAAGCACCGGTCGCCAATATGGCAGCGTAAATATCGCGCGAATATTGCACATCGACGGCTCTATCCTGATCCCCGTGATAAATTCTCATCGGAACACCCGCTAGTCTGTTCGCATCCTCAGGAGTCCAACCCCCACAAACAGGTGCGGCTGCCGCCCAAAAATTCGGCCTGGCTGCAACTGCACTGAAAGTTCCAAAACCGCCCATGGAGAGTCCGGTGACATAAAGCCTTCTTGGGTCGATTGAATAACTCTCAACTGTTTCATCGATCAATTCGTATAAGGTGTCCTGGATACTGGGCCGCACTTGTGGTCGAGTTTCCATCCAGTCGCCCTGCCCCCAAGTGTTGGGTCCGGGACACTGGGGCACTAAATAGAAAGCATTGTATTTCCCATACACCTCATCAGAAGCAAGCTGTGCGGGAATACTGGAATCGGTCAGGTTGCGTATATTAGCGGGACCGCGACCACCACTTCCGTGAAGAAAAACCACTAGTGGATAGTCTTTTCTCGGGTTGTAATCGCGAGGCTTCAATAATTGGTAACGTAACGTCTGTCCAGAAGTTCCTTCGAATCTGGCCGGCTCAAATGCCTTAAATTTTTCGCGCTTCCCCTCCCATAAAAGTTTATCTAAGAAAAGTTCCTCGATGCTTTCATAACGCGTGTTGATACCCGGGTATTTTAAGGTCACCTCGACCCCTGCGCGGCGCAGTTTTTCCTCCATGGCGATCCCAAAGTTGACGTGGTGAATCTTCCAGCCCTCCGCTCGATGGGCATCCTCCGGGATCTGGTCATCGGGCTTCATGTTGTATATCATGAAGGTGGGTGGATCGTCAGAGCTGATGTGATTGATGATCGAAATCTCTTTAATCAATGCAAGCCGAGTGATACCTGATAAGCTGGAATCCTCATCTGGTTGTCGGTGCCAATCGTCGTAACCGGGGATATTGTCAACCCACCAGTCCAAATCCATGGTGGACTGGCAGTTCAGAGGCGCCACGGCAGCGAGTCGGGAAGATTCCCGTGCGATGAGATCCTCACTGTCCGGATTCGCAAAGTCGTCATGCCAAGCCAAATA
>DDZZ01000017.1:23704-85670 GCA_002346535.1 Opitutales bacterium UBA2995 | reverse complement strand
CGAATCATTGCTCCTGCCGGTCTTGCGATCGATAGCGATACCCCCCAGGAAATTGCGGTGAGTGTTGCTGCCCAAATCCTGAAAGAAATGCCTTGAAACATTAATGAAACCAAAGTGCGCTATCCGGTTTATCCTCAACAATCAGGAAGTTACTGCTTGGGAATCTCCAGGACGGTTGGTATTGGATTACCTTAGAGATTCGGCGCGTCTAACTGGAACAAAGGAAGGTTGTAAAGAGGGTGATTGTGGTGCCTGCACCGTTTTGTTGGGAAGCCTGAAAGATGGTACGGTTTCCTATGCACCGATGACCTCCTGTTTGATTCCCATGGGTGAGCTCACGGGCAAGCATTTGGTCACAATTGAAGGATTGAACCAGGATACGTTATCTCCGGTTCAGGCGGCGATGGTCGATTGTGGCGGAACTCAATGTGGTTACTGTACTCCCGGCTTTGTGGTTGCCATGACCGGTTGGCTGATGGATCCAAAAAGACCAATTTCATCGGTTGGTGTTCGGGAATCCATATCCGGAAATTTGTGTCGCTGCACCGGATACCGTTCCATCAAGGAAGCCGGTGATCAAGTCGTGGAAAAACTTGCGGCGCAATTGAATGGTGATGATCGCATTCAACTCCTTTGTGTCCTGGGTGCTTTACCCGACTACTTTGAAACCATACCTGAGCGATTAGCTAAGATTGAATCCATTGCGGAGCCAGACTCTTCTTCTTTCAAAGAAAGACCTGTGGTAATCGGAGGAGGGACGGACCTCTATGTGCAACGGGGCGAGGAGATACCTTATCAACAAGTTCACTTATTAAATAATATAGAAACCGTTGCACCCGTTGTTGAGGAGAACGGGCACACGATTGTCGACTCTCGTATGTCGTTTCAGGCATTTGGAGATGATCCGTTAATTATAAAGGCGATTCCGGACATCCAGGTCTACAATGAGCTTATCGCCAGTTGGCCCATTCGAACTCGGGCCACGATCGGAGGAAACATCTGTAACGCATCGCCAATTGCGGACATGACCTGTTTGTTACTGGCTATGAACACGGAACTTCACCTTGAGGGCGGAGATGAGCTTCGATCCATTCCACTGAAAGATTTTTTCCTCGGATATAAGCAATTGGCGAAAACCGAGGATGAGATAATTGAAAAGATCTCTTTTTTCACGCCCGGTGAAAAATCACTTATCAATTGGGAAAAAGTTTCCAAAAGGTCAGTGCTAGACATTGCGACTGTGAACTCCGCAGCAAGGTTCGAGGCGGAAAATGGATTTATCGAACAAGCTTATTTAGTCTTGGGTGGGGTTGCGCCCATTCCCTTGTATTTAAAAGAAGCCAGTTCCTTCATATCCAAACAAGCGTTGACAAATGAATTGGCCATGGAAGCGATCGACATTGCCCAGACGGAGTTTGAACCGATTTCTGACGTGAGAGGCTCTGCAGATTACAAGCGGCTATTAGCCCGGCAGTTATTGTTGGCGCACTTTATCAAGTGTTTTCCTGAAATCATTAGTGAGGAGGTCATATATGCGTCACTGTGACAGTGAACTGCACGTGACGGGCCTTTCCGAGTACACCGATGATGTGGCTCCTCCTGAGGAAATGCTGCATGGTGTTATTTTTGGTTCACCGATTGCACATGGAAAGATCCAGAAATTATATACATCTGGTGCAGAAAAAATGGAAGGGGTACGCGGCGTTTACACTTTTGAGGATATTCCCGGCACCAAGATCATAGGAGCAGTCATTCAGGATGAACCACTCTTCGCGCATGTGGAGGTCATGTATGAGGGGCATCCACTTGCTATGATTGTCGCGGAATCAGTAGAATTGGGTCGTAAGGCTCTCAAGGCCTGCAAAGCGGATATTGAGCCCTTACCGGTAACCGTTTGCCCCAGAAAAGCCTTTGAAGAGGGCGATGTCCTCCAAGAGACCAGGGTTTTTGAAAAAGGGGACGTGGAATCCGTTTGGGAGCACTGTGACCACGTTATCGAAGGTAAGGTTGATTTGGCCGGACAGGATCACCTCTATTTGGAGACAAACCGTTGCCGGGCTTTGCCGATTGAAGATGGTCAAATCAAAGTTTTCAGTTCTACGCAAAGTCCCTCGGCTGTGCAAAAATGGATTGCCGCCGTGTTAGGAGTACCCATGCACAAAGTCGAAGTCGATGTGAAGCGCTTGGGTGGTGGATTTGGCGGCAAAGAAGATCAAGCCACTCATTGGGCCTGTATGGCTGCAATTGCAGCCATGGATTTGCAGCGCCCGGTTCAGATTGTGCTTAATCGCGTCGAAGACATGAAAATGACCGGTAAACGGCACCCCTACAAACAAGACTTTAAAGTTGGCCTTACCCAAGATGGAAAAATATTGGCTTTCGATGTAGCGCATTACCAGAACTCAGGTGCCTTCGTAGATTTGTCGCTACCAGTTCTTGAGCGAACCGTATTGCACGCCACCAATGCCTATGCGATCCCGCATGTTAAAATACTTGCGGCTGCTTGTAGGACTCACCTGCCTCCCAACACGGCTTACCGGGGTTTTGGCGGACCACAAGGCATGTTTGCATTGGAGTCTGCCATTTACAAGGCCTCCATCGTGATGGGCGTCGCACCTGAATGGATACAATCCAGAAACTTGATTTCAAACGGCTATCGTTTCCATTATGGTCAGGAGGTTTCCGCGTGCCGCATGCAAAGAACTTGGGATGAGGCTTCAGAGGCTTTTGATTTTGAAGGAGTCAAAAAGCGAGTGGATTCCTTCAACGCATCCAATCGAGGAAAGAAAAAAGGTTATGCGGTGATGCCGGTTTGTTTCGGCATTAGTTTCACCAAGACCTTTCTCAATCAGGGCAGTAGCTTAGTTCATGTTTACACTGATGGTTCTGTGAGTGTGACTACCGGTGGTATAGAAATGGGGCAGGGTGTCAGTTCGAACATGATTGCAATTGTCTCTCGTATGTTCGGAATCAGCGAAAAGCACGTGCGGTGCAACAGTACCAACACATCGCGAATTGCAAATATATCTCCAAGTGCAGCGAGTGCTACTTCCGACCTGAACGGAAATGCGACAATCAATGCCTGTAAGGAGATTTTGGTGGGCCTCAAAGAAGTTGCCGCTAAAGAACTGGGTGGAAAGCCGGAGGAAATCACCATCGAAGATGACATTGTTCATTTGAAGGGATTTGCAACAGACCTTACTTGGGAGAAACTGGTATTAAATACATACTTTTCCCGGGTCCAACTGATGGCACATGGATTTTATACCCCTTCCGGCCTGCACTACGATTATACTAAAAAAGAAAACCATCCGTTCCATTATCATACTTATGGAACCTGTATTATCGAGGTCACAGTCGATTGTCTTCGAGGCAACTACACTATAGACTTGGCCAGGTTGGTACATGATTTGGGGAGAGGAATTATTCGCTCCGTTGATCTGGGCCAGGTTGAAGGTGGACTGGCCCAAGGGATTGGCTGGGTAACATTGGAGGAATTGGCTTATAGCGATGATGGTTTATTGCTTTCTCATTCCCTGTCTACTTACAAGGCACCGGATGGGGATTTTCTGCCCAATGACATCGAGGTGCGTTTTCTGGAGAATGCCGACAATCCCGGGGGTCCCTTGGGAAGCAAAGCGGTGGGCGAACCACCCTTCATGTATGGGATCGCGGCTTATTTTGCGATTCAACGTGCTATTGATGCATTCCGCCTTAATGTTCCCGATGAAATCGTTTCGCCAATGACTCCGGAGCGAGTCTTGTTGTCGTTGTATGATAAGGATTCGGTGAAACCCAAACAGCCCTCGTCCGTTTGATGTATTGCAAAACTGATGTAGGAAGTGAGCTTGCTCCCGATTTGATCATTCATTGCATATTTATTTCGGGAGCCAGCTCCTCTCCTACAAATAATTAATTTTTTTCCTGTTTAAACTATGGAAGCCGGTCTGATTGAATTTTTGAATATTGTATTTCGATTCATTCACATCTTGGCGGCCGTCATGTGGATCGGCAATTCGCTATTATTCACATGGATGGAAATCAACCTTTTGGAGGAGAACGACAATGAGAAATCGCAGGGCTGCATGAACATGTTGCACGGTGGAGGTATCTTCTTTTTGCAGAAAAGGATTATCAATCCGGAAGAGATTCCAGCCAGACTCCATATCTTTAAATGGCAGTCATATACCACGTGGATTAGTGGATTTGTTTTGCTCGTATCCGTTTTTTACACACGCGGCGGTACATTGCTTCTGGATCCATCTAAGACCGACTTTCCCGCATACATGGGAATGGTGATCAGTTTCGTTTCTTTGATTTTCGGTTGGTTTTTTTACGATGCAGTTTGGAGGAGTCCTTTACGAAATGAAGCTTGGGCAGGTATCGCTATAACCTTTGTGGCGCTTCTGATATATTCGTCCTGGTTGGAAACTATTTTCAACGGTCGTGCAGTATTCCTGCAAATGGGTGCTATGATGGGCACCTGGATGAGTGCAAATGTCCGTTTTCACATCATGCCCAACCAGGATAAAATGATGGAGAACTTGAAGGTAGGCAATCCACATGACCTGAAATTGGGTAAACAGGCCAAGATTCGGAGTTGGCACAATCACTACATCACATTTCCGGTCATTTTTCTGATGGTAAGTGCCCACTTTCCTTCCACCTACGGAGCGGACCGAAATATCACCATCGCTGCCGTGATTATGGTCGGCCTGGTCATAATCAAACACATGATGAATTGCTACCGTAAGATTCCACGCTGGAAGGAAATCATTTATGCTACTTTTATTGGTGGAACGGCTGTTGTCTATGGGCTGGTTACGGTCCCGCCCATTTTAAGCGAAGCGGAAGAAGTGGTTCAGCTCAGTCCAGAAGCAGAAGTGGGCCAGGCATTTTTCACAACCATGGGGTGTCAGGCATGTCATTTACCTCAGCCAACAACAATTGCCCCAAGCTTGTACGGCATCATTGGGCGGGAACGCGAATTTGTCGATGGCACAAAACTTATCGCCGACGAAGCTTATATTCGTGAGTCTATTATGAATTCGCCGGTCAAGGTGGTGAAGGGCTTTGCTCCGGCAATGCCACCTTATGCGAGTGTGATTAGCGAAGAGCAACTGGACCAGTTGGTGGCCTACATTCAATCGCTTAGCGATTGAATGAGTTTGTTCATTAAACTCTCTCCAGTTCTTTGTAAGTTTTGAACGGCAACTCTACGGTGATTTTATCTTCCACCTTTATCTTTCCTCCCTCAAGGACGATTCCCATGATATCGGTCTTTCGGTAAAATTCTCCTTCGCGGGATTTTTCCAAAACTTGGTTCAGGAGACCTTTCTGAAATTCTTCGATTTGATGACAGAGGTTGCGAAGTCACTTAATCTGCACGACGGCATCTTTTCCAATTTCCAAAACGTTATTCCTGGGCAGTTATAATAAATCAAGGTCCTTGGTAAGTATGTTTTCTCCAAGCTCATCAGGACTAACTGAAAAACCTTTATAATTAAGTTCAACCAATAATTTTGAATGAATGTGAGATGTACCTGCCTAAAGTTTGGTTGAGCTGGATCCGAGGCAACCTTTGTGCGGTGTATTACGGTTGCGCCGCAATGAGCATCGCTTTCTACCTTTACCTCGAGGATTTTCTTCAGGCGGATGGAAGGACGATTCGGTTTACCAAAAGTGTCGTCCTCACAACGGCTGAACGAGATGACATGTGGTCCCATACGTAAAAAAGTAAGTTTAGGAGGAGGATTTCTTCCTACCGCGTCCAAATACGAAGGCAGGAAAGAAAATAGTCTTCCAGTGCGGTATCTTCCCGAAGGTTTACATTTAGGAGTCCGGAAATTTTTTCAAACTCGGCAATGCTGTCTGCGAATTTAAGAGTCACATCACCAGTTTTTACGCCTTTTAGGTAAGGTGCAGAGGTGGTCCTGGTCTGGTGTTCGATTTCTTTCAACAATCCAGCTCGAATACCTTTGGCTGCTCCTTCCTTGGTTGCATTTTTTTCTTCATCTGTCATTTCCTCTGGCAAGTTTTCTCGTTCAGCCTTCCAATGATCGGCGACCATTTCGGTCAGAATCGAGTTGAAGCGTACGATCAAGCCATAAACAGCCATGAAGGAGGCAGCAATGCTTTCCTTATCCGAAGTTAGTTGGATGAGGTTTTCCAAAAAATTTGAATAATCCCGAAGCCATTTTTGCCAGGAGTCATTGTCTGTGGGTTCAAACGCAGCCTGTATGCGAAAATTAAAACAACGGCTCCGGATAGTATCAAGAAGTGCGTAGGGACGGGTGGAAATCAAAATGATGGTTGTGTCCAGAGGTGGCTCTTCCAGAGTCTTCAATATGATGTTGGCGCTGGTGGACTGGGAGGTGGCTCCCAATCGGTCTGCCTCGTATATGACAGCGACTTTTCTTTCGCTTTGGTGAGGGGATTGTTGGATTCGACGAATGAGTTCCCGGGTATCATCTGCGGGAATTGCCCTAGCTCTCTTGGAGGGGCGTAGCGGAAAAAAATCAGGATGTTTTTCAACTTTTTTGAATCGATTTTCAGTCGAACTCTTAGTGGCGACGGCAAGAAGCACCGAGGCTAATCCCAATGCGACCTCCTCCAGAAAGGCATAATGGCTGCCATGCAAAAGTATCGCGTGCGGCAACCGACCTTTTTCGAGCGAACGTTCCAAGACTTCCACCGGATTGGAAGAACGGAGCGGATCATTTAATACGCTCTTTAATTTCATTCCAAATAACCTCTTCTACTTCGTCTACGGATTGGTTGCCGTCGATTATTAGAAATCGGTATTTCTCTTTTTCCGCAAGATCCAAAAACCCCTGCCGGACTGCTTGATAAAAATTCATGTTTTCCTGTTCCATCCGGTCTGGGGGATCCGTATTTCGATCTTGAATACGCTGGAATCCTTCTTCTGGATCCAGATCTATCAGGATTGTCAGGTCAGGTACATGCGAATTAATGGCGAACTCGTTGATAGTTTCCACGGACTTGCCGTTTATAGAACGCCCAACACCCTGATAGACGGTTGTCGAGTCGTGAAATCTGTCGCTAATGACAACTGCGCCTCTGGCGAGTTGAGGCTTTATCAGTTCATCCACGTGTTGGGCCCGACTTGCTTCAAAAAGAAGTAGCTCAGTACGAGGCACCATATTGGCACCGCTTTTGGAATGCATCAAAAGATGTCTGATTTTCTCTCCCAATGGAGTGCCTCCCGGTTCGCGGGTGACGACCACCTGGCGGCCATTTTTTTCCAGCCGCATTGCCAGCCTTTGTATCTGGGTTGTTTTCCCAGTGCCTTCGGAACCTTCGAAGGTGATGAACAATCCCTTCTCCGGATCGGTCATCAATCGTCCTTCCAATTGCGGATGAAAGTCTGTATGTGGGTGAGGCTCGGACTGTCACCCGTGCGGACATAGTGACCGCTGAAACATACGCCGACCGTCAGACAAGCTTCCAGAGTAAATCCTAGCAGTTGAGCCACAGCAAAGCCGGCATTAAAGTGATCTCCTGCACCTGTGGTGATTTTCGGATCCTCGGTGTAGGGTCCAGTGATGCAACAGGTATCTTCCTTGGTAGCACAGGCTGCGGTTTCCTTTGGGTGAATGACCACGCAACCAATGCTCAGCTCGTTGCGAATGTGGCTGGCCATGGATTGAAGGCCATCTGAATCTGCTTTTACTTCCGGCTGGCCCAGTATCTGGGTCACCTGTTTTGATTCTGTTAAATTTAGGCCCAGGGTAACATCTCCGTAGTTTTGAAAGCGAGCGATGGTCCGTAACGCGGTCTCAATTTCGCCTTTGGGGCGTTTCACGGGATCGGCCAGATCAAAAAAGTAGTGTTTGCTGTCGCGTGGTGGTAAATTGGGGATGACATGATCCAACATGTCTGAGAACAGCTTGGTCATGTTAGGTATCATGGTCCAGTTCACCATGCTAATCAGATCCTGCCTGGATAGAAGGTCAAAGAATTCCCCTTCGCCAACGTGTCTCAAAATGGCTTCATAGGTCAGATCTTCTAGTGTAGCCATTTTTCCGAGCATTACTTTTCCGTCCGCAAACTCTAAGGCATGGGTGACACCCGGATCGACTACGGACACGGCGTTGGTCCGTTTTGCGAATTCAGAAAAGACTGGATGCACGGATTGGTCACCGAGTGCTCCGACATAGCGGGTATTGGCTCCGGCATTGAGAAGGGCGTTCGCCATGATAGGTCCGTTTCCACCAATTTTTTCGAAATTTACGTATAGTTCAAAATTTGTGCTTTTGCCGGCCGCCTCTAATACGCGACTGCCGAAAATCTCGATGGTCTCGATTCTTTCGAACTTATCTCCCTGTCCGAAGCGTTTATTTACTACGGATGTCATCCGGTCGACGAATCCGTCGAATCCGACCAGCGCGTTCTTCTGGGAAATGGCTGCTCCGTGTTTGCTGAGTTGTTCGAGGGTTGATGCTTTATGGTCCATAAAATGGGCGTAAGTTCATGGAATTGTAACGAAATTAAACCAAAAATGATGGTTGGTCGAAACTAAACGTTAAAGAAAAAACTACGTCTTGCATTCATTTTACCTTTGAAGCTCAAGGAGAAAGGGTAGAAATATAGAGCCTCAACTATGTTTTTAATCCTAGCCCAATCCAATGATCCCGGAGTGCTGACCTATTTTTTTCAATCCAATACTGCTGGTCAGCTTATAATACTTGCCCTTGGAGTTTTCAGCGCCCTTGCGTGGACGGTTATGATTGGGAAGGCCATGGAACTGAAGCAGCTGTACGATTTAAACACCCGCTTTGAGTCCACTATAGAACAGTCGAATTCATTGTTGGAATTGGCCCAGACCAAAGTGTTCAGCGAATCCATTCCCTACGCAGCGCTGGTAAAGGCTGCCACGCATTCCTATTTCAGGGCAGTTGAGATTGATGCACCGGACACCGATCAGGAAAACGCTGTTTCTCATGCTGAAAACGCATTACAAAGAGCGGTTGCCGACCAGAGCCTCAATTACGAGCGCAAGATGGTCCTTCTTGCCTCGATTGTGACTGGAGCACCTTTTATGGGACTGTTGGGAACTGTTTGGGGTGTCATGGATGCTTTTGGAGCCATTGGTTTGGGGAGTACCGCCAGCATTGCCAGTTTGGCGCCTGGAGTGTCCGGAGCTCTCCTGACGACGGTTGCTGGGCTGTTAGTGGCCATTCCGTCCGTGTTCGGTTATAATTTTTTACTGTCCCTTACCAAAAAACGGGTCATTGAACTTGAAAACTTTGCCAGCTCCTTGGTAGACCGTATCGAGCTCGAGGATACAGCTTCAAAAAGATTTCAGTAATGGCGCGCAGTTTCCATAAGCGAGAGCGATTGACCGCGCTGTCGGAGATAAACGTTACTCCCATGATCGACATGTCCTTTGCCTTGTTGATTATTTTTATGATCACAACGCCCTTGCTGGAGCAAAGTATCCAGGTTGATTTGCCGATTGAAACCGCTACCAGAACGCCGCCTGCACGGGAAGCACGATTTCAAACGATTACCATTAATAGCGAAGGAGTCTACTATTGGAGTCAGGAGCAGGTGACGATCGATGAATTAGAAAACCGCATTAAATTGTTGGCCCAGCAAAACGACCTTCCAGTCATTCACGTGAGGGGAGATATGACCCTTCAATATCAAAAAATTATCGAAGTTATGGATTTATTGAAACAAAATCGGCTTTCGAAGATCAGTTTGGATACACGTGTAAAATAAGATCGAAAGTTTGAGAAGATGACCCTGGACCCCACAACTAAAAAGGCCGCCCTTTTTTCGGGATTATTACACTTATCCACACTTCTTTTCCTGATCCTCGGAGTTTTATTCAGCAACCTTTTTGCCCGTGATGAGGAACCTTACATCTTTGAGATGGTTGCATTGCCGGAAACAATTGAAGCTTTTGAGCCTGAAACCTTTGAACCTTTACCTGAAGTTTCGTTGGATATTGAAGAGTTCGCGGAACCGGAATTCATTCCAGTTGAGGAACCTCCACTGAAGCCTTTCGAGCAGCCAAAACCCAAACCAGTCCAGGAAAAGCCAAAGCCGAAAATTATTACCTACGATGAGTTTGTGAAACAACATGAAAAACCGGAACCGGAATTGATTTCAGTTGAGGAACCTACACTGAAGCCTATTGGGCAGCCAAAACCCAAACCAGTCCAGGAAAAGCCAAAGCCGAAAATTATTACCTACGATGAGTTTGTGAAACAACATGGAAAACCGGAACCGCCTGCAGAGATGCCTAAGCCCAAGCCAAAGCGAGCGCGGCCAATTGACACTTCGAAGATTGAGAAAAACTTGAGACAATCGATCATGAGTGTTCCGGAGCTTTCTTTGACCACTAGCTCTGTTGCAGAAGACACAGATGCCATGCGGGTTTGGCGATCGCTTTTGGCCGGCCGATTGGATGCTTTGTGGAAACAAAGCGAGACACAGGGAACTGCTGGAAGAAGTGTTAAGGTCTCCTTTTATATTTCTGCCGGTGGAGCGATTTCCTCAGTAAGAGTTGTTCAGAGTTCCGGCATTGGTGAGTTGGACTCCATTGGAGTGAACACCGTTCACCGATTAGGAAATTTTCAACCCCCGCCCAGTGGTAGTGGTGAAACTGTGATGGTTTTATTTAAGGTCGAGTAGAGGAAAGTTCGCTGGCAAATACCTTTGGCTGAACTAAACGGAAATCAGATGGCATTGGATTTACATTTTCTCAAATATTTCGCTGGTTTCAGTGGTATGCATCGAATTCAGCGAAATTAACAAACTGGGTTGAAGGTTTACTAAACCGAACGGAGATATCACATGAGTTCCAGTACCTGCCACAAATTTG
Organism: Opitutales bacterium UBA2995; assembly: GCA_002346535.1. Classification (GTDB taxonomy): domain Bacteria; phylum Verrucomicrobiota; class Verrucomicrobiia; order Opitutales; family UBA2995; genus UBA2995. Next base: position 74,815 of record DDZZ01000017.1, on the reverse strand, counting down.
TTTTGTGTTGGTTGGGGTTGATATTAGCCAGGTGTTGGATGTCCCAGTCATCATCAAGTGCGGATATTATGGCGGCCTCTTTTGATCCCAGATCTCCAAAGAGCTACGCTATCTTGGGATTTTGATATTGGTTCAGTTGTTTCCCCAGTTTTTGGCAGGATTGGTCATAATTGTGGCTAAGCTGATTGAGTTACCCAAACTGGGCCATGTGCTTCGTTAGTCTGGAAAGTTTGTTCACTGATGCCTTTCTCATGACATACTTCAATGATGGTTTTGTTGGCTCGTTCAGCCTTCCGAAGGATACGGATCTTTTTTTCGGTGGTGTAGCGTTTTGCTTTCATTGTTTGGGTCCTTTTTAGTGGCCCAGACTAACTTTTCAAGAGGCCCATTTTAGATCAACTCGACCAACATGATGATGTGTGCTGTAAAACGTGGACAAAGGACTCTTAAAAAGAGGATTCCGAATTTTCCGTGTCAAATTTCACCTGTTGTTTTCTCAGAAATTCGTCGTCCTGCAAATAAGAGCAGGCGATTATCAATCTGACACTAGTTGCCAACGGGTATGCTGAGAGGGTTTTCATGTTTCAGGGGATGCAAGTGTTGCGCTAGGTCTTTGAAATAAAGCGTACCGTAACGTCCTCTCGGGGAGCTATTACTGAAAGATAACGTTCTTTCCCTGAAGGGGTGGGAGAAAATTCCAGATCAAATTGTGACAGAATATTTGCAAGGGCGATTGGCGGTGCGACTCTGGCCAAGTTGAGTCCCACGCACTTGTGTTGGCCGCCACCATATGTGCCATGGATATCCCTGTCGGGAACCGGATTCTCGATGAACCGTTGAGGTTTGAATGTAAAAGGGTCCCCGTAGTGTTCTTCAAGAAAATGACAAAGTGTGTGCAGGTGTAGGACCGACTCGCCTTTTTTGACTGAATAGCCGTCCCACTCGAAATCCTGTTTTGCAAAGCGTCGAAAGGTGGGAATGCCCGGGCGCAAACGTTCAATTTCCAAACTGGTTGCGTACAGCTTGGGAAACGGCTTCATGGATTCAAACTGAGTCGAGTCCCAAGATTTTAGTTCTGCGCGTAATTCAGTAAGCCAATCCTTATCCTTCCAGGATTCAATCATACCCCAGGCAATTATCATAGAGGAGGTAGTCGAGCCTCCCATGAAGAGTTGGGACAAATCGTGGACCAGTTCATAACGCGGAATGGGGGGTTGATCTTTAGGATGTGCCGCAAGGATGAGTGAAAGGATGTCGTCCTTTTCAACCCCGGATTGATCGCGGCGATCCAGGACCTCACCCAGATATTTAAAGATAACGCGCCGCCGGGCCCGTTTTGGCGGATACCAATACCAGAGCCACCGTTTCCATCCCAGGCTGCTTGATTTCAACATCTCCTGATTGCTGACAGCCATGATCTTGTCCATTCTCTCGGGCAAATCTTCCTGCAATAACACCTGGCTTACCATGGCAATGACCAGGGACATGCAAAACAGGCGCAAGTCTGTCGCTTCGCCTTTCAATTTATCAATTTCTCGAAAGACGACTTCGCCCATGTCGGGAACGTGAGAAAGCAATATGCTCGGCTTAAAGCCTTGGTTGATTCGCCGACGTTTCCGCATGTAGGTCTCGCCTTCGAGTTGATTCAAATACCGATCGCTGAATTGCTCACGAAATATACGGTTTGTTTTGTAATAATCCCAGAGTTCATTTTCAGCCCAGATAAAGCGGTTGGCTTCGGCACCAGCCATAGCAATTTGTTCACTGCCAAAAAAATGGCACCGGAAAATAGGACCCAGTTGTTGGTAAGGTTCCAGAAAAATCCGGGCTGGGTTTTTAAAAAACAAAGGGTCGACCCTTTGATCCGGTGTATTTGGCGAGTAACTAGGAATGCTCGATTGTGAAGCGTCCTTAATCATTTAATTTTGCTCTGCCATGTAATTTTTTAACAGCGTATCAATTTCAGCTATGGCCGAACGCTTGCTGACTTCGTCCATTTGCGAGGTTTCAAACCCATTTTTGGCAAATTCAGCGAGTTGTGCCGGAGTTGTGCCGAGTTCTTTGCTCACTGCCAGGTAATCGTCTCTCAAACTATTTCCAAATATGTGTGGATCGTCGGTATTGATAGTGCAGCGAATTCCGGCTTTCTCCAACTCCATGATTGGATGTTCGGACATGGATGGCACGGCCTTTAATTTAACGTTGCTGATGGGACACACATCAAAACTCGCTCCTTCTGCGGCGGCCATGTAAAGAGTGGATTCGTCTTCTATGACTTGGACGCCGTGCTGTATTTTGGTTACACCGAGTTCCTCGATGGCTTCTCGAACGCCAATCGCACCAGTCAGCTCACTGGCATGTGCCTTGGCCAATTTTCCTGCCAACTTGGCTTCCCGCCAGAATTCCTTGATCCAGTCCTGTAGAGGAAACCGTTCAGGCCCGTGCAGATCGATTCCGTCGATGTGAGGACTTTCCAGAATTTCGAGCAAGTGTTTTTCGTGATCAGTCTCCAATGGGTTGTGATGAAGGCCGATGAAAAGTCGTGTTTCGATACCTCTCGGGATAGCCGCCTTGATCGCGACTGCAACCTCCTCGATATCAACGCCGGACCGCTCAATAGCGAGGGCTGAATAACTGATTTCAGCATAACGGACATTCTCTTTCATCCGCATCATGAGAATCTCTCGTGCGGTGATTCCGTACCTTTCAGGACTGTTTAGCCAAGGGACCACATTATTGACAATTAATCTTTCAAATTCGGAAAAGTCCTTGAATCGAAAATCATCTTTCCATGATGGAGGAGGCTCCGTGAACATTTCCGGGTCATCCACCTGCATGATATTCCAAGGCGTGCTTCCCTCGATGTGTAGGTGGTGTTCTGTTTTTGGAAGTGCGTCGATAAATGCGATGAGTTTTGAATCGTCAGTCATAAATTAATGCGTTATTTCTTCTTTACCATCGTTCGTAATCCACGGAGTAATGTAGAGGACAACGGCAACAATAAGGTAGCTCCAGAACCAGTCGTTGAGTTCGAATTTAAGCACTGAAATTGTATCGGAAAAAGTGAAGGTATATTGATGAGTGAACCCAAGAGCTGCCAGAATTGCCGCAACAAAAACCCAGTAAGATGCCTGTCTGAATTGCTTTTCGATAATGCAGACTATGGTCGCTGCTAAAATTATGGATGTATAAACATAACCTTGCTCGATGGCGAAAGCTCCATCCGCATAAAAGTTTCGCACGCCTGCCAGGGTGTCAAGTATTCCGGGATTGAAAAAACTGGTTTCGGCTTCAATCCCTGCGGCTCCAAGGCCATGTTTAATTGACATTGATACATAAGCGCCTACCGGAGGAATGAATCCGAACACAACAGCCGGTGCATGTTTGAGCGGAGTAGCCTGGAAGGATTGGGTCATCATAGAAACGCCGATCCAGATCAATATGGCCATACCGGCCTCAATAGGTACGTAATGAAATAAAATGCTGGCTGTCCCGGTCAGGCACATAAGGCCGATCACACCCGCATTCAGCAATGAATAGCCTGCTCGAGCCCCCAGCGCTTTCCAGCCGGGGTGGCCAATATAAATGGAAGTGGGAAATGGTGAACCGAGGACTCCTGTAGCCAACGTTCCCAAACCGTTTATCGCCAGGGCCGGTTTGGGTTCGTAAGAGTCGCCGGCTGCTTCCGCGGATTCGATGATTTGCAAAGAGAGAACTAGGTGAATGATGCCGATCGGCGCTAAAACAGGGAATAGCTGTGGAAACATTCTTAGCGCTGCGATGATATCTGGTATCACGGGAAGAGGAACATAGAATCCGATCATTTCAGGCTGTAATTCCATTGCGGGTACGATGGGTGTTCCTCGAAAGTAATAAAGCAGCCAGGCTATTAAGGTACCTACAACCAGAATAATAAAACCGACCGGTAACCCCAGTTTCAGACGTACGCGTCCGAAATATACCAACATGGCCAATCCTAGTGTTGTTATTCCGACCAGAGGATAGGTGTAGCTGCGGAAAACAAAATCGAGAGCGATGAACGTAAACCCGATACCACCCAACGTAGCCAATAACGCAGCCCTCGGAGTAAATTTGCGTAAGTGGTACACGATAAATGAACCGAGAAATTCGATCAGACCCGATCCTATGCAGGCCAATAATCCGGCTCGCCAGGCCATAAGATCTGCCTCTTCTTTGCTCAGGCCTGAGGACAATGCCACCTGCTGAACCGGCAGCATAGCCAGAAAAACAAAGACAAACACCGTCAGGATGCTTGTACCATAAGGCAGAGCACAAACGTCGTCACGATTTTCACGTTTAGCCAATTTCAATGCGGTTCTAGCATAGTAAATGTTGCCGATGGCTAATCCAATAGCGGTAGCCGGGAGAATTTTTCCAAAAAACAGATCAGGAGAAAAACCAAGAACTCCGAGGCAAAGATTGCTCATAAGCATGAGCATCAGCATGTTGTCGAGGCCGAGGGCGAAGAAGCCGTCTATATCGCCTTTAACGAAGAGTTTCATGAAGCGGACGATGCAATTTTTACCATAGAATAGAATTTTGAATCATCCATAGCTTTATATTCTCTAGAAATTCATCATTGTTTTGCAACAGAGATTCCAAAGTAACTTTTATTTTTTGTTAAGTGGCCTCATTGGAAGAGAGGAGAATTGGATCTAAAATTAGCTCCTATTTTTTTCGAAGATTGGAGGTAATTGGCTTAACGATTTCATTTTGGGCAAATCTCTGCTATATGTCCAGCGTACTTAAAACTGTAAAAGACAATTGAAATGATAAGAATTACGAAAGGTGACTGGGACGGCTTCTTCGGCCTGGTGTTGAACAACTTTGTCAATCTGTTGCTGATCATCAGCCTGAGTCAGGCAGTACTTGGCTTTTCCAATGACCTGATTGTTTATCGTATTCTTCCTGGAATGGCCTTAGGTATTTTGTGCGGTAATTTTTACTATTCCTGGCAGGCAAGGACGATGGCTCAGAAGTATGGGCGTCCTTTCGCGGCATTACCTTACGGTATCAATCTGCTCCCGATCTTTTTCTACACCTTCTATGTCATGTTACCCGCTCAGCAAATTGCTTTGTCGGCTGGTGCAGATAAGGTCCAAGCGGACAACATTGCCTGGATGGCGGGTGTCTTGGCATGCCTGGGATCGGGTCTGATCGAGGTGATCGGATCCTGGTTTGCCCCATTCCTTAAAAAGGTCACCCCGAGGGCTGCACTACTTTCGGCACTGGCTGCGGTGGGCCTGTTCTTTATAGCAGCGGACTATACTTTCCGTTCTTATGCTTACCCGGCTATTGGGCTGCCAACTTTTTTTCTGACTCTTTACCTGTTCTATGGATCGGTAAAAATGCGTTGGAACCTGCCCGGCGGTTTGATTGTGCTGGCAGTGGGCGTTTCAACTGCCTGGATAACTTATTGGTTGGGGATGGATAGCCCAGTTGCCGGTCTGTCGAGTTCCAGTCTCAGTTGGGGCCTATACGTGCCATTGCCTTATGGTCTCCAAGCCCTAGTAGAAATTAATCAGATGTTGGCTTTTTCAGCAGTAATCCTCCCGATGGGATTAATCAATTTGTTGGGGTCGCTGCAATGCCTCGAATCAGCGGAAGCCGCCGGAGATCCTTATCCAATTAAACAGTCTTTAATCGTCAATGGCCTAGGCACTGTAGTTGCCGGCGGATTTGGATCTCCCTTTCCCACTACCGTCTACATCGGGCATCCAGGATGGAAGGAACTTGGAGCACGATCGAGCTATTCCATGATAAACGGAGTAGTCATAGCCGCTCTTTGTTTTACTGGAACCTTAGGCTTGTTGTCCGAGTACGTGCCAATCGAAGCCGGCATGGCCATTCTGATCTGGATTGGTTTCACTATCAGTTCTCAGGCATTCCAAGTCGTGCCGAAATCCCACGCCCCGGCTGTCATTGCCGGTCTGATTCCCGGGATGGGAGCCTTTGTCGCCCTGATTACAAAACGGGTTTTAGGGGCGACTGGCTACGGCGGCTCCGAGCAACCCTATTCCAACGAAGTTTTACTGACCTTGACCCAGGAAGGAAGCTTGTTTGCAAAAGGTATTTTTGCCTTGGAACAGGGATGGCTTTTTGCTTCGGTCGTCTTGGCTTCCGTGACCGTGGCGATTGTGGATCGCAAATTCGGAAACATTTTGACCTGGTTGGGGGTTGCCGGATTGTTGTCCTTCATGGGAATTATCCACAACTTCCGCGTGCTTGAAAATGACATTACCACAGGGCTTGGCCCTGCCTGGCCCTGGATTATAGGCTACACCGCTTCACTTTTGATCCTTGCTTTGGTGAGGTACACGCTTGTAATGCACCATACCGAAAAATCAGAATCTGATTAATCCAACTTATCTCCTCTTAATGCCAATTGTAAGATTGTCCGGTTCTGTGCAAGGTACCAATGATCCGAATTGAAAGTGGCGTGCGCGAATGCTCTACCCTCTACCAATTGTTTGCAAACGGTTGGGAGATTTACAATTCAAACGGAGATCAGCATATATCACTCTCTAATAAAGAGAAAAAAGTGAAGGAATCGGACGCGTTTGTATTCATGCCCGGCGCTTCTTTGAAGATTTATTTCAGGCGGTATCCATTTTTGGCCAGTGGCTAAAACTTGAAAATTAAGGTAAGCCGACCCTGAATATCTTCGGGTGCTTTCGTGATCAGCGTATTGGCTGCGAAAGTGGGTTCGGATCCAAGAAAGTAATCCTCCTCTGTCAGGTTTTCTAATCCCAGTCTGAGCTCCCACTTTTCCGTCTCGTATGAAACATTTGCGTTAATCACCAAAGATGTGTCGATTTTTAAACTGCGGTCGTAGTTGTGCCAATACGAGCTATTATACATGCTTCCGATCGCCAAATTGATTCCGCTTTCCCACACAGTTGCCAGAAAAAGCTTGGCCGTTGTTTCAGGAGCTCCCGGCACAATCAGATCGGGATTGTATGTCGGCGAAGCGCCTTCTGGCGTAAATCCGCCAAATGCATCAGTAAATTGGTGGAGTAAAGATCCACCTTCCAAGGAAAAACCAATTTCAGCATTATCTGTCCCCGTAGGATCCGCCAATGACAATGGCATGGCTCTAAATCCTAGACGGCTTGTTCTTCTGGTTTCGCGGTCACCAAAAGATCCGATCAGCGTAGTCCTTTCCGACAGAGCTATTGTGAATTCCATTTCAAAACCTTTGGATTCGTAAGGATCTGATGTATTGGCCCGATCGTTAAAAGCGGATTGTTTCCATTCATAGAGGGCTGCACTGGCAAAGAAATTTTCATTCATTGCCGAGACTTTGAGTCCACCTTCTATGAGTTCGGAATCACCAAAATTTTGCTCACCTAAAATAGCTCCTCCCTGTAGTGGAACAAAAGTAGTGGTTTCCTGGTAGGCCGCATAAAGTGACACCTCTTTTGTGAGTTTGAAGCTTGGATTTATGCTGTAATTGAAAAAGTCGTTGTTTCCTTTTGTTGTTTTTCCAATGACGTCAGTTTGTTGATGAGGAATGGAAACACTAAAATCAACCGTGTCATAGCGCACACTGGTTATGACCGAAAAATTATCGCCCATATCCAATAAAACCGAGTTAAAAACCCCGATCTGCGAAAGCTCTGACTCCGCAGCATGGCCTCCAGGACCTTCGGCGCCGAAGCCGCCTCCCCAATAATTGATGCCGGTGAGTGGATCCACTTGTCCGCCCGACAAGAAAATGGTGTTGGGGGATATTCCTTTTCGCGTGATATCTCTGCGCGCAAAGGGCTCAGCCCAAAAATCCTGGAGTTGTACGGCATCTGTGAAACGAACCTGGGCACCATACTTGATGAGTATGTTGTTGTTCTTTTCCGTCTCAAATTCGTGTTTAATCGCTAGGCGATCATCGACCACAGTTTGATTCATTTGGAAAGCGTATTGGTAGGAGGACAGTTTGTCCGTGGAAATGTCTTCAATGAAAAGTTTGTTGGTTATGGAGCTGGATTCGCCGAAGTTGTGTATTATGTCGAAAAACATCATCAAGTCTTCCGAATCGGCAAAGTCGTTTGGATCGGCTAGCGCAGTGCTGCCTGCTATATTTTGAGTAAAGACGGACCCTCCGGACAAAAAGTAGTCCGGAGTGTAGAGGTAACCCGAGGTGCTTTGAATAACGTCCTCGGGCAAACCTTCATATATAATAGCTTTGACTTCAGGATCAGCGAGGTTTTTCAGGGCCAATCGCTGGGTTTCTGGCATAGATGTTGATTCAACAATAATTGCCGGAATTAATAGGGCGCGGAAATCACTGGATGAGCTCAGCAGATTCCTGTCCGCGACTCCTCCGTTGCCGGGACGCACCAGACTAAGAGGTTCGCCTATGACATATTCTCCGCTATCGATCAGATTCTGAGTAGGACGATTCCAACCGACATTTTCATTGGAATTGAACCGGAAATATTCGGCACCGGCAAAAATGTACGTGCTGTCATTCAGCTGTGATTTGATAGCGGTGTATAGCGATACAAAGTCGTTGCTTACATCGTCATACCAGGAATCCGCATTTTGCCCGGTGAACGATATGCGATAGGCTGCTGGTTTACCTGCCGCTAAAAACGGACCTCCTTGATCTATCTGGATTTGATAATGATTGTGATGCCCCATCTCAATTTTCAATGAGCCACTGGCTCGATCGTAAAATGGGGACTTGGGAAGCATGTTAACGTAACCGCCCACATGGCTGGGAACGAATTGTGCCGGTGCCGGCCCTTTGACGATTTCTATGGCCTCGAGTGCTCCAAATGAGGTTGGCATTTCATTTCTTTGAAAGGCCCGTAACATGCCATTAAAATAAATACCTCCCTGCCAGCCCCTAAGCACCGGGGCTCCGGCCAATCCGTAGAAGTTGTAACTCTCAGTTCCCGCACCAATTTTGTTTAGGTCACCGAAATCTCGGATTTGGAACTGCTTGAGGATTTCAGGGGAAATCACAGTAATGGCTCGAGGAATATCGAGCAGGTTCATATCGTCGAAATAGGCGGAGCTGACCTTGCGATCGGTCGGAAGTAGAGAGTCTGAGAATTCTTGGGAAACCGCTTCGGTAATAAATTCCTCAAGGTCTAATATTGGGCCTTTGAGCTCTTCTTGGGCCACCAATACCAAGGTGAAACCTAAACTAAATACAATCTGTAAGACGGCAGCAAAAGGCTTTATTTTCAGTAACGAAAGGAACTGAAGCTTGCAGTTTGAAATTGGAAATAATGCAAGATGCAACATCAATCGAATTTATGTATTAATAGAGAGTAAATACGGGTTATAAAAAATGGACGATTTCCATTCTTACAACTTCTGATGGAAACAGATTTACACTGATTTTGACTAAAAACGCCAAGATCTAATTTTCAGTGTCATCGGTATTTTCTTTTACTTACTATTTACAAATCAATTCATCACCTTGAATTACCGCAACGACCTCAGAAAACTCAACAGATGGGAAATGTCTGTTTCACTATAATGATCAAAGGCCGGCATTTTTTCTGCCAGAGGATTCGTGCCTTTGGGATCTTTCAGTATGTTCCGGAAATAGGGTTCCGCTTGTTTTGAGAAAATGGAAATCAGGGTAATGGGTCTTGTCGACATACTGCCACCCATAATTCCATTTCCTGAAATGTGACAGTTGCTGCAGGCGTTTAAGTAGATCCTGAGGCCAGCCTCTTGGGCTTTATTGCGAGCGCTGTCGGCCCAATCCTTGAGCGCCTCTTCTTGCTTGAGTGCTACAATCTCATAGGTTCCCCATGGATATTTATGGATTGGATCCAGTAGCCCCTCGTCGTTTTCAATGTTTACGATAAAGGGTCCTAATTCAGGCCGGCCGATTGTGGAAAGCCAGGTCACCAAAGGCTGTCCGGCCACTTTTACGATTAGGTACGGTTTGGCCGAATCGATTTGCTGACGTGTGTAATTCGATTGGTATCTGTCACCACAGTTGGCTAGCCAGAAGTCCAATTCAGGGTCTTCCTGGAAGGCCGTTATGACATCAGTCAAATAGACGATGAGCGCTGCTTGTGGTTCCTCGCTGCCAGGCAGAGAAACCTGCATTTGACGAGTTGGTAGTATAAGCAACTCCTCGTACCTGATAGTTTTCGAACGCTTAATGTCATTTTTAAAATGGCTGAACTTGAGTGAGTCGTTAGGCCTGACGGTGGCTTCGTCTTTCGAATCGTCGGTATCCAGAAACTGAGACCCCAGAACCTCATCGATCCCAACCGATTCTTCCAACATACCAATTTCAGACAATTGCGTGATTTGCTTTCGAATACGCTCTGGATCGATGTGACCCATCCGCTCGCCTGCATCCGGATTTCCTTCAACCAAATTATATTTTTTCATAACCTCAACGGAATAGGCTATTAATTCAGGTGTTTGCTTCGGATTGCTTGCCATTATCAGCGCGTCTGCTTCTGTTCTATCGCCGTTTATGTATTCTTTCCAACCTCGGATCGTAGCGGCGGAGAATGCTTGGACGACTTCTGGATCGGTACGAGCAAATCTGCGTGTCGTATACCAGACACGGTAAGGCTGAAACCCCGAGTCAGACAGCAAAAGTGTACCGGGATTGGCTCCCTGTTTATCAACGAAGTAGGGCTCATTGGTTATAAAGCATTGTTGAATGAAATTCTTATCTGCCAGAAATCGGCTGGTTCCGAAATCCATAGGTATGACGTCGATTGTAATCCCGTAATTTTTTTCCAATATGGTGACAAAGGTGGATCCTGGAATGGCCATGATTGTTCGTCCGTCCAGATCCTGAAAATCTTCGATACCCGATTCTTTGTGAAAAAGGATAGCTTGCGGATCCTGCTGCATGATCGCGCCTTGCATCATCAATGGAATACCATTCGAGGCTGCGACAATGACCTGGTCACTTCGCTCAAAGGAAAAATGAGCCTTTCCCTGGGAGACTTTCTGTTTGGTCATCGCATTCGGCCCGCCGGGAACAATTTCCACGTCAAGTCCAGCTTCTTCGTAATAGCCTTTGGCCAGCGCTTGATAAAATCCTCCATGTTCCGGCTGGGCAAACCAATCAGTTTGTAGGACTACTTTCGTCAATCCGGAGAGAGACTGAGATTCTTCGCGAGTAGGACTGCATGCCGTAAATAAAGCGCACACTAACATCAAAGCTGAAAGGCGTATTTGAGTAAATGGAATCATTGCTCAGCTTCTCCATAGGAGTCATGCCAATTTTTTAATGCAAGCCAATGAATGACGTTTACTCCACATACAAATACAAATCCCAAGGTGCAGGCCAGGATAGCTGTAGCAAACAAAGCCGGAACTTGAGCCGAAGAAATATAGACCATGATCATGAATCCTAATCCAGCACTTCCACTGGCGGATGTTCCGGCAAATATGTCCCCCGCGATTGCTCCCACTGGAGCGAGCGTTCCGGCAATTTTCATGCCGGTCAAAAAATAAGGCATTGAGTTAGGGACACGCAAAAGAGCGATTTCCTGCCATTTACTGGCGTTGCTGATTGTGAATAGGTCTAAAAGGTCTTTGTTCGTTGAAATAAGACCTTGAGTGCTATTTGCCACTACCGGAAAAAATCCAATGAGAAAAGTGATCAATGCAGTCGCTCGCTGACCCGGCCCTAACCAAATGACGAGGATCGGTGACAATATTATTACCGGCGTCATTTGAAGCACCAAGATCCATGGGTAGGTGGCTTGTTTGAGGAGCAAGGAGGACGAGAAAAGGAGTGAGATTCCATAGCCTCCAATGACCGCCGCCAGAAAACCAAGGATCGCTGTTGAAAAAGTATTGCTTGTCGCCTGAAGAAGGTCAGTGCGGTGGATTGTTAAAGCGGTCAGGATTTCATTGGGGTAGGGAAGTACTGCTTTTCTCGCACCTTCTGCTTCTTCCACAGTGTAGCCATCCTTTTCAACCCTCTCTTGGACCATGTTTTGTCCAAGGCCAAACCAAATCATGAAGATGACGAAACTGGATAGTATTGGCATCAAAATAATGCTGTAATTGCGAAAAGTCATTCCACTGTTACCTCTCGTAAAGAATGGGTGGTTTTGACGAGAAGATCCAGGTAGGCGCTAGATTCACGAAGAGCAGCAGTGCGAGGATATTCAAAAGGCACGTCGATAATGGTGTGTATTCGACCAGGATTACTGGAAAGAATGACAACGCGGCTGGACAGGAAAAGAGCTTCACCTACAGAATGGGTTACGTAAAAAGCAGTAAAAAGGTCTTGATTGCGTATTCTTAATAAATCTTCATTGAGTCGATTTCTTCGCATCTCGTCGAGCGAGGCGAAAGGTTCGTCCAGAAGCAATATGCTGGGGGAGGTTGCCAAAGCTCGAGCAATGGAAACGCGCATCCGCATACCTCCTGATAATTGCCGCGGAAATTTTTCCTTCGATTCACTGAGGCCGACCAGCTTGAGCAGTGCTTCACTTTTCTCACGTCGCAGTGATTTGGGTACGCCCCGGATTTTGAGAGACAATTCGGCGTTCTGTTGAACGCATAGCCACGGTAGTAGGTTGGCGTCTTGGAAGACGAATCCACAATCGGCACGCGCCTCATCTGGGCTCTTTCCTTTGATTTTCACCGAACCAGACGAGCTATTAATCAGGCCGCATAGTGTCTTTAGAAGCGTAGATTTTCCGCAGCCACTCGGACCGAGGAAGGAGATGAACTCCTCATGCATGACCTCGAGATTAATAGAATCGAGGATTTGAGGGCCTTTCCCATATCTCTTACTTAGATCTCGAATTTCGACCATTACGGAGTCATCGAGATTTTTTGAATCGGGTAAATCGCTCACAGCGGTGGGAATTTAGAGAATCGAGAGATTCATTGAAATAATGCAAGATTGGCAAGCTTCTCTGGATGACTATTGCCAACGCAGCTTTAAGTGCTTTGCTGAGAAATTAGAATCATGCTCATTCGCTTTAGTAAAATCGCCCTTGTATCCGCTTGTTCGTTTTTCTTTTTGCTCGTGGTTTTTAATAACCTGACTGATTACGGTTCGAATTTTCAGTTCGTCGAGGCGGTAGTGAGTATGAGTACTACCTTCGATAGAAATGTCGCTATATGGCGTGCCATCGATACACCGTTTATACACCACGTCTTTTATTGGATCATCATCCTCTGGGAGTTTGAAGCTATGCTGCTTCTCGGGGTCGGGGCTTGGCGACTGTGGCATAACAAGTCCGAACCGGCGGCAATTTTCAACAAGTCCAAGGAAGCAGCCATTCTCGGATTCACTTCGGCCCTGTTACTTTGGTTTGGCGCTTTCATAATTATTGGAGGTGAGTGGTTCCTGATGTGGCAGTCGAAAATTTATAATGGCCAAAATGCGGCATTCCGAATGTTTACGATTATGGGTATTTTACTCCTGTATTTGGCAATAAAAGATGAAGAAATCTCCGATGGCTCAGCCTTGTAAGGAAAATCTAAATAGATTCTGGCCTAATTTGAAATGGCCTGAATTCGCGGCCATGCCAGACAAAGAGGAGGTGGTTGTTTATTTTCCCATCTTCGGATTTGCTGACTGGGGATTGGGCCTTCCTCTCGATGTTGAGGAAGTGATTTCCATGGCTGTATTGGCTGAAGCCAGTAACTCGGCGCCAGATGAGGAACGGCATCTGGTCTTGCCACCTTTGAGATTCGTTGCGGCTCTAAATTCTTATTCAGCATTTGGCGTAAGTCTTGACGTGGCCCACCAATCCATTCGCGATGTTGCCCATTGGGTTAAAGAAGTAGGCTTTCGTAAGCTGGTGCTTTATAATTCCAGTCCCTGGAATGAAGATGTAGTCGATGTTGCTGCGCGGGATCTGCGAGTCTATAAAGGGTTGCAAATGTTTGCTGTCAATTTGGCTGGTATCGGTTTAGACCTGCTTCCCGGCCGCAGTGCAACGCGACTTGATTGCCTTTTATTGGGCTCATATCTCCTGGACCGCACTCCGGGTAAACTGGAAGAACTCGATTTGAACTCACTTTATTTCAACCTTGGCGGAGATTCAGCATCGGAAGTCCAATTACCAAACGATTTAGTTCCTGAGGAGGCCGCAGAAAGTGGAAAGTTTGAATTGCAAAAATCAGCCAAACATCTGGCGTCCTTAATGTCCGAAATTTACTGGAAAGCGCCTTTGCGAAACGATGGCCAAGTAATTCGAAAGGGTTCTGAGGAAAAATGAATTATCCGGCACATCGAGATCGTTATCTTCCAGCCATGACACTGGCCGAGATCAATGCCATGCCTGATAAAGCAAAAATTCCTGTGGTTATAACCACAGGATCGATCGAGCAGCACGGAAAACACTTACCGGTCTGCGTAGATGCGATGCTCGGTGAAGCCTGGCTGGAACGCAGCCTTTCGCAATTACCTGATGAGATTCAACTTTTGGTTTCGCCACCCATAACTTTTGGGAAAAGCAATGAACACAGTGGATTTCCCGGTACGCTTTCGGTTTCAGAGGTTGTACTTCGAAAACAACTAATGGCCATTGCCAAGCAGCTCTTTGAGTGGGGTTTTCGTGTCCTAGCAATTGTCAATACGCATGGTGGTAATAGCTCTCTTTTAAACTATACCATCCGCGAAATACAAAATGAGCTGGAAATGGTGGTGAGACGGATTCGACTTAATGGAGACCTGAATGTTTCCGAGCAAGAATCTTTGTATGGTTTTCATGCTGGTGAGGTGGAAACTTCCTGGATGCTCGAGATTGCCCCTGGTTTGGTGGATATGTCTCAGGCGACCTGTGAATTCCCGGCAAGGATCGTGGATCCCGGCGAACTTCGGCCCGAGGATGCTCCAGCCATCTTTTCCTGGATTTCGGGCGATATTTCCGAATCGGGAGTCATGGGCGATGCTACAATTGCCAAAGCCGAAAAAGGAAAACGTTGGATGGAGCAAGGGAGTCAGGCCTTGGCGGATGCCTTTGTTAAATTGAGCAAATGGACGGCAGAGCGTTTCGGGTAATCTCAGTTAACTGGTAACAACGCAAAGGGAAAGAGGTCTGGATAGAAAAAGAATTTTATTACGCTTAGAATTGAACAGGGGGATACAGAGTTAATTAACATTTCTAATCTTTTTTTCTTAATAATCATTTGTATTTTGCTGGCATGATTAAGCAGTGTTGAGTTAAATTCCTGAACCATGTCCTTACTTGAATCCAAACTCGACGATATGGGTATATTGGTGCCCGATGCTCCAGTGCCTGCGGGCAGTTACCTACCTTATCGGATTTGCGGAAATATATTATATTTGTCCGGCATGTTGTGTTTTCGGGATGGGGAGTTGACTCATACAGGGCCGGTAGGCGAGGACCAGACGGTTGAAAGTGGCTATGAGGCGGCCAGGATTAGTGCTATTAATTCATTAGCTGCGATTCGAAGTGCTCTCGGAGAGTTCGATCGAGTCGTTCAGTTTCTGCATGTCAATGGCTATGTTAATGCTGTTCCTGGATTTACGGAGAGTCCGAATGTAATCAACGGGGCTAGCAATCTTTTTGCCGAACTTTATGGGGAAATTGGAAAACATTCCCGGGCGGTGGTTTCGGTATCGGGACTGCCACTCAATTCAACTGTGGAGATTCAGTTAACTGCTAGTTTTAGGTAGATGAGACTTCATGTAGGAGCGGCTTTATGCCGCGATTCGATTATTTTTCCCAACTACCCGCCGTTGTCCCCCACCTGCGAGACTTGGCGAGGCACAGTTGATTACACTGATAGTATTTTTGGTAGGTCTGGTTCGTTGAACCTGCAATTTATATCAAAATGATTCTGTACTAATTATTCTGTTAAAACAAAATGATGAACTACAGAATCATTGTCTTTTAGTGTTTTATGAAAACATTGCGGTTACAGGAACTTGTAACGTTACCCATAGGCATTATCGTAGGCGTTTTTTTTACGACCCCCGGTTATGTTCCGGGAGCCGACCAAGAGGTGTCATTCAACTACGACATCAGGCCGATTATGTCGGACACTTGTTTCTTGTGTCATGGACCGGATGAAACGAACCGTGAAGCGGATTTGCGCTTGGATATAAGAAACCTGGCTATTGCGAATCGGGACGGTTCTCCGGCTATCGTGCCCGGAAATCCGGATGAAAGCCTGCTGATCTGGATGATTGAAGCGGAGGAAGAAGAGGATCGAATGCCGCCCAAGAAGCATCCTCGACACCTCACCGAGCATGAAAAAGGCTTGTTCCGCAAATGGATCGAGCAGGGCGCTAAATATGAAAAACACTGGTCGTTTTTATCCCCCAAAATATTGGCTGCGCCAAGAGTTAAAAAAAGAAGCTGGGTTCGCAACGATATCGACGCATTTGTGCTAAAACGCCTCGAGGATGAAAAACTCGAACCAGCGAAAGATGCAGATAAAACCACCTTGCTTCGTCGGGTGACGTTTGATCTCACAGGACTGCCGCCTACTCCGGAAGAGATCGATACTTTTTTGGCAGACAACCGTCCCTACGCCTTTGAGCGTGTGGTGAATGATCTATTGAGCCGAGTGACCTATGCCGAACGTATGACAAATGAGTGGATGGATGTGGCCCGATTTTCGGATTCACATGGCTATAGTCAGGACTTTGTTCGGGACATGTCCCCCTACCGGGATTGGGTCATTGAAGCTTTTCACGAGAACATGCCCTTCAATCAATTTGTAGAGTGGCAACTGGCCGGTGACTTGTTGCCCGACGCAACCAGTACCCAAAAGTTGGCGACGGGCTTCCTGAGATTGCATCCCCAAAATGGTGAAGGGGGCATCGTCAACGAAGAGTTCAAAGTGGAGTACGCTGCCGAGCGTGTGCAGACTATTGGAGCTGCTTTCCTTGGAATGACCATGGAGTGTTCACGCTGCCACGACCACAAATACGATCCTATTACACAAAAGAATTTCTACGAGCTTTTCAGTTTCTTCAACAACATCGATGACTCCGGCCAAATTAGTTTCGAACCGGGAGATATGCCAGTGCCTTCGCTGATGCTTCCCACCGATCGGGAAACAGAGATGCTGAAGATATTGGATAAACGGATTAGTCGCACAAACTTGGAACTAAGTAGAATGGTCAGCATTTCCGAGGGCCCATTCCGGGAATGGAAGAAACAGAATGGCGATTCTCATCTGAGCTTTACAGGTGATGACGCATTAGTAGCTCATTTTCCTTTAGTTCCGGAAGATTCAGCAGAGACCATTGCAAATATGGTCGATCCCGAAAAGACCGGTATTGTGATGTATGGTGCCGCACTCAAAAATGACGGAGGTCCACCTTTGGAGAACCTATTTTATGAATTTGGGACAGGTGTAAAATTAAACGGAGATGATCCGCTCTATTTCCCTGCTGTTAATTTTTTTCGCCGTGGACTCCCGTTTTCGGTCACCATTAAAGCCAAGATACCAGAGGTGGTAGAGGAGGGCGCGCTGTTTCATTTTAACAAGGCCGGTATCTTATATAACTACAAAGGTTTTGAAGTGTCTATCCTGAACAATCATTGGGACGTTCGGATGGCCCATACCTATCCTTACAATTCCATTCAACTGGTCAGTGAGATGCCCGTTCGCAAAGAGGTCTGGCAGAACATTGCGTTGACTTACGATGGTTCTTCAAAGGCTGGAGGAATCACTTTGTATGTGAATGGTGAGGCCGTATCCATGGAGGTACGTCGTGATCGGCTCTATAAAAACATTTTGTCCAACAAACCTTCAGTTCAGGAGGAAATTGGACTGAAGGTGGGAGCCCGGTGGAGAAGCAAAGGACTGCCGGGTGCGGTTGTTGATGAGATCAAAGTCTTTGATCGCAGGCTTACCGATATTGAAGTGGCGCATTCAGCTGGAAATGCCCCTCGAAACATCAGTTATCAGCAAGAATACGAATACTACCTCAATAGGCACAATGAAGATTTCCGCGTTTTGTTACAGAAGCTGGCCGCATTGCGAACTGAACAGAACGATTTAAACGAAACGGTTCAGGAAGTGATGGTCATGGATGAGATGCCTGAACCCCAACCGGCCTTTGTCCTCAATCGTGGGGTATACAGCGAAAAGAAGGAACCCGTAGTGCCCGATGTTCCAAGTGTAATCCTTCCTTTTCCAAGAGGTATCCCCAAAAACCGACTCGGTCTGTCACAGTGGATAACCGATCCTTATAACCCTCTTGCCGCTCGGGTGACAGTTAACCGTTATTGGCAGATGTTATTCGGCCGTGGAATTGTGGGCACCCCTGAAGATTTTGGGAATCAAGGTCACCTACCGACCCATCCGGATTTACTGGATTGGTTGTCCCGGAATTTTATCGATTCCAGCTGGGACGTGAAGCATCTCCTCAAAACTATCGCTACGTCCTCAGCTTACCGGCAATCTTCTAAGGCTAGTTCACTATTAATGGAGAAAGATCCGGAAAATTTGCTGTTAGCTCGAGGACCAGCCAAAAGGAAATCTGCTGAAATGCTTCGAGACAATGCGCTTGCGGCTAGTGGACTGCTTGTTGGAAAAATTGGCGGGAAATCAGTGTATCCTTACCAATCTAAGGGATTATGGAGTTTGAATAAGGGTGAGTACATCCAGGGGAGTGGAGAAGACCTGTATCGTCGAAGTCTTTACACGATTTGGAAGCGCACGGTTCCGCCACCTACCATGAAAATTTTCGATGCCCCCAATCGCAGTTATTGCATCGTACGGCGCCAGCATACCTCTTCGCCGCTCCAGGCATTGTCGCTGATGAACAATCCTCAATTTGTCGAAGCCGCCCGAGCTCTTGCGGAGAGGATCATGCTCAACAAGAAAAATTGTAACGACAGACTAATATTAGCTTACCGTCTGCTGACCTCACAAACACCAGAAGAAAAAGAATTGAATATTTTGCGGAGTCTTTTGGCTGAATTGACCGCATCCTACACTGATAAACCGGAAAACTCTGATGCCCTATTATCTGTTGGAGAATCTAGTTATGACCAAAGTCTGAATAAATCTATTTTAGCTGCCTATACGATGGTGGTTAGCATGATCATGAATCACGATGCGGCTGTTACTTTGCGATGAAGGACTTTCCCGAAAAGCTAAAATACCTCAACCGAAGGCAATTCCTTACCAAATCGTCCTTGGGGCTCGGCGCTGCGGCTATTTCGATGATTGGGAATCCAAACCGGTTACTTTCCAGTCCTCCGAATTCGAGTATAAAAGGAATTCTCGGAAACCCTCACTTTGCTCCCAAAGTTAAAAGGGTGGTCTATCTTTTTCAAAGTGGGGGGCCTTCCCAATTTGAAACCTTCGACTTTAAACCCATGCTGGATACAATGCATGGGGAGGAGTTGCCGGATTCAGTCCGCAAAGGGCAAAGGCTAACCGGCATGAGCACCGACCAGTCGTCTTTTCCATTGGTCCGCTCTAAATTTAATTTCCAGCAGTATGGTGAAACAGGAACCTGGGTGAGCGAGTTGATGCCGCACACTTCGAAAATAGTTGATCATCTTTGCTTTGTACACTCCATGCACACCGAAGCGATTAACCACGATCCTGCGATTACTTTTTTCCAGACTGGTCATCAGCTGGCTGGAAGACCGAGCATCGGCGCTTGGCTCAACTATGGACTCGGAAGTGATAATGAAGATCTACCTTCCTTTGTAGTAATGGTCTCCAAAAATGGCAGCGGCCAACCTCTCTATGCGCGTCTTTGGGGGAATGGTTTTCTTTCATCACGCCACCAAGGTGTTCAATTTCGGGCCGGAGCTGATCCAGTGCTTTACTTAAATCCGCCTCCTGGGTTGGACGATCATGACCGTGCACAGGTGCTGAACTATTTGGAACAGCTGCATGAGCTACATTATGATTCCTGGGGTGATCCCGAAATTCACTCACGGATTGCTCAGTACGAGATGGCTTATCGCATGCAGATGTCTGTGCCGGAGGTAACGGATGTCTCAAGCGAACCGGAATCTGTATTCGAAATGTACGGGGAGGACTCCAGAGATCCGGGGACCTACGCAGCCAATTGTTTACTGGCCCGCCGTCTTCTTGAAAGAGACGTAAAGTTTGTTCAACTTTACCATCAAGGTTGGGACCAACACAGCAATCTTCCAAACGAGATTCAAAGTCAGGCCAATAAAACCGACCAGGCCTCGGCAGCTTTGGTGATGGATCTGAAGCAACGCGGACTCCTTGAAGATACCTTAGTTATCTGGGGTGGGGAGTTTGGCAGAACCAATTACTCACAGGGCAAACTGACCAGTGCAAACTATGGTCGGGATCACCATCCCCGTTGTTTTACGATTTGGATGGCGGGTGCTGGTGTGAAACCCGGATTCCACTATGGCACGACAGATGAATTCGGATACAACATCACCGAGAACCCGGTCGACGTGCATGACTTCCACGCAACTCTGCTCCATTTACTAGGAATAGACCACACCCGCTTGACGTACAAACATCAGGGTCGCCGGTATAGGCTGACGGATGTGTTCGGGCATGTGGTTAAGGGTATTCTCTTGTAGCGAGAATATTTGAGGAGTGGGAATTTAGAAGTAAGGAAAGAGAATTTTGCAGTAGATGCATGCCGTTTATCGCCACTCAGGAAACATCAGCAAACTGGGTGCAATATTCTTCTGTGTCTCTATCCGGCTTCTATTTCAAGCTGGGGGAATTCTGTTTTGGATACAAATAACCCTTATATTGCTGGTACCAGGATTTTTAGGACTAATATTAGGAAAGTTGGCAATGATAGGAAAAATTCGAAGCATAGGTTTTTATTCAAATCATCTTTAATTTTAGCTTTTGTATTTTTTATGCTTCTTGGGTAATCACTCTTTAATTAAACGGGGATCGCTAAGAATATTTACTTCATCCAAGTTACATATATTTTGCCATACTTAAGCTTAGTGAAATTGGAGTTTGGGAGGTATCTTATTGGAAGCCTACCGGACCAATTTTTAAAATTATTTGGGCATTAGAAGGCGTAGGCGTTTTGGTCATTGTTTTCGTAGTATCCTTCGGATTTTGAGTGATAAACCTATTGTCAAGAGTGCAGGCTTGGACGGACGAAAAATTAGTAATTGATTCCTTTAAGCCTGCAGAGGATCCGAATGCATTCAGAGAAAAAATTTACAAAGGAGATTTTACACCAATATTAGAACTAGAAAATCGGATCGAGACCAGTTTGTTTGTGCATTGGTGGAATTAATAAGTTTTTCCAATTACCCTTCATTTAAATTCATAACTGTAAAGAATATCGAACGTAGTTTAAATCCGGAAGGAAGAAGTCATACTTCAAAACGTAATCAGTAACGAAAAAACTAACAAATTATTAAGGGAACCCTGGATCAATGTTCCAATGTGTGAAGCAAAGAAAAACAAATCCAGATTATTGGGTGAAGGCAAAGGTATTTGTTGAATCAGCCTTAATCTGTGGAATCCACGGCTACCAACAATTCTTGATTGTTATCTTTTTCTTTATCTTAATTCCGTTTTAATGAATTTCATGACCTTTAATGACATGCTCCGGCGCACGGCGATGCTCCTTCCCGATAAAACGTTCATACATTGGGTTGATAGGGATCGATCCCTGACCTACGCCGATGCGGTAGAACAGTCAGAAAAGGTTGCGGGTGCACTTTGGGGGCTGGGAGTTCGTAAAGGGGACCGGGTTGGAATATTTGCTCACAACGGGCTGGATTATTTCATGGCGATGTTTGGCGCTTATCGGATTGGCGCGATCAGTTGTCACGTCAATGTGCTTCAAGCGGAGGATGTGGCTTACTTTGCGCAAAACGCCACCCCTAAGGTTTTGATCTATACGCACGATATGTTTCCGCTTATCGATGCAAATCGCCCAAAGATGCCGAGTATTGAGCATTATCTGTGTATGGATGGTGAGCAAGAGGGCGCCCAGGATTGGAATGCGGTTGTGGCTTCTGCCGGTTCTGCACCTGAAGTTGAGGTAAGCGCAGACGATGGGGCTCATTTGTCTTACACTTCGGGGTCATCAGGTGCTCCCAAAGGCGCACTGCTACCACATGGAGCCCCTGCTAGGGCTTCGCATTGCATCGCGGAACGTTTGCAGATGACCAGCTCCGATGTGACTCTGGGAGCCACATCGCCGGCCAGCTCTTATGGTTTGGTGGTGAATTTATTACCATGTATACACCGTGGAGCTACCATGGGACTGATGTCTCGATGGAATATTGGCAAAGCCTGGGAGGATATGGACGCGAGAGGAGTGACACTCTTTCCGGCCAATCCTTTATTGTTCGATGAGCTTCTGACGGAGTGCAGAAAGCGCGGAAGGAAACCTTCTGCTTTAAGAGCCTGTCCTTCAGGAGGTGCTCCAGTGCCACCTGAGTTGAAGAAGGCGTTTCTTGAGGAGCTCAATGTCTACCTTGTCGAAAGTTATGGGCAAAGTGAACTGGGCGGTTTTGTAGCCTTAGGTTACCCTAAAGAAGAATCCGGCGAGCAATTCACAGCAATCGGTCCGGCTTTACCAGATAAAGAGGTTAGGATTTTGGACGAAAATGACAACGAGGTTCCGAATGGTGAGCCTGGTGAAATGTGTCTACGAGGTGGATTCATGATCGGCTACTGGGACATGCCTGAAAAAACCAATGAAGCTTTACGGAATGGCTGGCTTCATACCGGGGACATGGGTCGCATGGATTCACAGGGATACATTCACATGCTGGGTCGTTGGAGTGAACGTATTGTTTCCAATGGTACTGTGATCTTTCCTCGAACCATGGAAGAGGCCTTCTTTAGTCACCCTGCCGTGCAATATGTTGCGGTTATCGGAAAACCGGACGCAGGAACCGGTGAATTACCCAAAGCGGTCGTTTCTTTAAATGACGGACAGACAGCAACGGAAAAGGAATTGTTAGCACATGCAGTTTCTATTTTGGGGGAAAAAGATAGTCCGGTAGCTGTAGAAATCATTGCAAAAATGCCGATGACGCCAACAGGAAAAATCGGCCGAGCTCAATTGCAAGCCCGTGAAAAAGGAGAGTAGTCTTTGCTCTTATTCCGGCCAAGATTTAGCCGATTTAAAGAGCTTCCAAGTGGTCAGCTTTGCGGACACTTCATCGATTTGCTCCAGACTCAGATTCCGTCCTAAGTGGCTGGGCCTTCCAGTTTCTGTGCCATCATTTTTATCCAATGCAAAACCCAGAGTAGGGTGGTTTTTCAAAACAAGATTTCCTTTTTTTTTAATTACCAAGCGCTGTAAGGGTGAATCACTCGTTTTTCACTAATAGTTCGGCACCTGAGGAGGCACTTGCAGCTTCAAAACATAATACATATTCGCTGGCGTAAATTTGTCCTTTCTCCGGATAATCCTTAACAAACATTTCATCCGCGGATCCAAAACGTTTGAACGTGTGGGGGGAAATCTACGTTCGACTTCTTAAATTCTGAAAAATATCGGCTTTCCTGTTCAAGTTTTTAGGTGCTTGGTTTTAATCTGAATGAAGTAACATTTTGTCTTTGAGGTGTGATGAAAATGTGTCACACCGTTTTTCATGGAATTGAATGTCGTAGGGCAGCGCTGTTTGAGTGAGCCGGAGCCTGAGCTCGGCCTGGGAACATTGACCGCGGTGGACAGGTATCAGGTCGAAGTCGATTTTCCATCGAGTGGTAAGAAACGGATTTATGCCGCCGGTGCTCCAGTTTTGAAACGAGTTCAGTTTCGTGCGGGTGAGTCGGTAATGACTCAGGACCAGCAAACCATCGTCATTGAGGAAGTCGAAGAAGATGGTGGCTTACTCTACTACTTGTCGGGTGACCAACGAGTAAGGGAAGATGAGGTCTCGGATATTACGAACCTGAATCTGCCGCAGGAACGCTTGTTGAAGGGCAAGGTCGATTCCGGGGAAGTATTTCAACTGCGCTATAAAACCTTGTTAGCGCAATTCAAGTCGCGGCAATCTCCGGTACGCGGTTTTCTCGGTGGCCGGGTCGATCTGATTCCGCACCAGATGTATATTTCGCACGAAGTCGCAACCCGACAAATTCCGCGCGTATTGTTAGCTGATGAAGTGGGTTTGGGAAAGACAATAGAAGCTTGTCTAATCCTTCAGCGGTTATTAGCCGTTGGAAAAGCGAGTCGGGTATTAATTTTAGTACCCAACTCGTTGGTACACCAGTGGTTTGTAGAATTACTTCGTCGATTCAACCTATGGTTCAGTATATACGATGAGGAGCGTTGTCGTTCGGTTGAGCATGGCAATCCCGGTGAAAATCCATTTCTTGATGAGCAGTTGGCTTTATGCAGTTTGAACTTTTTGACAGAAAGCGAGGTTCGTCGTGAGCAGGCGATTGAGGGTGAGTGGGATATGGTGGTTGTGGATGAAGCGCATCACCTCGAGTGGACTCCTGAAAAAGTCAGTATCGACTATTTACTGGTTGAGGAGTTAGCGATTCAAAGTCCAGGTCTTTTGTTGTTAACCGCTACTCCCACTCAGTTTGGTCTTCAAGGACACTTTGCCCGGCTTCGGTTGTTGGATCCCGATCGTTATGATGATTTTGAGAGTTTCCTTGAGGAAGCGGAAGATTTTGTAGTCATTGCCCGGGTTGCCGGTCACATCATTGACGAGGAGCCGCTATCTGATTTCGACCAGGAATCTCTGAAACGAATTTTCAATAAAGATCCGGACGGATTGGAAGAACACTTGGCGGCCTTTAGTGCGAATTCAAAGGATGCAAAAGAGGGTCTGCTAAATGCTTTGCTAGACGAGCATGGAACTGGTCGGGTGATGTTTCGCAACACGCGTTCTAATATGGAAGGGTTTCCGGTTCGTCTGTATTGTCCAGAACCCATCGAATCAGACAATAAGACTCTGTTGAACCGGATACGGCGTGAGGTGGAGGCTGAAGAAACTGAGCACGAAGAGGACGTTCGCTATTCCTTCAAAAATGATCCTCGGATTGATTGGTTGGTGAATTTCCTAAAAGCCGATCGTGACAGGAAGCTTTTGTTGATTTGCAAATCACAACGGAAAGCCCTGGCTATCGAAACAGCTCTCAAGGAAAAAATAAGTGCCAAGGTGGGTCTCTTCCACGAGGATTTGCCGTTGGTAAAACGCGACCGTAATGCAGCCTGGTTTGCCGAGGAGGACGGAGCACAACTCTTGATTTGTTCTGAGATCGGAAGTGAAGGCCGGAATTTTCAATTTGCGCACCATCTGGTTCTTTTTGATTTGCCTTTGAATCCTGGATTGCTCGAGCAGCGCATTGGCCGGCTCGACCGAATTGGACAAACTGAAACGATCCGGGTGCATGTACCATTTGTCACAGGAAGCTGTACAGAATTTCTGGCCAGTTGGTTTCATCGTGGCCTGAATTCAATCGAATCTTCCTTACATGGTGGCACAGAGTGCCGGGACCGATTCAAGGACCGGCTTTTGGATCATGCCTTGAAATACGATGCCGCGAGTTTAACGGTAAAAGACAATCCCTGGGATGCATTGATTGATGAGACCAAGGCCTTCCGTAAGGAGTTACAGGAAAAACTCAGAAAAGGCCGCGATCGTTTGTTGGAACTCAATTCATTTGATAGAAAAACCGCTGACGAAATTATTGAAGGGATTCGTGAGGTGGATTTGGATCCGGACTTTAAGGAATGTCTTGGCAATATTTTTGACGAGTACGGCGTTCTCATGGTTGAACATGAAGGAGGGGATGTTTTTCTAGATTCCTCTCATGCTTATATTGAGGCCTATCCATCCATTCCGCAGGAAGGACTTATGGCCACATTTGATAGAGCTCGGGCTATCACCCGTGAAGACATGGCCTTCATTTCGGCGGATCATCCGGTGTATTGGGATTCCATAGATTTGTTGGTGAACTCCAATATGGGGACGACAGCCTTGGGCCTCATTGCTTCAGAAGATCCAAATATACTTTTGGAGACAGTATTCGTATGTGAAACGGTCACCGAATCCAAGTGGCATGTTGAGGAATACTTAGCCCCCACGCCGATCCGAATTTTGGTCGATATTCGTGGTGAGGACTTGAGCAAAGATCGATCAAACTTTGAAATTTCTGAGGAATCTGAAGATGGAAATATCTACCGCTTTCTTGAGCAACCGGAATTCAATGAAGCCCTTCTCAAAACGATGATTGAGAGCGCTACTGAATTAGCCGAAGGAGTTGCGGAGAAATTAAAGACCGATTCCGCGGATTCAGCTGAATCTACTCTGAAGGCTGCCATCAAGCGGCTTGTGGATTTACGAAAAATCAACGACCACGTGCGCTTGGAAGAAATTGAGGATGCCAAGGATCAATTGGAGCACACATTGGAAGCAATCGAGCACGCTAGACTTCGCTTGGATTCAATCCGGTTGATAGTGGAAGGAGAAATCGAAGCTTTTTTAATGTAAAAGAGGTTTAGTCGCTTTTGAACAAGATTCAGGGTATAGCCCTATATTAGAATTTTCCACCTCTAGTATTGATTTTGGCCGACTTGGCTCAAGTATGGGATGCCTATGTCAGATTCTGCAGACTCTGAAGCGAAACGCCCGAACATTGTATTTATTATCACGGACCAGCAGCGGTTCGATACCATCAAGGCCCTTGGCTACGATTTCATGGATACTCCGAATCTCGACCGCATGGTCAATGAAGGGGTTACCTTTACCAACTGCCATATTACCGCAGCCAGTTGTGCTCCTTCCCGTGCGAGTTTGTTTACTGGCTATTATCCGCACACATACGGCGTGCTGAAAAATGCGGATCTTTGGCAGCATAGCTGGATCGAGGATCTGAATAAATCGGGGTACCGTTGCGTGAATATCGGGAAAATGCATACTTATCCCTATCATACGCCGAATGGATTTCATGAGCGCTATGTAGTGGAGAACAAAGACAGGTATTTGGAGGAACGCTATTACTTTGATGAATGGGACAAGGCCTTGCGATTTACAGGAATGGTCAAACAGCAGCGGGAGCAGTATCGAGAGCGAGACGATTATGACAAGGCCTTGGGGGCTTTTCTCTGGGAACTTTCTCCTGAAACACATTCTGATAATTTTGTTGGTGATACGGCTACTTGGTGGCTGAACGCATACCCGACTCGTGAACCCCTGTTTTTGGAAATTGGTTTTCCCGGACCGCATCCTCCTTATGACCCGGTACCCGGTTATGAGGAGCCTTACATGAAGAGGGATCTCGAAATTCAGAAATTAAAAGAAAGCGATCTGGACAATCAACCTGCTTCCTACAAAGAACTGCGTCAGCACAACGTAGAAGTGGATCATGATTCAGTCCAATGGACTTTGAGCCCGACTCAGGAACAGCGACAAAAGCAACGTGCCTACTACTGTGGTAATATGACCATGATCGATGAGAAGGTTGGAGAAATTATTCAAACTCTCGAAGATGAACTCTATATTGATAACACAATTGTAATCTTTACTTCGGATCATGGAGATTGTTTGACCGATCATGGTCATAGTCAGAAATGGACTATGTACGAACAGATCACTCGAGTTCCTACGATCGTCTGGGCTAAGCCTGGATCCAGCGCTTCAAAATTGATCGTTGGGGGTGGACGAAAGTTGCACGGACTCTGTCAACTCATGGATGTAGGGCCGCTCATTCTAGATTTGGCCGGCGTCGAAAAGCGGTCGGACATGGAAGCGCAGTCACTCTTGCCGGCAGTACAAGGGAAGGACTGGACTCCTCGTGATTATGTTTATTGCGAACAGGTACAGGACCCGATCTTTACCGGGAACATTCATCAGACAATGATCCGGAACGACAAATGGAAATTGGTGCATTTTGTCGATGAGGAGCACGGTCTATTGATCGATCTGGAAAATGATCCCGATGAGTTTAACAACTTGTGGGATGATTCAGGCCATCATGAGGTGAAAAATGAACTGTTGATGACCTTGCTCAATTGGCGCATCAAAAGTGGTGTACAGACTCACAATCTCTTTTCAGAGTATCGGTAGAGGGAAGAGTATTATAAAATGTTAGGGCAGGTGCATCCTTGTAATGCCGAAAGAAGACCTTGCCCTTTATCTTGTGCGGTATAACTTGCCCGGATTTTTATGAATTCCGTTAGCCTCATACTCACTCATCCTGGAAGTGCCCATAAGGACGACTTTTTAGCCTGTAGCGTACTTTTGGCCAAATATCCAGTTACCATTGAAAGACGTGATCCGGAAGTTGCCGATTTGGAAGACCCATCTGTTTGTGTGGTTGATGTTGGGCACGAGCATGAACCTGAAAAGTTGAACTTCGACCATCACCAATTTCCACGGGACTCAAAGCCTATCTGTGCATTATCCTTGGTCTTGCAGTACTTTAACGTTTATGAGGATGCCCAGCGATTCTGTGATTGGTTGGAACCCAATGAGTGGCTGGACTGCCGAGGTCCTAAAGATACTGCAGAGTTTTTTGGGGTTGAACCGGATATTATCAACAAGCTGCTTTCTCCGATCGATGTGACTCTATTGCGTCGGTTTGGATTGAGCAGTCGTGTCGAAGAAGGGCAACCACTTTGGGAAATCATGAAAATGGTTGGGGAAGATCTGCTCGATTTTCTGGGTACCCTTCATGCCAGGGTTGAGCTGGTGAAACAACACGCGGAGCACTGGGTGTTGGGAAAGAGTGGAAAAACCTTGGAAGTCGTTTTTCTTCCTCGGCTTGATCCATTGCCGCCGGAACCTTCTATGGGGATCGTCCGCTACGTTAGTGAGGCTGGGCTTGAAGGCGCTGTCGTTGGCTTGGTCTATCCGGATCGGCGTGGAAATGGGTATGGCCTTTCCCGATACAAAGACCACCCGGCTCTTGATTTCACCAGGATTGAAATTGAGGCAGATGTGCATTTCGCACATAAAAAAGGATTCGTCGCCAAGACCAGCGCTACCTCTACTGATCGCTTGAAGGAGCTGATGCAAATTGCTTGGCAGAATGGGTAGTCAAAGTATGGTTTAATTATATCTATGAATTTAATCCGTTTGCTCTTAATTATGTCTGTTGCCTCCAGCCCCTTGTCTGCGAATGACCGTCCCAATATTGTATTTTTATTTGCCGATGATTGGGGACGCTACGCCAGCGCATATGCGGAGGTTGAAGGTCCGGAGTCCATTAATGCGATTTTTGAAACACCGAATTTTGACAGGGTGGCAAACGAGGGTGCATTGTTTACCAATGCCTTTGTTCCAGCTCCTTCCTGCACGCCCTGCCGAAGCTCGTTGTTGACAGGTCGTTACTTCTGGAATACCGAGCGAGCAGCTATTTTGCAAGGTGCCGTATGGGATGAAAGCATACCTTCTTACCCGCTCGAGTTGGAGAAGAATGGTTACCATATCGGTTATTCCTACAAAGTCTGGACACCAGGTATTCCTGCGCATGCACCTTATGGCGCTCAAAGGACCGCTTATCATCAGGGAGGTACTAATTTTAACCGATTCTCACAGTATGTGAGCGGAAAGGCTGCCGAGCTCGGTGTGGAAGGCGCCAAGGAAATGCTCTATGATGAGGTGCAAACCAATTTTGATGCTTTTATCGCAGATCGGGAAAAGAGACAACCCTTTTGTTTTTGGTGGGGGCCAACGAATACTCACCGAAAATGGATTAAGGGTTCCGGTAAGGAACTTTGGGGGTTGGATCCCGATAAATTAAAAGGCCGCTTACCTGCATTTTTGCCGGATACGTTTGATGTCAGGGAAGATGTGAATGATTACTTGGGCGAATGCTTAGCGGTTGATGCCGGCATTGGGATCATACTAAATAAGCTTGAGGATATCGGGGAGTTGGAGAATACCCTTATTGTAATCAGTGGCGACCATGGGATTCCGGGAATTCCGCGTGCGAAATGCAATTTATACGATCTTGGTACCGAAGTGACTCTGGCCGCTCGGTGGCCCGGTAAAATCAAGCCAGGTAGGGTGGTATATGATTTTGTGAACTTGCTGGAATTGGCTCCTACCTTTTTAAAGGCCGGCCAAACAGGCATTCCCGAGGGAATGTCCAAGCGGGATTTGATGCCTTTGTTCTTATCAAACGAATCCGGACAAATCGATCCTGATCGCGACTCCGTGGTTGTCGGTCGTGAAAGGCACGTTGCAGCGGCGCGGACAGGTTTGTTGCCATACCCGGAGCGGGCCATTCGGACCAAGGACTTTTTGTATATACGAAACTTCGAACCTGACCGGTGGCCGATGGGAACACCCGGAGGAGTTATGGAAAATGAAATTCCGGAGGCTCACGCATTGGAAAACAATACTTTCATCGCCTTTGGGGATTTGGATGCGAGTCCCACCAAGCGATGGGTCATCGAACACCGCAATGAAGAAGAAAATCGGATTTATTATGATTACGCGTTCGCGAAGCGACCAGCCGAAGAGCTTTACGATCTCAGGAAAGATCCGGAATACATGACCAATGTCGCCGAAGAAACTGACTACCAAGAGGCTAAACTAAAACTTAGTAGGGAGTTGATGAATACACTGGTGACGGAAGGAGATCCTCGCGTAGTTGAGGATCCGGTACGTTTTGAGAATTCGCCTTATACGGATCCCTTTGTCTATCGGGCCCAATGATCCTGAGGCCCAGACTGGATGGCTTTAAGGGTGGGGATGGGAAAATTTAACACCAAATTGGATTTTCTTAGAATCTATTAGATCTTTCTCTGTGGTCTTTGCCATTGGTTATTCACTTTGGATAAATCGCCCTGTCATCCAGGCCGAAGGGTAGGACAGGGACCTTATTGATACCCCTTGGTTTTGACATGGAGTATGGCTATTTCATTTTAGTTAACCTTCGGTGATTGCCTTAAATCCATCTTCGACTGACCTGCCGAGTGTTCCTTCCTCTTGACTCAGTTACGTGCTAATCAGCGCGCATTCGTCTCGCCGCGCGGTACAGGTTCTTAACATGAACCGTTCACTTACTCTTCTATATGTAAACCATGCCTTGAACTAAAAGCGTAGAAGATTTCCTGACTTACGTCTCAGTTTTCTGACACTAGAAACCATTTTAGGATTACTCTATAAGAGGCGCAATCTGGTCCGGTCGTTTGATTCCAGGTGGCAGTTCCATAATCCGCATGCTTCGAAAATAGATTTCAGCCCCTTCGGATTCCAGGCAAAGGTAGCCCTTTTTAACAGAGGATTCCCGTATGCCGTTCACAAATTTTCCGTTGATGGAAAGTTTGACGGTACCGTCCACGGCGACGACCAAGTAATTATTCCATTCACCTTTAGGTTTGCAGCGAAACTCCTTTGACATGCTGCGTGGCCCACGTGGATTATCAGGAATTACGGTGAGTCCATTGGCGCCGAAAAGCTCACCACTTACGTATCCCGGATGACGGTTTTGGATCTTGGAATAGGACAGCTCGAGCATTTGTGTTTCCATCCCCTTGGGCAAATCCTTTCCTGGCGCAGGAACTCCCTCGCTCCAAAGAAAAACACCAGAATTTCCCCCATCTTCTAAATGCATCCACTCAATCTCCAAAATAAAATTCTCATACTGCTTCTCCGATCGCATCACTCCAATCGGCAGTCCCTTGCATTTCAGCAGACCGTTCTCCATCCGCCAAGTGTCCGTTGAAGTATTCACATCCACCCAACCTCCCAAGTCGTTTTCGTTGAACAGGTTTTTCCAAACTAAAATATCAGCCTGTAGTGGAAAATTCAGGACAATAAAAAGAATCGAAGTCTTAAAGTACTTTAGTGTATTCGAAAATTGCATTCTAGATATGCTAAATTATTTGGTCTCTCAATCAAGGCCATTAGGACGCTTCAGCTTTCGTATTACGAAAAGGGTCTTGGAGGACAATAATTTCGAGTTTTCTTTTCAAGCCCCTAATTTTCCTCAATGCGAATTGTTATCCCCTCACTCGTTGTCTCCGTTTTGTTGAGCCCTTGTACCTTAATTCAGGCTCAAAAGCAGTTCGGTGATTTCTCTTTTACTGAAAGTGACTGAACAATCACAATCACGGCTTATGCTGAAAACGGAGAGGTCGCTGTTGTAGTACCGAAAACTATATAGGACATGCCACCTATCGTAGCAATTGGGGATAATGCGTTTAGGAATTGTAGCGATTTAGTCATCGCATCGAAACTTGGAAATATTTTCTCGATTCTAAAATGGACATTTTCCTTTTCAGATTGAAAGGAGTTTGTTGAAGTGATTGATTTGAGCGGTAGTGCCGCTTGGACTACAGATGAGTCGATCTATCCACAGTGTTAAGCTGCTTTGTTTAGCAGGCCTGGGTTTTCTCGTAATGGCGGGATGCTCCTCGGAAAAGGATGAACAACCGCTGGAATTGAAGACGGATGCTAAGTTGCGGGAACTTTTTCCGGAGAGTTATCGGCCCTCGGATCTTTCCTGGGCCAGTCCGAATGTGTGTATAAAATGTCATGTTACGGCCCATGAAGATTGGTTAAAAAGTCACCATGCAATTGCCAATCGCCTGATAGATTCTGAAATGGACCTTGAGGCTTTTTCCGTCGGTTTTGTTAGGGACGAAGGTGGGGTTGATTATGATTTTTCAGCTGAGGATTTTACCATCGTACAGAAAGATGTGCCGAAAACCATGCCAGACGGACACGATGCTCCTGTAATCGGAGCTATCGGTGAAGTTCCACTTAGGCAATACCTCGTTCCAACGGGAGATGGCCGCTTGCAAACCCAGGCCTTGACCTGGGATCCGGAAAAGAAAGAATGGTACAACATATTTGAGGACGAAAATCGGCGTCCGACCGAATGGGGACATTGGACACAGCAAGGTATGAATTGGAATACCAATTGTGCATACTGCCACATGACCCATTTTGAAAAAAATTATTCCCTGGAAACTGACGAATATAAAAGTTCTTGGCTGCTGCAGACCGTCAGTTGCGTGCAGTGTCATTCGAATATGAAAGACCACGTTGAATCTGTTAGGGCTGGTAGTTATGTTCCCGCGACTGAACCCGCCGATTTGAAGGTGGCCATGGAAAACTGTGCAGTTTGCCACGCCCGACGCGAGGAATTGACGGCCAACGGATTTAGAGCAGGAGAAAAGTTTTTTGATCATTACCGTCTAACATTGCCGGATGCACCCGGAGCCTATTTTGCTGACGGCCAGAACCTGGAAGAAAACTATGTCTTTGGTTCTTTTATGCTGAGCCGGATGGGGCACAAAGGTGTTACTTGTATGGATTGCCACAACCCGCATTCGGGCGAACCAATCTTACCCGTTACCAGCAATGCGCTTTGTATGCGTTGCCATGCAACCGGGGCCAATGAATCCATACAAATCGATCCGATTGCCCACAGCCATCATGCGGCAGATAGTGCGGGCAATAGTTGTATTGCTTGCCATATGCCGGAAAGGGCCTACATGGTGAGAGACATTCGCAAGGACCACAGTTTTACGAGTCCGGATCCACAACTGACTATCGACTATGGCGTTCCCAACACCTGCAACAGTTGTCACACCGAGGAAACGCCCGAGTGGGCTTTGGAGCATGTAAATAATTGGTATGGAGATTCCGATCGACGCAAACGAGTTCACCAACGAGCTAAAGCCCTTACTGATGCTCACGAGGGAGTTGCTGGAAACTTGGATGGTCTCAAGGAGCTCTTTCAGGCTGAAGAAAATGTTTACTGGAAAACTGTCTGGATGCGTCTGATGGCTTTCAACCCGGAAGATGAAGGTGTTTTTGCCCATGCGCAAACGGCCTTAAAGGATGAGTCACCCATGCTTCGTGAGGCCGGGTTAACGGCAATGACGCAAAGGCAGGATCAAATTGAAACTGTCCAGGCCGCTTTGAATGATGAATCGCGTTTAGTTCGCAACCGAGCAGCCGAGGCGTTGCTGCCTCAATTTGATCCGCTGGTGCAAGCCTACCAGGAATGGGTGGAGTATGCTGAAATGAACGCCGACCGGCCCGGTGGTGCCTTGAGAAGAGCTGAGCTGGCTCTGCTTGAAGGTGATTTGGTTTTGGCCAAAAAGCTAACCCTTCGTGCGGTATCTTTTGATCAGGAGAATCCCTATTTATATTACGATGCTGCCATTTTGCTCTCCCGTGCTGGAGATACCTCTGGCGCATTGAACATCTTGCAAAAGGCTAGAGAGATTGCTCCCAGCATAGGTTTGCTGGCATATTCCCAGGGATTACTGCTGGCCGAAAGAAATGATTACCTAGGGGCTCAAAAAGCGTTTGTCGAAGCGGTCGGTTTAGATGCCGACCAGCACCGTTGGTGGTATAACCTAGCCATGGTATTTGCCTACACTGGCGAACCGGATAAAGCAATGGGGTGTATTAGTCGGGCCCTTGAGCTGGCTCCGGGAACTCCAGAATACCTGATGTATCAGCAGCAGTTAGGATCCCAACTCCAACGGTAATCAGAAATCATAAACGGATGAGATCAAAACTTATTTATAAGAATTTATATAACAGTGGCTTGTTCATGAATATTAATTTGAAAAACCACTTTGATCTCATCCTCGGGTTAACTTGCCGGCTGTTCTTTCCCTTCCGGCTTAGTTACGCACTTTAGTGCGCTCCTGCGCCTATCGGTCATCAAGACCGACATCTTATTTCCGTTCTAACTCTTGTTTCATCATTTTAGTAAAATAATAGTAAAATGGGACATATGTACTCAGAATCTTTAGAAGGAAAAGTTGCCATTGTAACGGGTGCAGATAGGGGCATTGGCAGAGCTGTTGCGGAGGGATATGCCGCGGCTGGTGCCCATGTGGTGGTCTCATCTAGGACCGAGACCGACATTCAGTTAGTGGCTAGTGAGATTGAGTCCGATGGCGGAAAAGCTCTCCCGATTTTATACGATGTTACGCAACATGAATCTGTTCAAGCGATGGTGGATGAAGCTGCTGGCTTATTGGGTGGATTGGACATTTTGTTTATCAACGCGGGCGGAAACACTATCTGGAATACGCCGATTGAGGAAGTGGACCCAGGGGATTGGCATGACTGTATTGAGCTAAATTTGAACAGTGCTTTCTATACGATCCGTGCCCGGATTCCTTATTTGAAAAAGCGGGGATCTGGAAAAATCATTTTGATGGGTTCAGGGCTAGGATATCGAGGGCAAGTGAATTTAACCACTTACAGCCTCGGTAAGGCCAGACTATGGCATTTTACCCGACTACTTGCGGAAGAACTTCTGCCCTTTGATATCACCGTCAATGAAATGGTTCCTGGTATTGTTCATACTAAACTAAAAGAGAGTGAATTACCTGAAAGAAAACTGGTCGATCAATTGGGGGGATCGTACGAGTATCGAAAACTTCCCGAAGACGTAGTGCCACTGGCCCTCCACCTTGCAACCATGCCCAAATACGGTCCAACACCGCAGACGTTTAGCCTTACACGACGATGGATTTGATCAGGAGCAAATTAAAGTTTTTATAGATGCGTATGGTTTGGATAATATTAGGCGCCAGTCTTGTAGTATTGTTGATACCTATCGGCAATCTATACATCAATCAGCGAAAAATTGTATTCAAACAACAGTCGTTGGATCGGAGCGTTGATCATGTTCGAGAAAATCAACCGTATGAAATTACATTCCGACGAGACGGAGTTCAACTACATGGATGGTTGCTTCGGCGAGACCGAGAGCACCTGGTCATTTATTATGGCGGAAACGCTGAAGGGCTTTCCTACAACATTGATGGTTTTAAGGAACTAGATGATTACGCGGTTTTATTAGTCAACTACCGCGGCTATGGTGACAGCGGAGGCAGCCCGACAGAAAAAGACCTCGTTGCCGATGGACTTTCGATTTTGGATGAAGTCCGAGATCTATACAAAAAAATCTCCATCTTGGGGAGAAGTTTGGGTACTGGAGTGGCGATTCAGGTAGCGGCGCAAAGGGCAGTAGATCGGCTTATTCTGGTCACTCCTTTTGATAGCGTGATCTCCGTTGGAAAACGCATGTTTCCATGGGCGCCAACTTCACTGCTGGTCAAGGATCCTTTTCTTTCGATTGAAGCCTGCGCCAATGTGACTGCTCCAACCTTGTTTGTCTTAGCTGAGGAGGATTATGTCATTCCAAGGTCCCATTCCGAATCCTTAGCTGAAGCTTGGCCGTTGGAGTATGAATGGGTGGAAGTTCCAGGATCAGACCATAATTCGATATCCGAATTTCCTTTGTATTGGAAAAGCCTCCGCGAATTTTTTGGCGAAGATTGACTTGTTAAGTGGGGCAAAATTCAATTACTTAATTGGCACTTGAGCGATCAACATAACAACTTACTTTTCATTTTTTCTGACCAGCACAACAAAGTGTTCCAAGGTCGGAAAAATTCTGTCTTTGCCACCCCTAATCTTGATGCCTTGGCGGCGCGGGGAACCTCTTTCGAGCGGGCTTATACGAATTGTCCTATTTGTGTTCCCGAACGGGCGAGTTTAGCGACCGGAAAATATGTCCATGAAATTGGTAATTGGGATAATGCGCATCCCTACCATGGTGAAAACAAAAGTTGGCACCATGTGCTCCGCGAAAATGAAGTCGATGTCACCGTCATTGGCAAACTGCATTTTAGAAGCGCCAATGATGACAATGGCTTTACCGAGGAGATCGATACGCTGCATGTCTTCGGCGTGGGTGATCTTCACGGATGTATTCGCGATGAAAGAGCCACGGTGCGCCGCAAGAAAAAAGAACTTCTAAGTGCGGGTCCAGGAAACTCAAGCTACCTGGAATACGATGCACGAATTGCGGACCAGGCCATCGATTGGTTGAAAAATCGAGTCGCCGAGCAAAACGGAAAACCTTGGGTGCTGTGGGTGTCTTTCGTTTGCCCCCATCCACCTTACATCGGCCCGCAAAAGTGGTTTGATTACTACGAGGGTAAACCTTTTCCAGAACCACCCCAAAAAAAACCAGAAGATTGGAACAATCATCCGAGCCTTCAGGTAATGCGCTACCTTCACGACCAAGATGTTCCGTTGTCCGATTCTGAAATCAGCAAGATGAACCAGGCTTATGCGGCCAGTGTGTCCAACCTCGATGAAAATATAGGAAAGGTGCTGAATGCCGTAAAGGAACTGGATCAGGAAGAAACTACCAATATCGTCTATTCGACGGATCATGGGGAGAGCAGGGGATCCAGAGGTTTGTATGGCAAATTTACCATGTATGAGGAATCGGCTGGTGTTCCGTTTATTGCAGCGGGTCCGGATTTTCCAGTAGGTCAGGTTTCTAATATTCCAGTTTCTTTGGTGGATTTACACCCCACATTTATCAGGAATTTTGATTTAGAACCAGATCCGAATATCGCCGGATCTGATTTAAGGCAATTGCTCAGAGATCCTCCAGGCTTGAGGTATGTGTTTAGTGAATACCATGCATTACATTTCCCTAATGCGGTTTTCATGGTTACAGATGGCCGCTACAAATACATCCATTATCATCATGACTCTCCAGAGTTCTACGATCTGGAACAAGACCCTGACGAATTGAACAACCTCCATGGTCTTCCCAAGTACGAAGAAAATGAAACTCGAATGAGGCATGCTTTGCACGACATAGTCGATCCCGAAGCGGTAGATCAAAAAGCCAAAGCCGCGCAAGCCGCGCTTATGGAATCACATGGCGGGGTTGATGCCGTTTTGGCGCGCGGCCACTTCAACAACTCACCCATTCCCGGAAACCAAGCTGAATTTTATGGCGGGTCTAGCTAAATGGTTAGGAGAATCGGAGACTAACGCCCTCCCACAGTATTAGTATATCAACTCCGGTACGTTGTCAGGATCGTAATTTGCAGACCAGCCTCGTTCTGGTGCTACAGGAAGTTTTAACTTCTCAGCATAAGGATATACCTTTGCATCCCGGGCCCAGGTTTCCCATTTATCGGTCATGGATTTTAGAAGTTCGGGATAAAGCTCACTGAGGTCGTGCATTTCATTGCGGTCTTTTTCGATGTCATACAGGGCCCATTTCCCGATCTCTCTGGCCCATAGAGCTTTGAATTTCCCACGCCGCACTGCCCGGTGTTTCATATGTTCCCAGAACATCCATTCATGTTGAACTAGTTGGCCTGTTTTAAATGCAGTAAGCAGGCTTTGTCCCTTTAGTGGATGAATATCGTATCCATTTTTTTGTGAAGGATACTCAGCTCCGGCTACCTCGTAAAACGTTGGAGCGATGTCTGGTAAATAGGCCGGAGTCCGTATCCATTGGTTGGTCATGGTGTCGATGCCATTAGGCCAATGAATGATCAAGGGAGTGGAAATGCCTCCTTCATTTAGCCAGACTTTGAATTTACGGAAGGGAGTATTCGAAACGTTCGCCCAGGCGGTGCCGTAAGAAACGTTACCGCTGAAATTAGGATCATTGATGAGATCGAATGAGCGACCACCCAAATCGTTATACGGTTCTGCGCAGCCGCCATTGTCGGCAAGGAAGAGGATCATTGTATTCTCAAATTTTCCCATGGATTTCAGGGAGTCGATCACCTTACCGACATTGTAATCGACACAGTGAATCATGGCCGCATATACTGCCATGCGGTAGTCGAGTTGATCCTGTTGTTCTTCGGTAAGCGCTTCCCAGGCTCGTGCTCCGGGATTCCTGGGTGAAATGGAATGGCTTTCATCCAACAATCCCAGGTCCAGTTGTCTGGCAAAGCGTTGTTTCCGCAATTTGTCCCAACCAATGGGTTTATATTTACCGACAAATTTCTGGATATCTCCTTCCTTGGCATGAAGAGGCCAGTGAGGTGCAGTGTAAGCCAAGTAGAGGAAGAAAGGATCATCACTATTTTGCTCTTTAATGAAGTGAACTGCATAGTCGGTGAACGCGTCCGTGGTGTAGTAGTTCGGTGTTACGGGAGGTGGTAGAGGCGTGTTATCCAACATCAGGCCACGGCCACCTTGTGGCTTAAAAAAGCTGGAGGCTCCCGAGATAATTCCGTAGAACCGTTCAAAGCCACGTTGTTTGGGCCAACGGTCCGGCGTGTGATAACCCTGGTGCCATTTACCGGCCATGTAGGTGTGGTATCCGGCTTCCCCAAGCACCTCAGCAAGTGTGAGGCTGTTTCGGTTCAAGTAACCTCGGTATCCGTATACTCCGTGGTCACCGATCAGGCCGCGTGGCGAATTGGTGGCAGCTCCAATTCCGGTTTGATGCGGATGAAGACCTGTTAGAAGACTGGCACGAGTCGGATAGCAACGAGCTGCGTTGTAAAATTGGGTGAAACGGATTCCATTTACCGCTAAAGAATCGATATACGGTGTGGGAATTTCTCCGCCGTAACTCCCGATGTCCGACCATCCCATATCGTCGACCATGATCAGAACGATATTGGGTCTGTTGTCATCAGCATGGAGCAGTGTTGAAAAGACAAAGAGTTCAATTAGTAACCACGGGGTTTTACTTTTTGGGAAATCATTCATACCTTAGTGACTTTGGGCAGTTTTGGCTTTTGAAAAATTGGGCCTAAATTTTATCTTAATTATATGTTATTTCTCCTGATCAAACATTTATGTATGCTTTCTGCCAGGTTCTTTATTCTGTCACTTTATCTCGTTAGCCACTCCTTCGGTCATGCGGAGTTCTCCGGAGCAAGGGTTATCGAGTATTTCGGTTACGAGGATGCAATCGAACTCTCCAATGGCGAATGTACTGCCATCCTCACTCCAGCTGTCGGCGGAAAAATAATGTCTTATCAGCTAAATGGAAAAGAAGCTTTGGAAATTATTCCTGAAGAGGCTGGCTTTCATTATGTTCCCAAATCTGGTGAGAGGATCTTCAGTGGTGCGGGGCGATTTGATTTTGGCTTGGAGCAGCGTGTTTCCCAAAGAGCGGAGATTTGGGTGGGAGCTTGGCAAGGCCAGATAACTGGGCCACGGCAGGCCACTCTCACCAGCGTCCGGCACAAGGGAACAGGAATCCAAGTTGTGCGATCTTTTACCTTGGCCGCTACAGGGACAAATCTGACCTGCAAACAAACCCTTATCAACATTGGCAAAACCATTAAACGCCACAATCATTGGAGCAGAACATTTGGCCGCGGATTTGGGATAGTGGTGATTCCGACATCGGAATGGTCCCGTTATGAAAACCATTACGTCATGTTTGAGCCAGAAAACCGAATCAATTTGGTGCCGAAGAACGAAGGAATTTACATAAAAAACGACTTCTTGATTGTATCCCAGGCCCCCGAGCATCCCAAGTTGGGAATGGATTCGATGGAAGGTTGGTTCAGTTACCTGACTCCCAATGATTTGTTATTTGTTAAAAAGTATCCGGTTTTTCCGGAGAAAAACTATGCAGAGAGAGTTCCCATGACTATATCCATCTGGTATGTGGAGAATTTCCGGGGAAACTTCAGCACAGCAGAGCTGGAGCCGATCGGACCACTTGAAACGATTGCTCCTGGTGAACGCGCTTCCTTCACAGAGGAATGGTACTTGGTGGAACATGCATTTCCCCAGGACAAAAGCCAGGTGGACGTGCAAGGCATCGTCGAAGCCTCCAAGGAGGTGATGGGGATAGATTAGGTCACCACAAAACAACCTAACTCAAAATGGATGCATAAAAAACCCTTCGCCTGGAAGGGTTCTGAATAAATTGGTTTTAGCGCCGGGACTAATCTTCGAGCTTGGTTTTTTTAAGCCCGGTAACGCGGTCGCCTTCTTTCCATTCGCCGCGTTTCCTGAGCAGCTCGACACGTTCGTAACGCTTGAGGACTGTTCTGTTTTTCTTCCCGGAACTACCGGCCGCTTTCAATGAATTGTGCTGTGTCATTTTTGCTAAATGAGTTTAAAAGGCGGGAAAGTTGAGCCGTTTTACAAGCGCTTTCAAGGAGAAATTTAAAAGAACCTAATCTAACCTTAGCCTTCTGCCCTGGTTCGATAGGACTCGTAAACGTCTGACAATGTCACCACCGTCCATTGCGGGGTGTCATAGGGGTGGTTTTTTCCAGAATCAATTTTTTTAAGAATTCATGCGTCGATTTTGGAAGCTTAAAGGTGATCCGGTATTCAGTGGGTTCTTCAACCATTTCTTTCCACGTTAAATTAAGGTGATTGGGTCGCTGATTTGAATGCACGTTATTCATGAAAAAACCCATTGCCAAAGGCGAAATTAAGATCCAAGTTAGCTGGTTTTCGAAAAATCCCACTCTTATAAATTAGGGTCAAACCGAGTATTATTTTCGAATTTCTTTCCAAATTTAAACCAGAGACCTCCCGTGAGAGACGATTACCTAAAAGAAGCCAACAAAATAGTCCCGGATCCAAACATCCTGGTAAATCTGGTGTCACGCCGAGTGAAACAGCTCAAGTATGGGCAAAAGCCACTGATTGAGACCCTCGAAAGATTAGATCTGGAGGATATTGCCCTCAGAGAAATTATTGAGGGTAAAATCAGCTACGAGCTATCGGAATAATTCGGACGGCTTTCTTATTTTTATACCCTTTTCCGGGAGGCACCTGTTAAGCTGTCTTTTGCTGTGCTATGGTCAAGAAAAGCAAAAATAAGGAACGATTCTCTGAAATCCGTAATTCTAAAGCATTTCGGAACTACGAGTTTGGGGAGAAGTTCGAAGCGGGTCTCGTGCTCAGAGGTACGGAAGTAAAATCAATCCGCAAGAGCAAAGCTCAGATCAACGAGGCCTTTTGCCGGGTTGAGAAAGACGAGGTATTCCTCTATCACGCTCACATTGCGGAGTACGATTTCGGAAATTTGAATAATCACCAGCCACGGCGGCCGCGAAAGCTACTCCTGAAACGCCGCGAAATAAACCGCATTCGCGGTGCTTTGGAAAAGCAGGGTAAGGCCTTGATTCCATTAAGATTCTATATCGCCCACGGTTTGGTTAAGGTGGAAATCGCACTCTGTGTGGGGAAAAAGCTTTACGACAAGCGGCAAGATCTAAAAAAGAAAGTGCAAATGCGCGAAGTTGAACGCGCTATGAAAAACCGTTAGCCAAAAGATTCTGTCCTTTACTTATGAGTGAATCCGTATCTGTTCGCATTCCCGCCAGTACATCCAATTGCGGCCCCGGATTCGATACTTTGGGAATTGCCTTAAATCTCTACGGTTCTGTAACCCTGCAATTAGGAGAAGGTGGAGTTGCCTATGTAGGGGATGATCCGAATTTTCCAGCAATGGCTACAGGCATGGTTCAGGAAGCGGTTGAACTATTTTGTCGGGAGTGTGGTATTGAAGCTTCGGGATATGGATACTCAATAGATTCAAAAGTGCCGATAGCGCGAGGATTAGGTTCCAGTGTGATTTTGAGGGGTGGAATACTGGCAGGATTGAATGCTATCCATCAGGCTGGATTAGACCGGAATGATTTGGTGAGATTGGTCGGGTCCTTGGAAGGACATCCGGACAATGCGTCGGCTTCCATTCTGGGAGGTTTTACCGTAACCCGCTTTTGTCCGGAAACAAAAAACTACCTGGGAACGCAGAAGTTCGCTGTGGACTATGTCGTGCACTTTGTCGTCGTTGCGCCGAATTTGGAGATCAAAACTGATGACTCACGCTCCTTGCTTCCTCAAGAAATTGAATTCACCAAAGTTGTCAGCAGCTTGAACAGTCTTTCCTATCTGGTTGGGGCATTTGCATCTGGAAATTACGAGGATTTACAACACTGTCGGGTGGATCATTTGCATGAAGCATACCGACTTAAAAACATTCCCCAGGCTCAAGCTTCCATTCAAGCGGGTTTGGTCGCGGGCGCTTACACCGGTTGGCTCAGCGGCAGTGGGAGCAGTGTATTGTGTGTTTGCGATTCATCCACAACCGATAGGGTGAAATCCGCTATGGAACTGGCTTTTAACGCAGGAGGTATTGCATTTGATTCATTCGTTCTCCAGGCAGACAACCAGGGGATGGTTGTAAAGGATTGATGTGTTACATCTGATTTTATACGCGCCGGAAATTCCTCAAAACGCCGGTAACGTTGGTCGCACTACCGCAATTACCCAGTCGAGATTACATCTTATCGAACCGCTCGGCTTTTCCATGGCGGAAAAACACTTGAAGAGAAGCGGAATGGATTATTGGGACAATCTGGACGTTCAGATTCACAAAAACTGGGAAGTATTTAAGAAATGCCCCGATAGTCCCAAACGATTATGGCTGTTCACAACCCACTCAGAAAAGCCTTATTGGGACGTGGAATTTCGGGATGACGATGGACTTGTGTTCGGGAACGAAGGTTCAGGCGCACCTGATTGGCTTCACCACGAGATTGGAGATGATTTTCGCATTACCATACCGCATGGAAATAAGTCTCTGCGTTCCTTGAATTTGGCTACGGCTGCCGGTATCGCCACCTTCGAGGCCTTAAGGCAGATCAGGGCTTAGGCGTTTCAAGATAAACGTGTTTCCAGGGATGATAGTTGAGTAAGGTAGGGTAGAATCCTTTGACCGCCGAGTGTTTTAAGAAAACGCTGTTATAAAAATACAGCGGTATGATGGGCTGTTGGGAGAGCATCAGTTTTTCGGCTATTTCAAATACTGAAAAGCGATTGCCTACATCTGCGAGACGTCGGGTTTCTTCAATCATGGTATCGTATTGCGGAGAGCTCCAGCCGGTGAAGTTGTTTCCTGAGTCTGAAGTCCAAACGTCCAGAAAAGTCGAGGGATCGAGGTAGTCTCCCACCCAGGAGCTACGAAGGATGTCGAAAGATCCGTTTTCTCTGGATTGGGTGTAAACCTTCCACTCCTGGTTCTCCAGCTGGACACGAATACCCAATTCAGATCTCCACATTTGTTGAAGGGCTTCCCCTATGGCTTTATGATTTTCCGAGGTGTTGTAGAGGTATTTTAAAACTGGAAAATTTTCTCCGTTTGGGTAACCCGCTTCGGTCAAAAGGGAGCGTGCTTGGTCAACGTTCTTGGAACTAATATAGTTGGTATTGTAGCCGGCGGTATCCGGTGGGGTAAAATGCCAGGCTGGCTTTT
The DNA here is from genome assembly GCA_002346535.1 of Opitutales bacterium UBA2995. GTDB lineage: Bacteria > Verrucomicrobiota > Verrucomicrobiia > Opitutales > UBA2995 > UBA2995. The sequence continues at coordinate 30,925 of DDZZ01000017.1, read as the reverse complement.
GATTCCCTTTGGTAATTTTCCCCACGATCTGATCACGATTGATTACCAGGCTGAGGGCTGTTCTTACTCGCGGGTCGGAGAGGGGAGTATTTCGGGTGTTGAGCTGCAAATAATAGGTTCCTAGGTAGGGATTAATCTGTAAAGCCGGGTGACTTTGTTCTCGGTAGTACCCAACTTTGGATACAGGGATTGCTTCGGTCAGGTGCAGCTGGCCACCTTGAAAGGCCCGTTCCTCGGCATCCAAGTTTTCCGTGGGATAAAAGAATATTTGATTCAGCTTCGTTGTATCGTCATCCCAGTAGCTGGGGCTTCTTTCTAGGTGGATATACTCGTTTACCCTCCAGTCAGCCAATCTAAAAGGTCCATTCGAGACCATCGACTCCGGTTGAGTCCAACTGGTGGATCGTGCGAAAGGATCACCCTGGGCTTCCAAAGACGTGCGGTGGACGGGAAACCAGGCCGGATGGAATAATAGACTGAGTAAGTAAGGCGCCGGGTTCTCCAGCTCCAGTATCAGTGTCGATTCATTCGGATTGGAAACGCCGACTGAATCAAAATTAAGTTCACCGTTATTAAAAGCTTCCGCGTTTTTAAGGACAAATAACAGGTAAGCATTCTTGGCGGCCAATTGCGGCGTCAGAATCCTTTGAATTCCGAACTTGAAATCCTCGGAAGTAACCTTGTCTCCATTGTTCCAATACAGGTTGTCACGCAAATGAAATTTGCAGGTCAGTCCGTCTTCGGAAATGGTCCACGATTCAGCTGCTGCGGGTACTGGCCTCAAATCCTTTGGATCTTGTCCGATCAATCCTTCGAAGAGTGCGGAAAGAATTTTAATTTCATTGGTACCGGTTATTATGTGCGGATCGAGATCCTGAGGCTCGAGTCCATTTCCTACATGAAGGGTTTGTGCTTCGATTCCGCGTTCGACGATCGTAAACTTCGGTTTACAAGCTTGAGAAAACGCCAGGATTGAAATCGTCCCAATCAGCCTGACGACCAAGGAAAATTTTATAAGGACCGGGAGGAATTGTGCGGATAAATTGATACCTTTAAGATTCAAATGCTCTGGGCAGGCTTCAACTACTTTTTTCCGAGCGCTTTTGATTTCGAATGGAATAGGCAAATAGTATAATTTTAAACCAGCACAAAAGGTGAGGTGGTTGGGCCAGTTAAAGTTGAATCCATTCATCGGATTCTTTTCGAGCACTTTATAAAACTTCGGGACCAGACCGATGCAAAACCACGGATTAAAGTTCCAGGGTTTCTGTCCGCCAAAAAAGTGATAGTTGATGCTTTTTTTGGAAAACAATACTTAAACTTAAATGCTGGGGCATACTATCCGGTTTCAGAACTCAGGCAATGGTTTCGATTTATTGGAGAGTGTTATGTTGAGGAAACTTTGATCTTCCGCTGAAGGTGACCCGGGTTCTGCTATCTGGATTTTTCCAGTAGCCATCCCGTTCGAAGCCCTTAAGGCTTAAGAAAAAAATCCGGCATTAAAGTAGGGTTTTTGGGGATCCGTACCGTGCTTCTCATTATCGATACGCCCAAACTTGGATCCAAGGCTTTGAATGAATCTATCTTGAACGGCAAACAGAAGGTTCCGCCTTCTACCTCGGTATTCCCCTCGACCTGCACAACTTGAGCTCAATGCCAATGAGGGCGGAAGAACTGACGGTAACGAGCAACCTAGTAAGTTATTTTGGGGGCATACGGCAAACGCTAAGAAACTCCATCTATTTGAAAACTTAAAAGTGACTGGACCTTCCGAGATACCGAAGCTATGGTTTATCGATGTACATAGGCCTTTCTGGCAGTTTTGGAAGTGGAAAATCCTCGGTCTTAAAGTGTTTTGAGGAATTTGGTGCTTCGGTTGTGGATGCTGATGCCATAGTCGCTTCAATCTACAAGGACGATACCGAGTTCTTGCGGCTTTTGCGTGAGAAGTTTGGAGACGCAATATTTAATGCGGACGGTAAAGTAGACAGAAAGGCCTTGGGTTCCTGGGTGTTTTCGGACGCCGATGAGCTGAAATGGTTAGAAAAAACCATTCATCCCCGCGTAAATACGCGACGGATTGAGATTATGCGGGAAAATTCGGAAGGTATCTGGATTGCCGAAATACCACTTCTTTTTGAAAAAAACCTTGAAAAACAGGTCGATCGTTCGATATCCGTTGTTTCCAGTTACTCTTTGCGAGTAGATCGCCTTAAGAATCGCGGATTCGATTCTGAGGAAGTTGAAGTAAGAAGCCGCAAACAACTTCCTCAAAACCAGAAAATTTCCCGGGCGGATTACGTGATTCTAAACGACGGTTCTTTTGAGTTTCTCAAGAGGCAAGTGCAACTGCTATTTGAGCGGCTTCAGCAATAAATTCTTAAATTCGCATTTTAATCGAGGATTCTGACACGTGAAAGGCTCAGGTCCTCTTTCAACCTATCTCCCTTTCAATAGCTTCTAATTCTATCCTTTAGTCCACTGGCGGACTGACTTTTTATTATGTCTGACGAAGATACCACATTACAGGCGAATCCATCCACAACGGAACCGGTTGAGGAAACTCCAAAAACTGAAAACCAGACTTCAAAACCTGCTTCCAGCCGGCGGAATACTCGCAAAAAAGAGTCCGATTATTCCGAGAACGAAGATACTGAAGCGGTTGCTGATAATCCTAACGAATCCAAGCAAGAGGCCTCCAATGAAAAGCCAGCCAGTGAGGACGAGGTTTCATTCTCATTCGATCCCAACGAAGTAAAGGAACCTGAAGGAGACGCCGCCCTAGAACGAGCCAGTGGATTGAAAGGAAACAGAGAACAAGAAAATCGCCAGGGTGGGGATCGGAAAGGCAACCAGAAGAAAAATTTCCGCAAAGACGGACACCACCATAAGCATCGGAAGGATTTCAAAAAGCATGGCAGGAGACCGCAGCCCACAAAACAGGCCAAGAAACACACTCAGAAACAGGCAAGAAAGCGCAAGGCGGTAGATTCCCTAAAACTCCCCGAGATGGGAAGCCTGCTTGAAGACAAATCCATCGGAAAGCTCGAAGATTTGAAGTTTCTTTCTAAAGAAGCTTCTGGAGGTGGTGATCCTATCAAGCTCAACGATTACTACCAGATGCCACTTCAAGAATTCGTTGAGGTTGTTGCAGGTTTGGGTGTGAAATTGAATGTGGCGTCCAACCGGCACATGCTTCTTGATATTCTCATCAAACATGCCGCTGAAACAAAACGGCAAATCTTAGACACCGGCTTGCTTTGGGTAACCGAGGATGACGGAGCCTTTATTGTGCATGAGCACAATAATTATGTTCCACACCCGCAGGACTTTTTCTTGCCGGATTGTTTTGTGAAAAAATATGGCCTCAAATCCGGCCACATGGTTGACGTGCAAGTTCTTCCTCAAGAGGGAGCAGGATGTGGCTATGTCGTCGATTTCTTTGTGGCCTCTGGATTGCAACCCGAGGAAATCCAGCACCTGACTCCTTTTGAGGACCTGATTCCTTATTATCCGACCGAGAGAATATTGCTGGAGACCCCAGTTGAGGATCTTAAGAACCAGGATGTTTCCATGCGCATCGTCGATGCGTTGACTCCTATTGGATTCGGTCAACGCGGTTTGATCGTAGCTCCCCCACGAACCGGAAAAACTGTCATTTTGCAGGGACTGGCAAATTCGTTGGCGGCCAATAACCCGGATGCGGATCTGATTGTCCTGCTTATCGACGAACGTCCCGAGGAAGTTACTGACTTTCGGCGCATGGTGAAAGGGGAGGTCATCGCCTCTACCTTCGACGAAGCGGCGGACAACCATGTGCATGTGGCGGAGATGGTTATTGAAAAGGCACGCCGTATGGTCGAAGTCGGCCGCAACGTGATCATTCTTCTCGATTCCATTACTCGTTTGGCTCGCGGCTACAATACCATGATGCCCAGCAGCGGGAAAATCCTTTCCGGTGGAGTTGAAGCGGGTGCCTTGCAAAAGCCTAAACGTTTTTTTGGCTCAGCAAGAAATATCGAAGGCGGTGGAAGCTTGACTGTCATGGGCACTGCCTTGGTTGAGACTGGAAGTAAAATGGACGAAGTCGTATTTGAGGAGTTTAAAGGAACCGGCAATATGGAGTTGCACCTAGACCGTGCGCTTTCTGACAAGAGAATCTTTCCTGCGATTAATTTGGAAAAGAGTGGCACCCGTAAGGAAGAACTTCTTTATCACAAGGATGAATTGAGCCGCATTTACTCTCTGCGACGTGCAATGAAGGGAGTTCCCAGTACCGAGGCTATGGAGATGTTGATTACCCGCATTAAAAAGACGGCGACCAACGTAGAATTCTTGATGCAGGTAAATCGATAGCCTTCATTCGGGGGCTGTGAAGAATTGTGACGACATTTCTTTCCAGCTTTTAGTCGAAAAAATGTCCTGCGATTGATCGGAATTTTCAAAGTCTGGCGGCATGACCTTTCATTTGGGGATAGAAAGCTGGAATCGGCCGCCAGTTCTGCGAAGTCGCAGGGGGGTAGAGAAGGCCTCGCTGAAGTTTTTTGAAGACAGGGAGCGAGCAAACGGGCCGTTTGAAATAACGGAACCATCTTTGAGGATTAAAGCGTGGGAAAAGGAGGGAGTAATTTCCTCGACATGGTGAGTGACGAGGATGATGGGCAGTTCAGGTTGATTTTTTGCCAAACTATCCACTGAATCAAGAAATCTTTCGCGAGCTATCGGATCAAGCCCGGCACAGGGTTCGTCTAATATTAGAATCTCCAGATTCGTCATCATTGCACGTGCGATCAATAGGCGTTGTTTTTCACCCTGGGAGCAGGTCAGCCAAGTTTTATCATGCAAGTATTCGCAGCTTAGTTGAGCCATTAAATTTATGGCTTTCTGGCGGTCCTTTTTGAAGATCCTTCCCCAGTAATTTACTTGCGCGTATTTTCCGGATACAACGACATCAACCGCAGGCTCGGTATCTTCAATCCTTTGCTGGAGGGAATTTGAGACCAATCCGATTTTCAATCTCAGATTGTTCCAATTGTGTTGGCCGTATGTTTTTTTCAAAACACGAATGGTACCGGTAGTTGGTGGAAAGTAGCCTACTAGAGATTTTAACAGGGATGTCTTGCCGGAGCCATTGGGTCCTAGGATGACCCAATTTTCGCCTCTCTGTACAGTCCAATCGATCTTATTCAGGATGTATTTATCCCGTTCGATGGTGAGTCCCTCGACCGAGAGAATGGTTTGGTCTGAATCCATTGTTTTATTTCACCTAGGTACCAGGATTAGATCAGGAAAACCGGCTTCGGATAAAAGCCGGTTTTTTGAAACTGGGCGGGGCCATTATTAGGCCTGACCAAAAATTGATTTTCCTGAAGAAAGCAGATTTTCACATCCTTTGCCTACTCGGATGGCCATAGATTCCTCGGCTTTTTTCAAGTACCCACGTGGATCATACATTTTTTTGTTGCCGATTTCGCCATCGATCATCATTATACCGTCGTAATTCTTGAGCATGTGATCCGCGATTGGGCGGGTAAAAGCGTATTGGGTGTCGGTATCGATGTTCATTTTAATGACACCGTAATCAAGGGTCTCTCTGATTTCACTTAATGCACTGCCCGATCCACCGTGGAAAACCAGGTCGAATTCTGCATCCGCCGCATATTTTTCGGTGACCGCGGCTTGTCCGTCCTTGAGAATATCGGGCCGCAATTTTACAGCGCCTGGTTTATAGTGTCCGTGAACGTTGCCGAAGGTGGCTGCAAAAGTAAACCGGCCTATATCAGACAAGGCCTCGTGAACTTTGACCATATCTTCCGGAGTTGTGTAGAGGTGTTCTTCCGGTGTATCTTCAGAACCAGCCGCGCCATCCTCTTCTCCACCGACTACTCCAGCCTCCACTTCGAGAATGATTTCGTTTTTAGCGCAAAGTTGCAGGTACTCCTTGGATATAGTCATGTTTTCTTCAAGTGGCAGAATGGAGGCATCCAACATGTGATTTTGGAAAAGGTTGTTTTCTCCTTTTGCCCGCCTTTTTGCCGTTTCTTCAATAAGCGGCTTGAGAAAACCGGCAGCTTTTTCTGGCTGGCAGTGGTCCGTGTTGAGAGCCACAAGTACATCGTATTGTTCGGCTAATCGATGAGCTGCTTCCGCTAGGACGATACAACCGTATGTGGCATCTTTATTGTTAAGCCCAGAGGCAAACTGTCCGGCACCAGTTGAAAATTGAATGATACCGTCGGACTTGTTATCAGCAAATGCTTTCAGTGCCGCATTCAGGGTTACAATCGATGTGCAATTGATCGCTGGATACGCATAGCTGCCTTCCTGGGCGGCGTCCAACATTATAGCGAACTGATTCGGAGTAGCTATTGGCATGATTTTTTACCTGTCCTTTTGAGTTTAAGAGTCAGTTAAGTTTTTTGTGTTCGTTTAATCCTGACTAGATTGTTCTCCGTTGTTTGAAGCTTTGGGTTTAGCTTTCTTTTTGGGTGGATGAGGAGGAAACTCGAATCGAACGAAACCATTCTTCTGCAGTACCAAAAATGCCGAAAAAGGTTTTTTAGTTCGTTTGGAAATAAATTTGTCCAGCTTGTCTGTTTTACCCTCTGTCAGCAGTTTTTGAACCTGCTCTCGAGTAATTGGCTGCCCGAGGATGGCTTTACTCATCCGGAAACCTTTGTTTTCCCCGTTGTTTTCGAGCCGTTCTCTGCAACCAAATGCGTATTCGGTCTCGTAGACCGGGGAATCGTTTACCGGACAAGTGCCTACGACTGGAAGCTCATCGAAGTTCAAGGGTTTGGTAGGCTCTCCGTCTGTACCGCTAGTCCCGTTGTTGTTTTCAAATTGAAATTTGACCTTCCATTCATCGTTCAAAACCAGGGTGGCTGCATAAGGTTTTCCGGACTTTGAACGAAAACCTTCAAGCGGACCGATTTTCTTTTCTTTCAGAAAGGTATCCAATTCTTCCAGAGACAGTTTCCGGTTGCCGATCACCTTGTAAATCGTCACAATCCCATCCTTGGACTTATAGGAACGGAAGTTTTCGGTCATGCGTTCATTGTCTGTCGGGCTAACTACTTCGATTTCAGTTGAGGTATCATCGTCGTCCCCAAAATTTTTGACCTTGTCGACAATTTGCTTTGTCTGGTCGACAATTGCGGACATGAAATCCTTACGAGATAGGGTACCTTCTTCAATTTGGTGGAGCTTGTGTTCCCATTC
>DDZZ01000017.1:22470-23397 GCA_002346535.1 Opitutales bacterium UBA2995 | reverse complement strand
GCTTGTGTTCCCATTCGCCCGTCAATGAAGGGCTGGTCAGCGTTTCTGCTTTTAGAGCTACCAGGAAATTGAGCAGGTTCTCAGCTTTTCCGGTTGGAATGATTTCCTTTCGGTCGCGCTCCATGTATTTCAAAGCATACAGGTGCTCAATGATTTGAGCTCGGGTTGCCGGAGTTCCTAGCCCCTTTTCCTTCATCGCTTCAGCAAGCTCTTCATCATCTACCAATTTTCCAGCTCCCTCCATGGCGGACAGTAGCGTGGCTTCTGAATAACGTGGGGGTGGTTTAGTCGTTTCCTTATTGAGATCCACCGATACTACTTTTGCCTGAGCCGGTGAACCGTCATGGGGGCTTAACGCCGGAAGGTTATCAGCTCCATTGTTTTTCTTACCGTAAACTGCCCGCCAACCTGGAAAGGCCAGGACCTTGCCTTCTGTCTTAAAACTGTGATCGCCTACGGAACTAACACGGGTGGTCACATCGAATTCAGCTGATGGAAAGAAGACTGCGATAAAGCGCCGAGTGATCATGTCGAACAACTTTGCTTCGTCGGCGTTTAGATTTTTGGCCGTTGCATTTGTAGGGATAATCGCAAAGTGATCGCTGATTTGCTTGTTATTGAATATACGCTTGTTCGTTTTGATCCAATTGTTCTGCAACACGGTTCGAGCATGTTCTTCGAACTCCGAAGGTAATATTTCGAGGGTGTCCCGACAGGTATTGAGATAATCTTCCGGTAACGCACGGGAATCCGTCCGCGGGTAGGTGATCATCTTGTGCTTTTCGTACAGAGCCTGGGCCAGAGACAGTGTGCGTGCTGCACCAAATCCATAACGGTTGTTTGCTTCGCGCTGCAGAGACGTTAAATCGTAAAGACGAGGTGCGATTTGTTTGGTTCTCTTTTGTTTTTCAGAAACTTCAGCAACTG
>DDZZ01000017.1:0-22175 GCA_002346535.1 Opitutales bacterium UBA2995 | reverse complement strand
AGAAACTTCAGCAACTGGGAATTGTTTGACGGCTTCGACAATTTGCTCGGCCTCGCTGGAATCCCAGATCCTGTCGTTTTTGTCCTGATCGTCACCCGATTTTTTCCAGTCGGCTTTTTGGAAAGTCCCTTCGTATTGACCGTTGCTAATGCCAAAATTGGCTACGATGCGCCAGTAACCGCGTGGTTTGAAATTGCGGATTTCAAGCTCCCGCTCCATCACGATGGCAAGTGTAGGGGTTTGAACGCGACCAACCGTAGCTACTTGCCCAGCCCTTGAGCCAAACATACGCTTGGTAATCGCTCGCGTGCCGTTGATACCGATCAACCAATCTGCCTCACTGCGGCAGCGCGCCGCTGATTGCAATGGAACCATTTCATCTTCGTTCCGCAGGTTTTCGAAGGCTTGTTGGATACCGCCGAGTGTCATTGACGATAGCCAAAGTCGTTTCAGTGGTTTCTTGCACTTTGCCAGGTCCACAATGTAAGTGAAAATCAACTCCCCTTCACGACCGGCATCGCAAGCGTTGATTACCTTATCGATATCTTGCCGGTTGAGCAGTTTTTTCAGCTCTTGAAATTTGGCTTTGGTTCTGGAGATGGGCTTTAAATCGAAATGCTCCGGAACAATGGGCAGGCTTTTGAGGCTCCAGAATTTGAGCTTTTTATCAATATCGTCGGGCATGTATAGCTCAACAAGGTGCCCAACAGCTGAATTGATGACGTACTCGTCATTTTCGTACCAATCTCCCTTTTTGGGCACTTTGCCCAAGGCGAAAGCCAAATCCCTGGCTACGCTAGGTTTCTCGGCTATTATTAGGCTTTTCATGGTGCAGTGTATTGGTATCGGTCAGTTGGATCGGGTGGCATCAATGGCTTCGTCCAGGAATCCTAGATACTCGGAGATCGTTTCCTCGCTTTCATTTCCCATGTTATTAATTCGGAAGGTCTTACCCTTGATTTTTCCATACCCTTGATCCATCTGCGCGTTTTTGTTTTCCCTTAAAAATTGGTTCATGGCCGGAATATCCAGAGAGCCATCGTTTGCGACGCAACACAGGGATAAGGATTCGTATCCTTCTTCCGGAAACAACCGGAGACCCTTACTATGTACCCATTGGCGCACCAGGCCATTCAGATGACGGTGTCGGGCATAGCGGTTTTCCAACCCCTCTTTATCTATATTGGCCAATTGTTGCTTTAGTGCGTAGATGTGAGAAATGACTGGAGTGCTGGGAGTCATCCCTTTGTCGTGATTCTTTTTAAACTCATGAAAGTCGAAGTAATAGCCACGGCCTTCAACTTCACTTGCACGTGCCATCGCGCGCGCGCTCACTGTGAGCAAGGCCATGCCTGGTGGTAGTGCCAATGCCTTTTGTGACCCTGAGAGAAGCACGTCGATGCCCAGACAATCCTTTTCGATAGGCAGAACTGTGAAGGAGCTCACCGAATCGACAATTGAAATGACTTCTGGAAATTTACGGACGACCTCCATGATTTCCTCAAGCGGGTTCATGGTTCCCGTTGAGGTTTCATTGTGAATGAGGGTAATGGCATCGAAGTCGCCTGTTGCCAGCTCGCGGCGTACATCCTCAGGTTTCACCGCTGTTCCCCATTCGTAGCTAAGAGCTTTAGCCGGCTTTCCACACCGTTTGCTCACGTCGAACCATTTATCCGAAAATGCGCCTGACATGCAGTTGAGGACACCTTTGCTAACCACATTGCGTACGGCACCTTCCATGACGCCCCAGGCGCTGCTCGTGCTTATAAAGACCGGATCTTGCGTATAAAACAGCTTCTGCAACGCCGGTTGAACCGATTGGTAGAGCACTACAAACTCGGGGCTGCGATGTCCGATCATGGTCGTTCCCATGGCTTTTAGTGTTTCTTCCGATACTTCAACAGGTCCAGGGATATAGAGTCGAAAACTCACAGTGATTTGGCGTTCAGATTTAAAAGCATGCTCATTCCAAGATAATGCCCGGTTGGAAAATTACCTAAAAAGGGAGGTCTGGATTGCTTCGTCAATCACGGAGTTCCAGTCTGGCGCAAAATATGCCCCCATTTGCGTTTTTCCATGACCGATTGTAGGAATTTACCGATTATGAGGGTTTTTTGATTTGTGGCTTGAGGTTTTTGAGGCATAAGCGAAGCCTCATTCTCGTCGATTTCGAGTCTGCCCATTTTTTTATTTATCTGGTATGCTGAAATGCCTATCCACGCGTCTGAGGGAATCCTTTGAACGTTTTGCGCTATTTGCCGAAGACGTTATCATGGATCGTCGCCAGGGACGGGAAGTAACCATTTTCGCTGGTTTTCTGAAATCGCTCTCATTTCTATTTAATGGCCTTGTCCAGCTACGGCTTTGGTTGTACGATAAGGAAGTTCTCCGAAAGCGTCACTTGGGTTGCCTCGTTGTCGTGGTGGGCAATCTAACAGTTGGAGGAACAGGGAAAACGCCCGTTGTGGAAAAATTTGCTCGGTCCTTGGCTGCACGTGGACGTCGAGTAGCCATTCTCAGCCGAGGTTATAAGAGCAAACCCGTGCCGTTCTGGAAACGCTGGTTTCGCAAGATATCACACATGGGAGATCCGCCACCGAAAGTTGTCAGCGATGGAAAGACCGTGCTTCTGAATTCGAAGGAGGCGGGCGACGAGCCTTACATGCTCGCGCAAAATTTACCCGGAGTAATGGTATTTGTGGATAAGAATCGAGTGAACTCCGGCTCCTATGCCATCCGTAAATATGGTGTCGACACGCTAATTTTGGATGACGGTTTTCAATACCTTCCACTCAAAGGAAGGCTCAATCTTTTGCTCATTGATAAGACCAATCCTTTTGGAAACAAACAATTGCTTCCGCGAGGAATCTTACGGGAGCCAATCAAGCACCTCAAACGGGCATCCTACGTTTTTATTACGAAATCAAATGGTGTGTCCGACCCCATTCTGGAGGAGACTATTCACTTCCATAATCCCGAGGTTGATATAATTGAGTGCGCCCATAAGCCGCAGTACCTGCAGGATCTGAAAACAGCCGAGCAACGGCCACTATCCGAATTGGAGGGCAAAAGAATTGGTGTGTTCAGTGCAATTGCCGATCATTACAGCTTTGAGGGATTTTTAAGACGGTCGGGTGCGCAGGTTTTGTATACGCGGCGTTTCCTCGACCACCACCGTTATACCGACGATGAGCTGAAGCATGTATTTGAGAGCGCGGTATCCAAGGAACTGGATTTTCTGGTTACGACAGAAAAGGATGCCGTCCGGATTCCCAAAGATTTCCCCAAAAATATGCCTCTGTATTACCTTCGGTTGGAAATTGACATACTTTCCGGCGACCAAGATTTCGAAAAAGCCGTTTCCCGAATCTGTTTTCCGGAAAACTGGACTGAAGTAACATTTAACCATTCAAACAGCTCACTCAGTGCAAGTTGAGCTTAGGTAACAACTTTTAGTTGCACTTTCTGATTTATATTATTCAAAAAGAACGCTTTTCTGATGGCTACCTTATCAAACCCTTCTAAAACGCAAGACTTGGAGATCAAGGATGCCTACCTGATCTTCAACTCCGTCTGGCAAGAATTAGAAAATCATCACGGTCGAGAAAACCTGCGATTTCCCAAAGAACTCATTTGGCTAAATGGAGCTCCGGGTTCAGGAAAAGGAACGCATACCGGCTTCATTATGGACTTTCGCGACGTTACCGATGGCCCTGTTGTGGTCAGCGATCTATTGACCAGTTTCCAGGCACAGCAGATGAAAGATGCTGGTATCATGGTTGGTGATCGGGAGGTACTTAATCTTGTGTTGTCCGAATTGCTTGATCCGAAATATGAAAGCGGTACTGTCGTGGATGGATTTCCCAGGACCAAAGTGCAAGTAGAGTGCTTGAAGCTGCTTTACCAAAAAGTGCGGGAGTTAAGGGCTGAGTTTTTCCATACGGAGTTCAGGCTGCATTTCCCCAAGCCGATCTTTCACATCATGGTTCTTTTTGTCGATGAACGTGAAAGCGTTAACCGCCAAATCCGTCGGGGACAAAAAACCCGTGAGCACAACGACAAGGTAAGGGCGTCTGGAGTAGGTGAACTCCGAGAGGAACGAGTGACCGATTTTGATGAGGATACGGCACGGCGACGTTATCGCACCTTCAAGGAAGGCACCTATGAAGCACTCAAAAATTTGCGCCAGATCTTTCATTATCATTACATCAATGCTCACGGATCCATTGTAGAGATTAAGGACCGTATCGTCCGTGAAATGCGCTACCAAAGTTCACTGGAGCTTGGCGAAAAGACCTTTGACCAATTGCGGACTATCCCCATCGCAGAGCAAATTATACGGCACGCCCGGCAGGACTTGGTAAAGAGACTCGATGATTATGCCGAAAACCGGGGTGAGCTTTTTGAGCAAGTAGCTGAACACATTAATAAAAAGTTCATGCCCATTATTATCCGTCACGCGATTTCCGGCAAAGCGATTGTGAACTCGGAGGATGAGCTGTTCAGCGATCCTCTGGCTCTGCAAATCCTGCTGGATATCTTCTCCGAACGCGGATACCACACATCTATCGACATCCGCAAAAAAAACCTTCCCAAGAAGGTGGATCTTAAAACAGGCGTAATTAAAACCAATCCAATCCGCATCTATAAATTCGAGGTGCGTTACGAAGGTAGTGAAATTCGTCGTGGCTAAACTCCTACCTCTCTCTACTCCATTGTAATACAATTCATTCGATTATGGATTCCCGTTATTTTGATTTGGCGAAGGTGCTCACCGGTCATTCCACGAAGGTCAAGAAAGGTGAAAAAGTGCTTATTGAAACTTTCGACGTTCCGGATGGAATGGTGATCGCGCTGATTCGAATTATTCGCAAGAAGGGTGGAATACCCTTTGTTACGAATTATCATGCGCCTGTTACACGAGAGTTATTGCTAGAGGCCTCTGACGATCAATATGCTTACGATTCCGAGATCAAGCTGAAGCAAATGCAGGGCATCGACATCTATATCGCCTTACGTGGTGCCAATAACATTTTCGACACATCGGATGTCCCAGGTGACCGCATGCAAAGAGCTACCAAGCATTATCGCCCCGTTCAGGATTATCGGGTACAAAAAACGCGATGGGTCGTACTGAGATGGCCAACTTCCGCCATGGCTCAACAAGCGCAAATGAGTACGGAGGCGTTTGAGGATTTTTATTTCCGGGTTTGTACCATGGACTACGGGCGAATGACTGTAGGTATGGATTCTTTGAAGAAACTGATGGACCAAACCGACAAGGTGGAAATTAAAGGGGAGGGCACCGACCTCCGTTTTTCAATTGCCGGAATAGATGCAATCACCTGCGGAGGAGATCGAAACATTCCGGATGGCGAGGTCTTTTCGTGTCCCGTTAAAGATTCTGTAGAGGGCGTACTGCAGTTCAATGCGCCGACCGTTTACCAGGGCACTTCATTCGACAACATTCGTCTGGTTTTTGAAAAGGGTAAAGTCGTAGAAGCTACCGGATCAAATACTGCTCGCTTGAACGAAATTCTGGATACGGATGCCGGAGCCCGTTACATCGGCGAGTTTTCTCTGGGATTCAATCCCTATATCACACACCCGATGAGAGATATACTTTTCGATGAAAAGATTGCCGGGTCCTTTCATTTTACACCAGGTCAGGCTTATGAAGAAGCCGACAACGGAAACCGGTCCCAGATCCACTGGGATATGGTTTGTATTCAGACTCCGGAATTTGGTGGAGGAGAAGTCTGGTTCGATGGTGAGTTGATTCGGAAAGACGGGCAATTTGTACCCGAGGATTTGCAGCAGTTAAATCCTGAATACCTGTTGGCCGAAAATTGAGGAGGATGGGACGTGCAATTGTAGAGGCTCCCCTCTTTGATTTTATTCAGTCCCTTCCGAAGACTGAGACGCACCTTCATATCGAGGGAGCGGTTCCCTGGGAATTACTGCAGGAGACTTTCCCGGGAGAATTTGAAAACTATCCGGATGCTTGGGCTTCAGATTTCCGCTACGATTCGTTTACGCAGTTTGAAGATGAGATTTTAGGATACGCTCACCGGTATTATACTTCACCTGACCGTTACTACGAATCCGCCAAACGGGTCTTTCAAGGGCATTTGAATCAAAACGTTCGCTATGTCGAAACGAGTTTTCATTTGGGGATTGTGGAACTGATCGGTGGTCCTGGAAAAGACATCCTGGAAGCTATACGTGCCGCTGTGCCTGACGAGCTTGAAGTCAGGATATTTTTGGGAATGGTGAGGGATCATTATCGTGGTGAACTAATTCCGTTGCTGGATCAGATTCACACTTGGGATGATTTGGATGGCATTGATATGCACGGCCACGAGACCATACCCTGGAGAGATTGGGCCGGTGTGTTGTGGAAGCGGGTACAAGAATCCGGAAAACTGACTAAAAGCCACGCTGGAGAATTCGAAGGCGCTAAAGATGTGAATACCGCTTTGGACTTGCTTGGAACCAAAAGAATACAACATGGAATCGGCGCGGCCTTTGATCCTCCAACCCTCCAACGCCTCCTCGATGAGAATGTGACTCTCGATATGTGTCCTGTAAGTAACGTGAAGCTTAGGTCGGTTTCGGATGCGCGGTCCCATCCAATTCGAAAGCTTTTCGATGCTGGCGTCAGGCTCACGATCAGCACTGACGATCCTACGGTATTTGGAAATGATCTCGTTCACGATTTTGAGATCCTGATAAAGGATTTAAGCTTTACGCCAAAAGAAGTCATTCAAGTGGTTAGAAACGGTTTCGAGGTTGCCTTGGTAGAAGAAGATCAGCGACAGGCTTGGATCAAAGAGCTGGATCAAATCGAAGCAATTATGCCAGACTTTGCTGCATGATCCGAAGTTTCGAAGTGGGTTCCGGAACCGGTAAGGTTCGCGCAGATAAATGGATCGCTTCGCAAATTACAGAAATAAGCCGGAATGACATTCAAAGGGCTTTTGAAGAAAATCTGGTTCAAGTAAATGGTCGGGTGGTTTCGAAGTCTTTTAAAGTTCGAGGAGGTGACAGGGTTGAGTTTAAATTTCCCGAAATAAAACAGTTGGACCTAATGCCAAAAGAGATTCCTTTAGACATACTTTTTGAGGACGAGCATATGCTTGCGTTGAACAAATGCACGGGCATGGTTGTGCATCCCGGTGCAGGGACTTCTGAAGACACTTTGATCCACGCTTTACTGCATTATTGTAAAGGTCAGCTGAGCGGAATCGGTGGCGTCGAACGTCCGGGCATTGTGCATCGGCTCGATAGACAGACGTCGGGGGTAATGGTTGTTGCCAAAACGGACCGCGCCCACCGAGCTTTGTCTGCGGCCTTTGCAAAACGTGACCTCCAAAAGAATTACCTGGCTCTGGTTGCCGGAGTTCCGGATCGTCTTTCGGGCTCCATAAAGGAGCCAATCGGCCGTCATCCTGTTCACCGTCACAAAATGACAATCCGGGAGGATGGTAAACCGGCACTTACGAATTGGGAATTGATCGGTAGTCGGGAAAGCTCTGTATCCCTTTTGCGATGTCAGATCCACACGGGTAGGACACACCAAATCCGCGTGCACTTATCAAACATGGGCTTCCCGATTCTGGGAGATAAAGTCTATGGATTCAAAGCCGAAAGAATAAACCTGAATTCTCTGCCAGATAGGGTGATGCTGCACGCTTATCGATTGGAGCTAAACCATCCTATAAGCAATGAACCTCTCAAATTATCAGCAAACCCGCCGCCTGATTTCGAAAAGCTTTATTCCGCTTGGTCTAATGAGCTGGAAGATTCCGATAATCGTTCGGTTTGATTGACACTTCTCATTCGATGCCAAACTACGGGGATCAGAACTAGGCAATCAGTGATCAGGCCGTAGGTTCTTGGCTCTGGTATAGCTTGTAGCACCGTATCAAATCAAAACTTGTGTCATCCAGGGCTTGAATTAAGTCCGGGAATTGTTGGTATTGAAGCCTTCTGAATTGTTTCGTAAGTTTCTACTAACGCTGGATTACTGGTCAAAGATCTCACATCGTAAGCTTACAGCTGCCACAAAAAAGGACCTGAAGGGTCACAGCTTCAAGACAGCCCTATTCAGACCAGGGGCTGCATGAATTCAAATAACTCTACAAAATTCCCACATTTTTAAGAGTTTCCTTTAGGGCGCATACTAGTATTACCTCTAAATAATTAGGAGAAATGAACAATTCTCTGTAAAATAGGAAAATATCCTGAAAAATAATCAAACTGAGAAGTTCCTGAGTACCTCAATATCAACAAATTCTATTACTGATATATGGGTCGCTTCAAGTTTTACCTTGGCCGTATATCCCGCTTTGTGCGCTTCTATCCAGCGGGGCAGGCACAGGCACCAGAAATCGCCCTCTTTTAATCCGGGAAACTGATATTCCGGCATTGGGGTTATCAAGTCGTTTCCGCATTCAGCGCTGAATTTCAGGAACTTGTCTGTCACTCGGACGCAGATAGTGTGCATTCCTCGGTCCTCAGCGCACATATCACATTTTCCATTACGGAAAAATCCGGTTTTTGGAGATTCGCTGCAGGAAACCAGTTCCTCACCTAACACATTGAGGGCCATACGCAGACGATTAAGATTTCTGCAGAGGAGTCAATGCTGGTTCAGGAAAGAAGAGCATGCCATCGGGCCCGAATTGAATATCTCCCCCGGTATGTCCGCCTGCCACCAGGTAGAGCACTTCTTCGCGGCTACTAAGTTCTGGTGTCCAGGCTTCGGTCATCTTGAAGCGGCTCAAGACCAGTGCGAATTCCGGATCCTCCCTTTCAGTGGCCTAGTAAACAAAGAAAATGCGGTTTTTTTCGAATTTCGGGTGGAACGCTAATCCAAGCAGGCGCAAAAGATTGGCAATGAAGCCTTTCATATCGGCTATCAGGATCTTGCCTTTCGGTTGGGTGCCCAGGTCGTCAGGCAGGATCCAAATTTTGCCTTCATGTTCACTGGCAAACATTTTTTGTTCTGACTCCAGCAGAGTGATATCCAGGCCTTCATTAAAAGTGTTGTGAGGCCAAACCGCTTCCGCCATGTAAGGCATAGGTGCTTCGGGTGAGCCCGTGATATTCGACGTGGTCCACGCATGCCGTTCTTCGGCGAACGTCATCTGGAATAACAGCAAAATTGGAATTATTGCCCTGATTATTAACATTATAAAAGTACCTCTTCATACTTTGAATATTAGTTCCTTGTCGAACTCTATTGAATGGAGAAATGTAGGAGCTTCTTTAACTGCAAATCGAATATTCTTAAACTTTAGTTTCGTAACTAAAGCAGCTCAAACAAAACTTAACTTTGTCCATGCCAGTTAATACACGATCAAAAAAAGTGGCCATCATTGGCGCTGGACCAGCCGGCTTGGTCGCTGCTCGAGAATGCCTGCGGGAAGGGTTGGAGATCCGAGTTTTTGAGAAATTGGACAAGGTCGGCGGTATCTGGCAGTACAGTGAAGAGGTAGAAGATGACCTGTTGGGACAGAATTCCTGTACAGCTGTTCATGGATCCTTATATGCCAGCCTCAGAACGAACCTTCCTCGCAAATTGATGGCTTTTCTGGACTTTCCGTTTGAGCCGAAAAAGGTGGATTCGCAGTTCGTTGGGCACAAGGTCGTTTTGGAGTACCTGGAATCCTTTGTAGAACAATTCGATTTGTACCAATTTGTTGAATTCAATCGTGAAGTAAAAAGGGTTTCTCCAATAGGGTTGGGAAGATGGAAGGTGATTGTCGATTCCGAGGAAACCGAGTTTGACGCTGTGATGGTTTGTAATGGCCACTTTTCAAATCCCAGGGTGGCTAAAATTGAGGGGCTCGAAAATTTTCAGGGTCTTTTGATGCATAGTCACAACTACCGTTCACCTGAACGGTTCGAGGGCAAACGAGTCACTTTGTTAGGAGCCGCTGCTTCTGCGACTGATTTAGCCTTAGAGATAAACGGGGTAGCCGATCAGGTGTATTGGTGCGCGGAGAAGCATGCTCAAAACGATATCGGAGGCGATATTGTTCGTTGCCCAAGTGTCATTCGTTTCGGGGAAAATTACATAGAACTCACCGATAATAACAAGATAACTGAATTAGACGCTTTCATTTTCTGCACAGGTTACAATTTCGAATTTCCATTTCTCGAAGATGGAATTGTGAACGTCGTGGATAATTGGGTACATCCTCTCTATCTGCATATGATTCCCATTCATCACCCAACCATCGCAATCATGGGCATGTTGTATTCGATCATCCCTTTTCCACTCACCGAGCTTCAATCCCGTTGGTTTGCCCAAACCGTCTCTGGAAAAATTCACCAACTGCCTGCTTTAACCATGGAAGACTGGTTTCAAATGCATCTGGCCGACCTAAAAGCCTCCGGCCGAAAACAACGCAATTTTCATAAAATGGGCCCGGAACAATTTAGCTACATGAATCTCCTCGCTCGGGATACAGGATCAACTCCATTACCAGACTGGTTCGAGCCCTTATCAGGCGATGTGCGGATTCAACGCTATGAGAATCCTTTAGGCTTTAGAAATCTTTCCTATTCGATAGGAAATAAAACTATCTAAACAGGATACAAATCGGTTGCGGGATGTTAATCACATTTCCGGTTTGGTGCGTAAGTTCTCCGGACTTTTGGTCGATAGCAAAAACATTCACGGTATTGGAATGCTGTCCACCGGCCAAAAGCCAGTTACCTGAAGGATCGAGATTGATATTCCTTGGGAATGCGCCTCGAACATTTTCTACAGCTTTGACAGTGAGGTGACCTGAGATTGGGTTGGCCCAGTAGAGGGTTACCGTGTCATCTCCCCGGTTTGCAGAATAAACAAATTTACCATTGTGGTGAACGAGGATTTCAGAGGAAGAGTTAAATTCCTGGTGGGACTTTGCCTCATCACTCAATGCAGGTGTAGTCGTTTTGCGTGCCGTTTTTCCGGCACGTGCATTGTAAGAAAAAGTGGTCACAGACAGAGTGAGTTCGTTTAGTAAGAAAATGTATTTTCCGTCTATTGAAAAGCGCATGTGCCGTGGACCGCCTCCTGGAACCGATTGAGCGACGCTATGTTCGCTGAGCGTGCCTTTGGCTTCGTCGACTTTATAGATAACGATCTGATCCAGTCCAAGGTCGGGAATAAAGGCAAAGCGGCCGTCCGGTGAAAATCCTGTCCAGTGTGGATGAGGGGCTTCCTGGCGTGAAGGAACTACCCCGGAGCCACCATTATGTTCAATATGCTGTGAGCGTTTGCCTACTGATCCATCGGATTTTATGGGAAATACACTTACTGAGCCACCGCCATACTGTGCGGTGATTAGAAATTTTTTGGATGGATGAACCGCCGTGTGCGCGCTGCGGCCATCCTCGGTGTTGGCTGAACTTAAAAAAGTTAGTTTTCCGTTTTCACCAATCTTGTAGGCAGCGACACAAGCCTCATTCAATGTACCTGCCGCGTACAAATATTCCTTGTCTGGATCCATAGTGATCCAACCGGGCGAGCCAATTTCCGCGACTATTTTGGCGCCGCTGAGCTTACCGGACGCAGTATCAAAAGTAGAATAATAGATACCTTTGGATTCATTTCCACTGGTTCCGAAAAACACATCAAGAGTTTCTGCCATGGCGTAAGGGGTGATGAGGGGAATTATGAAAAAAAGAAGTTTATGCATGGAAGGATATTTAGGGGATCAACCGTTCCTCGCAACTCATTTAGATTTTTGCATTCCAGAAATTTTATCCTACTAAAATACAACATTTGCATTTTCGTGAATCCTGATGAAGAATAACAATTCGTTTGCCTCGTACGTTCTCTGATTTGTGTTCATGAAGATTTTATTTTGCATAATCTCCATTGTTTTTTTGATGTGTTTAAGCTCGACACTGGTGCGGATCCATTTGTTATAGTTAAGCGTGGGTAACAAATTCCAATAGCTGATTCGGAGGTTGTTTGATGGTTAACACAATCAAGGCCGAAGTGGCTCAAAGACTCACCGATTCTGGTTTCCCACAGATATTAACTGCAAGCGTTGTTATCGGGACAAAAAAGCTTCAGCACTCTTTCAATCTGTCTACGATGAACATGGCCGTCGTTTGGCAAAGTATTACTCAGAACTTGGGCCTTAATGAGCAAGCATTGGAAAATAGCCGGAATCAACTTTGATCACATGCACATGGGCGATTTACTGCGCCTTGTTTACGATCACCCATCGGCGGAAATTGTTGGAATCTGTGATGACGATCCCGGGCGAATGGAGGAGACCATTGAAAATTTTTCAATCGCAGATGACCGCGTTTTCACAGACATCGATCAATGCATGGAGCAATCGGATCCGGATATGGTAATCATTTGTGCGGCTACTGCAAGCCATGCCGATTATGTTGAAAAAATCGCACCTTATGGAAAACACCTGTTTGTAGAAAAGCCGTTTGCTGATAGCTTGGAAAACGCAGATCGCATGTTAGCTGCAATCCAGCCGGGCCAAGAACTCATCATCAATTGGCCCTTACGCTGGTATCCATCCCACGCAACGGCATACCGGTTGATTGAGGAAGGAAAAATCGGGAAAGTTCGCGAAGTTCATTATTACGATGGCAACCGTGGGCCTCTTGCTCACGGCGCTGATAAAGTTGTCTTAGAAGTAACTGCAGAACGTAAGGCGAAAAGCTGGTTTTATAAAAAAACTGCAGGTGGTGGATCGCTGCTCGATTATCTCGGTTATGGAACAACTTTGGCCGCCTGGTTCAACGACGCCTCGTCTCCAGTCGAAGTAACCTGTGTCACGGGTGGGGACCCTTCTCTGGATGTTGACGAACATAGCATCACTATTTGTCGCTATGCCGATGGCACGCTCTCGAAATTTGAAACCAAATGGGGTACATTCACTGATCCCTGGACACTCCAACCCCAACCCAAATGTGGCTTTAATATCGTTGGTACTGAAGGAACCATCGCAACCTACGATCTGGAACCTAATATCCGTATTCAGACAAGAGAAAACCCTGAAGGTGAGATAATCTCATCCGATGATTTAAAAGATCCTTTCGAAGCTCCCATCCCGTACGTGCTGCATTGTTTGGATAACGACATCACCATTGAAGGCCCCTTGAATCCCCTAATTTCTCGGATTGGCCAGGGGGTGGTTGATGCTGCCGTGAAAAGCGCTGCAGAGAAAAAAACAATACGACTATCAACTATTGGCACTTTGAAAATGTAGGACCTGCCTTCATTGTCCTCTGACATTTCTCGCCTTAGCCTTGGGCGGCGGAAGCTTACACCAACTATTAAAATCTTCGTCCGCAAATACCCAGAGAAAGTAGATGTCGTTATTCGAACCTGGAATTTCCACTTTGTTATCACCACCTGTTGTGCTGAGTTCTTAGGATCCCAATGGTTGATGAGTTGCCCATATGTGATAAGCGGCCGATCCCATAAATTTTATCGCATTCATTGCCCAGAATACTTAATTAATCAGCAATATATTAATTTCCAATGGCCTAACTACGCCGAAGCAACACCAAGATATTATGAAAAATAACCCAATTGATAGACGGAAATTTGTTAAATCGACTGCCGCTGCAGGAGCTGGATTGTTGATTATGCCCAGCGGATCACTTTTTGGATCCTCCTCTGCAAACAATAAACTTAATATCGCTTTAATCGGAGCCTACGGCCGAGCCAGGGCCCATTACAATGTACTGAAGACGCAAAATGTCGTCGCCCTTTGTGATGTGCATGACGATTACATGGCTTACGGGGTTAAGCAATTTCCAAAGGCGACCCGCTACAAAGATTGGCGCAAAGCCATTGACCAGAAAGATGTCGATGCGGTTGTTATTTGCACACCGGATCACCTACATGGTCATATATCTTCTTGGGCACTCAATCGGGACCAGCATATTTATTGCGAAAAGCCACTTGGTAATTCCGTCCATGAATCGCGGTACAACCGCTTGAAGTGGTTGGAGAAAAGGGACAAGGTTGCGACCCAGGTAGGAACCCAACGCCACGCCAATGATAATTTTTCGCGCATCCGTGAAATGATCAGAGATGGTGCGATCGGTGAGCTGAAAGATGTGCACGCCTGGGGCAATCGCGAATTGCGTGAACCGGGTTATCCCAAGAAACAGGGTAAGCCACCGGCGGGTCTGGATTGGGATCTCTGGATTGGACCTTCTCCAATGCACCCGTGGAACTCACGTTACTATCAGAATCTGCCTGAACGGCCCGGATCCAATTGCTTGAATTGGAATATGTTCTGGGACTTCGGCAGTGGTCAGATTGGGGACATGGGGGCTCATACCATGGATTTGATGTGGAATGCTCTTGATGCCGACTTACCAACTTCAGCGGAAGCAAAAGGTGAGGCCTTTAATCCGGAAGTGGTGCCTGTCGATATGCATTCTTGGTTCATGGTTCCGGCCAATAGTTGGAGACCGGAAGTCCGCGTAAACTGGTGGCAAGGCGCTATGAAGCCTAAGATGCCCAATAAATTTATCGATGTTACAAAAATCGGCCACGGTGGAATGTTCATCGGTACAGAAGGCGCACTAATTTGCGATTTCACTACCAGAGCTGTTCTACCTTACGGAAAGAACGCCAATATGACTTACTACAAGCCGCGCAAGGAATCCAAACTGGAAGTTCCAATCGGAAGTTTCCAGGAACAGTGGGTCAGGGCGGCCAAAGAAGGAACACCGACCTCCTGTGATTTTGACTACAACGGCAAAATGATGGAAATGATGTTCCTCGGTTTGGCAGCTTACCGCGCCGGTGAAAAACTGAAGTACGATGGTAAGACCGGTAAGATTGTCGGTAACAAAGTCGGTAACAAACTGCTGAAGAAAAAGTATCGTGAAGGCTGGCCGATTAATGGATAGCCTCGATTTAGCTTAATTTTGAGTGGAAAGGCAACAGCATCACTGCTGTGCCATGTAGAATCCTTGTGCGAAGGCAGACTGTGCCGACATTCCTCTTATAAATCAGGTTTTAGCGGAACTCGTCTTCATTCATTCTAGCCTGGCAAGCGCTTCCGCCCTACCTTATCAAATTGTCTGATGGCTCAATCCAATCCTGAACCTGTATCTAATACAAGTATACGCGAAGCTCCCAAAACATTTTGGGGCATTGTTAAGGAGTTAGGTCCGGGATTGATTGTCGCAGGGTCCGTAGTTGGATCCGGCGAGCTGATTGCCACGACCGTAGCAGGTGCTGAAGCGGGATTCTGGTTACTTTGGGTCATTTTGATCGGCTGTTTTGTCAAGGTATTTGTGCAGCTTGAGATTGGCAAATTTACTATTCTCACTGGAAAAACAACTCTTGGTGCATTAGGCGAGTTGCCCGGTCTCAAAGTCAAAGGTATGCATTGGATAGCTTGGTTGTGTATGTTCATGTTCCTAGGCATAATTGGACAAATGGGGGGCATTGTTGGTGGAGTGGGGCAAGCGTTCACCTTGGCTATGCCGATTACCGAGGAAGGCCGTGTATACAACGAGGCTTCGGATGCCATAGTACGGGCACAAGTCGCTGATGTGGATGGCATTGATATTGCCGTCGAGAACATTTCGACCATCGAACTTCCAAAAGATCCTGGACCGGATGTCTACATCTGGTCACTGCTAATCGCCTTGGTGACGGCAATCATCCTATACCTCGGTCGTTACGGCTTTATTGAAAAGTCGGTAGTAATACTCGTCGTCGGGTTTACATTGATGTCCTTGGTAAATTTGCTGATGCTGCAGCAAACTGCTACATGGGCTGTCAGCTGGTCGGATTTTTGGCAAGGGCTACAATTCAAGCTGCCGCCTGTAAAAGAAGGCCTCTATCCCTTGGCAACTGCTCTCGCTGCTTTTGGTATCATTGGCATGGCTGCGGGCGAATTAATATTTTACCCTTATTGGTGCCTTGAAAAAGGGTACGCAAAATACGTGGGGGCCAAAGAAGAGGGTGAGATTTGGGAAACGAGAGCTCTCGGCTGGATACGAGTTATGGAATGGGATGCCTGGGGATCTATGGTTGTTTACACCATTTCCACTGTCGCTTTTTATCTTTTGGGCGCATCGGTGCTTGGCAGGGCCGAATTATATCCTGAAGGCTTGGATATGATTCGAACGCTTTCGGCCATGTATGAACCGGTATTTGGTGAAGCTGCGGTGGGGCTGTTCGTGATTGGGTCCGTAGTCGTGCTTTACTCAACCTTTTTTGTAAACAATGCGAGTAGTGCCTATGTTTGGTCGGATGCGGTTTATTATGTGCGAGGGGAGAGTGGACCTTCGTTTTCACGCTATTCGACGCATCGATTTTTTTGTGTATTTTTGCCTTTGTTATCGTTTGTCATGTATTGCATGGTGCCGAAGCCAAAAGGTTGGATCATTTTTGCAGGTACGATGCAAACAATGCTACTTCCAGTTCTAGGATACGTAGCGATCAAATATCGCTTTTTTCCCGGTGCCCAAGCATTCAGAAAGAGGAAGACTGGTGACATCTTCATATTCGTGTCTGCCTTGGCCTTGTTGCTTGCAGGAACGTGGCTATTGTTATCCTTGCTATTTCCCCAAATCAGAGAGCTTGGTTAAGCATTATTCTTATAGGAGCGGCTTTATGCCGCGATCGTTTTCGAAATAACAACTCCTGTTTTAAGCAAATAAAATTTTTCTCTACATAATCTCACAGAAATCGTGGGATAAACTCGCTCCTACATTTGAGAAGTATTATGATTAGCCTTTTTCACAGATTAGTCCTCTTCGTATTCTGTTTTTTCTATTATATTCCCTTGTTAGGATCTTACAGACCCAACATAATTTTCTTTTTCACGGACGACCAAGCCTACGACACACTTGGTTGTTACGGAAATCCCGATGTTAAGACGCCTCACATTGATCGACTTGGTAATCAAGGAGTGATCTTTGACCGGCACTACAACACTACAGCCATTTGCATGGCCAGTCGCGCCAATGTCATGACCGGTATGTATGAATACAAAACCGGAACCAATTTTATGCATGGCCCCATGTCAGAGGAAATTTGGAATCAATCCTATCCAATACTATTACGGAAGGCAGGTTATCGAATCGGCTTTGGGGGAAAGTTCGGATTTCCTGTGGTAGAAGATCCGCGCAAGGGTGGCAGGGATAATGCATGGGAAAATTTACCGGATGAGGATTTTGATTTTTGGGTCGGTGGTCTCGGCCAAACTTCCTACAAAACCGAAAAAAACAAATACTTGGCCCGCTTCGCCAAACAATATCCTCACAGCTCACGTGCTTATGGAGCAGCCGGGCAGGAATTCGTAAGAGAGTCAGTCGAAGCCAATCAACTCTTCTGTCTAAGCATTTTCTTCAAGGCACCGCATCGTCCGGTTCAGCCGGATCCTATTTTTGATGACGTTTACGCTGAGACCACTTTTCGGAAATTACCGAACTATGGCCGGGAAGCAGGCAAGCATTTGGCTCATCAAAGTCGGATGGGTAGGCAGTTCCCACGTTTCAAAAGTTGGAATTACCATACCGACGAAAAGTACCAGCAATCTCTTCGGCTGTACCATCAGCAAATTCACAGTGTCGACTACGCCGTAGGAATGATAGTCGAGGAGCTTGAACGGCAGGAAGTAGCAAACAACACAGTCATACTTTTCTCTTCGGATAACGGTTTTTTCAATGGTTCCCATGGCATGGGAAGCAAAGTTCTTCCCTACGAGGAAGGAGCCCGTGTGCCCATGATCGTTTGTGATCCACGTATCAAAGGAATGGGACGCAGATCGGATAGTGTTTCCGGCAACGTCGATGTGCCTGCCACCATTCTGGATCTAGCCGGCCTCAGTATTCCTGAACAGATGGATGGCGTAAGCTTGATGCCGATTGTTGAGGGTAATGAAGATTCCGTTCGTGGGGTACTTCCGGTATTTAATGTTTGGGGAACTCAGGGTACTACCAGTATGAGCGTGGTTACCGATAGATATAAACTTGTTTATTGGCCCTATGGTGAAGAATTTGAGTCTACTGAGGAATTGTTCGACCTGAAGAACGATCCGTATGAACTCAAAAACTTGATCCTAAACAAGGAATATTCGGATACTCTTGAATCAATGCGGGACCTTTTTCGTATTGAGCTCAGTAAATGGAAACGTAATTCCGTTCCTTACAACAACTACCAGCAATTCGGGATAATACTGGATCCCGCAGTTCCTTGGTCGGATAAAAAGGATCTGTTTCCTAAAGGATTTTCTTCGGGTATACGCTACTACCGTGAAGAGATTGCAAACTGACGATTCATGTTTCTGAATCGATTTCATTTAATGAGACTGAATTTTCCTATGCGCTGTTACACCTAGCTAATATCTCTCACCGAGTTGGGAACAAGAAATTTTGGATCAACTCCAAAAAGGAAAGATTTAAGGGCAACAAAAAAGCAAATGAGCTAATCGATCGTGAATACCGGAAGGGCTATGAATTAAGCGAATAGCGCTCGATATTGTAAGCTTTACACGGACCAGTTCCTTAGGGAACCTCGGTAACCCAAATTCATCCTATTCCCTATGAATTCCTGTCCTCGTTATATTTGCTTTATTCTTTTGTTTTTAGCGGTGGCCCTGCAAGCCGACGACAATTCCGTTCGACAAACTCAGGCCAGGCCCAATATTCTCTTCATTATGTCCGATGATCACACGGCTCAAGCCGTGGGAGCCTATGCGACACTGCTCAAAAAACTGGATCCCACCCCGACTATAGACACCTTGGCAGAGGAAGGAATTCTTTTCGAAAATGCTTTTGTTACCAACTCGATTTGCACGCCATCGCGAGCCTGTATCATCACCGGTCAATACAACCATAACAACGGAGTGTTCGATCTGGGTGGCCGAATAACGCCGGACAAACAAATGCTACCCATCCAATTGAAAAAAGCCGGTTACCAAACGGCCATGATTGGTAAATGGCATTTAAAGGAGGAACCGAATTTTGACTACTACAAAGTCTTGCCGGGACAGGGTAAATATTTTGATATCGAACTGCGCGTTCAGGGTGAAAAGCCCTGGCCGGAAAATATTGAAAAGCACCCAGGTAAGCACTCCACAGACGTTATTACCGATGCGACTTTGCAGTGGTTTAAGCAAGAGCGTGATCCCGATAAGCCTTTCTTTATATGCCATCAGTACAAAGCGCCGCACGATTACTTTGAAAATGCTCCTCGCTACCAATCTTATTTGGCTGATGTTGACATTCCGGAACCAGCTACGCTTTATGATGTTCCAGACAGCTGGGGATCAATAGGCACACGAGGGCACAAAGACGAATTGATCCCACATATTGGAACTTCCATTGGTAGCCGAAATCAAAGGCGCTCGTATGCAACACACCTTTTTCAATGGTTCCCCGAGGAATATCCGGATGATTACGATCCGGCCAAGTTGAGCGAGGTCGAATCAACGCGATTGTCTTACCAGGCTTACCTGCGCAAGTACCTGCGCTGCGTGAAAGGTGTAGACGATAATTTGAAACGCCTTTTCAATTACATGAAAGAGGAAGGGATCTACGATAACACGCTCATTATCTATACGGGAGACCAGGGATTCTGGTTAGGTGAAAAAGATTTTCAGGACAAGCGTTGGGCCTATGATGAATCGCAGCGCATGCCGTTAATTGTCAGGTATCCCAAGGCCATCCCGGCCGGAATACGAAGCGACGCTATCATCGAAAATGTGGATTACCCGGCATTAATGTTGGACTACGCGGATGCAAGGATTCCTAAGACATTGCAGGGAAAGTCGTTTCGCTACATTTGTGAAGCTGGGCGTGAACCGGAAGGCTGGAAAGATGCTGCTTACTATCGCTACTGGATGCACATGGCTCACCATGACAATCCGAGCCAGATGGCGATACGTACCAAAAACTTCAAATTGATCTATTTTTACGGCTGTAACTATCAAGGTGAATATCAGACTCCACCTGGCTGGGAACTTTATGATTTGCAACGAGATCCAGAGGAACTGAGAAACGTGTACGATAACCCCGCTTACACCGTTATTCGGGATCGTTTGAAGGACAAATTTTCCATTCTGCGTAAGGATATAGGCGATGACGGATCGCATTACCCGAAAGCCGAAAAAGTGGTCCAACAATTCTGGTACTATGACGATAACGATCGCGAGAACGCCATTAAAATTTCCGCAGAGTTTTTGAAAATCCGTGAAGCCGAGCTCATTAAGACCGGAAAATTGTAGAGTAATATGGATCTTGTACTTAGTGATAAAAAAACATTTGTAACTGGCGCCAGTTCGGGAATCGGTCAAGCGATTGCAATGAAATTTGCCACCGAGGGAGCGGAAGTTTTCATCCTTGATTTGAATGAGGAAGGTGGCACTAAAACTGAAAACGCAATTTTGGAAGCCGGTGGTAGTGCCTGTTTTCATAAACTGGATGTAACCAATCCTGAGCAGGTTCAAGATCTTTTCAGTCAGTTAGGGCCAGCTAATATTTTGGTGAACAATGCAGGTATTTCTTCAATCGGGAATGTGGAAAATACCTTTCCCGAGGAAATGGACCGAATTTATTCGGTGAATGTTAAGGGGGTTTACAATTGCCTGCATGCAGCAATACCCGGAATGAAGGAGAATGGAGGTGGAGCCATCCTCAATATGGCTTCTATTGTCAGCAAGGTGGGTATCAGTGAACGTTTCGCTTACTCAATGAGTAAAGGAGCTGTCTTTGCCATGACGCTTTCAGTAGCAAAAGACTATCTCGATTCAAACATCCGCTGCAATTGCCTGTGTCCTGGTAGAATACACACAGCCTTTGTGGATGATTATCTAGAAAAGAATTACTTGGACAACCGTGATGAAATGTTTGATAAACTTTCCAAGTTTCAGCCGATTGGTCGAATGGGTAAGCCAGTAGAGGTGGCGGCATTGGCAGTGTTTTTATGCAGTGACAAGGCTTCGTTTATTACGGCCAGCGCTTACGACATAGACGGCGGAGCCACGCTGTTGAGATGAAAACGGTTTCATCATAGAACACAGGTGTCAGTGTTTTGTAAAAACAGTTTCTGGCACCTGTAGTGATCGTGGTAACACCATCGAGCTTCAGACCCTAATATCTTTATTCCTATAAAATGCAGGGACCCGTACCTGACAGGCCTCCTCCTTTGGCCGTTAAGACCTGCACGTCTACAGAATTCCTCTGGCTATTAGATTATTGAGCCGATGGGCCACATCATCCAATCCGTCAAAGACACATTCGGAATAAGTTCTACCATCCGTTGTATCAATACCGTGCCTCGGATCCGCTACGCGTAGTCCGGCCAAAGCATCGTCCTCATGGTTGAACAGCTCCACCAAAACAATTTTAAGGGTACCGGTTTGAGCACAGGCTGTAAGCAAATGTCCAACCCAACCATCATCTGTAGATAAACATCCGCGGGTGGTCATGGCAGATGCGTGAAACATACTGATCCCACCTGCTTTGCCAATCTCCGTAATAGCTTCCACATTTTGTTCGATACTTAAATCGGAGTCCCCGCAGTGAGCAGCATCAATTATTATTTTGAAAAACGGCTGACCGAGCTCAACGTTCATGGCATTCACTGCCGCCCAGCCTCTACGAACGTTTGTAAATGTTTGAAATTCGACACCACGCAAAAACTCCACATGCCAATTCTTGACGCAGCTATCCACCGCTCTAGTCTCCTGCACAGCTCGTGCGTGAACGCGGCCCAATTGTGATACTGCAGCATCGAAATCATTTCCAGTGAGCTCTTGGGCACCTGGCTTCATCCATTCTTCCAAGGAAGTTGAAGAGACATTCTCCACGCCATGTTTGATAGCTGCTTCCAATCCCTCAACCAGCATTGCGCATACGGTATCTTCGTTTGAGGGATTCATGGGATCTCCACCACCAATCATCATAATGAGAAGTGGCTTAATATTCCGCGTTCTGATAGCTTCAAATATTTCGTCGGTTTCTTTGCTATCCACTCCAGGAAAGAAAGGTACCTGGATAGTGGAGATCGGAACCGGAGAATTTTCCAGCAGGTGGTCCACCTCCGCTAACAACTTGAGTTTACCCTCTTCATTGCGGGGCAATTTTCCATCCTCATCCGGAACGAGGCCTCCGTCAAATTTAATGTGAGTGGGAACCACGCCGAGATCCACAGGTGC
>DDZZ01000037.1 GCA_002346535.1 Opitutales bacterium UBA2995 | reverse complement strand
GCTACGAAGTTAAGGGGCCGGACAGTTGATGAGAAAAAACGATTTTGTCGGGTGGATAAGTATCTCTTCAGCAGTTGTAATAAATATTTGTTCAATCGCTTGATTAGCCGAATTTCTAAGTCAGTTGCTGGCTCCTTAGATCAACCTAATTTTTCAATGGTGTCCCCGCAATGATTGACTTTTTGTTAATCCCAGCAAACTAACGGATGTAATTGGCGATTGTGTCCTTAATCCCCTGTTCAAAAACTAACCCTTCAGCCCAACCAAGGTCATTTTGGATTTTCCTCGAATCAATACCATACCTCCTATCGTGCCCGGGTCGGTCTTCCACGAAAGATTTCAGTTTTGAGTAGCTGGTGCCATCGGCGATTGGATTCATCCGGTCCAGTATCTTGCAAATCACATCGACAATCTCGATATTCGTTTTCTCGCAATTTCCGCCGATATTGAAGGTTTCACCAGGAGCTCCTTTTTGAAGAACTAGCAGGACAGCGGTGCAGTGATCCTTTACATATAACCAATCGCGCACATTTAAGCCATCACCATAGATGGGCAGAGGTTTTCCAGCCAGGGCGTTGGTGATCATCAGGGGGATCAGTTTTTCGGTATCCTGGCGTGGGCCGTAATTATTTGAGCAATTGGTGATCAAGGTTGGCAGTCCAAATGTGTGATGGTAGGCTCTAACTAAATGATCGCTCGCTGCTTTGGAGGCGGAATAGGGGCTATTCGGTTGGTAGATGCTCTCTTCAGTGAAGGGAGCATCGTCTGGCCCTAAAGATCCGTACACCTCGTCGGTTGAAACGTGCAAAAAACGAAAAGCATCCTTCCTTTCCTTATCGAGCCCATTGAAGTAATTGAGGCAGGCTTTCAGTAATTCATGAGTTCCAACAATGTTAGTTTGAATGAAGGCATCCGGACCAGTAATGGACCGGTCTACATGGGTTTCAGCTGCAAAATTGACAACCCAGTCAATCTCGTGGTCACGCAACAATTTCGAAACTAGTGCCTGGTCCCCGATATCGCCTTTTTCAAAAGTGAAATTCTCTCTCTCACTGTGCTGCTCGATGTTAACCATTTTTCCTGCATACGTTAGCAGATCCAAGCAAACTACACTGTCGTTCCCGTCAATATCTTCGCTGTACATTTGATCGATAAAATGGGATCCGATAAATCCAGCTCCCCCGGTAACCAACACCTTCATACCAGTTCCTCAACGACCCAATTCGTGCAGGCAGAGTTAACTGCTTCATGCACTTCTCTCATTTGGATTCCTACTTTGCGCAATTTTTCTGAAGACATGGTGCAATTAGACCTCGGCGCTTTGGCAGTTTGGTCCATGAATTCCTCCTCATTCTCAAAAAATTGGAGTTCCTTGTCTACCAATCCATGAGACTTCATGATTTCAGTTATTTCGCGGGCGGTAATGGAACCGAGGTTGGTCATATTGTAAGTTCCGAAGGGAATTTCTTTTGCAAAACAATCCAGGCATGCATTCACAAATTCAAACCTGTGGGATATAGAGTTTTCCGCGTCGAGAAGCCTATCGTAAGTCAGCAATTTTGTTAGGTAATTACGCCGATTATTCCGTTCATCGAAAGGTATTCTTAAGCGCCAAACAAAGCAGTTCTCAGCTCCGGCCAATATTTCTTCGCCCAAGGCTTTGGTTCCGCTGTAAAAACTGCAATTGTTGGTGCGAAAGCTAAAATTGGGTTCGTCTTCCTCCACAAAGGGAGCGCCATCCGTGCCTTTGCTCGTATAAATACAGCCCGACGAAATATGGCCCCAGGAAAGAGTCAGGTCCTCGCAAACTTCACGGATGATGCCGGGTAGTATAGCATTTCCTAACAGGCAATTTGTTTTGTCCTCTTCACAGGCATCTACGTTTGGTTTTCCGGTGTAGCCTGCAGCATTGATTAGAAAATCCGGTTTTTCCGATATCAGAACCTCCTTGAGATTTTTGTGATGGTAGTAATCAACGTCACTCCGGGAAATATTCCTGAAAGAAAGGCCTCGCCTTTCCAACACCTCCTGAAAGGCCTGGCCCACATAACCGCTTCCGCCAATTAGTACAACGTGTTGCATTTTGAAAACAGGCTATGAATGCGCACAAAATTATTTCTGACAAGAAGGAACATTCTACAATAGTTTTTGCTCGATATGTGGAATTAAGCTCACATTCTAATCCCGCAAGCCCCTTTTTATATTCTATCATCCTGCTTTGTGAAGCCTTCCTATCATGTCCGTGCGTTTGTTGAGGGCGCGTTGCTGCTCTTTTTTGCGAGTCTGAACTTCCTGGCAGCTCAAACTGAGTATTCTTCAGATTCAATCGCCACTAGTCCTCTCGACCACCTCGATAACCAACTTCAGAGCCATCTTTCCTTTGCTTTTGAAAATTCCTGGCAAATTAATCTCCAGAATATTCTGGTTGAAAGAGGTGAAGCCACTTCTACTCGGATGAGCTCCGGGAAGGGCACCAAGGTTCGGGCAAATTTCACCACCGGCTATGAGCAGGAAGTTTCTGGAGGCTTGGAGTCTACGGGCTTTAAATTTCGCTATAATGTGAGTGCGGTGAAACCTATATACCATTGGGGAGCACTTGAAGCTGATCACAATTCCGGACTCATCATTCTTGAATCAGCCAAAAACGAACGCGTCTTTTCATTCCTCAGTTTGTACAGAGTTTTGGTGAATTGGTTTGTTGATATCGTGGTCAATAAGCAAGTCGCAAATCACCAAATTCTTTCCTTGGCTATCCAAGAAGAAGACCTGTCCCTTTACAAAAGCCAGGTGGATCGAGGAGAGGTCTCTACCGACATGCTTGCTAATGCACAGCTTAGGTACGACCGGGCAGATCTTACTCTTCAATCCTTGGAAAATAAAATTTTGAAAGAGGAAAATTCCTTTAGGGAGGCTGCAGGTCTGGATGCATCTGCGCCTATTGTAGCCGAAGCTGTGTTGCCGCCTGTTTCATTGGACCATTCTCTTTTAGAGAGGCAGGTCATGGCTTTTATAGGCGAAATTGAAACGGTATCGCTTCAATATAAAAGTAGACAAATCACACTCGATCAGGCCGCCCTGAATTTGGAAAAGTACACGGTAAATAATCGTCCTAAAATTAATGGCCTCATCCAATTTCGCCAAGATTCAGAGACCTTAGCAACTGGCAATCGAACTGATCTTGAACTGAAGGAAGCTTTCGCCGGAGTCCAGTTTAATTGGAGTATCTATGATGGTGGAAGCACGCGGGGATTGTTGCGCGAAGCCATGGCTACCAAACGCCAGCGGGAGCGAGAGTTGTCGAATTATCGGGATTCCGTCACCTCAGACCTGAATTTCCTGCTTACCGATCTTCGAATCTATGCTCAGCAAACCTTGTTGGACGAGGAGCAACTGCGCAGAGACCTGGCTTCCTATGAACAAACATTGGTCGATGTTCGTGAAGGCCGGGTTCCCGAAAAGACCGGGAAACAATTTGAAAGAAATGTGGAAGTCCAGCGAGCTAAACTCTACCTGACACGGGGCCGATATTTTAAGGCGCTGACCAGTATTTATGTAACCATGGAAGCTCCATTTATTTTAAACTACATTGATTAATGCTTCGCCTGATCCTCATCACCATTGTCTTGGCGATTTTAGGGGTACTCGGTTGGTCATTTGCCCAAAAAATCATTAAACAGGAAGTTGTCGTCCGACCTGTTATAATCGACACTGCGCAATCAGTCGTGCTCGGAACCGTCACTGTGAAGGCCGATTATTCTACCGAAATTCGGTCTGGAGAAGGGGGTCGCCTTCTCGAGGTTTTGATTGAGGAAGGACAGGAAGTGCTTGAGGGTGACGTCGTCGCAAAAATCGATACGCGTGATTTGATTTTAGAATTGGATGCCCGGCAAATTGATCTCGAGCTCGCTCAAAATCGCCTCAAGGTGGGCAATCCGAAACGCTTTGAAGTGGAGGTGTGTCAGGAGAAATTGGAGGAGGCAGAGCGATTGTTTGGTCTCGGGATCCGGTCCGAGCGTCAGGTGAATGCCGCTAAACGGGAATTACTTCAGGCCAAAGAGGACCTTGAACTCTCTGAGCTCAACGGGCAGACGGAAATCAAGCGCTTGGAAAACGCAATCAGTGTCATGAAGCGCCGATTGGACAAGATGACGATTCGGTCTTCAATTGACGGAATTATAAATGAGGTACTCGTCGAAAAAGGCGATCTGATCACTCCAGGGACCGCCGCTGCATCAATTATATCCAAAAAGCGCATCGTGATGGCTGAAATCAGTGAAGAGCGATTCTCTGGTTTACGGTTTGGGCAAAAAGCAAAAGTCCGTTTCCTCTCTTTGGGCGGCAATTTATTTGATGCCGAAGTGATTAAAATCTTTCCATCTTCCGATCCAGAAACGCAGCGCTATTCAATCGAACTTTCGGTGGAGATTCCTCAGGAACAGCTAGTTCCCGGACTTACCGGGGAGGTCACAATCATTGTAGGGCATCGGAACGATGCTAAAATCATCCCCACCCGGGCCTTAATGGGGACCAATGTATTTGTATATGTAAACGGACGGTTGGAATTCCGCGAGGTCAATTACGGTTTTCGGGATCTCACCCGAACTGAAATCACTGAAGGACTGGAAGAAGGCGAATTGGTTGTAGTCGAAGAACTGGAACGCTTCCGCAATGGCGACCGGGCTAAAATAGTTGAAAGAAAGCGGTTACTTGGAGACCGGTAAATCCGGCCATTTCGCTGAGTATGTCTCCAACCATCCGCATAGCCCTTCGATTTCTCACGGCTAACAAACGGGCCATGATCATGAGCCTGACCGGCATCGTTTTCGGAGTTGGATTTTTTATATTCGGACAGGCCCAAACCACTGGGTACCAACAGTTCTTCATCGATACCATTTTGGGTACTGATGGCGCTATTCGTGTCCAGGACCGCATCCGCGAAACCTTTACAACCATGGAGCTGGAAGCGGAGGATGGAACATCCTGGATCATTGAAAACACTGAAAACTATAAACACATCGGTGGAATCGAGCATCCACTGGAAGTGATTCAGGCCCTGAAGAACTTCGAGAGCGTCACAGGAGTCTCCGAAGTCGTTTCTGGCCGGGTTGACATGATTAGCAATTACCGGACTTATCCCGCCCGAATTTATGGCGTTCACCTTGATGACCATCTTGCCGTTTCCGATCTTGAGGACCAAATTATATTCGGTGACCTTCAGGATTTCCGTGCCAAACCAACCGGTATCCTTATTGGTTCGACCTTGGTCCGTCGGCTTCAAGTCAATTTGGGCGAAACTGTCATCGTAGATACACTTGGGAAAAAGAACCGCTACACCATTGCCGGAATTTTTCAGACCGGCGTATCAGATATTGATCAGGAACGCGTTTTCATGAACATATCCGAAGCGCGCAGTGTTTTACAAAAGCCCCACGGAGCTTCCTTCCTTCAAGTAAACCTGGTCGATCATCGGCGTGCCACTGAGGAAGCCCTCCGTATGGCCAATACGATTTATCACTCGGTGACCAGTTGGCAGCAGCGGCAGAAGTCATGGCTGGATGCATTTGTAGTGTTGAGAGTCTCCACCGGATTGACCATTGCAACTATCATCCTTCTTTCAGGGCTGGGCATGTTCAATACCTTGGCCATGCTGGTATTAGAAAAGACCAAGGAAATCGCTATATTGCGCTCGATGGGCTACACGAGGAGGGATATTTCCAGCATTTTTCTTTGGCAGGGAGTCATCGTCTTGTTGGTCGGAAACCTATTAGGCTGGATTCTTGCCGCCGGAATTACCTATGGAGTCTCAAAACTTCCATTTCGGGTCACCGGCATATTTTCGACCGATTCCTTTATCGTCTATTGGTCCATTTGGCACTATCTGCTGGCTACAGTCGCGGCAGCCGTGATCGTCATTGTTGCCTCCTATATACCTGCGCAACGAGCTGCTCGTCTGGAGCCCGGTGATATCATTCGAGGCACTTCCCAATGACTGAGTCATCAACAAACAACCTAAACTCCGATCGTATTGCCATGGCTTGCGATGACGTACACCGCTATCTGGGTGGGGGCGAGGGGCGCGTCCATGTACTGCGTGGTGTGTCGTTAAAGCTCGAACGCGGAAAGGTTTACGCCATTGTTGGTCCTTCTGGTTGCGGCAAGTCAACTTTGCTGTATTTGTTGGGTCTGCTGGATAAGCCAGACCAAGGCGAGATCTACCTGCGGGGCCAGCCCATGAACAGCAGCAATGATCAAAAGCGCACCTCAGCCCGCAACGATCATTTGGGCTTTGTCTTTCAGTTTCACTTTTTGCTTAAGGAATTCACAGCCTTAGACAACGTGATGATTCCCATGCGGAAACAGGGCTACCTCTCACCTTCAGAAATGGAGGAGAAAGCCACGCGATTTTTGGAAAACGTTGGTTTAGGTGACAAACTACAGCGGCTCGCCACCCAATTGTCCGGAGGAGAGCAACAACGCGTCGCCATTGCCCGGTCACTGGCCAATACACCTTCTGTGATCCTCGCCGACGAGCCGACCGGCAATCTCGACATTACCAATTCCAACTTGGTGATTGAATTATTGATTCGCTTGGCCTGTGAGAATGATCAGGCCGTTTTGATCGTGACCCACAATCACGAAATCTCCAGCCGATGCGACCATATCCTCAGAATGGAGGATGGGACCTTTGTAAATTGAATCCCTGGATGCCTATTAGAATTTTGCATATGCCAGATCGCTTTGCCTAATTTTTAGAAAATTTTATTGCCTTAGAAAATAGCCCTCATTCTATTGCCTAAAATTTGTAACCGCCCTTTAATCTCGATTTTCCAACTTTCATGGCAGATGCCAAGCCAAGCCTTTCACGACCAAAATTTTTTAAAGGATTCTTAGGTACCGGTTTTGCTTGCATACTTTTAGGTAAATTAGTCAGTGCCGCGTCCACTAAAAACAACGAAGAGCTTTCCCAAAAAGCACCTATAAAAGTGCGACAAGATCCCAGATCCATTTCCCGGTTTTCCTGATAGATCTGAACGACTAGACGTGATTTTTTTGCACCTACCCAATTCCAGAATTTTTGCTGCCCATGGATTCTTCGGCCCCGTTCGGAACCGTTTGTAAGTCATGTCTAGCATTTTTCCGAAAGAAGCCAATAAAGCGCCACTGCAAATAGTGATCGCCTTATTGATCATTGGAGGGACGATCACTGCAGGGTTTACGTATTATTTCACCCCCAAGTATTCCAGGGTAGGATACCAGCCCATTCAACCGGTTCCTTTCGATCACTCCGTACATGCGGGCGAATTGGGCATCGATTGTCGTTATTGTCACAGCCAGGTTGAAAAAACCGGTCACTCAAATGTGCCTTCGACAAATACTTGTATGAACTGCCACAACCAAGTTCTGCCACTGAGCCCCAAGTTGCAGTTGGTAAGAGACAGTTTTGCGAGTGGAGAAGCCATCCCTTGGGCTCAGATTCATAAACTGCCCGACTACGTGTATTTTAACCACTCCGTCCACGTGAATCGCGGAATCAGCTGTTTTGAATGTCACGGCCAAGTCAATGAGATGGAAGAAGTCCACCATGCCAAGTCATTCAGCATGGCCTTTTGCCTGGAATGCCACCGCAATCCGGAGCAGAAAATGCGCCCGTTGGACCAGATCACCAATCTGGATTGGCGACCGGAAAGTTCGCAAGCACAACTCGATTTTGGTAATGAAATGAAGGAGCACTGGAAAGTAAATCCACCAACCAGTTGTTCAGGATGCCACCGATGAAGAAATTTCTTAAAAATCCACAGCCAAACGATTCCGGTTTGAAGGGTCCTCGCTATTGGAGGAGCCTGGATGAATTGATGGAATCAGACGGATTCAAGGAATACGTATATCGTGAGTTCCCGGAAGGAGCCTCTGAGCTTGATGGCGTGAATCGCCGACAGTTTCTGAAGGTGATGTCCGCTTCTTTTGCGTTTGCAGGGATCGGATTAACCGGATGTCGACGGCCTGAAAAATATATCATGCCTTACAATCAGCAGCCGGAAGAAATCATTCATGGAAAGCCTTTGTATTATGCTTCTGCGATGCCGCATCGGAACGATCCCATACCGGTTGTTGCCGAGACTAACGAAGGGCGGCCTACAAAGATTGAAGGCAATAAACTGCTGAAAGGACGTAATGGCGGAACCGACCAATTTGCCCAGGCCTCCATCCTCGATTTGTACGATCCCGACCGTTCTAAAACCACGGTCCAAGATGGGCGGTCTTTGACTGAAGCTGAGCGAATTGACTACCTGGCTTTGGTTTCCAAGAAATTTTCCGAAAATGGAGGCGAAGGATTAGCGTTCTTGGCAGAAGGAATTCCGTCAGTGACACGCTCCACTCAGCTTGACCAGCTGAAAGCAAAATTTCCAAATGCAATATGGGCTGAATACGACGCCCTCGATAATACCAATCCTGAAAAGGCGGCTTCCAGCGTCTTTGAAAAATCGGTTCGCCCAATTTACGATTTTTCAAAAGCCGAACGCGTGCTCTCATTGGAGGCCGATTTTCTCTGTAGCGATCCGTTTCACCTGGTTTATACCCGGGATTTTTCAAAAGCTAGGAGCGTGGATGACGACCATCCAGAAATGAACCGACTTTACGCTGCTGAATCGTATTATTCACTTACTGGCGGTATGGCCGATCACCGGCTGCGCATCGCCTCTGGAGAAATACCTGCACTTACAGCTCTCATCGCCGCTTCATTGTTTGAACAAAATGGAAGTGGTCAGACCAATGCCATTGATGCCCTGAAGTCATTGGGCGAAGGGCTTGAAGTGGATCCTCAATGGATCAAAGAATGCGTCAAGGACCTGCTCGATCACTCTGGCAGCGCATTGATTTTGGCCGGTCCCCATCAACCGGAATTCGTGCATGCTCTTGCGTTTGGCCTGAACGAACTGCTTCATGCACAGGGCAATACAGTAAACTACATCCCAGTTCCAGCGAACGAAGCCAGTTCCATATTCGAATTGGCCGATGCTATTGGACTAGGCCAGGTCAATACCCTGGTTGTGCTGGGTGGAAATCCGGTTTACAACGCCCCGGTTGATCTGCATTGGCCCGACGTCCAGGCAAAGGTGGATGAGGTTATTCGCCTTGGTGAATATTTCGATGAAACTTCTGAAAAATCCGACTGCCACATCAACGCGGCTCATTACCTGGAAAGCTGGGGAGATCTGATAGCTTACGATGGCACGGTACTTGCGATCCAGCCTATGATTCTTCCCTTGTTCCAGGGGTTAACCGAAAGCGAAGTTCTGCAAATACTCATCAATGGCGAACCCAAGGAAGGATACGAAATTGTTTCAAGTGCCCTTACTCAAAGCCTTGGAGGAGGCACGCAAGAATTTCAGAAGTTCTTGCATGACGGGTTCTGGCAGGATTCGGCTTCTGCCGCAACCAATGTGACTCCAAGCCGTCAGGTTATTCAACAATACTTTCAAGAAATCGACAGACCACCAAAAAATTCCAGTGCCAACCTTGAAATTCGATTTATTGGCGATCCAAGCATTGATGATGGACGCTACATCAACAATGGTTGGCTCCAGGAATGTCCCGATCCGGTCACCAAACTCACTTGGGATAATGCATTTCTTGTCAGCCCCAAGCTCGGAGAAGAGTTAGGCGTAGTCGCAAATAATCCAATTAAGACAGTCGTTCATAAGAATCCCAATGCCCACAAACGAGGTAAGCATCAGGGGCACCTTATTGAAATTACTTTGGATGGTAAAACACTGACCGGACCTGCACACGTTCAGCCAGGCTTACCTAACTACACGGTAGTTGTTTCTCTCGGATATGGCCGCACGGCTACCGGAAGAATCGGAGAAGGAAGTGGATTTGACGCTTATTCACTCCGCACCTCCGGAGGAATGTCTTCAGCTTCGGGAGCTACGGCGAGGAAAGTGGGTGGAATAAAAGAACTGGCTGATACTCAGGAGCATTGGTCTATGGAAGACCGAGCTATTATTCGGGAAGCGAATTTGGATTACTACAAGGAACATCCCGATTTTGTCGACCTCATGGGAATGGAGTCGCATTCACCTCCTGTGCTGGGAATTGACGAAAGCGGCAATAATCGCCGGGACACCGTGCCGCTTCAGAAATTGATTCTGGCAGGTAAGGAGAATCGAGGAAATTCACTTTATGAGACGCCCGAATTTACTGGCACCCATCAGTGGGGGATGTCGATTGATCTCAACACTTGTACCGGGTGTACCGCTTGTATTATTGCCTGTCAGTCGGAAAATAATATCCCCATCGTTGGCCGTGAGCAAGTAGCCCGTGGGCGCGAAATGCATTGGATTCGCATGGACCGCTATTACTCAGCAGGACCTGAGCAATCGAGAAAAGAAATTCCTGCCAATCCCCAGGTCTCCGTGCAGCCAATGACCTGTCAACATTGCGAGACTGCACCTTGCGAATCGGTCTGTCCGGTGAATGCCACCGTCCATGACGATGAAGGGCTTAACGTAATGGCTTACAATCGTTGTGTGGGTACCCGTTACTGCGCAAACAACTGTCCTTACAAGGTTCGTCGCTTTAACTTTTTCGATTGGAACGATCGCGACATGGATCGTGTTTACGAAGGTCCCCTAGGACCCAAAGGCATGAATGAGCTCAAAAAGATGAGCAAGAATCCGGAAGTATCTCTTCGCATGCGGGGGGTTATGGAAAAATGCACCTTCTGTCTGCAACGGATTCAGGCTGCCAAGATTGAGCAAAAAGTCAAAGCACGCGATTCAGGAGATATAAAGGTGCCTGACGGTACTATCAAAGTCGCTTGTCAGCAAGTTTGTCCGGCTGATGCA
This sequence comes from Opitutales bacterium UBA2995, assembly GCA_002346535.1. GTDB lineage: Bacteria > Verrucomicrobiota > Verrucomicrobiia > Opitutales > UBA2995 > UBA2995. Next base: position 11,036 of record DDZZ01000037.1, on the reverse strand, counting down.
ATTGTATTTGGCGATATTTCCGATCCGGAATCACGAGTTTCCAAACTTAAAGAATCCAATCGTGATTACGGTGTCTTGGCTTATTTGAATACTCGGCCTCGCACCACTTATATGGCCAAGCTGCGCAATCCGAACCCCCTTATGCTGGATTACTACGAAAATCCCATGAGTAATTTGGAATATAAAAAGGCCAATGACCATGGAGGAGGTCATAGAGATGGAATTGGTAATTCAGATCATCCTGCGGAGGGAGACGTTCACAATAGCCACTAGGCTCTCAAGATTCTAAGCATGGTATTTTCTGATCAATTTCCACTGGATTCAAAGACACCCGCACCACCTGAGGTGATGGCGGATGTCAAACCAGCCGATTTGCCTCGGCCTAAGCTAGTAGAAAATGACCGCAGCTTTGGTTGGATTACCAATAAGGTTTGTGGCATCGTGGAAGAAAAGACACCGACTTGGTGGTGGGTTGCTTTTGCCTGTGCCACTTCTTTGGCTTCTTTTACTGTGATAGGTCTTACTTACCTCGTATCCACCGGGGTGGGGGTCTGGGGCCTTGCCAATCCAATCAACTGGGGCTGGGCTATTGTAAATTTCGTTTTCTGGATCGGTATTGGTCACGCGGGCACGCTTATTTCCGCCATTTTGTGTCTACTAAAGCAGCCTTGGCGCACGACCATTAATCGGGCCGCGGAAGCGATGACTATTTTCGCTGTGGCCTGTGCCGGAATCTTCCCGGTTTTCCACGTCGGCCGGGTTTGGTTTGCTTGGTGGTTGTTTCCATTGCCCAACGCCAACGCGATCTGGCCCAACTTCCGTAGCCCATTGTTGTGGGACGTCTTCGCGGTATCCACTTATGCCACGGTTTCTGTGCTTTTCTGGTATGTAGGATTAATTCCCGACCTTGCTTCAGTTCGCGACCGGGCAAAATCCAAATTCAGGAAGATCTTTTATGGCATCTTTGCCATGGGTTGGCGGGGATCAACTCGTAATTGGAACAACTACGAAATGGCCTACTTGTTGTTGGCCGGCCTGTCTACCCCGCTTGTACTTTCGGTTCACACCATCGTATCCTTCGACTTCGCCGTTTCCTTGATACCGGGGTGGCACACCACAATCTTTCCTCCTTACTTCGTTGCTGGAGCTATTTTTTCCGGTTTCGGTATGGTCCTTACCTTGATGCTTCCCTTGCGAGCCATCTATGGGCTGCATGATCTTATAACACAGCATCACATCGACTGCATGTGTAAGATCACTTTGGCCACTGGAACCATTGTGGGCTATGCTTATACGATGGAGTTTTTCATCGCGGCTTACGGCGCTAACCCTTTCGAGATATTTGCCTTCATCAATCGCGCATTTGGTATCTATTCCTGGGCCTACATAACCATGTTCACCTGTAATGTGGTCACCCCGCAGTTGTTCTGGTTTAAGTGCATCCGGGAGCGGCCTCACGTGGTTTGGGTGATTTCTATTTTTGTAAACGTGGGTATGTGGTTCGAGCGGTTTGTTATTACCGTCACCTCTTTGGCCCGTGAGTTTCTACCCTCCAGTTGGGGTTATTATTCTCCAACCTGGGTAGATGTCTTCACTTTCTTTGGAACCTTCGGAGTATTCTCCACATTGTTCCTCTTGTTCGTTCGATTTCTACCTCTCATCGCTGTCGCTGAAGTGAAAGCAGTCACTCCGCAGGCGGATCCGCATCATTACGAGGAAGGAGAGCACCACTAAGCATGGCCGAGAATATTACATTCGGCTTGGCCGCTGATTTTGAAAATCCGCACACATTGATGAAAGCGGCGAAACGATGCCGCGATAAGGGCTTCAAGTCCTGGGATGTAATTACTCCTTTTCCGGTTCACGGACTTGAAGAAGCCATGGGACTCAAACGCTCCAGGGTTCCATTCTTTACTTTTATTGGCGGCGCTACCGGATTTATTACAGGGACATTCATTGCCTGGTACATGAATGCCTTCGACTACCCGTTGATCGTTGGTGGCAAGCCCCTCTTCAGTCCGGTTTTCCCATTCCCGGTGATGTATGAGCTGACCATTCTTTTGGCAGCTCTGTCGACCATTGCGGGAATGTTTATTCTCAACGGTCTTCCACGCCACTACCATCCGGTTATGAAGGCCAAAGATTTTGCGGCCACAACCGATGATACGCTGAGGATTACCATCGAGTCTTCGGATCCCCTATACGATTCGGAGAAAACGCGCGTCTTTCTTCAGGAGATTGGCGGCACAAACATTCAGGAGCTGGAGGATTGATCATGAAGTACTTCCTCTTTGCATACCTGTTAGTCGTAGTCGGAGTCGTTGCCATCATGGGCTTTCGTGGCGAAATTTCCACAAAGCCGCCTTTGAGATTGTTCCCCGACATGGACGAACAATCGAAATACAAACCACAAGGCGCCAGCGCATTTTTTGCCGACGGAAGAACGGATCGTGTCCCTGTGTCCGGCACGGTCGCCCGTGGAGAATTGAAAGATGATCCTTTCTTACATTTTGGTAAAGTGAGCTTCGAAGCTGACACTTGGGCCACTGGATTTCCTATGGAAGTTACGGCTGATTTGATCGATCACGGGCAGAAGAAGTATGCTATTTACTGCATTGCGTGCCATGGTGGAACGGGTGATGGAAACGGTGTCACCAAATTCCATGGTATGGCCATTACATCGACTTACCACGACGACCGGTTGCGCAATATGTCCGAGGGAGAAATTTTCAACACGGTGACCAATGGAATCCGTCTCATGGGTTCTTACAAAGATAAACTTTCGGAATACGACCGTTGGGCGGTAATTGCCTACATGCGTGTTCTGCAGCGGGCACAAAACGCCCGAGTCAAGGATGTCCCAGAAGCTAACAGAGGGGAGCTTGGACTATGAGTACTGAGGCCACAGCTACCGGTGCAATAGCTGCATCTCCAGGAAAAAAGGACTGGTCGAAGATCTTTCTCTTCGGAGGTCTCATTTTCCTGATCATTAGCTTGATCGGGGTCTACATGGGTTTTACCAATGGTAAGGCACGCCCTGCTTACGGTCTGCTTATTATGTTTTCCTTCTACTTGAGCATCGGACTGGGCATGTTATTGCTGACCATGATTCACCATGTTTTTGGCTCCGGTTGGTCAACAGTCATCCGACGTCAGTTGGAACATGGAATCGCTATATTCCCGTGGCTTGGTTTGATTTTTGTACCGTTCCTACTGATTTCGTACCTATCTGGAGACCCTGGTTTCATCTGGAAATGGTTTGATAAAACAGCGGTCGAGACCGACGTGTTATACCAGGCGAAGAAATGGTATTTAGGACAAACTCGTTTCCTCATTTCTTATTTCATGTACTTTGGTGGCTGGATTTATCTGGCTCACAAACTTCGCACTTACAGCAAGGCTCAAGACGTCGATGGAGATCCCAAGTGGACTAAGAAGATGGTTTTCCATTCCGCATGGGGTATCATATTCACTGCGCTTACATTGACGGCTGCTTCAATCGATTGGATAAAGGCAATCGAGTTTCATTGGTTCTCTACCATGTATGGGGTCTGGTTCTTTGCCGCCAGTATGCGTGGAGCATTAGCCGTCGTTGCGTTGATTTGCCTGTATCAGATATATAAACACGGGCCACTGACCGGTATGTTCAAGCGAGGGCATTTGTACGACCTCGGATGCATCATGCTGGCTTTCACAGTTTTCTGGGCCTACATCAGTTTTTCACAATACTTCCTCATTTATAACGCCAATATTCCGGAAGAAACCTTTTGGTACAACATGCGTGAAGAAGGATTCTGGTGGTGGATCAGCATGGGCCTTGTTTTCGGTCACTTCCTCTTCACTTTTATTTACCTCCTGTACTATCGAAACAAGATTCGGGCCATTCGAATGATCTTCATCTGCTGCTGGATTATTACTTTCCATATGTTGGATCTCTACTTCAATATTCTGCCGTCCAAGCGGGAGGTCTACGACATGTATGTCCCGTATCCTTTTGCAATATCGGTTTGGGATATTACCGCCTTTTTAGGTATCGGAGGTATATGTGCCTGGTCGTTTATCCGCAGTTGGAATAGCTCAAATATTATTCCCTTAAAGGATCCGCGTATTGACGAATCCTTACGACACCATGGCCGCTGATTTGTATAACCAAGACGGGACCTTCTCCCTTTCGGCGATTCTGAAAGTTATCGGAACGATTGCGGTCTTTGCTGTGTTGATTTGGTTGTTCTACGGCAAGGGCGGACAGGAAGGAGAGCCTGTTGTGGTCGATCCTGAAAGTCAGCCGCCATCGGCGGCCGAGCTCCGTGCCCAGGAGGCTGAGATTTTGGCGACCTATGGCTGGGTAAATCAGGAAGCGGGTGTCGTACGAATCCCGATTGACCGGGCTGCCGAACTTTTTTTGGAGGAGACGAACCCGTAATTTGACCATGAGTGCTTTGGAAACATCACCCGAATTAAGAGGCACGTCCGCTGTCGACAATTCCTTGAAGGGACCGGTATTGTTTTTGCTGATTTCCGGAGCTAAATGGCTGATCCTTGCTTCAATTTTGGGATATCTGGTTTCCTGGAAGTCCCATAATCCTGGATTTCTGAATGGTTGCGAGCTTCTCACTATAGGCAGGGTTCAAGCGGCTTACACGACTGCTTTCCTTTACGGCTTTGGATGCAATATCTCGTTTGCTATCGGCCTTTGGTTAATTGCTCGCCTGAGCGGTACCCCCATTGGTCATGGATTGGTCTTAATCCTGGCCTCAATTTGTTGGAACCTGGCTCTCACGGTTGGCTTGGTCGGTATTTTGATGGGCCACCTGAATGCATTTGAATTCTTGGAGTTACCTTCCTACGTTGCGCCCCCGCTCTTCATCTCTTCGTTGGTATTTTCTATTTGGGGTATTTTGTGTTTCAAGAATCGAACCAATGAAATTACCTATGCGGCCGAATGGTACCTCGTGGCCGCATTTCTCGCCTTTCCCTGGATAAACCTGGCGACCAAGACTATGTTATTTATCAAACCGTCTTCCGGGGTGGTCCAGGCTTTGATTGCTAGCTGGTTTGCCAACAATTTCCTATGGCTTTGGTTCGGAAGCCTTGCCATCGCCGCTTTGTATTACCTCGTTCCCAAGCTGCTCAGTAAAGCAGTTCTTTCATACAATTTGGCAATTCTTGGATTCGTATTGCTCATCTTTGTAGGATCTTGGATGGGCGCCGCCCGTCTGGTCGGTGGACCATTTCCAGCCTGGGTGATCACCAGCGGAATTGCAGCCAGTATTACTATGGTCGCATTCTTTGTCATCACAGGCATCAACTTTTTCGGTACGTTGTGGCGGAATAGAAAGAGCCATTCCGAAAACGGCATCCTTTTGTTCGTCTGGTTTTCTTCGTTGGCCTTGCTGATTTCCGGCCTACTCACAGCATTTATTTCTTTGAGGGGTGTCGCGGAAGTTACTCAATTTACAATCTTTCTGGATGCGCACCGATTTTTAATCTTTTACGGCGTCTTTTCCATGGCCGCTTTTGCGGTTGTTTATTACATGCTACCACGGCTCCTGGAAAGAGATTGGCCGATGGAGTTTATGATTTGCTCCCATTTCTGGTTGGCCTTTGTCGGGACAATCTTGCTGGTGGTTCCCTTGACGCTCGGAGGTTGGCAACAAGGCGCCGCCATGTTGGATGCTACCGTTCCCTTCTCAGAAGTCGTTCGGCACACCTCTTATTGGATGGTCGGTCGGTCTGTCGCATGGATTTTCCTTTCTTTGGGGCATCTCGGATTTATAATGCATCTTTTCGTGATGCTTAAACCGGAATGTGGTGCTTGTTTTGAGGAACTGACGAGGATCGATTCCGAAAAGGTAGAAGGGACAGAAGTATGAAATCGTTTGGGGCATTATTTCTAATCGTTATCACCGGCCTAACTACTTCCTGGTATTCTTTGTTGGTTGTAACCGCCGACAAACTGGGTCCTGGCAATCTCAATTCTTCCGTGAGTTTCGCCGGGGAAGATATAGTAGTTCATGCCGATGAAGGGCTCGCTGCTCGAGGAAAGGATGTATACCTGGAAATGGGTTGCGCCCTCTGTCACACTCAGCAGGTGCGTCGTCCAGGGTATGGCGGAGATCTCGACCGGGAATGGGGTTCCCGTCAAGCTGTTCCAAGGGATTACTTACTACAGAAAAATGTAATTTTGGGCAACAAGCGCCAGGGTCCTGATTTGAGTAACGTCGGTGCGCGCCATGATGCCACCTGGCTTTACGTACATCTGTTTAGGCCTGGAATTAATTCCGAGGTTACAACGATGCCGGACTACTCCTTTCTATTCGAAAAGAAGGAACTCGATATAACACCCAGTTCGAACGCGCTTCAATTGGCAGGGAATGATACCATCGAAGAAGGGTATGAAATCGTTCCCACTAAGGATGCGGAAGCACTCGTTGCATACTTGCAAAGTTTAAACCTCGATTACGATTTACCGGAGTCAAGAAGGGTCCGATGATGTCCGACAACCAATCCATTTCAAATCCAACCAATACCATGGAGGATGCCAATCTGGCCGCTATCCATGAGCAGGCTACTGCGGATTCATCTCAGGCGGTCGGTTGGGTGGCTATCATTGTATTTGTGACGGTGGCTGTCATATATCTCGGCAGGTACGGAGGGGGTTTTGACTCTCATGAGTATCTGGAATCTGCGAGAATTGCTGAGGAAATCGCATCCCTTGGTGGAGGACCCGTCGACGCAGGCGAAGAAATTGAGGTCGTGGTCGATCCCATGAAGGCTGGAGAAAGGGTATATCAGATGACCTGTATTGCCTGTCATCAGCCCGATGGAATGGGTAATGACATTAATCAATTCCCGCCACTGGCAGAGTCGGAATGGGTTATCAAAGATCCGGCCCTGCTGGCTCGCATAGTCCTTCATGGATTACAAGGGCCTATCGAGGTGAAAGGTAAAGAGTATCAATCGATAATGGCACCATTGGGAATAGCGCTTAGCGATGATGACATAGCAAACGTGCTTACTTATGTGCGGCAGTCATTTGGAAACAGCGCTGACGCTGTTGATGCTTCGGTTGTTGCTGCTGCACGAACTGAGCACGAAGGCAGAACGGTTATGTGGACCGTTGAGGAGCTGGAACCCTGGATGGGGCAATAACCTTCGATTTACTACTCCTTCCCCATTTCTATGGACCGAAGCTTGGCTTCTCGTACCGTTTGGTGAATGAGATCGCGGAAATTACCATCAGCCATCGCTTGTAGGCCGGCTGCCGTGGTTCCCCCTTTTGATGTGACTTGATTGCGGAGCTCTTCTGGAGGGTCATCGGCTTGTTTCGCTAATGCTGCTGCACCAAGCACAGTTTGCTTTGCAGATTTCAGGGCCAGGTAGGGAGTAAGCCCTTCCTTTTCACCGGCTTCGGCAAGTGCAGCGATCATTTCGAAAACGTAAGCCGGGCCGCTCCCCGAAACGGCTGTGTGCACATCCATAAGGGCCTCTTCAATTTCTATCACCTCACCGAGACTGCCGAGGATTGCCATGAGTGCCTCACGGTCTGAATTCTCTAATTGATTCCTGCTGCAATAGGCAGTCAACCCTTCGCCGATACGCCCAGGTGTATTCGGCATGGTTCTGACCAAAATGCCTGCGTTTGGGATGTGTTTTTTAAGCTTTTCCAGAGAAGTCCCCGCCAGGATGGATAACACTAGCCGATTATTAATCTCAGCTATCTGAGCTGCTTGGGTTTCCAATTGTTGTGGCTTGAAGGCCAGGACTAAAATGTCGCTTGCCGCTATCAGGTCGCTGGATGAATTACCGCAGGTGTTGGCTCCGGTTTCTTTGGCAAAGGCTCCGGCTCCTCTACCAAATTCGCTGATACAATACAGTTGTTGGGGTTTGACGACCTGTTTGTTGAGCAGGCGCCGCATCATGGCGCTGGCCATGTTGCCACTTCCCCAAAAGCCGATCTTAGACGAGATTCTCATGCTGCGCTCGAATGGGATGATACATGATGGATGTAGTTGCTTTGCCATCCGGATTGAGCATGACTTCGATGTCACCTACCAAGGATCGAATGGATTCTCGGGGTACAGTAAGTCCCATTCCGGCGCCCAAGCCAGCTTTAATCATTACGAATGGTTCAAAAATATTGTTTCGAATATCTTCCGGAACGCCTTTCCCACTGTCGATGGCCTGAACTCTAAGCATGCCAACTCCTTCCCGGGAAACGTCGTCGGTTTTAACCTCAATCGTTGGATCCCCACATTGAAAGCGGTGATAACTTTCCAAAGCGTTTTCGAGCAGCTTCGCGTTCACGGGTTGGTCGTCAACCACTAAGATCTTGGGCTTTATCTTCACCTGGAATTCAGAGTTTTTATAATAGGGGTGCAAGGGTTAACCTTTGGTTGTTTGTTTTGTCTATTAAAAACCGAGATTTAAAAGTCTTCTTACAAACAAAGGGGTTTTACGTACTGTTGATTATAAAAATTCTACGAATACCCGTATTTTTTGAGATCTTGCAGGCAGCTATCGTGTAAATTTCATAGACCCTTCGTCCTCGATCTCAACTTTCAGTCAATCACCCAGGTTCCGGTAAGCAAATCGTGAACAGTTCGTTTTTCCGGCTGTACAAATACCCACAGAAAAGTGATCCACAGTAAGGGGAGGAAAAGTATCAAAAACACTGTTTTTAGCCATGCTCTCATTAATAGGACACCCATGTTTAATGGTTGGTCCAGACTTCGCTTGACAGCTGTAATTCGGAAGATCTTTTTGCCCAAGGAGCTCCCCTTCAGTGTCCACTCACTCAGGAAGAAATAAAAAAAGAAAATTTTATAAAAGATCATCTGGCTTGCCAGGACCATATTTCTCAAACGGGGGTTTTCCAGTATTTCGCTAGCCAGATCAGTATCCCTAAAAAAGTTACCCTCAGACTTATTTGCATATTCATAGAGTATGGACTGGGTGTCGGGAAAGTAAACGGGGATCAGGATGGTTATGATAATCGCCAATGACAACAAACCGGCCACAACCACATCAGCAGCTCCCGCAAGGAACCGTACCCAAATCGGAGTGGGCCCCACTTGAATGACTGCATTTACGGGGATGGGGGGTGGAGCAGCACTCGGTTGTTCCATTTTAGGTTATTCCTTACTGGCCTTGAATGCCTGCAATGTGTTTTGCATCAACATAGCTACCGTCATTGGACCGACGCCTCCGGGAACCGGGGTTATGGCTGATACAATTTCGGAGGCTGCCTCAAAGTCCACATCGCCTACCAGGCGATAGCCTCTCTTTCGTGAAGTGTCCTCAATACGGTTGATGCCGACATCGATGACTACGGATCCCGGTTTCAGCATATCAACTGTTACGAAATGGGCTCGTCCAATAGCCGCCACAAGAATGTCAGCCTGTCTGGTAATGGAAGCGATATCCTTGGTGCGGGAATGACACACCGTTAAGGTGGCATTCGCAAACGGGCCTTTCTGGAGAAAGAGCAGAGCAACAGGTTTTCCTACGATGAGGCTGCGACCAAGAACAACCACGTGTTTACCTTCAACGGAAATGTCCGATCGTTTTAGGAGCTCAATAATGCCAGCCGGAGTGCAGGCCACCGAACCGGTTGGATCTTCCTGGCAAAGCTTTCCAATGTTTACGTTGTGAAATCCATCCACGTCCTTCTCCGGCAGTACTGCCCTGAAAACTTTTGCTTCGTCGATGTGGCCAGGTAGGGGTGCCTGTACCAGGATCCCGTGAACTGAAGAATCCTGATTAAGGGCTTCGACTTCTGAAACCAACTCCTTTTCGGTGACCGATTCAGGGAACACCCTGAGGTCCGCTCGAATGCCGGTCATGGCTGCGGCGCGTTCTTTGTTGCGGACATAGGAGACCGAAGCAGGATCTTCGCCCACACGAATGAAAATAACGCGGGGCTTTTCTTCTCCTAGCTGGGTTACTTCTTCAGTTATTTCTTCAAGGATGGTTGCGGCGATAAGCTTACCGTCGATTAACTTCATCCTGTTCAGAGAGGCGTTATTTGGTTGGCGACAATTACGAGGTCTCGGCCCTTGTTAGTTTGGTAGATGCTTCCTGTGAGACTCACCAATCTTCCTTCATACGATTCCAAGGGGCGATCCATAATCAGATTTGCGGGGTCGATGAATGCGATTCGCTTTTTTCGGCGGTTTAAAAGCTCCCATCCGTAAACGGGTTTTTTGAAAGGATTGGAAAAGGCCGGTTTGTATTGCACCAATTTGCCTTCCAGAATGCGGTCGATCGGTTTTCCGGGGTGGGCATTGGACGGACCGAGGTCAATAGGCTCCTCGGCTGGATCATCATAGGCCACCGCTGACTCCGCTTCGTAAGGCCTGCCTCCACTTGTGGATGCGATGGGCTGCGGCTCATCGACTATCGCTGCAGAAGCCTGTTGGTCCGTTTCGAAGTAAACGGGCAGGGCAGCGTTAATGGAAATCTTGACCCAGTCACCTGTGGCTTCAACGACTTCCGCGTTTGCTGAATCTTCCAGGATGGTGAGGAAGGCATTTTCATCTCCTGGAATAAAGTAAACCGGTGCGCCTACCTGGACGGCCAATCCTTTCGTTACGTAAGTTTTCCTAACGTGTCCTTCAAAGGTATCGTTCAGTTCAAACCATTTCCAAACATGCTCCTGGTCTGGATCGTAGGGCATTTCGACGGCTGTTGCCAAACGTGAGTCATCGCTGGAAAGGGAAGACACTTTGTAGGAGTCAGAATCCGGTTTTATGTGAACTGAAACTGAGTTCTGGCCTGAAACACCTTGTATAATTCCGAATAGAAAAACTGTGAGGAGAATTCTAAATGTTAGTGATCGGTTCATGATATCTATAGATTTGGAAAGCTAATTTGGGGGGTCTTCAGGCTAACAACAACTTCTTTTCTTCCTGAGTTAGTCTTTTTGTTTGGCCGGGTCTAATTTCTCCCAGTGCTAATTTTCCGATTTTAAATCGTTCAAGTCGCTGTACCTGAAAGCCCAATTGTTTCATCAAGCGTCTGATTTCTCTTTTTTT
>DDZZ01000009.1 GCA_002346535.1 Opitutales bacterium UBA2995 | reverse complement strand
CCGTGACTTCCGCCTGACCGACGTTTTCGGAGATGTGGTGCATGATATTATCGCATAGCGACAATATCAGAGTAGTCCGAGGACTGAGGTCAGAAGTCAGAAGTCAAAAGAATGCATCTGTGGACTACAAAAATCAGGTCATAATTTTACGCCTCTTGTGATTTTTATGGTTAAATATTTCTGCTGCCTCAGTTTTCGGAAAAACTTCCGCAAATCCCCGACCAATAGCACCGGGTTATAGGGCTGCGAAATGGCCTCCTTGGGGCATATCGGTCCATTATTAAAGATTGTGACCCGCTTCTAATCATTTACGAATAAGCTATTCGTATTTCTTTCGGGAAAACAGCAGTGGCCGTTGGCACTTCGACTCGGCCGGGTCGCCATATGCCTCACCGTTATTCATAATAAATGCGGATGGATGAGATGATCGTTTCAGTGGTCCATTAAATCATAATATTCGTCATAAGCTGGTCTTTAGTGGATGCCTTTTTAATGTACCCGTCGTTGTCGTTCCAGACGTACCATTTGTCAGTTATCCACACTGCCAAGCCTACGGAAGAATCGTTGAGACCATAGCCAAGTGTTTGAAGGACGGGTTCCCTGAATCTCGGCATAGGCCCAATGGTTTTTCATTTCCTCCTCGATCTCCTACAAGCGTTTGATCTCTCCGACGAGTAGGCCTTCAAACGGATCCTAGAAGCCCCGAGGAGGCCGGCTCCTCGCGAAATTAATAAGAATTAATAAGAATACCGAAAACATGTTAGGAATCATTTTAACCCAGCCAAGACGTAACTCCGGCTCCCCAATCTCCACCTTTCTCTCCGTATTGATCATATCCTAACCGGGCCATCAGTTTGCCCACAGTTTCTCCAATCTTGTGGGCGCTGTACCCCGGGTGGTTAGCATGTCAGAAAACCCAAAACCCGGCATGGATGAACAAATCACGTGAAAGGCTTCATTGGTGCTCCCTTCATGAGCCGTTAGGTCAGTCAAAGGTCCAATAATGTCTTGGAATTCTATCATGGAACTGGGCCGACCATGAGTAATGACCAAGGGTAAAGTATTTTCATGTTTTGAACGCTGATGAATAAAATGAATATCCAGCCCATCAATCTCGTTTTTAAAGTAATCGAATTTGTTGAACTGTCTTCCATACTATCGCCAATCGTACTCAGATTTCCAATACTCGACGAGTTCCTCAAGGTAAGCTTTACCCGTTCCGTAATCCCAACCGCTGTTTTTAATCTGGTCAGGGAAACGTCTGTTGTTCAGGCGGAGTTGGAGATCTTCAAGGACGGCGGCCTCAACGTGGATGGCGAAGGGACGGATAGAGCTATCCTAGGTCACCATTGGAAAGGCCGCAGTCCAAAAAATTGCGAATAAGAGGAAAATTATTCGGATCATGGGAACAGCCTATTGATTAGCCGTAACTGAGAAAAGACGAAAGATTTCCAGGATTGTCATCAAAAGCTCAGGAGCTGCTTCAGTTGCGAAAGGTAGTCCAAAGAATAACGATTCGAAGCTGAAGCAGCTCCTACATGAAAACTACTAAATTAATTTCCGGCTACTTAGGCAAATAAGGCGGAAACCCGCTCAGCCTTTACCAGCTCACGCGGCTGATTGAGGTGGTTGTGCACAATCGTAAGCGGATCAATTCCCATGGAGTGGTAAATGGTAGCAAGAATTTCCATTGGATGCACCGGATCTTCGGTTGGCGCTGAGCCCGTCTTATCCGATTTTCCATGGACATAACCGCGTTTTATTCCGGCTCCACCGATGACACTGGTGTAACAATAAGGCCAGTGATCGCGGCCATCGGCACTATTGGTATTTCCAGAAGTTGAAACACCTTTTTCTGGGCTGCGGCCAAACTCACCAATGGCGACCACCAAAGTATCTTCGAGCATACCGCGGTCATCCAGATCTTGAAACAGTGAGGCCAAACCCTGATCGAGCATGGGACCGGATTGATTTTTTATACGGTAGCTTAAACCAACGTGATGATCCCAACTGTGATTGTCCGAATTGGCAACCTTGGGCCAAACGACTTCAACGACTTTCGTGCCAGCCTCTACTAGACGACGCGCAAGCAAGCAGCTTTGGCCAAAAGCATTGCGGCCGTATCGGTCCCGCAATTTCGGATCTTCAGCATGAATATTGAATGCATCCCTTGCACGACCACTCACTAACAGCCTCAAGGCCTGATCATAAAATTCATCAATGTTATAATTTTGTACTGCCTTATCAATGATCGGCATTTGAGCATTGATGGCATCCCGAAGACTCGCGCGGCGACGGAGGCGAACGGAAAATACATCCGGACGGAGCTGCAGATCGTCCACCTTGATGTGGTTCATCTTGTCCATCTTCATGTCATCCCCTTCAGGGAACAAGTAATACGGGTCGTAGGCTTTGCCCAAGAATCCGGCTGTGCCCCCTTTGTTGACCACGTTGGACTCTTGAAGTGGCCGAGGCAGCATCACAAAGGGTAACATGGGTTCGTCAGTCGGCATGAGCCGGGTAATATTGGACCCAAAATTTGGAAAGTCCTTCGGTGTGGGTGGCTCCAACTGACCGGATGGGCTCACCTTGTCAGTGGTATATCCAGTCATGATCTGATAAATAGCGGCCGTGTGGTTGAACAATCCGTTCGGCGTGTAACTCATGGACCGGACCATGGTGAACTTGTCATTCACCTTGGCCAGATTGGGAAGGATGTTTGTGAAATGAACGCTGGGAATTTTGGTCGGAATGGTTTTGAACTCGGACCTCACATTCTCGGGCACCAAATGCGGCTCTTTAGGATCCCAAAGGTCCAGGTGACTTGGCCCACCCTGAAGGTAAACCATAATGACCGACTTGGCCTTGCCCCAGCCTGAACCACCAGCGAACGCACTGCTGGCAGAGGCTGATTGAGCACGTAATATGGTGTTGAGCGTCATGCCAAGCATGCCCGCACCTCCAACTCGTAGAAAGTCGCGACGGGTGCAATTGAGGTGAGAATCACAGAGGTCTTTTCCTTTAGGTCCTGGTACTCTGAACATGATGGGTTGTGGTTAAGTTAGATTTTTCTATCAAATTTTTACATAATGGTCAATCCAACTCGAATGCCTGTGCAGCTCCGACGATAATTCCGGAGTTCTGACGGAATTGAGTTGCTTTGCTTGACGACTGAAAGACGAGGGCACACACATCAGTGCGTGATCCGCCTTCGCTTAAAAAAGCTGCGGTGCGAAACAACCGAGAAAAAAATCCGCGGATTTTTTCTAAATATTTCTTTTTTGCAAACACCTGGTCAAGGCTCAGAAATCAGTGATTGAATATAAATGAGGAGTTATTGATGAGCGCCCAAGCGAGGTCTTGGGCGGCCGTCAGTCGACGATTTGAATCTTGTTGATTCGAGTAAGTCACGTCCTGGCGTAATTGCACAAGTGTCAGGTCATCTTCAACAGGTCGCTCAGCCAGGGCAAGAGAAGCCTTTAATTTTTCCATCTTTTCATCGGCCGGAATGGGTCGCTTGGCTTTAACCCATTCGAATCGTTTATCGAGGTACCCAGGTTCCTGATGCTTGAACCATGTATAAATGGTAGCGCTTTCTTGCGGCTGGCGTTCACCTGGAGCTTTTCCGAGGATTGCGGCTATTTCAGCTGGCAGCCCTTGATTAAGCGGATCGGAAGAATCCGTGGCGAGAATGCGAAACTTAGCTATAGGATAGTCACCGTCGGAATAGCGGCTATGGACCTGGATTTTAAGTGTGGCCCCTTTCTCGCCGATAACCAAAGGTTCTTTCAATTTCATCCGGGCCCAGTGGGGACGCCTTCCCTGCCCACTAACGGACCAAGCATAGTCGTTCCGATCCAAATCGCCATTAACTAATTTCTTTGCATCGAAGCCTTCCGCCGTGTAGTCTGCAATCGCATCAACAAACTCCAATTTGATAAGATCTTCGTCCTTAGGCTCTTCGACGGTATAAAATGTTCCGCTGAATTCGGTGATCACAAATTCGCCGTCCTCGCGATTTCCTGGCCCAATCCCGGGAAGAGAATCATCCGTCAAAGCTTCTAGCATAAAGCCGGTGATGGTCTGGTTTTTTAAAGGTATAATAAGTGTGTATTCAAAACCTCTTGGAAATTTTCCTGTGGCCAATATGGATCCATCTTCGGCAACAGTAAGATCTAAGCCATCTCTTGCCATGACTTTTTCCGGTCGCAATGGACTCCAGTGCGTCCAGAAACGATCCACCGTAATGGATTGCATGCCCTTGGACTGAATCGCAGGAAACTCATCCCATTCGTAATTCCACATAGCGGCTTTCGTAGTGGCGATCAGGTCGCGCTGTGCTTGTTTAGCAGCTTCTCGTTTTGCTTCAAACTCGGGTGTATAATCATCGATCTCAGTTTGCACGCTGGAAATTTCATTGAAGCGCTTGGATTCAAGAGCAGCCTTTCTGTAGACCCAATCACTTTCCATTTCGGCCAATTGGGCGAGGATGGTTTCGTGGTCTTTTTCGATAAGGCTCCAATAATTTTTGACCATAGCGATTTCAGTAGCCGTTGGCGTCCGGCTTAAGATCCGCAGGTATAGGTTTTCAATGAGCTTGTTGTCGTCAGGTTCTTCTCTGACGAGTTGAGCAATGGCATTTTTCCGATCTCCAACTGCCTCGGCTATGGCCGGTCCAGTTAATAAGGACATGACTGCACCCAATTGTACATCATTCGTACGATCACATTCACAGGCAGATTCTCGAGTGGGTCTACCGAGATTGGCCAGAAAACCCGCCGCGGTGTCCAACTTTACATCAGCTAATTCCTGTGCACGCATCCCCGGCTCAGCACCTGGAATGTTCGGCACGGCACCTGTTACAGCATGAACTGCGTCGTAAAGAACTTCGGCCGGCAAGCGACGAGCTTTACCGTGGGAATAATTAATTTCGTCGTCTTCGTTAAAGGGATTGGTTTCAATGGAAAGCTGGTAAGTCCGCGAATTGCAGATTTCGCGAATAAGTTCACTCACATTAAAACCAGAATCAACAAAGCGATCGGTCAAATAATTCAGCAGTTCAGGATTCGTAGGTGGATTTCCTGCCCGGATATCATCAATGGGTTCGATTATTCCGATTCCAGTCAGATAACCCCATATACGATTGGCATAACTCTTGGCAAAAAACTGGTTATCCTCAGCGGTAATCCAAGCCGCCAATTGTTCACGGCGCGACAGTTTTGGTTTTGCCTCATCGGAGTTGGCCCATTCGATTTCCTTGGGTGTGGCTGAATAAGGGAAATTAGGCTCAGCTAACTGACCTGTTACGATATTGGTGACGCTTCCTTCTGAAATGTCAGAAATAATTTCGAATAAAGGCTTTGGATTCTCGACAGCACTACCACCAATGTTTTCCTCGCCTGCATTTTTCTTGTCCCGCTCCAGACCGATTTGCGCAAAGAAGGCAGCGGTTTGATAATAATTGTCTACATTCCACTTTTCGAATGGGTGGTCGTGACATTTGTTGCAATTGAAGCGAGTGGCCAGGAAGAGGTGGGTAGTGTTTTCAACAAGCTCTTCTGGTGTGCGGAGAATTTTATAATAGGAGGCCGCAGGGTTTTCTTTATTCGAACCAGTCGCAGTTAATATCGAATAAACGAACTCATCATACGGACGATTTGAAGAGACTTGATCCCGAATCCAATCACGAAAGATTTGAGCACCTTCCTTACCGAGGAACTTGGAATTTACCTGCAGCATATCAGCCCACTTATTGCTCCAATGCTCAACAAACTCTGGAGAACCAATGAGCTCATCAATCACTTCCGCCCGTTTCTGCTGAATAGGACTCTCGTCAGCCAAAAAGTTGAGAACATTTTCGGGATCTGGTGGCAGCCCAGTTAAGTCTAAATGAATACGCCTGATAAATGCCTCATTGCTCGTCAAAGAGGATGGCCGAATTTTCATGCGCTTCCATTTCGCAGCGACCAGTTTGTCTATATTGTTCCAAGTTTCAGGTTCCTCCCAGACGAAGCCTTCGCGGTAGCCCATCACCGTCAGGGTCGTCGCTGCATAGGCTCCTTCATAGCGAGCAAGTATAGGTGCTTCACCTCTTCGTAAAGTGGCGAGCAATCCAAAGTCATCATGAATGGCAACTTCAGTATTCCCGCTTTCAATAAAAGATTCCAAAGTAACATCCCGTTGCATGCCATTTTCGTAGTGGGCGATGACGCGAATCTGCTGGCTTCCGCCTATGGCCTGAATAACCGGGTTTTGAGGCTGGAGTTCGATTCGTTGAACTTTCTTGGATTCCAGGTCCATAGCTGCACCATTGGCTATCCACTTGCGGATGATTTCATAATAATCTGAGCCAATGTCGGTCACGATACCCCCTTCATGTGGTACTGCTCCTGTCGTTTTGAGCAGCATCAGTGAATGATCCGGGGAAGCGAAATTGACCCTACGAGAGGCATGGTCATCGCTGAAGGCTCGGACATCACTGACCATGTCGTAGCCACGTAAGCTCAGCTTAAAGCCATTTTTACCGTCTTTCGCCCCATGACAGGTTCCCGCATTGCAACCAAGGCGAGTCAAAATCGGATTCACATCAACGACAAAATCGGGTTCATACTCCGTCTTCAGATTCGTTACCTGAACCTTCGCAGTGGCTTTTAAACCAAGGAAGGATCCGGTTAATGTCGCGCGGCCCTGCGATATGGGCCGGATTACGCCACGCTCACCATTTATGGAGGCAATGGGTTTACTTAAAGACCAACGAACCAGACGAGTAAGATCCACGGATTCACCCGTATCAAAAGTTCCGGTAACGAGCAATTGGTTGTAAGCATCCACCCGATCCAGGCTCACCGAGGATGGATAAATAGATAGTGAACTGACTTTTCGGCCTTCCTCAAGTGGATCTCCGCTTGCCAGAGTCTTACCCTTTTTCAGATTAATAGGATTATCCGGCTTTTTGAGTTCAGCCAGAGCGAGCTGGGAAGAACCGGAAACCTCAACGGGGTAAAAGGTTTTACGGACTTCGCCACTTTCGGTATCAATCAAACGAATACGACCACTTGAAGTTCCGGCGGCGAACGTCTTGCCGCCCGGAGCAAAGGCAACCGAAAATGCAGGTGAGTCCACGTCGATTGAATTCAGCAGAATGGCACCATCCGTATGGAAGGCTTCAATCTCAGGTTCGATATTTTTTTCTTCGTCCGGATTTCTTCGGGCCGTCTCAAACAGTTTCTTCAACTCCGGGGAAATGGTAGCATCATAATCCGACGCGTAATAGTTTATTTGGCCTTTTCCATCCAAACTCGAAACCGCAGCAAATGATTTTCCATCCGGAGCAAATGCAGCACTCCAGATACGACCGTTCATGGCGGGATATTTCCGAATCAGATTGGCATTGTCGCCAATCTTGCGCTCAGTCTCGCGGTGCATGCGATAAATCTGAGGGACACCATCCGAACCGCCGATCAGCACGTGATCCCAATCAGGATGAGTGTCAATGGCGTTCACGCCGCCTTTAAGGGCCCCCGGTGTGATAGAAGTGATATTGTCGATCAGGCGTTCCGTTTCAACTTCCGTCAATTTGGCGCTCATGTCCCGGCTCACCGAAACGAGGTGGTTGCCTTTAGGTGACCAGGCAGTATCTAAGACCCAATCATTGTGCCCACCCATGAAGAAGACCTGATCGCCCTCTTCGATTTCGATAGCACGAACGGTGTTGTCCGGCATTCCAAAAGAAACATATTTTCCATCCGGCGACCAACTGGCCCCGTAAGCTGTATCGTAACCTACTGGCTTTGATAGGATCAATCGCTCCTTGGCTACGTCCCAAATTTGAATTTCTCCCATGCGACCAGGAAGCCCGCCGGCAACTGCGAGTAATTTGCCATCAGGAGAAAAGCGGGCGCTTTCGATCCGTTCAGACAATCCAATCAACCTCGAAACCAATCCAGAACCATCCGCTTTGTGGATTAAAACCTCATAGAATCCAGCTACTGCGAGAAGTTCACCATCGGGAGAATAATCGAGGGAAGTGACGACGGGAGGCACTGCATATTGGGGTGGATTGTCACTTGAATACAATTGTCGGGCGTTTTCCGGAGTATCGTCGGTAGCACCGTCCTGAATCCACTTCGTCACCAATGTCAGTTCGTACGGGGTAAGCGGTTCGTCTCGCTCGGGCATTTCCGGACGTTCATCGCCCTCATGTAAAGTGACCAAGTCTATCAAGTAACTTTCCTCCGGCTTGCCGGGAATCACAACCGGTTCACCACCTTCGCCGCCGGCGATCAGGCTCTGGACATCTGTCATAACATATTCCGCTCTTGAACGAGCTGGCTGGTGACATCCGTGGCATTTTGCCTGAAAAATAGGCCTCACATGCTCATGAAAACTGACTTCGTACGTCAGACTCGTAGCGGTATTTTCAGCACACAGCTGACCGATGAATGCTCCTAAGAATAACAAACAAGAAACCAAACGAACGCGGGTGGCACAAAGATTCATAAAAAATAAAGGCTGCAAAAAATTAGCTGACCTAAGTAAAAGCACGGAAATATTATAATAAATTTATTTACCTCATTTACAAGGTATTTCGGAATACGAATCAAAATTACAGCGCCAAAAAAAGAAAAACACTAATTCAAATTTATTAAACAAACCCTTATAAAGGGGGATAACACCCTTTCAAGGCTGTTTTCACTGGATAATTGGAAGGCTCAAAATCTAATTTGTCAGTCTATTCCAAGTTAAATTCCCAAAGGCCTTTTAAGAACCCTCGGTCGTTGACTTTAAAAATCATAACCATAGGTTCAACAATAGATCTTCTTTCTCTCTGCGGAGGGAAAGCGATTATCAGTCAATCCGAATTTAACTATCAGACCGCCATGGATCTGCGCTTTGCACTAGAAAACGAAACGGTAGCCGATGTCGGCTATCAGCCGCCGGCAACTGTTCAAAAAGACGAGACCATTCAATCAACCGTCGCACGCATGCGGCGGGAAAAATATGGGTGCATTCTCATTCTCGAAGGAGAAAAATTCTGCGGCATTTTTACAGAACGAGATTTCCTGAACCGAGTTTTAGGAAAAGAGAACCTGAACGATCGCCCCATCTCCGATGTCATGACCTCAAAGCCCACCATTGCCATTGAAGATATTTACATTCACGAGGCACTCAACCTTTTACATAAAAATGGTATACGGCATTTGCCACTAATTGATGATCAACACAGACCTGTAGGGACCATTTCGGTCAAACGCGCCGTAAATTTCTTGGCTGATTACCATCCCACTACCGTGTACAATCTTCCACCAGAGCCCGAAACCATTCCCGCAGCCCGTGACGGAGGATAATTAAAAAGAATTTCTATGAATTGTCCTTACTGTAACCACTGGAACATCCCCGGGGCTGATACCTGCGAGAATTGTCGACAGGACCTTGCGGAATTGGACCATCCTCAAGCCAGTTCAAAGGTAGAAGCTAGTATGATGGAAAGCACACTGGCCAAACTTAACCTCAAACCGACCTGTATCGTGACACCCGACACTAAAGTGGGTGAAGTGGTGGCAATTCTTCAGGAACGAAAGTTCGGATGTGCACTGGTGGGTGATGTGAGCAATATAGTAGGCATTTTTAGTGAACGAGACGTGCTGATTCGTCTGGCTGACCGCTACGAGGAATCCATCAATTTGCCGATATCCGAGTTCATGACCCTCAATCCGGAAATGCTAGATATTAACACTCCCATTGCATACGCGCTTAACAGGATGTCGATTGGCGATTTTCGGCATCTTCCGATAACGAAGAACGGACAATTGGAAGGAATCATTTCCTTACGGGCCATGCTGAGCTTTTTGAGTGAATGGTATCCGGATTTGATCAAATCCAAAATGGAACCTGCTTAGTCACTTCGGCACTGCTAAAGTGAGGCGGGTATCAGAAGGGTCCATAAAATCGAATAAAACTGCTATCGGGTTTATTCTCGATAAATGAAGGTTGCCAAAAACTATTTCGGATCTCGTAAAAGGCATCCCCTAACCGAAGTAAAGATCAATCGAAAGCCAAATCACCTATATCGGTTGTGGCCGATAATGCATTAGGCATGTGTTGCGCTACCGGGCCAAGATCAACATGGATAATCACCAGTTCACCAACAGCTAACATACCGTTTTCAGTTCCTTCGTCATCGAATATCCAAAAACCGCAGCGCAATGTGGTATTACTGACCCTAAGAATTCGAATTTCAATCGTAAGCACCTGCTCCAAGCTAACCAGCTTGGAAAAGTTGTAACTTACATTGAGTCTGAGTTAACCGGTTTTGTCCTCCTCATCTCTCGAATGAAAAGGCAGACCTAAAGAGCGCCAAAAAGCATGTTCAGGCTCATCGGCATACCGCAGAATGCAGTAAAATGCACGATGCCAGCCCTGTCAGTATCGGTCCACTCGGCTCGACTCGACGGTTGTGAATAAAATGAAAGAATTTTGGAAGTTCCATACCATAGGAAATTAAGAAGTAGGAAGCGCGAGACCACGGCTCAGGTGGAGGAAATTTTGGCTCATTTGACTGGAAGTATAGTGAGCTTCCACCTGTTTTCTTCCTGTTTCACTCATCGTAATTCGCCGAGCTGGATCGCTTAGCAAACTGTGCCAAGAATCCGCTAACGCGTTAGGACCAGTTTCGGGATAACAAACACCCCCACCGGTAGTATTCACGATCTCAATGAAGGATGCCTTATTGGGTTGAACCACAGGAACGCCACAAGCAATCGCCTCAATCAAGTAGAGCCCGAAAGCTTCAGGATAAGCTACAGGGACAGAAAACAGGGTAAGGCTTTGCAAAAATGAAATCTTATCTTCACGTGAAATATTGGGGAACCAATGAACATCATCGTCCAAACCAACCGCTTTGATTTTCTTTTTGAGTTCGTTTACCAGTGCTGCATCCCCGGCAGTCATGGCTCCTGCAACTTTCAACCGTGCATCTGAGTTTCCAAGCTCGGTGCGCAGATGAATAAATGCATCCACCATAACATCCAGACCCTTATCACGGCACATGCGAGCGAGGTACCCGACAGTTGGATACTCAGGTGGCCGGTCAGATTTAGCAAATCCTTCCAGTTTTATGCCATTTGGCATAACCGCAATTTCGCCGATAGAAAAACCAAGCCGTTGCTCCATATACTTCGAATAAAAATGGCTCGGCGAGACCAGTATGTCGGACGAGGAAAGCCTTTCACCCATCCGTTCCCAGCACTGTGTTTTGAATGGTTCTGGCAGTCCATCTAAGAAAGAATCTTCTCCCTGAAAAAAAAGTATGATCTGGACTCCCAATCGCTTTTTAATTTCATCAGCCAGTCCGGCTTGAAGGGCGGTGGACAGGCAAACCACATCTGGTTTTCCTACTTCCTCAAGCCAATCCAAAAGCTTTTCAAATTCCTTTTTGAAACCGCTTTCTTCGACGTTGAGCATGTCGAGACACATTTCACCATGCGTCCTAGCGGATGTCATATGACTGTTTCGCGCGGCAAAGCGCAGTAATCCTGTGGAATTGAAAAGCTTATCCAGGAAGGCCGGAGTCTTTCGAAAGAGAGATAATTTAGACTGCAGAAAAACGTTGATACCTCCGAAAAAAATAGGGGTATCCTTCAAACCCTCGAGTGGCTTTTCATCGAGAATCAATGGCAAGTACATGGGCAGAATGGTCACATCCTCTCCAGCTTTATGGAGTTCGATAGCCAAAGCGTTGTCGCGCATACATGCGCCACAATAGTAACTGCCAGTGCCGGGCGTTAAGAAAGTGAATTTCAAAGGATGTAGGCTGAAAAGAGTCCTCTCCAAATCGGATCAGACGGAGTTTTTATTCAGATTCGCACGACCATGAGAAAGAGGTTCAGGCAATTTTGCAAAATCTTTCATGGCACTGAATAAGTCCGAATAATCTCGATCCATCAGATCTCCGATCAGGCAATCGGTAAGAGTTCCCTGCAAGTGCATGTTGGCTTTCAGCAAACTGGCAAAACTAAAATCCTTATCATAAAATGCATAGACAACAGTACGCATCGTTTCGATAGCCGAACACAATCTTTCTCCGTATTCCTCAAAAGCCTTCGCGGTTACCGGACCTTCTTTTTGCAAAGCCAAATCAGCTGCATCTGCTGCCATCTCTGCGCTTTTTAAAGCCAAGAACACCCCAGAAGAAAAAATCGGATCCAGAAATGCGAATGCATCGCCAATCATGACCAGCCCATCGGTAGCGCAATGTTCACCACGATAGGAATACTCTCCAGTAACCCAGTACTCACCAAATTGTTCGCCTTCAGTCAAATGATCTTCGATCCATTTGTTGTTTTTGATTTCGCGCTCGTATATTTCTTTGGGAACACGCGTGTCCTTAAACAGGTAATCCCGCTCTGCAACGACACCCGAACTGACAATATCGTTAGCCATAGGAATATTCCAGAACCAACCTTTGTTCCCCACATAGGCAACCGTCGTCGAGCCTTCGTCCAGTCCCGGATCACGCTTGGCTCCCTTGTAAAGAGTCCAGATAGCAATCTTGTTAAGATACGGGTCTCGTTTTCTTGTATGGTGCTTTCGATGGTAAACCGCCTCGCGTCCGGATCCATCCAAAACGACCCTGGCATTCAGATGAATTGCATCTCCCTCCTTGGGTTGTGCCACGACACCCGAGATCGCGCCTTCCCCATTCATGATAAATTCCGTAACTTCTGTTTCCTCCCAAACAATTGCCCCTTTCTCGCGGGCATTATTGAGGAGCATTTCGTCAAACTCTGCCCGTTTCACTTGCCAGGTCTTAGCCGCGGGGTGATCGAAGTGCTGGAAAAAATAAAAGGGTGTGGAGACTTTTCCGTCTTGCCCAACAAACTGAACGCTGTGTTTTTCCGTCCATGCCATTTCATTAATCTTATCGACCACCCCAAGCCGATCGAAAGTGAAATAACAATAAGGCATGAGAGACTCTCCCACATGGTAGCGGGGAAACTTTTCCTTCTCCAAAATGAGTACGTTCCAACCTTTTTCAGCCAAGATGGCACCACCAGTAGATCCGGCTGGTCCACCACCGATAATGATTGCGTCGTATGAATTCGGATAAGTCATCAAAATTTAATTTAAGGAAAGATGACCAAGCTTAAGGAAAAATTTCCATGATCCAAGCAATCGTTCACCCGACTTTCTGGAAAACAGATTAAATATTCCATAAAACTCGTCACCATGAAAATCTATTAACGATGTAGCGAAAAGATGTTCATAAGAAATGGATAAAAAGCAAACAGGTCACCTCTCAAAATTGATCCGAAACTTGTACAAAAGTCCTTCAAGAGGCTCCTTGTTTGTGCGGATTATCGGCCATTGATCTTCCGTAAAGCTATCCAAGACTATGCCTATCATCCCGACTCGACAACTTTATGAGAATTTCTGGCCCGCAAAAAGACCTCCCTGAAGCAGGTTCCATCATGCTCCACCCTCCTTTTGGCAATCCACAATCAGGCTGCTCTCTTAAAAATCAGCCAAGGTCGATGTCATATCCTGATCGTGATGAGGAAGGCTTCTTACCGGCTCCTGTAAGTCAGTCCCAAAAAATATTTCAAAGGATTTTGCAGAGATTAGACAGTTTTCAGTGACAAAGTGGCGAAGGGATTCAGGAATACCCTCGGTAATAACTTGTTCCATACTAGAATTAGGTGAGAGTGGAAACGTTATGGCTTATACTATTTTAGAGTCACGGTGCTGCTGTAAAAAAAAGCCGTGTAGGAGGTTATCGACACAAAGAAGGCCATCCCGTGTCAGCTTTACCTCACCAGCCTCCAAATGAAGAAGACCTTCATCAGCCAGGCCGGAAAACTGGTCTTCAAATCGCTCTTGCAGATTTGCCCCGAATTTTTCAGCAAAATAGTTCAGGTCTACATGACCAAGTTTCATCTGTAGAATAAACTCCCGAATCATTCGCTCCTCTTCGGTCGTCCGAAAGGCCCGTTTGACGGGTAGCTCACCGGCACTAATTGCTTCGATGTAAGGTTCGATTTCCGTCAGGTTTTGAAAGTGCACACCGGCTGCATGCGAAAAAGATGCAACCCCCAATCCAATGAGGTCCGCCCCACTCCATAGCTCATCGCGGTAAATAAATTTGGTTCTCTCAAGGTTCTTTACGGCAGTATATCCACTGGCAATGGAGTAGCCGGCACCTTCCAGAGCCTCGAAAGCTTCTCTAACCCAGCGCCGTTTGGTTTCCCAATCCGCGACGGGGGCCACCAACTGGCCGCTGGCCTTCATCTCTTTGTAAATTCCAGTATTATATGGAATTTCCATCTGGTAAATGGTCACGCTGTCGGGGGACAGTTCGATGGTCTTTTCGATATTCCTCTGCCAGTTTTCCTCCGTCTCCTCGAGCATACCTGCAATCAGATCGATGTTAATCTGGTCAAAGTTTTCTGCCTGAGCACGCTCGTATGCACGGTAAACTTCCGGAGCTCGGTGGGCGCGTCCGTTGATTTGCAAAATGTGATCGTCGAAGTTTTCAACTCCCAGGCTGAGCCGTGTCACACCAATATCCTTCACCGCGGTCATTTTGCTGGGATTTAAGGTTCCCGGCTCACATTCGAAGGCCACTTCTTCAGCTTCATCCCAAGGAAGAATAGCTTTCATGGAATCGGTGAGGCTACTGAGCTGCTTGGCCGAAAGATAGGAAGGAGTACCGCCCCCGAAATATATGAAGTATGGTTTGCGGCCTTGAATCAAAGGTTGCGCAGCCATCGCTTCGAGTTCGGTTATCGTTCCATCCAAGTATTCCTGGATCTGCTTGGCATTTTTGTCGGTATAGACGCGAAAGTAACAAAAATGGCAACGCTTGCGGCAGAAAGGGATATGGTGGTACAAGCCGAGCTTGGCCTCCGGATTTGGCTCAGAATTAAGCGCAAGCTCCACCTCCACCGCATGATCTTCGGACCAGAATGAAAACGGTGGATAATTGGAAATAAAGTAATTACCTGCCCTCGTGGAGGTCTTGACAGTCTTGGTAATTTTTGATGAATCGCTTTCCATGGTTTCAGGGGAATCTTTTATTGAACGGCCGATGCAGCAGTCTCTCTAAGAGCAAAAACAGTTCCATCTTCACCGCTGATGATAAGGGTTCCAAAACCGTATGCCGGAGAGGCCAGAAGCCCTTCACCTAAATCAAACCTCCAGATTTCTTCTCCAGTGTCCAGATTTAAGGCATATAGCCGACCATCACTGGAACCGGCAACCACAGCGTCGTTAAATACAATGGGCGAACTTTCTACCCGCGCACCGGTAGGAAATTTCCAGGCAGCCTCACCTGTCTCCTGATTGATAGCATGCAGGTGTTTATCTCTTGAACCGATAAACAAGAGTTTATCGCTGACAGCAGGTGAGCTGAAAAAGGGCAGGTTCCTGTCCTCATACACCCAGGCAATCATTCCCAGTTCCACATCAAAACCTACAACTTGATTCGCATAGTTGCCTGAAAAAGCCATATGCTTATACGTCGCTATTGAATTTACGATTTGCGAATCATTGGGGATTTTGTGGACCAGGTTTCCGTCAGCCAAATTAACTACGTGCAATTGGGCGTCGCAACCTCCAAATACCACCCACTTGCGATCGACAACGGCCGGTGCGCCATTGATAAAGTCCTCCGTTTCGTAGGACCAAAGAGTAGAACCGTCCATTGAGCTTAGGCAGCGGGTGATTCCATCGTATCCGTTTACCAATACCCATTCTTCACCGCCGTTGGGATTCGTGGTCACGATGGGAGCGGCGCTTATTTTATCGTCGGCGGAGAATTCCCACAACTCTTCCCCGGTCTCCACGTTTAGAGCATAAAGATTCCCATCGTTGGATGGTATGAAGACAAAATTTCCACTGACAGCCGGGGCAGCGGTAATGGCATCTTCGGATTTGAAAGTCCATTGAACCACTCCCGAAAGTCGATCGAAACAAATAAAAACCCCGTATTCCGTACCCACAAAAACATGACGTTCGGTTATCACCGCCTCGGCGGAAATGTATTTACCCTCCGTGTAAGTCCAAACGATTTCCATCGATTCGGGCACTGGCTCGGGAATTTTCCCGGATAGATTGGGTCCACCACGCGACATACTCCAGGAAGTGGTTGAGACGGGCTTCGAGACTTCCTCAACAACGGGAACTTCAGTTTGGGAAGCATTATTAAGACATCCCGGTAAAATCAAGGAAGCGGTCAATCCTGCGATAAGGAGCAACCCCGTATCTATTTTAGTCATTATCCTTTAAGCTGGTTTAGGCAGAGCGAATGCCGCCCGATACAATTCAACATAATCAGACTCTTCCACGGGCCTTGGATTAAAATCTCCGGTCCACTGAGCTTTGGCTTCCGAGGCTAGCTCTCGGATTTCGGAATCGTCCGCAGTAATATCAATTTCCTGCATTCTCCCAGTTAGATGAGTGACCCAATCTATGAGAGACATGGAACTAATGCCAAATTCCTTTAGAATTGCGGAATAACGTTCATATATTCTTGCAGCGCCCTCAACTCCCTCATTGAACCGCATTACATGGGGTAACATTTTGGCAACGGCCCTTCCATGAATTACACCGTATCGTGCTGTTAAAGGATTGGCAGAGGCATGAGCAGCACCCAACATACTATTTTCAATTGCCAATCCACTGAGAGCCGCTCCCAAGAGCATATGCCCACGGTCATCACCCTGAGGATTGCAATCTACAATGTCGTCAATAGCTCGGAGGATGTGGCGGAATGCAGCCTCTGAATACATGGAGGACAGTTCTGTCCGCTTGGACGAGACGGCTGATTCCAGAGCATGGGCTAAAGCATCAATTCCTGTCTGGACAGCAATCGGCCGAGGCTGAGTATTCGTAATCTCAGGATCGAGGATAGCCAATCTGGCAAGGGCTTTAGGATCCCCACAAGCCATTTTTTCATGGCTACCGTCGCGGCTTACCAACGCATAGGACTGACACTCACTACCCGTTCCGGCTGTTGTCGGAATGGCCATGAACGGGAGCAGAGGATTCTTCGCTTTTCCATAGCCATGGTAATCGCTCATCCGGCCCCCATTGGTCAGTAAAAAGTTACAGGCTTTGGCAGTATCAATACTGCTTCCGCCTCCCAAAGCTACAAACCCGTCAAAGGATTTAGTTTTTGCAAAATTACAACAGTCTTCCGCATCACTTTCAGTCGGGTTTTCGCTCACATTTTCGTATACATGCACTCCGATGCCTGCTTCTTTAAGAAGCGCACATGTTTTTTCCACATGACCTGCCTTAACCAACCCAGGATCGGTCACCAGCAACAATGATTTAACACCCAACTGTACAATCTCGCCAGGTAGCTCCTTGATCACCCCGTTTCCAAAAATCAGTTTCGGAGAGGGCCTGGATGAAAAGGGATCAACCATGTTAACTTCTTAAGGGTAATTGATCCGCGATCAATATACGCCCTCGACTACGGCTTTAGAGCCTGACTGGAATGGGCGAACGTCGCCAACTCCATCCCAGGCAAATTCATCACACGGAGGGCGACGAATCGCTTCATCTCTTTCGAGAAACCTTGGAACAAAAAATTCCTTGGTAAGGGTTGTCAGTTCCACGCGGCCGTATTCTCCATAATCGACGAGTTCGTCGGGATTAACCGGATTGACCACTCGAAGCACGGCACGGGGTTCGGGTGCGTAATAAGTAAGACTGTAGTTGTCTTCCAGAGTCAGTTTCTTACTGATGGCTAATCCCATCAGTGTATTGCCGTAGGTGGGCGCAAAATTGATCTGACCTTCCAGAACCTCCTCGTTTATGAACCTCACATACTGCGGAGTCATGGTGGTGCCTCCTGCAAAAACACCCTTGATCCCAGCTTTTACAAGCGACATACGCTCTGCCAGACTTTCAAGTAATTTGGGCGTCGTAAACAAGCATTGTATGTTGCGGTGGCGGAGAATCGCGGAAGCCTGATCAACCACGTGTTCCTGGTACGCCTTGGCCTGGCCAACTTCACCGTTTTTGATCAGGCGTTTCACCCAACGTGGATCCAGATCGATAAAATAACAAGAGCCTCCCCGGTGAGCAGCCAGGTGTTCTATAGCCAAACGTAACCGCCTTGGACCAGTGGGACCTACCATCAACCAATTGGCTCCTTTTGGGAAAAAATCATCGCCGTAATGGTCGCTGAATTCCTCATAATCATGTTTGTAATCGTCCCAACCTACACGCTGTTTGGGCATTCCAGTGGTGCCACCGGTTTCAAACACGTTGTACGGCCGACCATTGTATGCCTTGGGGATAAATCGCTCCGGCATTTCTTTCCGCAAGGTCTCATCATCAAAGTGATCAAACTTAAGGATATCCGCAAAGAATTTCACTTCCTCGACCGGATTCCAATCCGCTTTACTGGCCCAATCGAGCCAATAATCGCAACCGGTCTCTGGAGAAAAGTGCCAGTTGACAATTTCCCTTACACGGGCATCCCGCGCCTCATTAGCGCCATTAATATCATTCGTAGAACTCATTGTTTATTTGGAAGGAAAGAATTTTTCGAGGGTATCGTTGGAGGGTGATTTGGTCATCAGCGAAACAACAACTAAGACCAAGATACAGGTCGCAAACATACCGGTAACCGGCATCATTCCAGAGAGCAAATAATCGCCATTAGCTCCATATCCGGAAGCTCTAAAGAGTAAGAACCAAACCACGGCAGTTGAAAAGATAGCTGCGTAAGCTCCGGCCTTGGTAACTCGTTTCCAGTAAATTGCAGCGAATACCAATGGGAAAAGACTAGCGTATCCACTAAAGCACCACACGCCCAATGTGAATACCTGCCGAGGTTCGGCAAGTGAAAACAAAAAGGTAATCAAGACCATAAAAGATATAAATCCTCGAGCCAACCACACCATGGTCGTATCATTGAAACGATCCTTACCGAAAGAATGAACCACAATGTCCCGGGTGAACATGGTTCCAAGCGATACAAACTGGGAATCGAGTGAGGACATAATGGCGGCCAGTACTCCTGCAGCGACAAATCCCGAAAGAATGGGGGTAGCCAGTTTACCTACCATCAATCCCAAAACAGCGTTGGCCGGAGCTGAATGGGGAACTATTGGATCCTCAGTGCCGGGCATCAATGCGCCGGTTGCCCAAAATCCGATCAAAATACAAGGAATCCAAGTGACCATGATTCCTAACGGGTGGGCAATCAGCATGAATTTAAAATTCTTGGCTGATTTGGCGGTTAGGCAGTTCTGAAAGAGGTGAGGGAACATTCCCACCGAGAGCGGAATCAGCAGGTAGGTAAAAAAGGAGAGTTCGGATATATTGCCCACACGAATGGCTTTCGCCGGATCTGCCATGGCCGATGCCGCGGAAAATCCTCCCAGACTTACTGATATAATGACAAAGGCGAGTAGAGCCATGGCCATAAATACTAAAGTTTGAAAGGTATTCGCCCAGGCAGCCGAGCGGACTCCCCCCATGAAAATGTAGGAGAGAACAACTCCAGAAATAATCAAGGAGGTTAACCAGGGAGGAACACTACCACCTGTCGAAGCAAAAGCTTCCGGAAATGCTCCGCGAGTGACCCCAGCCATAAATGATCCGGAACCCAATAAACCCACCAGCAAATAGGGGATAAGCAATCCGGTCAGGATAGGAAATAACAGGTATCCCATACATCGGCTTTCAAACCGATCCCTAAAGAATTCAATCTGGGTCATGTACCCGTGTTTTTTTCCCAGAGCCCACAAACGCAATCCAATCAGAAAGAAGGAGGCCGAATGCACCAGCGCTGAAGCCGACGCCAGTTTGCCATAAGTACCAACGCCTTTTTCAAAGGATTCTGCAGTACTACCAACCATGGCAAAAGCCGTCATAGTAGTACCAAAAACTGTCATAAACAGTATGAAGGGTCCGATGGAACGGCTGGCTACAAAATAATCGGCCGCGCCTCCTCTGAATTTCATACTACTCAGTACACCCAAGCCGATAAGCAAGGTCAGGTACACCGCGACTATTACAACTACAGTTGTTCCAGCATTCATGAGTCGCCGCCTTCCTCATCCAGGCCTTTTGGCCAGGCAAATTTTACAACCATCAACCAACCGATGGCGGCAACAACGGTAAAAACCATATGGTAGGCCAATGTGACTGGTAAAAATCCAAAGACGAGTGATGGATCGTCTTTGAACCAAAAATCCTGATGTAGGAATAATAGTACTATCAGGAATAGAAAAATTAACAATTTATTGGACATAGAATTTCGGAAAGAGGGTTAGTTAGAGAGATGCCCAATCCTATTCGCCTAAAGCGTAAAGATGGGTTTGAGTAGTAACATATAGTGTGTCGTTCGCAGCGATGGGGCTACAGTAGATAGGAGTATAAAAATCGACCAAGGAAATAAGCTCCTTTTCGCGGCCTTCTTTTAAAATTACCAGTTCCCCGTCTTCATTGCCAATGAAGACCATTCCGTCAGCAACCAGCGTAGATGACCAGATGCGACTGTTGGTCGCATGCACCCACAAGGACTCACCCGTTTCAGCATCCAGGCAATGGATATCGCCGTTATACTCGGCCTGATAAATGAGACCATCTTTGATGCTCGCAGTAGAAATAGATCGGCCAACCTCTTTGTTCGTCCAAATGGCTTTACCCGAAATATCACCTTCCATCGATGGATCTATGCAACTAACCATTCCAACCCCGTCACCGTGTTCAGGATCCTGACCAATCACCATGTAAGCCTTGTTGTCGTACAATACTGTCGTAGCAATGATTTCACTCGCGCCTTCATAAGTGGCATACTTGATAGACTCTCCGTCCTTGGTCCGATAATGGGAAGGATTGGCATCATAGCGAAACAGCTCTTTCAATGCAGGAAAACCTTCCTCATGCATGACCGGTTCCACTTCATAACCGTAGCACCAACCGTCTCCTCCACCCCAGACAACCGTTGGCTTCCCGTTAATGTCTCCGATCGCCGGGGTACTCCAACTTGCGTGTAGGACTCTTTCGGATACACCCGACACTTCTTCACCAAGAAGTTCGCCTGTGTTTTTATCCATGACAACCAATGCAGGCGAAAACGGCGCAGGAATATTTTTGTGGGACCAGTCCACACCATTAGAAGTAGCAGCAAAAATCTTGTCTCCATAGATCAAGGGAGAACAACTGGAAACGTTGTGCGGAAATACGCCGAGCTCTTCCCGTGCGTCCACAACCCAAAGAATATCCGCATCCTTGTCTGAGAGCTCAACTTTTCCATCTGGAGTAATGGAAAAAAAGCTGGCTTCATCCTGGTAATCGCCATCGTTGCCATTAGCCAACCCCTCGACGTCGAAGCAAAGCACTTCGCCACGATTGGTGACTACCCATCCCCGGTCACCTTCAATAGCCGGAGAGGAGCACAAACCGACAAACTCCCAGTCACTCACCTTGCCAGCTCCCAGTTTTGGGATCAGAAGTTGCCAGAGAAATTCTCCTGTTTTTTCATCAAAGCACATGAGGACTCCACGATCGCCTTTTTGAGAAGCGTTCCTAGGCGACTCGTTGTTCGTACCTACATATACCTTACCGCCCGAAACAACAGGGGATCCGTAGGTCTGTGATCCCAACTTGGCGACCCATTTAACGCCCTTGGTGGTTTCCATGTTGATTTCTTCGCTCTTCGGCAAGTAGTCGCCACTCTCAATTTCTGTGGGAAGTTCGTTCGCTTCTCCAACCATATTGCGATCGGCACTGCGACCCCAGGTCGGCCAGTCACCGGCCTGAAGGACGGCGGGAAAAATTAATGCAAGGGACAGGAGATATTTTTTCTGAAAAATCATGGTCAGTGTCAGTTAATTGTTTTCGGAAATGGATAGGTTATCGATAAAGACTCGTTTCAAACTTTGCGGGGCAAATGCGAAAACGCCAGGGGCGCCACGGGAGTGTATTTCTAGTTGTTCAACCTCAATAGTCCAGGCCTCCGGTTCATCAGATCCTTTCTCCCAGGCTTTGGCACGAATCACGCCGCTACCATCCTTATTGGAATCCACTCGGGTTTTGAGGCGGTACCAAGTATTGGCTTTTATGGGAAAACGAACCGATTCTTTCAGGCGTTCGTGATTGCTGGAAACCTCCAACAGTCGCTGATTGCCCGAAAGTGCTATCAGATAGCGCTGGTTCACCAGTCCCACAGTTGAAAGCACTCTTCGAGTTCCATCAGTCATGACATCGGCCTCCAAAGTGTATTCACACATATCCGATTTGCCGATAAAGTTCATCGAACGCTGCCACAGCAATCGTTCCAATCGGAAGGCTACGACCTTGTTACCACCCCGCTCCATGACATGCCATTTTGGACCAGCTCCCAACCAGGTTCCAGGTGGAGGAGAAACTGGTACTCCGTCTTTGTCCTTAAGGGACAAGGTCATAGATTCAAAGTCTTCAATAAAACCCACACCAGCTACCACCCTGCCACGACTGATACTCGTCATGCCATTGTAAGAGGCCAGGAGGTTGCCCGTCGAAATACCAGCGCTTCGACCAGTGCTAAGCCTGTTACCGCTTATAGTGGCATCGACCTGGGAAGTTCGGGTCGCCGTAAGCGGATTCCAGTTCGTCAGAGAAGCATTATTGGTCACTTCCTTCACCCGGAATCCGCTGGCGTCCAACCCGTAAACCTTAAAGACTTGCTCATCATCCGGGCCGAGAACGAATTCAGAAGGAACCAGTTGGATCTGGGAAATTTTACCCGGTTTTTTTGCTTTGGCCGGTGTCGGGTACTTTACTTTCTTTAGTTTCTCATCTCCAAAACAATGAAGGCCTTGCTTGGTAAACACGTATACCCGGTTATTATAGAAAGCAGGCGCTCCAAGGCAATTTGCTCCCATCTCATAGTGCCCAAGAACATCGGCGGAATCCCCCTTGTCTTTCAACACGTAGGCTACCCCATCAAACATTGGGACGTAAAACTTGCCATCTGCATATCCAGGAGATGCATGCAACTGGTCCGGAGCCAGCTTTTCTTCCCAAACGGTTTCGCCAGAATCTAAATCGACAGCCAAAAGACTACCCATAGCGATGGTCGTGTAAACGCGGTCACCCACCAAAACAGGAGAACTGGTGAAGGCCACGTGCTCATCGTTGCGCCACATTTCAGCTTCTTCACCCAAGACAATAGGCAATTCACCGGTGGGATATTCGGTCGGAATATCCAGACGCACGAGACGTCCCTTTTCTGTCGTATCCACATTTTCCTTACCATGGACCGCGATAAGGTCATCGCCGACCAGGATCATACTGGAATTGACACCTCCTACGGCCAATTGGAATCGCCAAACAGACTCACCAGTCCGCGCATTCACGCACACCACATTACCGCAACCGGTTCCGGCATAAAATACTCGTTGGTCACCCAGATCCCCAAACACAGGGGTAGAGAAAGAGGAATCGATTGGAGTAACACCGGGAGTACTAGTCCAAACCAGATCACCAGTGTGTTTATCGAATCCGTAAAATCGGTTTCGGGCCGGACCGTTGCTTCCCCAGTTGGCGGTGATGCAATGGATCACCACGATATCGCCATCCACTGCCGGTGCACCGGTCCGTCCGTTGGGGAATGTAAGGCGGCCGTAATCTTCCAAAGTGGAAACCTCCCAAAGTAGTTCACCCTCCGGCGAAAGCGCGAGGACGAGGCCATTGGTGGATTGAAGGTAAATGTTACCGGTTTCCGCATCCACGACGGGGGCGCCGATCCCATAGCGGTTATAAATAATGTCACTGATGTAATCGGCAAATTTGTGTTCCCAAATTTTTTCACCCGTTTCAGCGTCCAGGCAAATCAAAGTTTCTATGACATTTTCAATTTCTCCATAAAACCCAAAGGCATAAATCCGGCCATCAGATGCCACTGGCGTTCCTGCACCCCGCACAGGATAGGTCCAGCGGTGCTCTTTTCCTTCCAAGTCAAGCGAGTCCGGCAAGGAAACCTTGTAAGGTGAATTTCCGTTTTGGTCGGGACCACGCCAACCCAACCAGCCGGATGCTCCGTAAGATTGGCCAGCTGACAATAGGACAATTAGAGCACAAATAGGGAATCTTAGATAACGCATATGCAATTTCATAACTTAGGGTCGGATAAAAAGGTTACATGAACCAGGGAAAGCCCAAAAACCTCAATGAAGTGAATTAGTATAAAATATCCATGCGCAAGCCAAATCTCTTGGGTGCGCCCGGACTTCCTGCCTGAATTTCCGGATTCATAAACTGATAAAAAATTTCGTCGGAAAGATTGCGGCCATAAACCGAAACTGTCATATTTTCATCGCGATAACCGATCTGGAGGTCCCATATACCAAAACTATATTGGGCAAAATTGCTCTGATTTTGTTCATCGTAGTAAGTTTTACCGAAAGAAGTATAGGAAGTACTTCCAAAAAAGCCCCTTTCCGATTCGAAGCGGATTCCGGCCCGCAAGGTCGACTCAGGAACAAAAGGCACATGGTTGCCGGAGACATCAAGTCCCAGGGCGTTCCGATGCTTCGCAAAGGTCGCATCCACGAACCCTGCCTGAAAATCCAGGAACAAGCCCGGTGAAGGATTCAGGACCAGTTTACCCTCAAAACCATCTGCGGAAACTTTCTCGGCATTAACGACCACAAAATCGGTTGAAAACGGAACAGTACGTTCGAACTGGTAATTGTCCGTATCGTTGAAAAACGCAATGAGTGATCCGCTCATCATGGATTCTTCAGAAGTGAAATTGATACCGACTTCGTTGGACCACAAGTGCTCCGAATAAAATTGAATAAAATCAGGGTTCGAAGTGAAGGCGCTATAACCCTGTGGTTTTTGGGAAATGGAGGACCTAACAATAAGATCCACCATTTCGCTCAGTTCGTGAGCGATGCCTACTGTTCCGGCATATTCCGTTTCACTCTGAGATTCATCCACGACCGGTTCCGGTGGCCCGGGAAATCCGAAATTGTTGGATGCATCCTTAGTGCGGAAAATTTCGGATTCGCTATTCTGGATACGAACGCCCGCATTGAGCGAGGTGCTGGCACCAATGGCGGTCTCAGCATTTACATAGGCAGAAATATTTTGTTGGTCTATGCTGAAAACGGTTTGCTCGGTTTGAATAAACCCGGGAGGTACAAAGTCACTTGGCGGAACAGGGAATTCGCGGGTTGCATCGCCGTCTGTCTTTGAATCGAAGAAAAATAATCCGGCGATCCAAAGAATATCGGAAGCAGCTGGATCCGAAACGAAACGGAACTCCTGAGTCAGTAGCTCTTCCTGCTGCAAGACACGTGAAAATCCAAAATCCAGGGTACTCAAATCCAGATCGGTCAACGAAGGATTCAAATCCCAATCCTGATATGAAGTAGTAGCCGTCAAAGCACCTGAATCTAAATCTAATCGGAGCTGAAAGTGCAGTTGAAGTCGATCCAGCTTTGTAATTCCATCCACGTTGGATGAAACTTCAAAGAGATCGGGGCTGAATAGAGAGCTGAGGCGCGTTGCGCCGTCCTCTACTTTTTCAGCAAACACTCCAAAACGAATTTCAAGGTCTTCAGATGGATTGAGGAAGAAGTTTGCACGGCCATGAATGGACTCACGATCATCCTCGGTTTTCCTAGTGGCGATGTTTTCGATATACCCGTCACGAGCATCGTATCCAAAAGAAATGCTGTAGGCAGATTCATCACTCATAGGACCGTCAAACAATCCCCTGATAATTCTGGCATCGTAAGAGCCATACTCCAATTGGGCAGCCCGGCGTGCATTGCTTCCCGGCCTCCGAGTCTGGATGTCGATCATTCCAGAGGATGCATTGCGTCCGTAAAAAGTGGATTGAGGCCCTGAAAGCAGAGATATACTTGCTATATTAAATAAGGATGAAGGATAGGTGGAAACTGAGCCACCAGGAACGCCGTCCACATAAAGGCCCACAGAGGGTAAACCAAAGAAAATCGAGTTGGCCCCACCACGCATGGACACGATGTCACCGAATCCCCGGGTATCGCTGTTGATAAAGGCTAGATTAGGCGCCAAGCCGGACATGTCTTGCAGCTGGTTGGCTCCGTAAATGCCGAGAACATTTTCGTTCAAGAGCGATCGGGAAAAATTCACCTGAATATCCTCAAATTGGTAATCTGAAAGCACCTCATAAGTATCCAGATCGACTGTATCCAATCGTTCAGTGTTAACCTGCGCCGAAAGTCCCCAGGTTAGAAGGAGAAGTACAAAAATGGAAGGCCAACCATAAAGTCTATGTAACGTTTGCATTAAAAGGACTGCACGGCCAAGCCACAGAGGTGGGGGATTTTCATTATCTTATAAAATATATGATTTAGATTTGTATCAAACACTAATAGTTTCCTCTTAACATTTTTGCGAATCCGCCACCTGAACATTTGGCTTAATGAGGAATTCTGTCAGCTATCCAAGATTAAAATTGTCTTTATCGGCGACTCAATAACCTAAGGCTGGAATCACGCTGGGCAAAAGTATTAAGAAAAACACTTTGCTCCCCTGCGTGCTCTAAATTTCGGAATTGAGGGCGACATGACTCAAAACCTGCTCTGGCGATTGACTTACGGAGCAACGGGAAAACTCGATCCCAAGGCTGTTTTGCTTATGATCGGAACAAACAATTTTCATTTCACCGAAGATAAACCGGAAACCATAGTAGCTGGGGTAATCGCGGTGGTGGATGCCCTGGAAAAGGGATACCATAATTGAGATCAACGATCATTAACGTATACGCAGATTCAAAGCCACCGGCAGGAGACCAAGATAAAAACGAAGAGGACAAAGTAGAAAGGTCAGGATTAAAACCTGAAACCTTCGGCCCTCGCCCTTTGCCCCTCGACCCAATATAAAGATTGTCCTATTCAGCTTTCGCCTTTCATCCTTCAGCCCTCAATATGGGTACCCTGCTATCGTTTCTCTTCTTCACCGGATCGGTTGGCCTTATTACCTATCTGCGTACTCACAAAGATAACCTTCAAACCTCCAAAGGTTACTTTCTGGCCGGCAACAGTTTGAACGGTTGGGTCATAGCTGGCTCATTGCTACTGACCAACCTTAGTGCTGCAAATTTTACAGGGATGACCGGCAACGTTTACACAGGAAACCTCTCACCCATCGCCTGGACCGTCACCGTAATTCCGGTACTGATTTATTACAGTGCAGTTCTTCTTCCGACTTTTCTAAAGGGTGGCTTTACGACGATCCCGGAGTTTCTGGACAACCGCTTTGGTGGATCTACCCGACGTATAATCGCAGTAATGTTTTTGTTTTCCTACCTCCTGAGTGGTATGCCGGTGGCTCTCTACGGAGGATCAATTGTCATCGACCAACTGTTTCAGATTTCCAACATAACCGGTTTGAGCAACGAAACGGTCATTTGGGTCCTTGTTTGGTCACTCGGCATTACAGGCAGTTTTTACGCTTTGTTTGGTGGACTTAAAGGTGTAGCCATATCCGATGCGCTCAATGGCATTGGACTACTCATCGGAGGGGCAGTGGTCTTTTTTATTGGAATCTACAAGGTCGGTAAAAACAATCTCATCCAAGGATTTGAGACCATCCTGACAAAAAATACTGAAATCCTCGACGCAGTCGGTGACGTGGCCGATGGCATTCCGTTTTCGGTGCTTTTTACCGGTATGCTCATCCACAACCTCTTCTTCTGGAGCACCAATCAATTTATCGTTCAACGAACGTTGGGAGCCCGTAGCCTGAAGGAAGGACAAAAAGGCGTCATGATCGCCGCATTCCTCAAAATCCTGAATATTTGCTACATCGCAATGCCCGGTGTGATCGCCTTCCACCTCTATGGACCAAACGCATTTGAAAGAAAGGATACCGTCTATCCATTCCTCATTCAAGACATCATGCCGGAGGTGTTCATCGGATTTTTTGCGGCGGCTATATTCGGTGCAGTCCTCAGTACTTTTAATTCAGTGCTCAATAGTTCAATAACTATTTTTGCACTGGATGTGTATAAACCGTTGTTTGGAAAAAACCTGACCGATGACGAAGTCATCAAACGCAGCAAGCGTATCGGTATGGTCATCGCTGTAGCCACCATGGCCATCGCACCCTTCATCATGTATTTTCCCGACGGCATTTTTAATTTCATGGTCCGGGTGGATAGTCTATTTGGCGCACCGATTATGTTGACCATGCTGTTAGGATACTTTTCCCGAACCGTATCCACTAAGGTAATGAATTGCTGCATTATACTTTTTCTCCTCATCTACGGCACCCTCATGCTGTATGTTCAACCGGACCTGCACTACCTGCATTACATGGCTATTTTATTTGTCAGTTTCATGGCAGTAGCCCTGATCATTGGTAAAATTTCCAAACACTGCAAGGAAGGTATACGCTTTTCAGAGTTGGAAGGCGTTGACACCACCCCCTGGAAACACTTCACCAAAATTTCCTTAATGGCCGTCGTAACTATGGTGGGACTATACGTAGCATTGTCTCCTTGGGGATTGGTAGAATCAGAACGTATCAAGACCATTGAAACTGGAAAAATCATTGCCGGGATCATCATGGCCTTTGTGTTGTTTGGCATTCCATTGATCTGGCGCAGTAAATTTCAAAAATAGAGTTCTAGCGTTATCCATTTTCCCATTTTCCAGATTCCCATGCCGGGAGGATTCCACACCAACATTCCCATGAACAATAACAGTGGTATTTCTTACTGCAAGATTAAGGCGATATGACAACGGGTGAAGAGACAGCAAAAGTCGGACTGGACGATAGTGTCTTTATTCCTCCAAATGCAAAACATGGCTTGATAAACAAAGGAAATAGTTCTTTAAGTTATTACAATGCTGCATCCCCTTCCTGGGGAAATGCAGAGTTAACCCAGCTCTGGCCGTATATAGAAGCAGACTAAATTCAAAGAAAATCGAAAACGAAACAGCCAATACTCAAAAATTGCCGAAAGTTTCTTGCAAGAAAGCCCTTATTTCCAATCAAATAGCTATAATCCTATTTAGACTGTTAGACAGTGCGATACGGGCAATTGACTACCCCATCTTTTTATGACGAATCGATTCTTTTCTCCGCCTTGTTTGCAAACAAGCAGATCTAAAAACTTTTACGCTGTTAGTCTGCTGTGTACCTGCCTGACAGCTTTGGCTCAGGCTCAATTCGAATCCATTTTCGACGGAAAAACTCTGGATGATTGGGAAGGACAATCTGATCTCTGGAGGATTGAAGACGAAGCCATTGTTGGCACAACGGTAGGTAAGAATATTAAAACCAATACCTTCCTGATTTACGAAGGGTCACGCGTGCGAAACTTTCATCTCAAGGCAAAGCTTCGGATGGAAGGTGAAAATAATTCCGGTATTATGTACCGCGCCCAGGACCTGGAAGATGTCTCTTATGGATTGAAGGGTCCGCAAATGGACATCCATCCAAAGCCCGAATATCAGGGCATGTATTATAGTGAACAAACGGGCCGCGGAATTATCGCTCAGCGCGGGCAAGAGGTCAGGGTATCCAATGAACGAAACGACAAGGGAAAGGTCACTATTCAGGTGGTCGGAGAAATCCCACCCGGTACCCCATTCAACCTGTCCGAGTGGAATGAATATGAAGTTATAGCTGTGGGAAGAAGGTCCATTCATTTGATCAACGGAGTCGTAACCGTGGACGTGACTGATCAGGACGAAACAACAGAGCTCAACGGCAAAATCGGATTACAGCTGCACCAGGGACCTGACATGACCATCCGAGTCAAAGACGTGAAGATAAGGCACCTTCGTGGGCAAGATGCAAGGAAAGCGCTGGAGGAGAACTCTACGTTTCGGTTAAAAAAAAAACTGAAGAATTAGAGCAAGGCACCGCGATTAATGAAAATCGCGCCACTCCCATAGAAGACATTCTCGCCCCCGACGGATTCAAAGTAGAGTTGCTGTATTCCATTCCAGCAGCCACTCAAGGTTCGTGGATCAATTTGGGCCTTGATGGCAAAAACCGCATTATCGCCAGTGACCAGTTTGGAGGACTTTATCGGTTTAAACCACCGGCCAACGGCGAAGTATTGAATCCTGCCGACATTGAAGAAGTCCCTGCCAAAATTAAAGCGGTCAATGGAATGCTCTGGGCTTTTGATTCTCTCTACGTCGGAGTCAATGATTACAACGACAATGAAAAATCCGGCCTCTACCGGATAACCGATTCCAATGGCGATGACAAGCTGGACCATGTTGAACTGCTTCGCCAAATTCCTGCGCGCGGCGACCACGGCGTACACGCGGTTAAACTCTCTCCCGATGGTGAACACCTTTATCTCATTTGTGGCAATAACGCCGAACCAACCGAAGTAGACCTGTCGCGATACAATCCCAATTTTGGAGAAGATCATTTGCTTCCACGCATGCCGGACGGACGTAACCACAACCGTCACCGCCTGGCTCCAGCGGGAATCATCTATAAAGTCTCACCTGACGGTTCGCATTGGGAGGCCGTTTCCATGGGTTACCGCAATATATTCGATGCGGACTTTAATGCAGATGGTGAACTTTTCACGTACGACGCTGACATGGAGTGGGATTTCAATACACCCTGGTATCGACCGACACGGGTGAACCACGTGGTGAGCGGTTCCGATTACGGCTGGCGCAATGGAACTGGCAAGTGGGCTGAATGGTATGCAGACAGCCTGCCAGCGAGCGTTGACATCGGACCCGGTTCGCCCACAGGCGTTTTGTTTGGATATGGCGCCAAGTTTCCTGCCAAGTATCAAAAAGCCTTTTTCATAATGGATTGGAGCTGGGGGAAACTTTACACCGTCCACTTGGAACCGAAAGGTTCCAGCTATACGGGTTACAAGGAAAACTTTGTATCCGGAATTCCCCTACCAATCACCGACCTGATCATTTATCCCGACGATGGTGCCATGTACTTCACCATAGGTGGCCGCCGCGTTCAATCCGGACTCTACCGAATCACTTATGTAGGTGACAAGGACACTTCACCAGTCGCCTATAAACAAGGAGGGCAAAAAGCGCGCGACCTTCGGAAGAACCTAGAACAGTTCCACGGCGTGGAAAATTCCGATGCGGTAGCTACGGCCTGGCCCTACCTCGATCATGAGGATCCCTTCATCCGGCACGCAGCCCGCATTGCCATCGAAAGCCAGCCGCCTATTATCTGGATGGGTCGGATCTTCAAAGAGAAAAATCCGGGAAGAAAGATTCAGGGACTGCTGGCATTGACAAGGGTTGAAGGAATCGACCCCTTTCATCGTAAAGAAACAGATCCGCCGGTTAACCGAAACCTGGGAAACCGTATTCTAAGCTCTCTTTCAAAGTTCGACTATGGCTCGTTGTCCGAAACAAATCGTCTGGCTCTGGTTCGCACTATTCAGGTGGCGCTCAATCGATTCGGGGATCCCACCATTAAACTCGTAAGAAGAATCATCGCCCAATTAGATCCTTATTTTCCGGATGCAACCCAGGAGGCCAACCGCCTGCTTTGTGAAACCCTAGTTTATTTGCAGGCTCCCAACACTGCTCAAAAAGCCATCGAGCTCTTGAATAAAGCGACCACTCAAGAAGAACAGCTGGAATACGCTCGCTCGCTTCGTATGCTCACAAATGGTTGGACGAACGAGTTGCGCACCAATTATTTCGAATGGTTCCTCAAGGCGGCCAATTATCGCGGCGGTGCCAGTTTTCAAATATTTATCGAAAATATTCGGAAAGATGCCGAAGCCAGCCTGACCGAGCAGCAACGAACAGACTTGGCAGAAGTTCTAGCTCGCAAGCCGGAAGTAAAGTCAGCCCTTCATGCAGCCATGGCCAATTTGGCAGGACGCACCCAAGTGACCAACTGGACCTTGGAGGACCTGAGCGATACGGCGGATAACATGAGTGGCCGGGATTTTCAACAAGGCCGCAACATGTTCGCGGCAACCGCTTGTTACTCTTGCCATCGCTTCAAAAACGAAGGAGGAGCCCAAGGACCTGATTTGACGGGAGCCGGTGGTCGGTATTCACCCTATGATTTCCTCGACCAAATCATCAATCCAAGCAAAGAGATCAACGAACAATTTGTCCCTGTTCAGGTATCGATGATAGATGGAACATCCCACTATGGAGTGATCGTGAACCTTAACAGAGACAGTGTTGTCATCAATACAGACCTGACCGACCCGAACCAACGCGTGCAAGTCGACCGCAAGTTTGTAAAAAGCATTGATCCTTCACCGATATCGCCAATGCCTCCGGGATTGCTAAGCCTTTTAGAAAAAGAGGAAATTTACGACCTGGTGGCTTACGTGCTCAGCGGCGGAAATCCCGAGGACAAGCGCTTTAAGGACTGATTTGGAACAATTTCTCAGGCTCTTTTGGGATGCAACTCCTATTTGACAAATCATCGGTTATCGCCAGTGATTTTGATGCGCCATGTTCGCCCTGCATGTAAACTCAACCAACCAATCCACTCATTAAACCGTTTGTATGAAGGTGACTTTGATCCATCCGCCGGTTTATATCAATAAAGAGGGACTGACTGCCTTGCGCCCCAGCCTTCCGCTCGGATTAGCTTATATAGCCTCTGTTCTGAGGGATGAAGGTCACCAAATCGAGGTTGTGGATGCCTTGGGATGCGCGCCGGAGCAAAT
This sequence comes from Opitutales bacterium UBA2995, assembly GCA_002346535.1. Taxonomy (GTDB): domain Bacteria; phylum Verrucomicrobiota; class Verrucomicrobiia; order Opitutales; family UBA2995; genus UBA2995. The sequence goes on along the minus strand of DDZZ01000009.1, from coordinate 45,305 downwards.
GATTCAAGACGGAGATATTTACCGACTAGGACTGACTCCAGAAGAAATCATCCAAAGGATCGACCCGAAAACAGAAGCGTTTGGCCTGACAAGCATGTGGTCTTATTCATGGCCCATCGTCCGCGAACTGATTCACCGCATAAAAGAGACTTTTTCTGAGATCCCGATCGTTTGCGGTGGCGAACATTTCACGGCTGCCCCGGAACTATCGATCGAGCAAGCGCCCATCGATTACCTGGTCTTGGGCGAAGGCGAAGAAACCGCCATCGCCTTGTTTGAAGCCTTACAAAACAAAACCGAAGTCTCGGGTATTCCAGGAGTCGTATACCGTCAGACCAACGACACGCTGCAAAAGAACGAACGGCGCAATCGCATTCGCAAGGTCGATGAAATACCATGGCCGGCCTGGGAGTATTTCGATGTAGAGGCCTACTCTACCAACCGACTGGTCAGCGGAATCTACTACGGGAAGACAGTACCCATATTAGCAACACGCGGTTGCCCTTATCAATGCACCTACTGCAGCTCGCCCAACATGTGGACGACGCGTTGGTATGCGCGGACACCTAAGCAGGTAGCCGACGAAATCGAATATTATCACGAAAAGTACGGAGCAAACAATTTTCCCTTTCAGGATCTAACGGCGATTTTAAAGCGCCAATGGGTGGTAGATTTTTGCGATGAGATTGAAACACGCGGTCTGGATATCACCTGGCAATTACCTGCAGGTACCCGCAGTGAAGTGATTGACGAGGAGGTGGCTGAACTGCTTGTGCGCAGTGGATGCAAATCACTCAACTTTGCGCCAGAATCAGGAAGTGAGCGCACGCGTAAGCACATGAAAAAAATGCTCACCGATGAAAAACTTTTCAGGGCAGTGCACGCGTCCGTAAAAGCGGGCCTGAACGTGGGAGCTTTTTTCGTTTTAGCCTATCCAACAGACGAGATCGAAGATATGAAAGCCACAGTGAAATTGGCAGCTCGGTTAGGTCGAGCAGGAATCGATGATGTATCGGCAGGATTCTTTTTTCCTCTACCAAGCACGGAAATAACATCCCAGCTGGAATCCGAAGGCAAAATCAACTACGACGATAATTTCCTCAAGCTGCCCATCTACGTGCACAACAAGTTTCTCACTGAGGACAGGAAATTTTGTGATCCCTTTACAGCCAAGCAATTGACCTTCTGGAAATACCGGGTAGTGGCGGCTTTTTACCTGAACAGCTTTTTCTTCCGCCCAAAACGCATATTCACCATTTTCTGGAATTTTTTGCACGGCAGGGAAACTTCCAAGATAGAATCCTTTCTGCAGGAAACACGCCGTAAGTTTAAGCTCAGAAATAAATCGCGTGCTTTGGGCAACGGCCAAACGGCGATCAAGCTCAAGCCTATGACGACGGTAGGAAAAGAAGAAAAACCGGTGTCGACAGGCAAAATGGATGGATAATTTCTTGGAAATTGTTTCCCAAGAAACCAACTATTTTTTGAAAATCTTTGGGTAAAAATGGAGCAACCAAAGAATCCCGCAAAATGGACCTTGATTGGGTTTGCAATAGCATCGGCTCTACTGGCAGTCGAAGCAACCCTGAATGTTCTAGACATACCTGCATCACCGAACGAGTTTCGTTTTGTAACTCCGGATTTCAAAGTGAACGAAGTCTTTAACGAGTTTGGAGCTCAGATGATTCCAGACAACGAACTTTTCTGGAAAATGGATCCCGAGTTTCCAGGGACCGATGCCAACTACCTCGGCCTTCGTGGCAAACTTCCGGAAGGTGAAAAGAATGAGAACACGGTCAGACTAGTCTGTATCGGTGATTCTTGTACATTTGGAGCAGGAGTTTCACTTGAAGAATCTTACGCCCACCAATTGAAACAAAAATTATTGCAGGAAAATGCGGACCTTGAAGTCGAACCCATCCTTGCGGCGATGGTCGGTTACTCAACCTACCAAAACCGCCTGTTAATAGAAAAGCATGTCTCAGAATGGAATCCGGATATTTCCATACTGTATTGTGGTGCCTGGAATGACGGCCTTCCTGCCGTTAGGCAAAGTGATCACGTGCGCGGTAAAATCCTTGCTCAGACCAGGATTGCACAATTGATAAGAAATACGCTCCAAAGGCAAAATCCGATTGACTTTGAACGCATCGCAGCCGGTGAAGCGCCCGATGGCCCGCGTGTACCTCTTGTAGCATTTCGAGAAAACTTGGAAACAATGATCGATTTATGCCAAGCCAGCTCCAAAAGTATCGTGCTCATCGTCCCTCCTCTGCCTGAACCAACAGCGACAAAGTACCCAATATTAAAGGAGTATCAAACGACCGTAATGGAAGTTGCCAAAACCAGGGACTTGGCTCACGTTAACGCACACCAGCTATTTAAAGAATACAGCAGTAAAACCGGAGAACAACTCTTTATAGATTGGGTTCACCCCAATGCATCTGGACACGAGCTACTCGCTAAAGCCGTAGCCAACGTGATCCATAGCCGAAATAAGCCTTAGTTAATATTCACCCTTTGTCGGGAAATTTTGTTTTCTTTTAGGTAGGCTTCGATCTTTTTCACTACATCCGGATACTTCTTGGAAACGTCCTTCGATTCGTAGATTATACTTTCCGCAGGTCCGTAGAGAAGTATCGGCGATCCGTCAGTAGGGACTATGGCTTTGAATTCTCCATAGCGCACGAAGTGCTTCCAGTTATTGTCGACAGGTAGATGCTTCGATAAGCGTTTCACGACACCGATGAATTGCTTGTCCTGAACCAAATTTCTCCACTCCTCCGGATCATTCTCCAAATCATACAGTTCCCTGGTTCCGTCGAAATATTGAATGAAGCGCCACTGACTATCGCGAATCGACCAAGTCCCTCGACCGATCGCGGTGATAGCAGGATGATCCCACTCTGCATTTGGATTCATAAGGAGAGGGACTAGTGAGTGCCCATCGAGGTCCTTACGTTTTTTAGCACCCAAAACATCCATGACTGTGGGATACACATCTAGCAAGGTTACCGGTAGATTGGTTCGGGTACCGGGTTTAAATCCCTGTGGTTGTGCATTTTTGGGTGGAACAATAATCAACGGGACCCGCGTAGACGGTTCCCAACCTGTAAATTTCCCCCAGTGTTCTTTTTCACCCAAATGCCAACCGTGATCCGACCAAACCACAATCAAAGTATTGTCGGCATATGGCGAGGCATCTAGAGCTTCAAGTACCCTTCCCAATTGCGCATCCGCATAACTGATGCTCGCCATGTACGCACTGACCGCATTACGCCATTGCCCCCACTCAACGGTTGTTTTGTGAGAGCCGCTGGTTACCGCATAACGTCCGAAACCCTGGGCAATTTCGGGAACGTCGCGCAGGTCGCCCTGGTAAATTTCCGGTAGTTGAACAGACTCGGAAGGATAAAGATCATGAAATCGCTTGGGCACCCAAAGGGGCTGATGAGGCCTGTAGATGCCGAGTCCGAGGAAAAAAGGTTTGTCGTATTTCTGATTGAGTTTCTCAATGGTGTAGTTTACGCAAAGAGTATCAGTAAATTCTTCATCGGGACGATCGATAATTCCCCAATCAAAAGACTCAATGGTTGTAGAGCCTTTGTTGCGATCGCGAGGCATTTTGTTGAGGGGCAAAGTAATACCCAACCTGGGAATGTAGTGTTTGACGTAGGGACCTCCCGTCTGGATTGCGCTTTTTAAAATTTTGGTCTCTTTAGAGGTAATCGGCCACCACTTGTTGTAGGTGGGGCCATACTCGGTAAACCTGGCCTCATTGTTGCCGTGAAAAAGTTTTCCTGTTCCGAAAGTGACATAACCCTGGTTTTCCAAGTCTTTGGGCAGCATTACCGCATCAGGCATCGTTCTCTCAATTCTCTGTCCGTTACCGTATACCTGATTGTTCACCGGGTTTAATCCCGTCCAATTAGCCGCCCGTGATCCGCTACAAGCAGGGACCACACAATGGGCGTTGGTAAAAAGAACACCCCGTTCGGCCAGTCGATCGATATGGGGAGTCTGAATCTGTGGGTGCCCCCCTAGGACCCCGACCCAATCGTTCATGTCATCAAAGGTGACGTAAAGGATGTTGGGTTTGCCTTGAGCAAATGTACCGGTAACAAGAAATAGTAAGCTGGCGGCCACAATCCCAAACCAAGGACACCTATTATTCGTCATAATCATGAGAAGAATTTTTTAATAATTTGGTTTAGCCTCAAGGTATTTTGTCTAGTCCAATCCTTCCACAGGCCAGTTTTTCGATGGGCTACGCGCTGTCTTCAGAAGGGATTCCAACTCTGCGACTATTTGAGGATTCTCATCAGCAACATTGTTACTTTCGGAGATATCCTTCGATAAATCATAGAGTTGAAGCGGAGCTCCTAAACCTGAGCAAATAGCTTTCCACTTCCCCTGCCGAATGGCTTGCTGGAACGTTCTTTCATGAAACTCCCAATACATGAACCGATCAGAGAGATCCTGGCTCTTCCCGAGAAGCGTCGGCAGAACACTGACCCCATCGATATTGTCTTGTGATTCCGCACCGGCGAGGTCAGCGAGTGTTGGCAAGACATCGGCAAAATACCAAGCCAAGTCGTCAGTCGCTCCCGCGGCTACCTTTCCGGGCCAACGAACGATCATCGGTGTGCGAATTCCACCTTCATACATATCTCGTTTGCGACCCTGCAATATGCCCGAAGCATCAAAGCGGCCTTCCCAACGTTCGGCGGCTCCATTATCCGAGCAGAAAAACACGATTGTATTTTCATCGATTTCCAAATCCTTGAGTAATTGAAAGAGACTACCGATATGACGATCCATTCGTGTAATCATTGCAGCCTGGACCTTTTCGTCGTCTGTCCAGGGCTCATCGGTATAGGGAGCAGTAACTGGAATTTCATACCGCGCATGCGGAATGGTGTAAGGAATATAGAGAAAGAAGGGCTCATCTTTGTGACGTGTCACAAAATCGAGGGCAAAATCGGTAAACAAATCGTGGCTATAGGTGACTTTTTTTCCGTCGGCATTTTCGGGAAATTCCACCTTTTCCTTGTTCCTCCAAATAAAATCCGGATAGTAGGAATGGGCTTTGCGCTGGTTTAGATAGCCAAACCACTCGTCGAAGCCCTGGTCATTGGGATGGCCGGTCGTATCTGGCTCACCAAGTCCCCATTTACCTGTCATGCCGTTAACATAGCCTACTGATTTGAGAACTTCGGCTACAGTTACATCGTCAGCCTCCAAAGGAACGCGACCATTTCCACCACCTAGGCCGACTACACCATGCTTTCCAAAATTTCCGCGTACTGTGGTGTGACCGGTATGCAGCCCAGTCATAAGCACGGAACGTGAGGGTGCGCACACCGTTGAACCCGCATAACAATCGGTAAAACGAGTCCCCTCAATTGCCATTTTATCCAGACTGGGCGTTTGAATCACCTTTTGTCCAAACGAGCCCAAATCACCATAGCCCAAATCATCTGCCATAATAAAGATGATATTGGGTTTAGTGGATTCCTGTGAAATGGAAGTGTTCGATTTTTGCCCCCCACAGGCAGTTAATAAAATGAGAAGGAAAATTAGGTTTCCGATCCCAAAAATTGGAAATATCCTAATGTGTTTCATTTGCGTAGATTCTAATGAAAGCCTAGCATTTTAGAAACATCTGTCCATCCCCGAGTGACCCCGTCTATGCGGCATTGTGCCTCTGCATGAGATGTTATCCCCAAGGAGATGTAGATGTTGTATTGCTTTTATCCTTACGTGCATCGTTGTCAAAACTGAGCACATCCATAGGGCAAGCTTTGATACAAATTCCACAATGTATACAGGATTGCCAAGTAAACTCCGTTTTGATGATTGATATAAAAGACAGCTCGACTAGTAGCCAAAGCTCTCGAGTGCGTCAAACCAAAAGCCTTTCCATGGGCTCTCAGTTGACTTCACCCCTATGCGTAGTTCTTCCTTTCACTGTAAGGAGTTGTGTAAGTGGCAAAGAGTTCAGCCTCCGTGAGAATTACCTGTCCAGATTTGCGTTAGGGCTGCCTGAAGGGAAATTGAACAGTCTCCGGCCGTTGAATATAAACGCTTCCTACAATCAATGGCGGTTTAGACGGTTCTGAAAAATGAGGTGTAGCTTTGTAAATCCCTCCATTGACAGAACCGGTTGCTATATTCCGTTTTCATTGCTTGGGAAATAAGTCGTGTGCTTCAGGCCTAATGACTCATTTAACCGCGATTGCAAAAGAGTCTCGAAGGGTTGCCTGGCAGCTATTTCCAACACTCTATCCATCACGCAGTACTCAGCTCCAATGTATGCGTCCTCACCCGGTTTGGCAATAAAAGCTTCAGAGGACACTTAGCTGCGATCTGTTCACCTAAAAATAGGAGAGGAGCAAGCTCCTATCCTACAAAAATTCGATTTGTCGTTAATTGAACTCGGTGGACGTCTAAAGAGCGGCGAAGGAAATTTTACCAGCACCGGAAACCTCGGCCTCCCAATCCTTGGTATAATCCCGCTGGATGTATTTCTTGAGTTCCGGACGTCCAACGATCTCCATGTTTTTATGGTCCCATTCAAGATTCTCATTGGGTACCCGCTGTGCCAATACACCTAGGAGAATCATTTCGGTAAAGGGGCCGGCAAGTTCAAAGTTTGATTGTCCTTTGACGAGCTTCCCGGCAATTGTATCGAACCATTCATTGTGATTCTTGTATTTGTCATCACCTCTGGCTCTTGGCAGGGACTGGGCTGGCCATGAATATCCGTCAACTATGCTGGTTGGGTTCACTACCCAATTGTTATTTTGACGGTGGAAAAACATTTTACCCTCCTCGCCTACGACTACACAGCCGTATTCATTGAATGGTCGACCATCCAAAATACTCGGACTCGGGTGGTTGTACTCTTCGCTCTCTTTTATAAGCGCCCAAATTTCAGGATCAAAATGAGCATCCACATAGCCATCGTACCAATTAAAACGTACACCCCGACTATGGGTGTGTTCGCTTGGACCAAATTCCCAAACAATTTTAGAATTGATTGGAGGCGAGAACTCAGTCGCTCCGGCTTGCTCAGCTTTTACATTTTTGGGAGCACCTGGCATCAAAGCCCAGTAAGGCATGTCCATAATGTGGCAGGCCATGTCACCCAGAGCTCCAGTGCCGTATTCCCACCAACCGCGCCAGGAGAAGGGTGCTATGTTTTCATTGTAATCCACGTGACCAGCTGGACCGACCCATTGCTTCCAATCTATCCATTTGGGGACTTTTTGCTTTTGAGGTGGATTGGCAAATCCTTGCGGCCAAATCGGACGGTTTGTCCAGGTATGAACGTCGCGAACCTTACCAATAATGCCCGACCGAATCAGTTCAACGCATCGCCGCATATGATCTTCAGCATGTGCTTGATTGCCCATCTGGGTCTTTACACCCGTTTGAGAAGCAACCTCGGACATCATCCGTGCTTCCCAGATACCATGAGTCAACGGCTTCTGGCAGTATACGTGTTTGCCTGCCTGCATCGCCATGACTGAGGCATGAAAATGGTGGTGATCGGGAGTAGACACCGTGACGGCATCGACCTTATCGCCCATGTCGGCGAACATTTCACGGTAATCCGTCCAGAAGGGGACATCCGGATAGGCTTCCCTCGATTCAATCAAAACATTTTCGCGACGGTTGTTTTTTTTGTTTGCTCCGAACTTTTTTACGTCTACCACATCAACCAGTCCGACGATGTCAAAACCGGCCAATTCGCTGTTGGCGATGTCCGAACGGCCCTTACCACCGGATCCGATTCCGACCATTGTTGGCTTGGTTAAATTGCCCCAGGCTCTAGAAGGGATAAATTGAAAAGCAAAGGCCGCAGATGCAGCGGATGCTGTCTTTTTTCCGAATGTACGGCGGGATATCTTTGAAGAAGTATGGTTCGACATAGTGGTGAAAGAGTTTGCGAAAGAACAACGATTTGTCGAGACGGAGATTTCACCGCGTTTCCAAAAGATCAATGAAAAAGTCGTGACCCGCTTTCGCAAATTTAATTTTCTAATTCTAGAACTGATAAAACCTGAATTCCGCAAAGCTTTAAAAAGCGACAAGGAGATTGCAATTTATCCAAATTTCTTAACGCTGAAGGAAAGAAAAGGCTCCAATCTCTTCTTTTCTCTCTACCATTTTTAGCATCTCAACCGTTACTTTTCCCCTGAAAGGACAATTATTATAAATGAGATTGGTACTTCATTCCATCACCCTTTTAATGGGAAGTGCTCTAATTTTTAATACTGGAATTGTAGCGAAGGACCAGATACCGAATTCAGTCCACCAGTTTATGGACATGAACTGTTTTGAGTGCCATAACGAGGTGGACAAGGAGGGTGGCCTTGATTTGGTAAACGCAAAATTCAATTCTTCAGATCTCGCTTCCATGAATCAATGGATCCTCATGCTTGACCGGGTGATGAATTACGAGATGCCACCCAAAGAAGACGTGCTACTGGAAGAAGAAGAACGGGCAGAATTTTTAGTGGAATTAGAGAAAGTCTTGTTTGCTGCATCTGTTCGGCAGCAAAAACAAATCGGTCGAGTAAGGTCACGTCGCCTTAATCGTGAGGAATATGAGAAGTCATTGCAAGGATTGGTGGGAGTCGATATACCATTACGCAAATTGATCCCGAAGGATCCAGTTCAAGACGGATTCAGCAACGTAGCCGATGCTCAACAGATATCCTATCATCTCCTACAAAAATATTTGGAAGCAGCAGACGCAGCCTTGGACGAAGCTTTTACCCGGGCAATGACTACGATAGTACCTATGTACAAAAACTTGGCCGCAGCTGATTTTGCTTATCAGCCTGACAAACGCATCGGTAACAACCGCGGGCCTTGGCATTGGAATGATTCGGGCATCGTCTTTTCCAGTACTCAAACATACCACGGACGAATGCACGCAACGAAGGTGCCGGAAAGTGGATGGTATCGTATTCACGTAAAAGCCCATGCTGTAACTCCACCCGAAGGCAGGGGCGTATGGACGTCTGTCAGAAGCGGGGTGTGCTACGCCAATGCTCCCACAATGTTTTGGATCGGAAGCTTTGAGGCACAAAACGAATCCAAGGAACATACCTTTGAAGCCTGGATAGAAAAAGAACACATGCTCGAAATACGGCCCATGGATCACACGTTGCTCCGCACCTCCGCCAGGTCTCATAGCATCGAAGCTATTCAGGACCCAAAGGTCGCAAAAGTCGCACTAGAGAGAATAGAAATTGAACGCATTTACAAAGGTCCAAACCCAACCGAACTCCAACAGCTACTCTTTGGTCGAATGAAAATTGAGGACGGCCAATTAGTAAGCAAAAATCCGAAACGGGACGTTGAACGGCTCATGCGAACCTTTGCGACCAGGGCATTTCGTAAACCCGTTGGTAAATCCGAATTACGTCCCTATTTGGAAGTCGCATTTGAAGTCATTGAAGAAAAGCTGCCAGTAGTGGAAGCAATTAGAGCAGGTTATCGGGCCGTTCTATGTTCTCCACGCTTTTTATATTTCAACGAACCTGTTGGAAAATTGGACGACTACAGTATCGCTTCTCGTCTTAGCTATTTTTTCTGGGGTACATTTCCCGATGATGAGCTGCTGAATCTGGCACGTCGGAAACGACTCAGTCGATCTTCTACGTTGAGTAGCCAAATTGATCGGATGCTTAACGACCCTAAATCGGAATCCTTTATTCGCCGCTTTTCCGACCAATGGTTGGACCTGAAGGAAATCGATTTCACGACCCCGGACCAGAAGCTTTACCCGGAATTTGATGAGGTCCTGAAAAACGCTATGATGGGAGAGACGCACGCCTTCCTACGGGAAATGATAAATGAAGATCTGAGTGTGACAAACGTAGTCGATTCTGACTTCACAATGCTCAATGAGCGCATTGCCCACCACTATGGAATCAAAGGCGTACGAGGAACCGAGTTTCAAAAAGTCGCTCTCAAGCCAGAATATCGGCGTGGGGGTCTTATCACCCATGGTAGTGTCCTGAAAGTTACGGCCAATGGCACTACAACATCGCCCGTCATTCGTGGGGTGTATATGCTGGAGCGCATCATGGGTGAAAAAACCTTACCACCCCCGGATGATATTCCTGCCATCGAACCCGATATCCGCGGCGCCCAATCGATTCGCGATCAGCTGGACAAACATCGAAATATTCAATCCTGCGCAGTTTGCCACGTTAAAATCGATCCGCCGGGATTCGCGCTGGAAAATTACAATGTCATTGGAGGCTGGCGCGAAAATTACCGTGCAGTAAAAGAAAGAGGAAAATGGTGGGACGGACCAAGTGTGGACCCGAGCTTTGTGACTCCCGATGGTCAAGCGTTCGCCGATATTGACGAATTTAAGCAGATTCTATTAAATAATCCTGAAAAAATCGCTCATAACCTGATTGAGAAATGCATCATATTCTCGACTGGGGCTAGTATAGAATTTGCCGATAGAAGAGACATGGAAGTTATTCTCGAAAAAATTAAATCCTCAAACTATGGTTTCCGATCATTGATTCACGCAGTTGTGCAAAGCCCGGTATTTCTTAATAAATAAGTCCTACCCCTATGAAAGGTATACACTTCAATTTTTCAAAATCAGTATCTCGCAGAACTTTTCTAAAAGGTGCAGGAGTAACGATGGCCCTCCCCTGGCTGGACTCCATGCTACCCACTTTTGCAGCCCCAGCAGCGGCTACTCAACCAAAACGTTTTGTGAGTGTCAGCCTGGCCCTGGGATTGCACGGACCAAATTTAAACCCTGTCAATACTGGTTTCAACTACACCCCATCTACGTACCTGTCTTCAATCCCTGATTTGCTTCAGGACATGACTATCGTATCCGGATCCTCACACCCTGGTGTCTCTGGTGGCCACAATGCTGAAGGCAGCATTTTAACCGCAGCTCCCTACTCCCGGAACGGAGTTTTCAGAAATACCATTTCTCTAGACCAATACATGGCTAAACACCTGGGGCATCACACCCGCTTTCCGTCATTGGTATTGAATACACACAGCAACAATAGCCCGTCTTACACCGAGACGGGTAGTATGATCCCGGCGGAACATTCCGCTTCAAAGTTATATAACATGCTTTTTGTAAACGACTCGCCCAAGGAGCGGAAGCTGCAGCAGAGAAGACTGCGCCAAGGTAGAAGCATCATGGATATTGTATCCGACGATGCACGGAAACTGCAACGGGATGTGAGCAAGGCGGACAGAGAAAAGCTGGACCAGTATTTTACTTCCGTCAGAAATTTTGAGCAACGCCTTTTCGAGTCCGAAGACTGGGTGGGACGACCGAAACCAAATGTGGATATGCCTCAACCGGTGGACATCACCGACAACAAGGAAGTCGTCCTGCAAAAGCAAGCGATGCTCGATATCATGTATTTCGCGCTTCAGACCGATTCCGCCCGATTCATGACATTGCACCTGAACGGATCAGGAGGTCCGGTTCCGCTGGCAGGTGTCGAAGAAGCCTACCACAGCTTGAGCCACCATGGGCTGGATGAGAGAAAGATTGACCAATTGACCATCGTGGAAACCGAATTGGTCAAAGCTTGGGGAGGATTCGTACGGCAGCTGAAAGAAACCCCGGCCGGAGATGGAAATTTGCTCGATCAAACCATGGTCCTGTTGACTTCCAATCTTGGTAACGCCAGTGCTCATGATAACAAAAACATGCCAGTGATGTTCGCAGGAGGTGGATTCAAACATGGCCAGCATATAGCCTTCGATCAGGAAAACAATTACCCGTTACCGAATCTTTATGTCAGTGCACTCCAGCGAATCGGCCTAGAAAAAGATAAGTTCGCCACGAGTACCAGCACTTTGACCGGATTGGAAATGACTTGATCTTCCAGCTCCCTGATAAGCTATAATTACGGTAATCATGGATTGATCAATAAGGTTGCTACATACGCATTGGTTTGGGATCCGGCGCAATAAAGGCAGCAACCACCATCTATCATGTAACACATTATACATATGTCTTCTCTTAAATCACTGAAAATACTATTGCTGATGGTCTTTGCGATATGCTCGATGCTCTATGGAGCAGATCGGCCGAACATCATTTACCTGATGGCAGACGACCAGCGGGCGGACGCTTTGGGCTGTATGGGAAATTCCATTATTCACACACCCAACATCGACGCGATGGCGTCTCAAGGTGTTCTTTTCAAAAACGGATTTGTCACCACGGCCATATGCATGACAAACAGGGCCTGTGTATTTACTGGCCAATATGCCGCGCGCCACGGAATTTGGCAATTTAACCGGGATTTTTCCAAGGAGCAATTGAGCAACACTTATTTGGCCAAACTGAAAGAAGCCGGCTACCGAACTGGCTTTATTGGGAAATGGGGGGTCGGCCATCCGAAGCAAGCGAACAAAATACTGGATTACAACAAGGGGTTTCCAGGCCAAAGCCGTTATTTTGAAGGGGATGTGAAAGAAAAAAAAGGCCAACACCTCACCTCCAAGTTGGGCGATCAGGCCATAAGCTTTCTGAAAAGTTGTAAGGCGGATACGCCCTTCCACCTTTCCGTCAGTTTCAAAGCGCCACACGTTCAGGATTCGAGCGACATTTATTCGGATCAATTTCCGTCCGATCCCGAATTTGAAAACCTATATAGCGGTGTCACCATACCCATGCCCCACACCGCAGCCGCAGAATATCACGACAGGTTCCCGGAATTCATTCAAAACAGCATGAACCGGGACCGTTGGGCGATTCGCTTCCGTTCACCCGGCCAGTTTCAGAGATCCGTCAAAGACTACTTCCGGCTGGTAACCGGAATTGATTCAGTGGTTGGAAGGATACGGGAGCAATTGGAGAAACAAAACCTGGCAGACAACACGGTGATTATCTACACGTCCGACCACGGATTTTTTCTTGGAGAATATGGATTCGCCGGCAAGTGGACACCGCACGAAGTCTCCATCCGCGTGCCATTGGTTATTTATGATCCCAGATTGGAAAAATCGCAGAGAGGTAAGAGCCGTGAGGAGATGACCCTAAGCATCGACATGGCTCCTACGATACTTGCTTACGCCGGCATTCAGGTGCCAAATATTATGCAAGGAGTAAACCTCAAACCTATCGCAGACGGTGAAGATCCCGCAAACTGGAGATCCTCTTTTTTCTACGAACACTGGTTCAATGCGAACGGCCTTATTATGCCAACGGAAGGGGTTCGGGATCTTCGCTGGAAATACGGACGCTACCTGGTCATTGGCGAAGAAGCAGAAGGAACAGCACGTTACGAGGAGCTGTTCGACCTAAAAGCCGATCCGGAGGAAACGGTTAATCTTGCCGGTCGACCAGAGTACAAGACGCAGCTGGATCGGGTCCGCAAAGCCTGGGCCAATTGGCGTGAAACTGCAAGATAGCAGTTCACCTAGGAATTGCGCCGGCTGTTAACCTTCGACCGCTTGATCCGCTTTGCGTAAATAGTGACGGAAAACTCCAGCTATAAACAGGAGTACCACCGACATAGTGAGTAATAAAAGGGCTTCGCCTCGATTGATTATGGAAAGCAGGCCTATCACCAAGGCCACCACGACTAAAGAGATTGCTACCAATTTCCCTGGCAAGGTATCGACCTCCGCGGCGGGTTGCTCATGAAACTTATGTTTCAATTTTTGAGTCCTCTCCCAGCCAGGATACTCGTGCTTTCCCAGTAGCTCTATAATCGTAAGAATCAGAAACGGAAATAATATGCCTGCTAACATGTCGGCTATACGGGAATTTTCTGCTATCCAAATTACCAAAGACTGAAGAAATTCAATACCTGTGAGGAATCCGTCTCCTCTCAAAGCAAATTTTACAATGTAGGCGGTTACAAATCCCACCGCGGTCGTTACCCAAGCTGTTGTAAGACTAATTTTTCTCGAGAACAACCCCCATATCGTAGGCAACAACAAAGGCACATAAAGCAAAGTATTTATATCGATGATAAATTTTGTGTAGCCATAATGGGGAATCAGCAATGCACCCGCCACTATTGTAAGCCCAAGAGTAATCGTTATGATTCGCCCTACAAACACCAGGTGTTTCTCCGAAGCGGATTGCTTGAACAGCCGCTGATATGCTTCGGTAAATGCACCAGCATATACGTTCAGTCGGGTGGTAGCCATACTGGCTGTTGCAGATGCCATCGCTGCCACCATTAATCCCACCATTCCAGCGGGTAGCACTAGCTGACATGCAAGTATGTATGCCTGTTCAGTATCCACATTGGGATTTATGACCCTAAAAACCAGGGGTGGGATCATCCAGAATATCGGACTCGCTAGATAGAGACCGGCGATAAGAAAGGCAGACTTTTTGGCATCCTTGACAGTGGGGACGCATACCCAGCGCTGAACAAATGCCCAATCACCTGAAAAATTGATAAAATTAACCGTCATCCAACCAATTAAGAACCACCAAGAAAACTCAGCCGCAACCGGAGTAAAGAATCCTTCAGGCGCCGCTGCGGCAAACGCACCCCACCCTCCAACTTCCGTGAGTATCAGAGGAACGACAAAAACAACTGATACAGTGAGTATCACAAATTGCAATACATCGGTCATCAATACAGCCCATAGACCTCCTGCAAAAGCAATGATAATGACGACTAAACAAATGAAAACCGAAGTCAGAGGAACCGATAAATGCCCGGTAGCCGGATCCGCTAAAAGATTCCCTTCTGAAAGAGGGATCAAGGCACAGATGATTTTGGACAGGGCATACACCGCACCTCCCGTGCTGAATAATGTGAGTGATCCTTTAAACCAAGTGTAGAATTGAACAATCGATCCACCAAATCGCTGATGCAAAAATTCCGATGCGGAATCGACGCCGGCCTTTCTCCACACTCCTGCCAGAAACCAACCTACCAACAATGCCGAAACTCCGTAGCAAAGATTAATTGCAATAGCGACAACCCCATACTTGTAAGCGATACCACCCCAAATTACGAACGTGCCCGCGGAAAATATCGTCATAAATGCTGACAATCCAGAAACCCACCAAGGACTTTTCCCACCCGCCGCAAACATCTCCTTGGAATTTTTCATCTTGCTAGTGAAGACCATGCCAGCGGCGACGATTCCAAGAATGTAGAATATAATGATAATATAATCTACGGTATGCATCTGGTAATTGTTCTATGGCCAGTATTTCGGGTCAAAGAGGAAAAGCACTCAATTAGGTTTACAGTTGAAAAGACCTAAAATTGATCTTCCGCCAAAGTCATTCAGTTAGCATCCCTAATATACCCCTAACCCGAAGAAAATTTGTCAAGGCCCAAGGCACTGGTGCTCTAGCCACCAATCTAGGAACATGCCAGTTCAAGGCCTCAAGTATGGTCTTGGAAAAATCCTACGCTTTAGCCGTGGAGGTTACCGCTTATTGGAAAGGCTTGTATAAACCCGATTTATAAAACCTAAAGATTTTGAGGGATCGCCATAGCTTTCATCGAATCCTTTCGTTGGATTCGCGGCGGTGATCTCCTCGAGGGATTTGCCCTCATCAATCATTTTAGCAACACGGCCACGAACCGTGGACAGCATATTAACCCAATCCCTGATGGCTTGGACATTTGTCACGCTACCATGGCCCGGAATGACAACAGTATCAGGGGCCAACTGTTCGAGAATTCCTTCACAAAATGCAATCAAACCGTCGATATCACCCCCGTTATCTACATCGATAAAAGGATACCCTGAAGTAATAAAAACATCGCCAGTATGCAGTACATTGCTCCCTCGAAAATACACCATCGTATCACCGGTGGTATGGGCTGGACCAAAATGAAATAGATCAATGCGCTGCTCGTTAAAATGTACGTGCATGGAGTCCGAGTAAGTGATTTGTGGCAGGGCTTTTTTCGGATAGGCTCCTTGTTCGTATTTGGCAATTACCAAGTTTACCATCCGGCCACTGGCCATATCAGTCCGGGCATTTTCATGGGAAATAATGTTCGTTCCGGTAGGCCCTAAAGCTTTATTTCCATCAGCATGGTCAAAATGGAAGTGGGTATTGATTACATAGTCCACACCATCACCTCCCAATTTCCGGACAGCCTCTTGGATTTTCGGAATCATTTCCGGAAACTGGTCATCAACAATAAGTACGCCGTCCTCGCCGATCGATACAGCCAAGTTGCCACCAACCCCGGAAAAGACGTACATGCCATGACTGACCTTGTCGGTCTTTATTTCTGTGGCTTCAAAGTCTATGCCAAACAGTTCAACCATACCATCGTAGTTGAGAGGATGATGATTGGCATAAAGCAGAGGGCTTGTTAGAAGAAGAGTGAATGCAGTGAGACGTTTCATGGATGGATCAAAATTGCATGAAAAATTGAAAGTGAAAAGGGCAAAGCGAGTGTCCAGCAATTCCCAATCCAGAACCCACTCCTGCGATTCAATTTTGAGGACCTCTCACATTGGCAATACTTCATCAATTACCCCTTTCCAATTCGGCTAGAGCTTGTTAGTAACCATGTTGAATTTGAAAAAATGAAACGATCTAGAACGATCCAGTTACGATTAATCGCACTCATTGCCGCAACGGCCATTCTGAGCACCTACCTATTTGGATGCATTAACAAAAAGCCTCCTCCACTGACCGATCCAATTCCTGAGAAAATCAAAAAGGGGGACATAGTCGTTGGAGTGGTTGAGCGATTTCAGCTTCCAAAAACTACAGATCCCGTTAAAAAACCGGCAACGACATCGGCCTACGCCAGGCTTCAGTATATCAAGCCAGTTGGAGATGACAGTGGGAAATTGGCTGTCTGCGATTTGCGCGGTCAGCTCTACCTGCTTTATCCAAAGTCAGGATCTGTCCGGATGTATTTAGATCTTAATGCCTATCCGTTGTCCTCTGATACATCGACCATGCCGAATGAAACAGGGTTAGGTGGATTTGCTTTCCATCCGGATTTTTCGAAGAAAGGAGAGCTCGGATATGGAAAATTTTACACAGGTATCAGTGTCACTTCGGGATCCGGTAAAGCGAATTACCATAAGGAAGCCAATTCCAGTCATGAAAGTGTGGTGCTAGAATGGAGCGCAAGCGATCACTCGAAAATTCCCTTTGAAGGCACCTACAGGGAAATTTTCCGGGTCGGTCAATTTGCCCCGAACCACAGCATAGGAACGCTCGCATTCAAGCCGACCGCCCAACCAGGGTCAGATGATTATGGAAACCTCTATTTTTGCTTGGGAGACGGTGGGGCAGGGTTTGACCCCATGGATTACGGTCAATCCATGGATAGCCCGCATGGTGCCATTCTCAGAATAAATCCCTTGGTACGGACTGGAAGCCGCAACTACGGAATCCCCGAGGATAATCCATTTGTTTTTGATACTAACGTGGCTCCAGAGATCTGGGCATACGGTCTGAGGCACCCGCAACAATTCTCCTGGGATGAAAACGGACGCATGTTCATCAATGACATCGGCCAAAATCAAGTCGAGGAAGTGAATATTGGCCAAGCGGGAGCAAATTATGGTTGGCGAATTCGTGAGGGTACTTTTGCCACGGGATCAAATATCGATCAACTAAGTGTAGGTCCGGTATACAATTTTCCGGCCGATCCAGCAGACAATTTCGTGGGCCCGGTTGCGCAGTACGACCATGATGAAGGACGAGCAATCGGCAGTGGATTTGCATACACCGGAAACCAAATAGAAGCTCTGAAAGGCAAATACCTGTTTGCCGATATTGTCCGCGGACGCATCTTTTACATCGATACCAAAGACCTGCTACCAGGAAATCCTGCCGAAATCCGGGAATTAAGGTTGAGTTTCGATGGAGAAGAAAAAGATCTGTTGGATCTGGTTGGTTATCCGAATACTTACCACCCAGGTATGCGAGCTGACTTACGGCTGGGAATTGATGACAAAGGAGAAGTCTTCCTGGTCACCAAAGGCGATGGAAAAGTGCGGCAATTAGTACCGCTTAAGCCAATGTGAAAGGTAGTTTGTTTTTAATGTGTAAAATCAATTACCGATGCTCCATTAAACATTGAATTCAAATCGAGGTAATGTAAGGACTACCTGATAACTATCACTTCATTTCTCGCATAAAGGTATACCTGAAATGACGACTCCCAAAATCAAATCACTATAGGTCTAACGGTCTAAAACGAAAAAAAGTTAGAGCCGATAATAAAATCCATCCGAATGAAGATCAAGGACAAGTCATTCGGCGCAAATGTGGACCGTGCAACAATCGAACTCGGATGCGAACACCTGGGAATAGAAATACCTGAACACATAGGAAATTTGATCCATTATTTCGATAAACTGGATTAGTTGCACAAATCAAATAAAGGCCTCACAAATCTCAGTGCTGAGAAAGGGGAGGCTATCTACTAAAATGAAAATCAATTGATCTTATCGGCTTAAAACCTTGACATGGCCAGTTACATCTTCCGCCTAAAACTTTAACCACACAAATTTGTGTTTCTCTAACCAATAGAATCCATTTCAATCCTCTGCAATATGGGTACCAAAACCTTCAACTCGAACGACATCTATCACTTTGAAGAACTGATCAGTCAGGAAGACCGAATGATCATGGATGCAGCCAGGGAATACGCACAAACCCAGCTGGAACCAAGAGCCCTGGAAGGAAACCAAGACGAGCAATTTGATATAGGAATTGCCCGTGAAATGGGAGACTTGGGGCTTCTGGGAGTTTTTATTCCAGAAGAATACGGGGGGGCAGGGTCCAGCTATACCGCTTACGGAGTTATAAATCGCGAGTTGGATAGAGTCGATTCTGCTTACCGATCTTTTGTCTCTGTTCAATCTTCCCTGGTTATGCATCCCATTCATGTCTTTGGAACTGAAGAACAAAGACAAAAATACTTGCCACGGCTGGCGACTGGCGAAATAATCGGCTGCTATGGATTAACGGAACCGGACCATGGCTCGGATCCGGGGTCAATGATTACATCTGCCAAAAAAATTGACGGTGGCTGGAAGCTGAATGGCTCGAAAACGTGGATCACCAACTCGCCCATCGCCGATCTCTGTGTGGTATGGGCCAAAGCTTACGACGGTGGGGATGAGGATGGTGTCATTCGCGGCTTCTTGATTGAGAGGGGTACTGAAGGCCTTTCAACTCCCAAAGTGAAAAACAAAATGTCGATGCGAGCATCGCCCACCGGGGAAATCGTTATGCAGGATTGTTTTATTCCAAATGAAAATGCGCTTCCCGATATTCGGGGTCTCAAAGGACCTTTTTCCTGCCTGAATAATGCGCGGTTTGGCATTGTATGGGGCGTGGTCGGGGTTGCCGAAAACTGCTACCAGAGGGCACGAGACTATGTCCTTGGCAGAACCCAATTCGGTTATCCACTTGCATCCATGCAGCTGATACAAACCAAGCTGGCCAATATGGTGACGGACATTACTCAGATGCAATTGCTTGCCTGGCGCCTCGGAGACCTAAAGGACAAGGATCGCGCCACCCCCGAAATGGTTTCCCTCGCCAAACGCAACAATGCAGGAGCTGCATTGAATATCGCACGAGTAGCAAGAGATATGCTGGGAGGAAACGGCATAACCGGCGACTTCCGTGTCATCCACCACATGATGAATATGGAAACCGTGAACACTTACGAAGGCACCTACGATATCCATGGACTCGTTCTCGGTCGCGCGATCACAGAAATTCAGTCCTTTGTTCCAAGAGGAAACGACCAATAATCCAAGGAACATCGGGTAAAATGAATCTGCGGTTGGCCTGATCTATACTGAGGTCCAGGGATCGTTTCAGAAGATCATTGCCAAAGGCAACACTTCCCAAGACACCACGGAAACCGGTGACGGATGTAATAGTTGATTTGATTAGCTTGAAGTTCATGACGGGTTTGAATCTCATTTTGAAGGTGATAGGTTTTTTTATTTTTGGAGCCCCTGTTTGAGGGAGTGCTTGATATTTTACGGAAGTCTATGGAAAATCACCGATTCCGTAAATTGACTGAAGGGCCCAGACCGGAGGGCCTGGGTCGAATGGCTAGAACTACGGGCCTCCTTCGAGCCTTTATGAAAAGATCCTATTGTTGAACGTTTGACCTGTTAATTCAGAAGCTATAGCAAAGACATCATGACAGACTCGATAGCTTTCATTCGAGAAAAAGTCCAAGGAGCAACTCCTTCGATCGGCCTGATTCTCGGATCGGGATTCAACGAATTTCCCGATTCAAATTTCGAGGAGACCCTGACTGTCCCTTACAGGGACATTCCTGGTTTCCCGCAATCTACAGTGCCAAGCCACAAAGGAAACCTCGTCCTGGGCCGAATGGGCGATAACCCTGTCATTTGCATGCAGGGACGTTTACATAAATACGAGGGGTACAGTATGAAAGAAGTAATCTCTACAGTGCGAGTCATGGCTGAGCTCGGGATCAAAATCCTGATCGTTACCAATGCTTCCGGTGCCATAAATACAAATTTTGATGCCGGAGATCTGATGTTAATCACCGATCATGTCAATTTCATGGGAGACAATCCGCTCATCGGTCCCGTGGAAGAAGGATGCCTGAGATATCCGGACATGACCCAAGCCTATGATCAGGAATTAATTAGTAAAGCTGAGGTGGCAGCAGAAAGCAAAGGAATTAAAATCCGAAAAGGTGTCTACGTCGCCAACCCGGGTCCCTCATTTGAGACTCCGGCAGAAATTCGTGCTTACGCTAGCATGGGCATTGACGCGGTCGGCATGTCCACAGTACCGGAGGTGATTTTGGCCCGAAGCTACGGTATCCGAGTTCTCGGGATTTCCTTAATAAGTAACAAAGCCGCCAGACTATGCGGGCAGCTTCTTACTGCAGAAGAAGTCAACGAAACCGCTGCAGCGGCACAAGGCAAAATCACAGGCCTATTAACAGAATTACTAAAGAGCCTCTGATGAAGCAGAATGGATCAGGTAAAAGAAATTCATGAAATCGACTAATGACAAACTCTACTACAATCCTCGCTGCAGTAAATGCCGAGCAGCCAAGAAGATTCTTCAGGACCACGGGGTAGAAGCTGAGGTTATCGAATACTTGAAAGCCGCTCCCAGTGTAGCCACGCTGGATGTACTCTGCACGACACTGGGGATCGAACCCCAACAATTGATACGAAACAAGGAACCGCGATTTCAGGAACTGGGATTGTCACTGAATGATCCTTTGAGTCGTGACGAGTGGTTAACCATCATTTCGGAGAATCCCATTCTGCTTGAGAGGCCAATCTATGTTTCGGGTAAAAATGCAGTCATCGGCCGCCCCCCAAAAAAAGTAATGGATATGCTGGCATAAAATTGTTTTCAGATCTTCTGGCTCGGCCAAATCGGCGCTTCCATCGGGCGATTCTCAAGCAATATCCCGAATGCTTAAGTTAGCTATCCATGGCTACATTCACCTATGGGAATAAGAAACGCAAGCGGAGATCGAGTAACACGCCAGCTCGCAAATACAGGCATCTGAGTGGGTAAAGAGTATTCATCTCACGATTCTACTTGTCCCGTGGACATAGCGTTCATTACAATCTTCACCTGTAACCGTCACTGAATATTAATGGCAAACAGTAACAGGTAAATGTGGATCGGAAACACCGTTGCTCTGAGTATTGACGGATCACCTCGAAATACGGGGCACCAAATTCGGCTGCGGCCTGGGAATGTGTGGATCCTGCACCACAAACTGGCTTCAACGCGGTAGCTACCACACGCCCAATTCAGTCAATTGCCGGACTGCCTTTCCCTCCCAGCCAAGGTTAGCAGCAGGAGAAGCTGGCGAGGGATGCAATAGAGTTCCTAATTTCGGATGATCAGGGATCACACGTTCAAAGCATTTCCTGGCAAATCCACCAACTCCAATACACCACCCCGGATCAAGTAAGGAGACAACTTGCCGGAGATGTTCGTCGCATGCCTCATTCAAAAGTTTCCGTTCGAGAAGAGGTATTTTATCCGGAGTAACATTTCGGCCAGACGCTTCCATGAATACAAGTGGGCAATAGTTGAAGATAAGATGATCTTCAAAAAACTGATTGGGTGATTGGAAACGCTTCTCCATCAGCCCCCAGAGTCTGCGACCAGAAACTTCTGAACGTGGGCAGTTAAAACCTTCTACCGGACGTTTAGGGTTTTCGACAGGTGGCTTGGCAATCGGAACCTCGATATTCATCCAGTCACGTACCGCAGAAATTTCTCCAAATGGGACGCCCGTCTGAGCCATTCCAAAGGGCCCAGGATTCATGCCTAAAAAAATCACCTTTTTGGTGGATTTTCCAAAGTTCTCCAAATAAAGCTTGTGAGCCTCCCAAGCATAAACGAGAGGATTGTAAACGTGAGTGATGGGTAAAGAAAAAGAAAGCTTATTGACTGAATCTCGCAGCTTCCTCGCAGCGTAAATCAATTGAAGGGCGATTTCCATAATAGTCAAAATCCGCCACTATTCTCCGGATGTTTTTTGGCGGGTAAACATTAGTGCAGTCTGTGTTGCAATGAGATAGGAAGTATAATCGTCGGTAGTAAAATTGCTGCCACAATTGGTGGAAGGATTTGGAATGTGCCTCCTCAACTCCGTAAGTAAAAAAACCTATTCTAATAATTACGATATCAACTCCAAAAGCGAACTTAGCCGCATATTGAGGCTAATTGTGTGGGTGAAGCTCCAGGATTTCATTTACCATGTAAAACCCAGCCTTATCCTTCACTTCTTCGCGGACACGTGCAACTTGTTCGGGATCTATCAATTTGGATAAGGCTTTTTTGTTTCCAAACTGTAATCGGGTATAGGTGATTACCGCGGCGATTTCCTCATCTGTCAAGATTCCTTCGAAGCCAGTCATGGGAGGAAGCCCCATGGAGGGATCATACTTTTTACCATCAACTTCGATCGGACCCCAAAGTCCCTTCAGGATGATTTTGATAAATCGGTCAATATCCCCCATGACCCACTCGTTGTTTCCGAGGGGTGGATAAATACCCTGAATAGCTCCTTTTCCATTCTCTCCATGACAGGTCGCACAATGGGCATCGCGGCTGTATACTTCTTTACCCAATTCGAAAACTTTCAACGCCGCAGCAGGAACATTGGTTTGTGGTACAGAATTACTGTTCGCCCGTTTCTTAGGATCATAAAACTCATGCCCTCCCCCAAGAAAAGATTCCAGAGTGGGATTCGATTCCTGAATCAAACGGTCAAGCCTCGGAAGGTTCCGAATATCATCCTCCAGGGTCCACATGATGGCTTCATAAGTCGGTCCCATCCATTTGGTAATAGGATGCTTCATTCCCTCAATTGCGATCATCGCACCCACGGCATTATCGATCCAAGATGCCGCAACCACAGACTCGAGCCGAACGCGAGGACTCTCATCCGCAGCGGCCTTGAGAAATAGATCATGATAATTCCTCACATCGCGATAGGTATGGCGGAGAACGCGAACGGCAGCTGAACGCACTTCCTCGGCTGAACCATTCAAGAGTTTCCTGAGTAATCCTTCATCTAATTGGTTTTTACCCCAGGTCACCCAGAGAGCTTCGAGAAGATGTCGCTCATAATTTGGATCCTCCGCATCCAGTCTTGCCGCCCATCGCTTGATCCCGCGAAGAACATCCCTGGTATCACGCCCTCGAATCTCACGGCGTGTACGATAGCGCGTACGATATTCATGCTCTTTGAGGTTTTCGAATAATTCTTCGAGAGTTGCACCATCAATCTTGGCTGGTGTAACAAGCGGTCGGGAAGGATAGGTAATGCGGTAGATGCGACCATGGTCGTGGTCCCGATTAGGATCGCGGGCACTGTGCTGCATATGACCGATCAATGGATTGTGCCAATCAACCAAATACAGCGAACCATCTGGTGCTATTTCGATATCTACCGGCCGAAAATTCGGATCCACAGAATAGACCAAATCCTGCCGAAGCTCACCGGTGAATCCAGCGCCATCCTCCCAAACTTTGTGCTGTTTAATTCCCAGGAAACCAATTGAATTGGCAATCAAGAAGTCACCCTGAACTTCGTCCGGGAAATGCCGCGAATAAAGAAACTCGGTTCCGGAGGTTGGCCGAACGCGATGCGTAGTAAACTGCGCGACCTTGTTAATCTCCTTTCCATGAGGAATTTTTGCAGAGAGAGGCAAGGTCCACCAATTTGCTCCACCCGATGCATCGGAAAGATAATTTTGGCCCCATTCATCAAAGGCCATGCCCCAGGGATTACTTACGTCGGTTTGCATGTGCCGGTCTAGCCGATAGGAGTCCGGATCAAAACGCCAAGTGCCACCATCAGTCATGCGCTCAGGACCGTAAGGTGTTTCCACTTGAGAATGCAGAAAACGTCCTTCGTGCATATAGAAAGCGCCGGATGCATCCGCTGTATACGCGGATATGGCATGGTGTGTATCATGTGAATCAAAACCATGCATCAGGAGCTCCATCCGGTCCGCTTTATCATCTTTGTCATCGTCTATTAGGACTGCCAAGTTTGGCTCCTGAGAAAGGTAAACACCTTCAGGTGCGATTTCGAAACCAATCGGCAAATGTAGTCCATCGGCAAATACAATTTGCTTGTCTGCACGGCCGTCACTGTCGGTGTCTTCAAAAATCAGGATTTTATCATCGGGCCGTTCATCCCCAGGTTTGTAATGGGGATAAGAAGGCAATACCGATACCCACAATCTGCCTTTATTATCAAAGGACATCTGAACCGGGTTTTTTAAATCGGGAAATTCGGATTCCGAAGCAAACAAGTCAATTTTATATCCTTCTGGCAGTGAAAAGTGCTCCAGAGCAGGATCCACATCCAAAAACTCAATCGGCAAATTAAAGTTGGATTCAATCGCGCTGAGCTCACGAGTCTGATTATCATCAATTGTAAGATCCTCCGCGTTGCCTTGCACCACCTCGTGCAGTTTGGCATCCCGCAGTTCAGTCATCTGACGAATCTTTTCTATTTCTTCTGGATAATTGACATTACCGAAGGGCTTCCAACGCCGACCGTAAACATGCACTCCATTCAGCATCCGGTAATCATTAAACCAGAACCAATTTTTGTCTTCGACAGCTTTGTAAACCAAATTTACGGGTACTTCGGAAATTACCTTGGTTTTTCCATAAAGTGCATTGAGCAAAATGGAAGCGAGGTTTTGATAACCTTCGTAAGACAAAAGAAAGCCATTGATCGTTTGTGGGTCTCTTTCTTTCCTGTAAAGGGATTGCGTAGGTCTGAAGAGATCGATGAATCCTACACCATGCGTCGCCGCAACACCCTTCATGGCTTCAGCGTAAGCCTTCAGCAGCTTGTTTTCCTCTTTACCATTGGGCAGATCACGTGTTCTGGAAAGGTCTTCAAATGCAATCGGAGAAACCAAAACCAAACGAGGAGCGGACTCGCCATTGTATTTCTGTGCCAGTGTATGGGCAGCAAAGGAATCGAGTTCATTAGTAAAATTTTCAATACCATGCATCCCATCGAATGACTCGTTGTAACCAAAGAATGCGAGGATCGTATCCGCCTGCAGTGTAGTCAGCCATTCATCCGGATAAGGGAAATGGCCGATGCCATCGTGGAACTGTTTATCCGGATGGAAAGCTTCCGCTCCAGGAAATGCCCACTGAGTCTCGCGCGATGGATGAGCTCGGAAACCGGGAGTATCTCCAGGGCGACACATGTTTCGAACGATCAGATTTGCATCCGGATAGCGCATTTGTAATTCCGTTTCAAAATGCGGAAAATAAACCATGCGCTCACCGAGGCCGTTACCGATAAACACAATTCTCTCTCCCTCCTGTACATTCAGCGGTAGTGGATTTGCCACTACAATTGATATGGTAGAAAAAAAGGTGCTACAGGTAAGGATTTTTTTAAACATCAATTTTTCTGATTAGCGGATGATTAAAAACTATTGAAGGTCCTCGATGCGAAGATTTAAATTATCCCAATACTCGTCGGTCTCAAATCCATACATGGATGGATTGAAGGACCCGACGATATCCACCTTGGTTCCTCCGGATGGAATTGTCATATCAAGGCCCCAGTATACGCCATTGACGATCATACGGCGGGTTGCTTCATACTGCAGTTCCATAGAGGCCCCCATCGTTGAACAAAGAGCTTTCCCTTTCTTGCCACCAGGCACTTGGTAGGACTTGGTCCAGGTTACCGGCATCATGGGATCATTTTTATGAAACCCTTCATGTTTGCCATAGTTCGGTACTTTTTCGTAGGGCCCGGGACCCATGGGTGGGCTGTTCTTTTCCATGCCAGCCAATACCTGCCCCATGACAATTGGTACACAATCATTATCGGCAGGCCAGGTTACGCCATATACATCGCTTTCACCAAATATTTCGCCCTCTCCAATGCCGTGGTGCATGTCGCTCGTCCCGACAAGAATGCCGCGAGTTGCTTCTTTTTTATGCCAACCATGATGGGAAACCCAGGTAGTTCCAAGAACCAGTTCACCAAAACCATTTTTCCAGGCTTTCTTTTCCCCGTCATACCTAAAATCGTATTCGGGGTAGGAGGTTTCCTCATCCATATTGAAAGCATGGGTGGCGGTCCTCAAACCCAACACCGGTTTTCCAGCCTTGAGAAAATCGTCAACGGGTTTCATCTGCTCGTCCGGCAAAGCCCGAAAACGAGTGCCTATAATCATGAGATCGGCATCATCGAGCGCAACCGTGTTGGGAATGTTTGTCTGGTGATTGGAATCCACAATTCCCGGACGGGCAGGGTCCTGCGCAAAAAGTACCGTGCAATTAAACCCATGGTGCATGGAGAGTATCTTTGCCAATTGGGGCATAGCTTCCTCAGAGCGGTATTCTTCATCACCGGAAACCAAAACAATGTGCTTCCCTTTTCCCGGCCCGCTTGCGCCCTCGAATACAAGCCATTGTTTTGAACTATGGTGTTTTGCGCAACCTTGAGCAATCGTCATAAGAACAATAAAACAATAATAAGGAATTTTCATGAATGGGGTGGTTAGTTGCGTTTCCAGCTAGGTTCTAAAAAGAATCCATGCTCGATAGAATTTTTGAAGAGGTCAACGAAAGGTTTGCTGAAACAGTAGAGTAGACAAATACAACGCAAAAATGACGAAAAATCCTCAATCTTTATCCATATTGAGATAGAAATTTTCCAGATTTCCACTTGCAGAAATACGCTAGGATAATCTTACATTAGACATGCGATCACCCTACCCCTTCTTGATAATTTTATTCGCCTTTCTTCTTCCTCTGCACAGCGTAGCGCATAGTGGAGACATCAACTTGCCTCCGGGTTTTAAGGCGACGGTCATCGCAGATAACATTGGGATGGCACGGCAGCTGGCCATACGAGAAAACGGAGATATTTATGTAGGGCTGCTGAATGACAAGGACCTCAATTATTTGGTCGCCATGCGTGATACCGACAATGATGGAACCATGGATGTCATTAAATACTTCGGAGAGGTCGGCAGCCTGGTCAAAAGTATCAAAATATACGACGACTACCTCTATGTCGGTGCGAGCACACAGGTCGTTCGCTACAAACTTCATCCGACTGAGCTGCTTCCCAAAGAACTTTACGAAGTGATCGTCACAGGCTTTCCGCCACCTCGCAGCCATCCAAGCAAAAACATAGCCTTCGACAATGAGGGCAACCTCTATGTAAGTGCTGGAGCACCCAGCAATTCGTGTCAGGAGGACGATCGGGCCGTAGGATCCCCAGGAAAGTCTCCCTGCGATGAATTGGAATGGGGGGCTGGCATTTGGAAATTCGATGCAAATACCCTCAACCAAATGCAATTGGTAGATGGCGAACTAGTAGCAACCGGGGTTCGAAACGCGGTCGCCATCGATTTCGACCTGGTTAAAAACCAGCTCTACACTCTTTCCAATGGCCGCGATGGGCTTCATCAGCTCTGGGGATCATTGTATAATGCACGTGACAGTGCTGAAAATCCCTCCGAGCAGTTTCAAATGATCCAAGATGGCGACGATTACGGCTGGCCCTATGCTTACTGGGACGAGGAAGAAGATGGTTATTTGATCAACCCTGAATACGGAGGCGACGGTAAAATCAGGGCGAAGGAAGGTGATTACACCAAACCCATTTACGCCTTTCCCGGCCATTGGGCACCCACGGGGCTCAAGTTTTACCATGACGAGCAGTTTCCAGAAAAATACCGGGGCGGCGCATTCATAGCTTTTCACGGTTCCTGGAACCGAGCTCCCTTGCCCCAACAAGGCTATAATGTGGTATACGTCCCATTCGACGGCAAATTACCATCCGGACCACATGAGGAATTTGTCAATGGATTCTCCGGTGTGACCATGTTGATGACACCGGACAGCGCAAAATACAGGCCGACCGGGTTGGAGGTTGGACCCGACGGTTCACTTTATATTACAGAGGATGTCGTCGGAAGAATCTGGAAAGTAGAATACACAGGTGACACCTCGCAACCGGTCATGGATCTTGCATCAACTTCGTTGAGTTCAACCCCAAAGACGGTACTTGCAAAGAGAAAAAACGTGGCTAATTACGATGCGGAGGGACAAGCGATCTATAATCAATACTGCCTGGCATGCCACCAAATGGACGGCAGTGGAGTGCCCAATGTGCAGCCATCTCTCATCAATTCAACCAGACTTACAGAAGACGACGATTTTCTAATTAAACTGACCCTTCTCGGAAGTGAATGGATGGAAAACCGAAAGTACCAAAACGTGATGACCAAATTTTCCTATCTTTCCAATCAGGATATCTCAGCCGTCCTCAATTATTCAAAGGTTCGGTTTACAAATTCAGATGCAACTATATCAGCAGAAGGAGTTGCAGAGGCACGCGATTCACTCAAGGATACTCAATAACATGGCCGAAACATCGCACGCTCCATTTCAAGTAGAAGACCTCGTTTTGGAGACAATGCCTTCAGACGAAAGGCTCTGGGTACCACAGACCAACACGGTTTCTTTCAGACCCATTCTCTTTAACGTATCGAACGGTTATTGGATAAATTTGCTCAAGGTGACCCGTGCCGGCATGCTAAACCGTCACCTACATCCAGCCCCTGTGTATGGCTATGTTATCAAGGGTACCTGGAGCTATCTTGAACATGATTGGGTGGCCACGGAAGGGAGCTTTGTGTATGAACCACCAGGCGAAATGCACACTCTGGTCGTCGACAAAGACGTGGATGAAATGATCACCTTATTCCATGTCACGGGTACATTAATCTATATGGATGAAGACCAAAATACAATTGGGTTCGATAACGTTCACACCAAGATCGAGCTTTGCCGAAACCACTTTGCCAAGGTAGGACTCGGAGAAGAATACGTGGATCAGTTCATTCGGTAATTCGCTTTTCTCCTGACACCGAAAACCGGTCGCCCCTATTTTGCCGTACATTCCAATCAGTAAATGATCCGCCTTTTCTCACTTCAATTCTTTCTGTATAGCTTATGCCAGCCGTGGCACTGCACGGCCAATCCACGGTAACGAGCAAAAACTTCTACGAATCTGACGATAACGCGCATCAAGTGGCCAAGCATTAAGGAGTGTTCGATGGGCGTTACAAACTGATTCACTTTTATGAACTGGACGAAGGGGAGTTTTTTGATTGCCAGCGAGATCCTTTTGAAATGCATAATCGAATCAATGATTTCTCCTCTGAGGCGAGAATTCAGAATCTCAAAACAGAACTGGCAAAACTGAAAGTTCAGGACGCGCTCGACACTACTTGAGTATCCTCACTGGCCTCTTACTTCTAAAATTTCCAATACCGCCTAATTGTCGTTTATACCATACCCCGAAAACACAAACCCATGGTGATCAATAAATTCTCCCTTCGACAAAATATAGGAGCTGCTTTAGCTGCGATTTCATTCAGTTTCTTTTCGCGGCTAAAGCCGGCACTACTTGCTTTAATTTGTCTGCCAGGCCTGCTGTGGGCCGCAGACAAGCCCAACGTCATCGTTATCCTGACCGACGACCAGGGCTGGGGCGACCTTAGCATTCACGGTAATACCAATTTGGATACACCAAATATCGATCGCTTGGCCAGCCAAGGTATGGAATTCGAACGCTTTTATGTTTGCCCAATATGCTCCCCTACCCGAGCTGAATTCATGACCGGTCGCTACAACCCAAGAACAGGTGTGAGATCAGCCAGTCGCGGGGAAGAGCGTATGGATCTCGATGAAACTACCATCTTCGAAACCTTTAAAGCTGCCGGATACAAGACAGCCGCCTTCGGCAAATGGCACAATGGTATGCAACCCCCCTATCACCCAAACGCTCGCGGAATTGACGAATACTATGGCTTTTGCTCTGGCCATTGGGGGCATTACTACTCACCGATGTTGGAACACAATGGGGAAATTGTGACGGGAAACGGCTATGTTACCGATGACTTCACGACCCGGGCGATGGACTATATCGAGGAGAACAAGGATGATCCGTTCTTCGTTTACCTGCCTTATTGCACGCCCCATTCACCCATGCAAGTGCCGGAACCGTGGTGGAATAAGTTTGCCGACCATGAGTTACCGTTGCGGGCAAGAGAAGACCATGAAGAAAACATGCCCCACTCCAAGGCAGCCCTGGCCATGTGTGAAAACATCGATTGGAACGTTGGTCGTCTCATGAAAAAACTGGATGACCTCGACCTGACTAAAGACACAATTGTGGTCTACTTCTCAGATAATGGTCCGAATGGTTACCGGTGGAACGGTGGAATGAAAGGCCGTAAAGGCAGCGTCGAAGAAGGCGGCGTCCGTTCTCCCTTCTTCATTCGGTGGCCGGGTAAAATTGAATCGGGAACCAAAACCGATATCATTGCCGGAACCATCGATTTGAAACCCACTTTGACAGATCTGGCAAGTATTGAAAATACTGGTACGCTTCCCATGGATGGAGTCAGCCTGAAACCCTTACTGATGCAATCCGGAGAAGAGTGGCCAAAACGACTTTATGTAAACCACTTCAAGGAAAAGACCAGCGTTCGCAGTCAGAGGTTTCGTTTGGGTTTCCAGGGCCGGCTCTTCGATATGCTGAAGGATCCTGGACAACATACCGACGTACGGGGAAAACATCCGGAGGTATACCAAAAGCTGCTCGCAGCACAAAAGGATTTTGATGAAAACGTCGTAAGCGAAATACCCGAAGGCCAAGACACCCGTCCATTCATCATCGGCCACTCCGAGCTGAGTTTTACTCAGCTACCGGCCAGGGACGCCATACCGATGGGAGAAATCAAGAGGTCGGGAAGAGCACCCAACTGTTCCTTCTACATGAACTGGGTGAATGAAGAAGACACCATTTACTGGAATACGGAAGTACAAGAGGAAGGTAACTATCGGGCAAGTGTTTATTACACCTGTGCAGAGGAAGATCTGGGAGCGATTTTGGAACTCAGAGCTGGAGAATCCACTATAAAAAAAGAAGTTACTGTCGCAAGCAATCCACCCTGGGTTGGCGCAAAGTTTGACCGCTCATCGAGGAGGGGTGAATCTTACGTCAAAGACTTTGTTCCTATGGATCTGGGAGTCATCCACCTTTCCAAGGGGCCCACTAAACTCACCTTGTCCTCCTTGGATATTGCCGGGAATCAATCGATCGAGATGCGCTTGATAATGCTGAATCGAGTATACTAGATTAAATCACACTCTATGAAAAACACCTTAAGATTAATTGCTCTTCTAGCTGCCGGTTGTACAGCTACTTCTCTGTTTTCAGCCTCCCATGGCGATCATGGCTGGAAACAATTGTTTAACGGAAAAACTCTCGCCGGTTTCGGAGTAGTCCAAGGCTTTGCCAATTACTACGTCGAGGATGGTGCTATTCTGGGTCGTACAGCAGATGGCAGCCCAAATACCTTTTTAACCACCTACGACAAATACGGCGATTTCGAATTGAAGTTCGAAGTCAAGGTTGACGATGGTCTCAATTCAGGGGTGCAAATCCGGTCCCACTCCAGAGATTTTGGCACACGCCGCTATTTTGGTCCTCAGGTTGAAATCGAAAGCAGTCCGGGACAATCCGGTTGGATTTACGGTGAAGGACTAAACACAGGATGGATTTCAAAAGAACCGGAAGAAGGTGGAAGCCACAAATACATGAAAAACGATAAGTGGAACGAATTTCACATCATTGCCAAAGGCGACACGATTACCACCTTCATCAATGGTAACCAGGTGACTGAAATGAAGCTACCCCGTGGCATTCATCGTGAAAATCCTTCAGGCAGCATCGGCTTCCAAGTTCATGGCATAAGAGCTGGCACAGGACCCTACGAAGTCCGCTGGCGCAATATCATGATCAAGGAGCTCTAGAAAAAGCTCTGCTTTCGAGCAGAGCTTTTTAAAAGAAAGACGCTGAGCTGGCATTTACGGAGTTCCCTGAGCCGGATGTGAAGTCAAAAATCGAGGAACAAATTAATTATTTTACTGACCTGCATCGCAATTTTTAATGGAAAACCTATAACTCTGATAAACCTGGTTATCTGATGTCACAACTTATTGAATACGGATGCAAAAAAGGCGAAGAAGAATACTAACCGTCTAATCGTAATCCGCCACAGGGCTAAAAAGTTCGCAAACTTAATGGTGAAACAAAATTGAAGGACGCCGTAATTCACCATGAAACAGTTTGGGAAAGAGCAATGCCCTGGCTGCTTGACTACATGAAACCTTTACTCGAAAAATCCGGTGTTTATGGGGCATTTTATAACGGCTCCATGGTTGGGTTTGGCTCGATCGAATTTCCAGAAGGATCCCGATTTTGGGAAGCCCATGGTGGATTGGTTTTCCAGCACATAGAGAAATAGGTCTCTATTCACTGCTACATGACAAAAGAATCCAATTGGCTAAATCAAAAAATATCCCCTATGCCGCCACGGACGCATCACCCAAGAGTAAACCGATTCTCCTAAAAATATATCCCGTGGGCCAAAACCTGGCCACTTCCAAAGCAAATCTGAATGTGATGAAATTTACCGCTGACATATGCCTATAGTTAAAACGACAATACCCCATACGTCAGTCATTCACAATTTTAACTCCCATCTGCCAAAGTCTTATTGGCTTCCAGACGATGGCAAATAGAGAAGCATCGAGGGAAATAATTCCTAAAGAAACCGCATCTGAACAAATGACCGACGAAAATCTCAAGGAGATAATTAAGGAAGTCACGTATTCGAAGGTTTTTGGAGACCCCAACGCACTAGATGCCAGATATGCAGTAAGCAATGGCATTTTATATTCTGTCTTTATTTACCCATTGTCTTAACTGGACCATGGAGAAGTCCTTTCGGGGATTTACCAAACCGCCAGTTTAAGCGTCTCTTATGGAACCGTCTACAGTAGCGGAATCCTCAAGTTTGGTGGCGAGGAAGAACAAAAGGTTAAAACACGTCGGATCAACCCATCTAAAGCATGAGCTCAATTCAGCCGTAATGCCAGCAAAGTTGTATCATCCTGGGGATAGTCATCGACGCAAAAGTCTTTTAGAAATTGATCGATTCTCTGGACGATCTCTTGAACCGGTAGTTGAGAGGAATCTTGGAAAACCTCCAAAAGGCCTTCAGTTCCCAATTCATCACCTTGCGGGTTGTGGCATTCAATCACCCCATCGGTCATGAACAGCATACAATCACCTGGATCAATCGTAAATTGAGTCACATGGATATTCTCGCAGATACCCAGGCCAATTACATTTTCGCTGGGGCAGGTAACGATTTCGATGCTTTCAAGATTCGCGCGGTACCAAAGGAGCGGCGGTTGAGCCGCGTTAGCCACGGTGAGCTTGGCAAATTCAATTTCCGATAGGTCGAGCGTGCCAACCATGGCTGCCACAAACCCCGAAGGAATGAGGCCCTTCATGTGCTGGTCCAACTCAATGAGCGCCTGCTCAGGATGAGAAAATTCCCCTGGCATATAAAAGTCGGCCAAATGTTTGACCAAGATGGTAAACAATCCGGCAGAAAGACCATGACCACTAACGTCTCCCAGCAGGAAGGAAAGGTATTTTTCGGAAACTAGGGGAAAGGTAATGATATCCCCACCCACATCCGAGTAACTGAGATTGAGCACTCCAATATCCACCTTGGGATGTTTCGGCAGCGATCCTGGAATGAGTCTGCGTTGAACACGCCCGGCATTTTGAAAGTCGATTTCCATCAACTCGTTTTTCTGACGGAGTTGCTCTTTGCTTTCCTCGAGCGCTTTTTGTGCACGGACTTGTGCAGTGATATCACGGGTGATTCCCATGATTCCAACCGGTTCACCCGAACCCAAATAGAGTGGCACTTTGGTGGAAGTTACCCATGTCACGGTGCCATCCGGCCATGTCTCCTTCTCGGTAATGTTTACCAATTTTTCTTTGTTTCGAATAAGGCGCTGCTCATCTTCAAAAGCCTCCCTGGCATGTTCTTCGGAAAAAAAGTCAAAATCTGTCTTCCCAATCATCTCATCTGGTGAAATAAGACCGAATTTTTGAGGGACAGCGGAGCTTACCCGAATAAAACGGCTTTCCCGGTCCTTAAAGTATACCTGATCCTGGGTCTGCTTCAGCAAGGCGTCAAAAAGCATGGAAGGCGACGCCGAAAAAAGATCCGCGTCAATTGGATACGAAGCACACATGGGTCAGGAGCTTAAAACAACCTCCTCGAAAGTCGATATCGCATTTGGGAATTAACCCTACAATTGTTTAAGAAAAATATTTCTGAAAGCAACATTACGCCCGTGATCCTGAAACCCGATATGCCCTGTTTTCGGTAAATCGTTGAGGGCAGTCTTGAATTTATTTTTGGTGCCGTCGGGATTTTTTTGGGCAGTCGTCCACTCAGACAAGTCCGCTTGAATGACTTGGGTACCGTTTATCCAAACACCAATCAGATCTCCTTTGACGCGAATGCGCATTTTATCCCACTCACCCACTTTTTTAGCCGGCTGACTCGAAGGTGCCTGCGCATCATAAAGCGAACCGTGACTGTGCTTGTCTGAACTTGGCTGGTTATCGTCGTAAAGCTGGATCTCAAATCCTCCTTGAACGGGGTTCTGTGGATCTGACCTGATGAAAACCCCGCTATTGCAACGCCTGGATAGTTTGTATTCTAAATCCAATATAAAATCGCGATAAGCCTTGTCGGTCCATATGTAGACATTCCTCAAGGTACGTGCCAGGACTCCAGACTCGGAATCCACACTCCAGGTCTCCCGCATGTTTCCGGCAGAAGTGAACCAGCCATCAAAGGATTTCCCATCAAAAAGAGCGACAAAACCTTTTGGCGGTTTT
This sequence comes from Opitutales bacterium UBA2995, assembly GCA_002346535.1. Classification (GTDB taxonomy): domain Bacteria; phylum Verrucomicrobiota; class Verrucomicrobiia; order Opitutales; family UBA2995; genus UBA2995. The sequence continues at coordinate 9,966 of DDZZ01000009.1, read as the reverse complement.
ACCGAGGTTTTTTTAGCGTGGTGAGCAGCTTGAACCCCGGTCAAGGAGAGCGTTAGCAAAACGATCATGGGAAGAAAATATTTCATAGAGTTTTCAGGTTGAAAATTGTGAAGGCTGGCAAGTGTTGCATAAAAAAGGGCCCAAAATCAGAGCCCTGAAATTGTAACTGAAAGGCGATCTGTGTTTAGCTATCTTTATTCTCAACAGAAGTTGCGGCCAAAACCAGTTTGCCGTCCACTTGTTGGATAGTACCTTTTACAACCAGACCAGGAGTCCGGGATCTGCAAAAGTATGCGCCGTGTTCGATGTTCTTTGTGAACTCGAAAATTACAGGCTTTCCATCAGTGCCGGCCACTTCCAAAACATTGGTGCAACTGTCAGCGGTTTTGAGAGAACATTTCGCGCAAGTTCCTGTTCCTTCCAAGGTTACCGTATTGGCTTCGCCAGCAAATAGAACGGTTGAAAAAGCAGACGCAGCAATGATCAATAATAAGTTCTTCATAAGATTTTTTGTTTAGAAGATTTGTATTTTGTAAAAAGTTGGAAAACTCTTAAAATTAATCAGGAACAAAGGCAAGTTTAGATTAGATCAGGATTAGAATCCGCCATTGATCCAAGGGATCAAAATGAGCTATTCCTTATTCAAACGAAGAAAACCCTAAAATAATTGCAGTTTATGCGGGCTATCCAGCTTGCGAATGCACTTATTTACCGCTATCACCTTAGAATTGCCCAAATGGGCACAATTTGGGCTGAAAAATCAGTCTGTTTCAACTTCAAGTACTTAATATTCATGCATCTCAGTCCTCGCGAACAGGATAAGCTCATGGTCACCGTCGCCGCCGACCTGGCCAGGCGCCGTCAAGCTCGTGGCCTGAAACTCAACTATCCCGAAGCCATCGCCATTATTACCTACGAAATTCTCGAGGGCATACGGGATGGAAAGTCAGTCGCGGAGCTCATGAGCTATGGCGCAACGATCCTTGCGAAAGACGATGTTATGGAAGGTGTACCGGAGATGATCCACGAAGTTCAGGTGGAAGGCACCTTCCCCGACGGAACCAAACTCGTAACCGTTCACAACCCATTACGATGATTCCAGGAGAATATAGATTTTCAGATCCGGATGCGATCCTTTCCGGTAACCCTAACCTTGAAACCAAGTCCGTAAAAGTAAGTAACACTGGTGACCGGCCTATACAGGTGGGTAGTCATTTTCATTTTTACGAGGTCAATGAAGGATTGGAATTCGAAAGGGAAGCTGCTCGCGGATTTCGCCTCAACATTGCCGCCGGCACTGCGGTACGATTTGAACCAGGAGATATCCGCGAGGTTGAACTCGTAGCTCTAGCCGGCAGTCGCGAGGTTCATGGACTAAATAATAAAGTGGATCGAGCGCTATGAGTCTGGATTTCACCCGCAAACAATACGCCGAGATGTTCGGTCCTACCGTGGGTGACCAGGTTCGCCTCGCGGACACCGACCTTTTTATTGAGGTTGAGAAGGACCTCATCGCCGAGGCAGCCGGATATGGAAATGAGGTCAAATTTGGTGGCGGCAAAGTGATCCGCGATGGAATGGGCCAATCACCGCTGGCCACGAGTAGGGACAGCCTCGACCTTGTCCTGACCAATGCAACGATTATCGATCCCATCCTCGGCATCATTAAGGCCGATATCGGAGTCAAAGACGGACGCATTGCTGGTGTTGGTCACGCCGGAAATCCACTCATTCAGTCCGGCATTACAGAGGGCATGGTCATCGGCGCTGGAACAGAGGTCATCGCTGCGGAAGGCCACATCGTTACTGCCGGAGGTTTTGATTCTCACATCCACTTCATCTGCCCACAACAAATTGATGAGGCGCTAGCGAGTGGAATCACAACTATGACGGGTGGTGGAACAGGAGCTGCGACCGGGACCAACGCAACAACCTGTACACCGGGTCCGTGGAACATACACAAAATGCTCGAATCGGCAGATGCCTTTCCCATGAACCTCGGCTTCATGGGCAAAGGAAACTCATCCAACCTGGACTCCCTGCGGGAACAGGTCGCCGCCGGTGCCATGGGATTGAAATTACACGAAGATTGGGGAACCACACCGAGCGCTATCGATCATTGTCTTACTGTTGCGGACGAGATGGATGTCCAAGTCGCTATCCATACTGATACTCTCAACGAATCCGGCTTCGTGGAAACAACAATCAAGGCTTTCAAGGATCGTGTTATTCACACCTTTCACTCGGAAGGTGCCGGAGGAGGACACGCACCCGATATACTTAAGGTCTGCGGCGAAGCCAATGTCCTCCCATCCTCTACAAACCCAACACGTCCCTTCACCGTCAACACCATCGATGAGCACCTCGATATGCTCATGGTTTGCCATCATTTAGACTCCAAAATCCCTGAAGACATAGCCTTTGCAGAATCACGGATTCGTCCACAAACGATTGCGGCAGAAGACATCCTGCATGACCGGGGTGCCATTTCAATCATGTCAAGTGACAGCCAGGCCATGGGCCGTGTAGGCGAAGTTTTGGTTCGCACCTGGCAAACGGCAGACAAGATGAAGAAACAGTTCGGGAAATTGGAATCAACCATTCACACCTTAGCCGACAACTACCGGGTGCTACGTTATATCGCCAAATATACCATCAACCCTTCAATTGCCTGCGGCACAACCGCAGATGTTGGGAGCCTTGAGGTTGGCAAGCTCGCCGATATAGTCGTCTTCAAACCGGCCTTCTTCGGCGTAAAACCCGAGCTAGTCTTGAAAGGTGGAATGATTGCTCTGGCCAACATGGGCGATCCTAATGCTTCCATCCCGACTCCTCAACCGATGTACTACCGTCCGCAGTTTGCATCATTCGGCAAAGCCAATCTTCGGACGTCGATTAGCTTTGTAAGTCAAGCCGCTGCTGAAGCAGATGTTGCCGATGACTTGGGGCTCGAGAAAATTATTTGCCCGGTAGCCAACACTCGAAAAATCTCCAAACACGACATGGTCTTAAACGACTATCTGCCTGACATAAATGTGGACCCCGAGACATACACGGTGACTGCCGATGGTGAAGTTCTCACCTGTGAGCCAGCCACCGAACTACCCATGGCTCAACGTTACTTCCTATTCTAATATGCATTTAATAACTGAAGTATTAAACCCTGTACCTTATCATGATGATCATGTAGCAATTCCGGTCGATCGTCATAAACTCGCCCGCAAACGCTGGCGGGGAAAAGCCACCGATGGTACGGATTTCGGTTTTGATGTACCGGAAGCCCTCAACCACGGGGATTGTGTGTTGGTCGAGTCGGAAACTGCTTACATGATCAAACAAAGGACTGAATCCTGCTTAATCATCGCTCTGGGGGAGGGCAAAGATGCCGCCTGGCTAGGTTGGATGATTGGAAATCTCCATTTCAAGGCTGCATTCACTGACGAGGGCATCCTTGTTCAGGACGATTTTGCGGTTGAGCAAATGCTCGATCGTGAATCCATTTCTTTCGAGCGCGTAACCCGAATTTTTCAACCGAATAAGTCCGACGGTCAATCCCATGACCATAACCACACACATGCACATACCAACTCGCACGAACACGCAAAACATCATCACCAGTAAATGAAGCAAACTTTCGACTCTGTAGGAGCGGCTTTATGCCGCGATTTTTACTGTAACGAGCGATTGCGGCCTAAAACCGCTCCTACAAAAATACAATGAATTCAAATGAGCTACAGGACCAAAACTGGGTGGCATCGCTTCTCCAAGTCTCGGATCCATTATTTCCAACGGGCGCATATGCGCATTCAATGGGCCTGGAACAATGGGTAGCTACCTGTGGATACAAATCAGGGGATGACCTGTTAGAGTTCTTTTTAGAGCATGGGGGGCCAGCTCTGGCTCGCCTGGATCTTCCTTATTTAAGATTTGCCCGCACATTATTACAGGAAAAAAACCTGACTGGTCTCGCTGACCTTGAACAAGAAATCGACGCCTGGAAATGGGCCTCGGAAATTCGGGAAGCCAGCCTCAAACAGGGCCGAGGCCGACTCCGCCTACTTCAAAAGCTTTGGCAAAATTCGGTAGTAGATGATTATCGCCGGCAATTGGAAGACGGCAAGTTATTCGGCCACCACTTGGCTGTCACAGCATTACAGTTTGAAGTCGTTAAGGTTCCAGAACGGTCCGGTCTTCTGGCCTATGGATATCAAACCCTGGCCAATTACGCTTCCGCCTCCATTAAACTTTTACGGATAGGCCCTGAGTCGGCACAGTCCACATTACAGGCTGGACTCGATAAACTACCCGAGTGGGTTGATCAATCAATGAGCGTAACACGAGAGAACGCCGGTTGGTTTGCACCAGCATTCGACATCGCCTGCGCTCAACACGCCACCGCCTTCTCAAGGCTATTCATCTCATGATGTTTTGTGGCGAAAAAAACACAATATATGACTTCCAATCCCAAATGGACAAATTGTAGGAACTGCTTCAGCGGCGATTGGATTAAGTTTCGCTCCTTTTCCTATGAAGTCTCTAACGCAGTGGGCGGTTAAAGAACCATTAATTGATAATTCCATGTCTAAAACACAAACAACTCCACGCCCGGTCCGGGTGGGCATTGGTGGCCCGGTCGGATCTGGAAAAACGATGCTGCTTCTTCGGCTGGTTGAATCTTTGAACGAGAAGTATGAACTCGTGGCTATTACAAATGACATTTATACTAAGGAAGATGCGGAGTTTCTCGTCAAAAACAGTCCACTGGATGCAGGGCGCATTCTGGGAGTGGAAACAGGCGGATGTCCCCACACTGCGATTCGGGATGATACGAGTATGAACGAGGCCGCCATCGATAGTCTGACAATGCAGTTCCCCCAAGCCCAGGTAGTGTTTCTGGAAAGCGGGGGTGACAATTTGTCAGCCACATTCTCACCTGAGCTGGTCGATGCGTTTATCTATGTCATTGATGTTTCCCAAGGAGACAAGATCCCTCGCAAAGGTGGCCCCGCGATTCGCTTTTCTGATCTCATGATCATAAATAAGATCGAGCTCGCTACCTATGTAGGTGCTGACCTTAAGGTTATGGATCGGGACTCCAAGAAAATGCGGGAGGATCGTCCCTACCTCTTTTGCGACCTCAAAAGCCGAAAGGGCCTGGAAGACGTTGTCGAATGGCTGGAACGCGAATGCTTCTTCCCATTGCAAGCAACTGCGCAGACTTAATGGCCTTAGCCGAAACAGAACTGACTCAACCTCAGCGCCCGGCAGTACAGGGTGGGGTTCGACTGCGTTATGAGTCAACGGATAACAGTACCTCCCTAATAGACCAGTGGGTCCGCCCTCCCCTGCACATAGCCAAAACTTACCACGAAAACTCTTGGGCCATCAATTTGCTCACCAGCCCCACCGCCGGATTGTTGCAAGACGATCAATTGAAGGTTGAATGTACGGTGGGAAAAGGAGCTAAAGCCGCGCTCATCAGTCCTGCCGCATGCCGCGTCCACAAAATGCCAGAAGGCAAAGCGATCATTCAACAACACTATCGGGTGAGCGATGACGCGGTACTCGAAGTTTGGCCGGCACCTCTCGTTCTTCAGTCCGCCTCAAAACTAAAGCAGATCACAAAGGTTGAAGTAGAGGCATCCGGCACCCTATTGCTCACCGAAATAATATCTCCCGGCCGCACTACCTATGGCGAATCATTTGAATTTGATTTCTGGCACTCCCAATTGCGTATTTATCGTTTGGGAGCGCTTCTTACTTATGAAAATTTTCAAGTCCATCCGAGGAACAATGACGTACCCGACTGGCGAAACTGGTTCCCTACAGGACCATATGTCAGCATTTACTTCCTAACTCCTCAATCCATCTCAAATATCATCGAACCACTTAACAACCTCTCATCTGGTGAAGTGGCTGTCGGCGCCAGCCCTCTCCGCGAAGGTGGTCTTGGGATCAAGGTACTTGCTCAAGACGGACTGGCCCTTCGAAAATCTGTTCTTCAGATTCGCGAACTCCTAATAGACCTATCCGGCATCTCATTCCCCTCCGCACTTAAACGGGCCCAAACATTCTTTTACTAAGCCGAAGGCAGAACGAAAGATGTCCAGCGTTTACCGATTTTCAGGAAACGGGATCGCGTTCACATCCCGCGCCCATTGCATCCAACGATTATGAAGTTGTTCGGTAATCTCAGGAAGCTGTGAGGCAACATTGTGCACATCACACCGGTCATCCGAGAAATTGTATAGCTCCCAAGGTTCATCTGAGTGGTCATTATTAGTAACTAAATTCCAATCCCCAGACCGTATGGATGAATGGTTTTTCATGCTGGCAATAAAGGACCGATTCATTTGCTCGGTTTCTTTTGCCTGGATATAAGAAAGCAAACTAATGCTTTCCAAAGACTTGATCCGATTGCCATTAAACCCACTGGGGTACTCCGTGCTAGCATTAATCACTTACCGAGTTAAGCACTGGTATCGCAAATCCCCATGCCATCCACTATCACAAGCAGGATGCTCGATTTGGAAGGTCGGACAGCATAGGCTTCAACAAAGATGTTGAAGCAGTAAAACGAAATCAAAAAATGAGAGTCTTGGGAGAAGCACTCATAAACAAAGGAAGACCTATCTTATCCAAAATATTCCATACCAATTCAGAACATTTCAACTCCCTTGACCTAATGGCAGTATCTATTTTCATTTCATACACCACACAATTCCTATGAACAAAAGACTTCATCTTCTTTGGGTTTTATTTCTGGTATTAGCAATTCCAGTACATGCTAATGAACCGCTCTACAAGGACCGGCTGTACCAATCGGTAAAACGAACTATCGGAGACCAGCCCAATATAATATTGATTACGCTCGACCATATGCGGATCGACAATATCGCGGCCAATGGGTTTCCCCATATGGTTACACCCCACATGGATAACTTGGTAGAGGAAGGTCAATCCTTTCTCAGACACCAGATTGCCGCCAATGCGTGTATGCCCAGTCGAGCTAGCTTGTTCAGCGGACGCTTTCCGCAAAACCATGGCGTGCTGACTAATGGCGTTCCAGTGTCGGAAGACGAGGTCTGCATTCAACATGTGCTTAGAGACGCTGGCTACTTCACCGGGCAAATCGGAAAACTGCATTTCTGGCCGCACAAAGAACGCGATCATCGCGGACCTCACCCGGCCTATGCCTTCGACGAAATGCTACTTACCGACGAGCCAGGTTGTTATGACGATGACTACGGAAGATGGTTGGAAGCCAAAGGTCCGGAGGCGCGTGAAGCAGGCGACCTCGGCCTGCCTCTTTACCGCAAAGACATGGCCAGAGTCTTTCAAGGAAAGCCCGAGTGGACTCAGGCGGGATATGTTGGGGATCAATCCATTCGCTTCATCAAAAGAAACGCAGGCCGTCCCTTTTTCTTGCATGCCGGGTTTTACGCTCCACACCCGCCACTCAATCCCCCCGAACGAGATTACAACAAATACAAAGACAAGACCTTTCCGCCTCTCATCATCGAAACAGAGGAACAACTTAAAAAACTGCCAGAATCCTATCAAAATTCCAATGCCGTGGAGGACGACTTTGATCCGGAATACTGGAAGCACTACCGCCAATGCTTCTATGGCATGGTTACCGATGTCGACCGGTGGATTGGTGCGATGGTCCATACACTAAAAAGGGAAGGCATTTATAAAAACACCGTTATCGCCATCACCAGCGATCATGGAGATCACTTGGGCGACCACGGACAAAACAGTAAAAACTCTTACCCGTATAAAACTGTTTATACTGTCCCATTTGTGATTGTCGGTCCCGACATACCTGCCCGCGGAGTCGTCGACGACTTGGTCAGTTCAGTAGACGTCATGCCTACACTCCTCCAAGCCGCTGGAGCACCCACACCTCGTTTCGTCAATGGAGTATCACTCTGGCCACTCCTTAAAGATGGGAAGCGTGTCCGCGATTACACTTACTCGGAAACCAACACGATGCGAATGATTCAAACGGACCAGTTCAAATACGCATATCACAAGAATGGTAGCGAAGTATTATTCGACCTTCAAAAAGACCCAAACGAATTAAACAACCTCTCCTTTGAAACAGCTCACAAAGATGACTTACAGGCCATGCGTTATTCTATGCTTATGAAACTCTGGACAATTGCAAACGATAAGCTGGACCGCATCACTGATTGGTGATCACACTCTTCCTCCAATTTTGGAGACCGAAGGTCGGGAATCTCTCTTTGGCCAATTAAACGACTTTGGTCGCACCAGGAATGGCAGGAGGATCCACAGGCAATTTTCCAAACTCGTATTTACCAGGTTTTAGGTCGAGTTCAGATCTTTGGAAAGCCCAGTCCCATTTCATGGAGCGGCCCGTGTAAGCAGCCATTCTGCCTGCGATTGCACTCATGGTGCTGCGGGCGACCTGTGCGGCTTCGTTTCGCCCTTCGCCGTTACGGATACTTTCGATGAGAACTGCGTGCTCCTGCACGTAGGGATCCGCATTGTGGCCATCGTATTCGTATGGATTTTCACCAATGATTCGACCGCTGCTCCCGTCGAGATAAACCTGACCCTTTGTTCCCACCAATCGCTCGGAAACATTGTTGGAAGCTCCGGTTTGTTGACGGCACATGCTGGATACACGAACGTCATTCGGGAATTCTAACTCGGTCGCGAAATGATCGTAACCGTTTCCGTACTGAGGCTGCACGCGCTCCTGGCGACCGCCGCAACCCATCACCATCTCCGGATTGGTATCAAGAGCCCAGTGAATGATGTCGATATTGTGAACATGCTGTTCGCAAACATGATCGCCTGAAAGCCAGGTGTGGAAAAGCCAGTTTCGACACTGATACTCCATGTCAGTCCATTCACCGTTCTGGTATTTATCCCAGTATTTCTTGGAGTCAGCTACCCACAAAGGACCCATGTTCCAGTAACATTGGCCAGCCACGATATCACCAATTGCACCATCATGAACACGCTTCAAAATTTCCTGGTAGTGATTTTGGTGCCGGCGTTGGGTTCCCGCTACGACCGAAAGTTTCTTCTTTTTCGATTCTTCAGCTGCAGCCATGACTCTGCGAATTCCAACCGGATCAACAGCTACCGGTTTTTCCATGAAAACGTGTTTGCCCGACGCAACCGCCGCCTCGAAATGTTGCGGGCGAAAATGGGGAGGCGTGGCGAGAATCACCATGTCGACACCGGAGTCGATCACTTTCTGGAAATTATCGAAGCCACTGAAGCGCCGCTCTTCCGGCACGTCCATCTGTGTGGAAAGGGAAGGGAAAGCCGCACGATCATAACGCCCTTTGGCACCAGTAATCAACATGTTGTAGCTGGCTTCAATCTGATCGGCAAAAAGATCCCCCATTGCCCATAGTTTGACAGGGTGTTCAGTGGCTGAGAGCGCCTGCATGGTTGCTCCGGTTCCTCGGCCACCGCAGCCGATGAGGCCAATTTTTAACTCGTCACGGCCCGCCGCATAGACACCCGGCCTGAATGCTGAGGTCAAGGCTGCGGCAGAGGCAGTCATCGCAGATTTCTGTATAAAGATCCGACGATTCATCGATGATATTTCTCTAGGTTTCATGGCTGATGTCGTTTAAATTCATTAAGGTAAATTGCGGGCGGCAATTGTTCCCGGAAAGACTTATACCTAAAATAAGTAACAATTGCAGTGCCAATGGCAAGGCGAGAGTCGCTGTGCTCCAAAGGTATAAATAATCAGGCATAACACTTACTCAAAAGTCAGGTTCGCTTTGATCGAAGTACCAGAATGACCGGACCCCTTTAGCAAATCGCCAGTATCTGGCAGTCATATTTGGGGAAAGGAATCCCAGATTGCTGTGCAGATGGTTTCGATTGTACTTGTCGCGCCAGTTTTAGGCGACAACAAGAGTTTCTGTCCCGGGATTACTACTTTTTTGCGTTCACTGCCTCCAGCAC
>DDZZ01000006.1:110136-112099 GCA_002346535.1 Opitutales bacterium UBA2995 | reverse complement strand
CGCCGGCCTGTCACGCCGGAGGCCGCGAGTTCGAGTCTCGTCTATCCCGCCATACCTCGTTCAGCGTGTGGCCTCCGATGCCTTTTACACGAAGGATGGGAGCTTGGCATGGCACAGTTGCTATAAGCAAATGGGCGAATTACTGGCAATTCGCCCGAAACCAATCAAACATCGGACTGCCACCCCCAAAGGCGGTTTTTTTGTAATCCGGGATTGGCAATCATTAGATTTGTTGATGTTAAAAGTCAGCAATTTTAACAATTACACTAACAATTTTATACATTGAAATGGTCCGGAAAGCTGTTACCAATCAAAATGTTATCTAACAAACTTTACCTGCGATGGTAACTGGCAAATTCAATTGCGGTGATTGCCACTCACTCATCACAGCGGACCGACTTGCCTGACCGCGAATCCAGAACAGCTACAAAGACGTAGAACTACGTTATCCCTTCAATGTTTTCCAAAGGCACATGGTCTATTGCAATCTTGGCGGTTGTGATTGCTCTGGTTGTTTTCTGCACGAAGCGGCCAGAAAAAGATTCCAAACCTTTAGCTCCAGCTACATCTCCTCAATCTGCTATTGCCGCCAATCCTAATAAAGAGGGTATGATAAAGAAAACCCATATCCCAGAAAGTGCCCCGGATATTATATCTGAGAGCCCTTACAAAAGCCAGACACCCGATCGAATTCGAGAGGCACAGGAACAACAAAAACTGTGGGCAAACAACTACCAGATCGCGGATACTTGGGTGGTCCAGATTCCCAACGAAGCAAATCTGGATAAAGTAGCTCAAGCCTTAGGTGGTCAATGGGTTGAGGAGGTCGCAGGGCTGAAAGGAATGCATGTGATTCGCGTTCCAGGCTCCCAATTCGAAACCGGTGCACTTCAAACCCAGGCCACCCTTAAAGAAATGGAGGAGGTAACTTGCTTTGAGCAGGAAGTTATCGAAGCATTTGCGCTTCGCTACGATGAAAGCCCTCCTCCATTTTCAGATCCTTTGTTGAGAGATCAATGGCACCTCAAAAATAAAGGCGACCGCTGGAACAAAGCCGGTGAGGATGCCAACCTTTATCCAGCATGGAATTACGGGGTATCCGGAGCAGGTGTTTACATCGCGGTGGTGGATACAGGCATTCAGGGTAGCCATCCGGATCTCGCTGAAAATTACCGAAACGATTTGGATTTCGACTATATTGATAATGATTCATCGGCCGAACCGGAAGCTAACGACGAAACTCACGGCACAGCCGTTGCAGGCGTCGCTGCTGCAGCGACCAATGCTTATTGCGGAGTGGGAGCAGCCTACAATGCCGAAATTGTCGGAGTTCGCATGATCGACGAGGACCGAGGTATCCCGACGAGCAGACAAGCGTCGGCTGTATCACACCAATCGGATATTATTCACATATACACTAACAGTTGGGGACTAGACACCGAAAATGGAGCTCGAATGGCGGGCCCCGGAAACTTGGCTTTTTCAGCAATCAAAAATGCCGTGGAAAACGGTCGTAACGGACTCGGATCCATCTACGTCTGGGCGGCAGGTAATGGGCGTGCGATTGGTAGTAACGTAAATTACGACGGTTGGGCATCGCATCGTTATTCGATTGCCGTGGGAGCAGTTGGCGATCACGGGAAGCGATCTTCCTATAGTGAACCCGGCGCTCCGTTGCTAGTATGTGCACACAGCAATGGGGATACATCCGGAATTCGTACTACCGATTTGTTGGGACAGTCTGGAGCTGACCCAGGGGATTGTCGCATTGACTTCGGTGGAACCTCTTCAGCTTCTCCTCTCGTTGCCGGAATAGTTGCCCTCATGCTGGAAGCGAACCCCAAACTGACTTGGAGGGACGTAAAACACATTTTAGCCAAGACAGCGGTAAAGGTCGCCACTGTAGACAATGATTGGTCAAGAAACGGAGCCGGATACTGGGTCAACCATAACTACGGGTTTG
>DDZZ01000006.1:38310-109839 GCA_002346535.1 Opitutales bacterium UBA2995 | reverse complement strand
CAACCATAACTACGGGTTTGGTAGAGTGGATGCGGCCGCAGCGGTTAGAGTGGCCCAGACTTGGACCATGATCGAGGACGAACAAGTACTGTCCTTCGGAGGGCTAAACCTCAACCAAGCCATTCCCGACAATTCCACAGCCGGTATCCAGACATTCCATACAGTTGAGGAAAACATAAGTATCGAACACGTTTCAGTTAAACTGGAAATCGATGCGGCTGAGGGCGATACGATGGATTGGGGCGATCTGGAAATTCGACTTACTTCACCCGCGGGAACACTCAGTATCCTTGCACTTCCCCATACCGACGCGCAGAAAACCTATTCCGAATGGACTTATTGGTCGGTACGTCACCTGGATGAAATGAGTGCCGGAGTATGGACCCTGGAAATAAAAGACCGGAGAACTTCCAATCAGCACGTCGCCGAATCCTGGGAACTTGAAATCTATGGAACTCCGCCGGGTAAAAACACTCCTCCGGTTGCCGAGACAGACACCATCGAAGTCTCCAGCAATACCTCGTTTTTGGATGTGCTTGCTAATGATACCGACGAAGATGGAGATCCGCTGGAGATAATTTCCATCTATCCTTCCCCAAACAGTACCACCAAAATACTACCGTCAGGACTTATTGAATACACTTTCGGGGAAAGTCTGGGTGGAGTCGACCGATTCGCCTACACCATGCACGACGGGCGCGGTGGCATCAGAACGGCCGAGGTCAACATTTCCATTCCCATTCCAGAAGCGACAGACGATTACGTAGGGACAGCGATGAATACCCCAATCGTTGTCGATGTTCTGAAAAATGATTTCGATCCACAGGGAGATAACATTCGAATCAAGACCTTTGGAATCGCGCAAAATGGCACTGTCCGAGCAGATGGACAGTTGAGTCTTAGCTACACGCCGAATGAAGGCTATCAGGGAGTAGACCGATTTTCCTACACAATAACGGATGACCTAGGCGGAGACAGTTCCGCAGAGGTAGTCATCACAGTCACAGCCAACGAAGATTATGCATTGACGTTTGACGGGGATGATGACCGATTGGAAATAGTAGGATCGGAAGGCAACCACCTGAACCATCCTATAACAGTTGAGGCGTGGATTAGACCCATAGGATGGGGAGAAGGAGAAACGGGATATGGCCGAATATTGGACAAGGAATCCTTCGTCTTCTACCTCCACGGAACAGGATTTCCTCAGTATAATAAATACAGTTTGTTGTTGTCGCTTGATCATGCCAATAAATCACGGTCCATACACAATACACCGGCCAATTCCATTGAGCTGAATACCTGGCAGCACGTGGCGGTTACGTACGATTCTATCTCCGATGTGAAACTCTATATCGATGGAATTCTACAACAACTTACCGTGCCCTTCGATCAAGCCATGGGGCTACTTTCCACCAACAACCAATCGTTGATTGTCGGTGAAGCATTCAGCAACCTCCGTGCCTTTGAAGGAGCGCTGGATGAACTGCGCATCTGGAACAAAGTCTTAACCGGAAACGAAATCAGAACAAACCGATTTTCTACCCTTTCTGGAAGTGAGTCAGGTTTGATGATTTATTATGATTTCAATGATGGCGAGGGAACGATTGCCACCAACAAGGCTGGATCCGATGAAAACGGCTCCATTCGAGAAGCCCAATGGATCAAAGGCATTATCGGTGAAAATGCTCCTCCGATCTCTTCATCCGATGAGGTGCATAGCGTCGTCGGAGAAAAGCTAATAATTCCTGTAACGGGCAACGATACGGATCCGGATGGAGATCCATTGAGGGTCTCCAGAATTCTCGCAATCAGTTCCGGCATCGCATCCCTGGTAGATGGGTCCATAATCTTTCAGCCGCCAGAAGGGTTTACAGGGCTGGTAAGAATAGATTACGAGGTGGAGGATTTCTACAACGGCAAGACAAATTCGTCCTTGATCATTACCATTGGTGAAGGAGTTTATTATTCCGCATGGGAAGCTAAGAACTTTGCCGGAGCATTAGGCGATGCCGAAAACGATAGTGATTTTGATTCATTTTCGAACTTCAGCGAATACGCTTTTGGCACCGATCCCTTGTCCGGCCTGACGGACCCCAGCTTGTGGAACCTTCATTTCGACCGGGAAACAGGAATCACTACTTTTACATACACCATTTTGCTCAATAGCCTCGATGTGAATTACAAACTCCTCCACACCACAAATTTGGTCGATTGGATCATCTCACAGGAAGGAGTCGACTACACTTTGGTATCGGCCAATTACATTTCCACCAACACCGAAACCCGGATAATCCAATTTCAGCCGGAAGACAGGGAAAGGGTCTTTTTGAAATTGGAGGCACTCTCACTGGCAGGCTCCGATTAACCAGATGCCTAAACTGCACTGTGACAGGCTAGATTCCTGACCTTTCGCCACTTGTGCCAACGTGGCACATAAATTAAGCTCATTTGAATATATAAATTCTCATAATACCTTTTTCTACAATAACTTAGAGAGATGGTATTAATCCTGCACATCACGAAACACTATGAGTAAAATTCTGGGAATTGATTTAGGCACCACAAACTCGTGTATGGCTGTCCTCGAAGGAGGAGAACCTGTGGTTATACCAAACGCCGAGGGTGCACGTACCACGCCATCCGTTATAGCCTTCTCCAAAAACGGAGAACGCCTGGTTGGGCAAGCCGCCAAACGCCAAGCGGTTACCAATCCACAAAATACAATTTTTTCGGCAAAACGCCTGATTGGGCGCAAGTTTACCGAAGTTAGCGAAGAAGCAGCCAGCCTTCCTTACGAGGTCGTCGAAGGTAAAAACTCGGACGCTTATGTAAAAGCGAATGTGAATGGCGAAGATGAAACCTTCGCGCCAGAGCAAATTTCAGCCTTTGTCCTTCAGAAGCTCAAGGCTGATGCCGAAGCATATCTGGGCGAGTCGGTCACCAAGGCAGTCATTACCGTACCGGCTTATTACAACAACTCGCAAAAACAAGCTACCAAAGATGCCGGAACCATAGCCGGATTGGAAGTACTGCGAATTATTAACGAGCCTACGGCTGCAGCCCTCGCTTACGGTCTCGATAAAAAATCCGAAGACAAAATAGCTGTTTACGATTTGGGAGGCGGAACTTTCGATGTGTCCATCCTCGAAATCGGAGACGGAGTTTTCGAAGTAAAAGCGACCAATGGCGATACCCACCTGGGTGGTGATAATTGGGACACCGAAATCATCAACTGGATGGTCGAGGAATTTAAAAAAGAAAACGGAATAGACCTTAGGAATGATCCCATGGCCCTGCAGCGGTTGAAGGAAGAAGCTGAAAAGGCAAAAATTGCCCTTTCCTCAGCACAAGCCACCGACATAAACCTGCCGTTCATTACCGCCGACGCATCCGGCCCAAAACACCTGAACGTCCAACTATCCCGAGCAAAGTTCGAGCAATTGACCGAAAGCCTTTTCCAAAGAACTATCGAGCCTTTTAAGAAATGTCTTGAAGATTCCGGGTTCAATGCAACCGAGATCGACGACCTGGTTCTGGTGGGGGGTATGACCCGTGCACCAAAGGTTAACGAGGTTGCCCACGAGCTTGCTGGTAAAGATTCGCACAAAGGAGTGAACCCTGATGAGGTGGTTGCTATTGGTGCAGCCATTCAAGGCGCCGTACTGGCGGGAGACATGAAAGATGTTCTTCTGCTCGATGTCACTCCCCTAACGCTCGGTATTGAAACTGCAGGAGCTGTGAGCACACCGATGATCGAAAGGAACACAACCATTCCGGCCAAAAAGACCCAAGTGTTCTCAACGTATTCTGACAACCAGACGGCTGTGGACATTAAGATCCTTCAAGGCGAGCGCTCAATGGCATCCGACAACAAATTGCTTGGAAACTTCCGCTTGGATGGAATTCCCGCAGCCCCGAGAGGAATGCCCCAGATCGAGGTCACATTTGATATCGATGTAAACGGGATCCTGCACGTATCAGCAAAAGACAAAGGGACCGGCAAGGATCAGAAAATCACGATCACTAATTCATCTGGTCTCTCCAAGGATGAGATTGAGCAAATGAAACAGGAAGCCGAACTGAACGCCGAAGCAGACAAAAAGAAAAAGGAAGCCGTCGAGGTTAAAAACGACCTCGATAATCTGATTTATCAGACGGAAAAACAAATCACAGAGGCTGGTGACAAACTGTCTGAGGACAAGAAGTCTGAAATTGAAGCTGTATTGGCCGAATGTAAAACAGCTTTGGAGACCGACAACCCGGATGAAATGAAAGCCGCTACGGAAAAGATTCAATCGGTCTTCTCCGGTATGGCTCAGGATCTTTACAGTCAGGCGGCGCCAGAAGGTGCTCCTCCCCCACCCTCACCTGAAGATCCTCTGGAATCTGGCGCGGAGAAACCCGTTGACGACGATGTTGTCGATGCTGATTTCGAAGTGGTGGATGAGGATAAAAAGTAATCCATTCTATTTCTAATTTCAAAAAGGACTTACTGAGAGTCGGTTTTTTTATTTTTGGAAATGGCTCGGTATCTATGAAAAAAATTCGTCAAAAAAAACGCTGGCACTCATCTTCCGCGTGAAGGGAAGAATGATTTTTGCTTCCTTTGGAAGGACATATCATATCAAATAATTTCAAATCGGTATCTCAATCAGGAATAAGAGAATTTGATTTTAGAGGAAGTCTTTGGTCGATTTAGACCACCATTTAAATGGAGCAAGCGAATACAAACTTCAAAAACTCGACCATTTCACGAGAGGAAATAAATAAGCTACCCTTGGTCAAATTCGAAGGACCTATTCACGTCATAGATATCGAAAAAAAGGTCAAACCCTCAGTAAATAGATTACTGGATGAAAAAGTGCTTGGCTTCGATACGGAAACAAAACCCAGCTTCAAAAAGGGTGTCAGCTACCCACCCGCCCTTATTCAATTTGCTACGGAAAAAGAAGTTTGGCTTTTCCGGATCAACGGCAAAGGCCTGCATGATCACATCTTGCATTTGTTACAGACAGAGGAAACAACCAAGGTCGGTGTCGCTCTCCACGACGATATAAAACACCTTCAAAAGGTTAAAAAATTTAAACCTTCCGGATTTCTGGATCTAGCCACGATCGCCAATGAGGCCGGAATCGTTAAACGAGGTCTAAGAAATATGACCGGCATGATTTTGCGAAGCAGACTATCAAAATCCGCACAACTTACCAATTGGGCCCAGGCTAACTTGACTACAAATCAATTAACCTATGCCGCTACTGACGCCTGGGTGAGCCTCAAACTTTATCACCGCTTCAAGGAATTGGAGTTGCTTTAATTTCAACCTGCATCCGAGGAATACGATCCATCATAATATTACCTGAACAAGGTCTGAAACTTTTTTATTCTCCTACGGTTTACCCCAGAATACAGCCACACCCCAGTTTGTCATGAATACACCTAAATGGATAGGGATGCTCGCACTTGCGTTACTTTGGATCGGTTGCAATTCCACGGAATACCGCATAAAAAAATATCCGGACCTGTTCGCCACCCTCAGCGCCGAAGAACAATTGGCGGTCCACAACAAGACCCTCGATCTTGGACAATCATCCGACGCGGTGTTTTTTATTATGGGTGATCCGGATCGCAAAAAGAGCGGCGTAAAGGATGGAGTGAGTAAAGAGATTTGGGAATACTCACGTATTTACACCCGACCAGAAGGTACCCAATTTTCCGGATACGAACGTCGCGTTTATTATGATCCAGTTCACAAAATATGGCGCTCCTACCACGTTCCGCGCTACATCCATGTGTATTCGTACAACCAGGAACTGGTAGCGGAAATTGAATTCGAAAACGGCAAAGTTTCGGCAATTACCGAATACGACACTTAAGCTGTCATTGCGCATTCGAGGAGCCAGCTAATCGCAATAGATTAAACGGCCTAAAAGGCATTTGACTTTGCAGTACCCCTTCGAGATCTTCCCATCTCTTTTTTGGAAGCTCCTGTAGTTCAATGGATAGAATGCTGGCCTCCGGAGCCTGAGATCTGGGTTCGACTCCCGGCGGGAGCACCACTATTGAGCAGCTTATCCGATCATTTTAAGAAAAGGAGAAGATTGACTCCAACCGAGTATCGTTCAAGCCATCATAACTAGTTAAATGTGAATCGCCTCGCCCTCGGTAGCAGCGGCTGCCTCCATAAGTGCTTCGCTCAGGGTTGGATGGGCGTGAATGGTCTCGTGAACTTCCAATGGTGTTGCTTCCATGCGCATGGCTAAGGCGTACTCAGCGATAAGCTCGGTGGCATCCGCTCCAATGATATGCACTCCGAGAATTTCTCCGTCCACTTCCGCTGAAATTACTTTCACAAAACCTTCAGAGGCATTGGACGCTACAGCCTTACCGGAAGCCACGAATGGAAATTTGCCGACTTTATAGGGAACTCCACCTTCTTTTACTGCCTGTTCGGTCTGACCGATGCTTGCAACCTGCGGATTACAATAGGTGCAGCCAGGAAAAAGCGTAACCCGATTTGGGGTGCCTGCTCCAAACATCCCGTTTACAGCCTGAATGGCCTCATAGGTAGCGACGTGCGCTAACCATGGAGGTCCAATGATGTCTCCAGCAGAATATATGCCTTCGACATTGGTGGCATAACGGTCGTCTACTTTCAAGTAACCGCGGCTTTCATCCAAGCTGATACCAGAACCCACTGCGCCTTCAAGATTGGGAGTTACACCAATGGCAGACAACATAACATCGACTTCGATGGTTGAAGAAGATTCTCCTTTCACCAATTCGGCTGTTAATCCGGAATTGGAAAAGGCGACATTTTCAACCCTGGTACCAACATGGACCTTTATTCCCTGCTTCTTGAAAGATCGTCTCAACAATTTGGATACCTCCAAATCTTCAATGGGGAGAATCTGGTCGAGAACTTCAACGAGTATAACTTCCGAACCCAGTGCATTGTAGAAATAAGCAAACTCCACACCGATAGCCCCGGCGCCGATTATAAGAATACTCTTGGGTTGTTTAGTCTGAGCAAGCGCCTCTCGGGATGTCATGACCCGTTCCCCGTCTAATTCCAGGCCGGGGAATGGTCTCATCTTACAGCCGGTGGCCAGCAATATATTTTGAGCTTTCAGAGTTTTCCCTTCGTCGGGTCCATCCTTGATTTCAACCGTACTCGATTCGGTTACCTGCCCTTGGCCCCGGATGTGATCCACTTTATTTTTCTTAAACAGAAATTCGATACCTACAGCCATCTGTTCGGCTACTTTTCTCGATCGGCCAACGACTTGTTCGAAATCGAATCCAACCGATTCCGCCCGCAGCCCAAAGTCAGCGGCATGCATCATCTTCTGATAGAGCTCTGCACTTTTCAAAAGTGCTTTCGAAGGAATACACCCCCAATTCAAGCAGGTGCCTCCCGGTCGTTCCATCTCCACACATGCGACTTTTTTGCCCAGCTGCCCGGCTCGAATAGCTCCGGCGTACCCGGCAGGCCCACCGCCAATAACAATCAAATCATATTCCACAATATCCGACATAGCTAAAAATAATGAGTGCGAGACACTTTATATCATTCACCCAGAACACAAGTGAGAAACTTGCATAGAAATCGCAAAAGGTTAGGTGCGATTTGGGAGAGACAATTTCGGTTATTAGAAGCCTTTAAACATCAATGACATCGTCCATGTCACCGCTATATTCTTTGGCTCCACCCTTGGCTTTCGGGGCTTTGGGCGTTCTCGATGTCTGGACTTCAAAATTTATCTTTGGCCGAGCCAAGAGGGCATTACTGACAAGAGTAATCAAACTAACTACGAAAGCACCCCAAACTGCCGGCCAAAAACCAGCCACTTCAAATCCCGGGACCAGGTACCCGGCCATGGCAAATATGAGCCCGTTGATGAGAGTTATCCCGATCCCGAAGGTCAAAATGATAAAGGGCAGTCCGAACAGAACGAGGACCGGCTTTAAGAACACATTCAATAAAGAGATAAACAAGACCGCCAAGATTAAGTTCGTCCAAGAATCAAATCGTATTCCCTCGCTCAACAATGAAGAAACCACCACACCGACTGCAATAAGTAGCCATTGTTTTATAAGGACTGGAAGCTCAGGAAATCGACGAGGTTCCGACATTTATTTTTTAGGGTCTTTTGGTAAGGCAATTACCGCTCCAAGTCGGTGTTGATTATAAAAGAAATTAAGTACTTCGCTTTCCGCTTCACGATCTTCCGTGAAAGACATACCATTCAGAACTTTGGGTTCTTCGTGGTGCTCAGCAGATAGAAACATGTTGCTGGCAAGAAAACCAAACAGTACCAAAAGGTTAAATAGCCGTGTATTCATAATGATCGGGGTTTCTTTCAATTCTGAGTCTCTAATTCAGCTTTAAGTTCCCGCCAATAGCGAAGACGTTCTAAAATAAATTTTTCACGACCTGATGCCGTTGGTTCATATAATTTCGTAGGTTTTAACAAATATTCCTGCCCAGAAATCGCCTCGGGGAAGTCGTGACTGTAAAGGTATCCATCTCCATGACCTTGGTTTTTGGACACTTTACTGTGGCTATCACGAAGCCATAGAGGAACTTCCTGCAAAGGATTTTCCTGAATTTCCTTTTTCGCCTTTCCAAGAGCAAGGGTCACCGAATTGCTTTTCGGTGCAGTCGCGAGGTAAATAACAGCATGAGCCAAATTGAGCTCACACTCGGGTTGGCCTAGAAACTCACAAGCGTCTTTAGCAGCCACAGCCAATAGCAATGCCATCGGATCCGCCAAACCGACATCTTCGCTCGCCAAAATCACCAAGCGCCGTGCTATGAATCTAGGGTCTTCGCCTCCCACGAGCATTTTTGCCATCCAGTAAAGCGCGGCATCTGGATCCCCGCCGCGCATACTTTTAATCATAGCAGAGGCTGTGTTGTAGTGCTCGTCTTCATCAGCGTCGTAACGGATCTGACGCTCGCTGGCGAATGCCTGAACATCATCGGCCAAAAGGGTATGTCCTTCACCTACGCTTTCAACGACAACTTCGAGTGCGTTCAATGCCCTTCTCAAGTCACCATCACACAACCGGGCCAGAGAAACTAATAACTCATCATCGGTAGTAACCTTTCTTTCCCCCAATCCGCGGTCTGTATCCTGAAGGGCATTTTTAAGGGCTTTGGCCACATCGTCTTCCTTCAAGGGCTCCAACCTGAATAAATGACTGCGGCTAACTAATGGCGGAATGATGTAAAATCCCGGATTATGAGTAGTCACACCAATCAAGCGCACATTCCCCTCCTCCACATCAGGTAATAAAAGGTCCTGCTGAGCTTTGTTGAATCGGTGTAGCTCATCAATAAATAGAATTGTTCTCGCGGAAGGATTGCGCCGGGCCGCAAGTAGTATCTGCTTAAGTTCAGCCACATTGGAAAGTACAGCATTGACCTGGACAAAATGACTATCGGTCTCTGCAGCAATCACACGTGCAATTGATGTCTTCCCGCAACCAGGTGGTCCCCAAAGCAACAGACTGCCAATACGGTCCGCCTTGATTAATTTCGGAAGCAAGGCATTGGCCTCCATCAAATGCGATTGGCCGATTATTTCAGAGAGATTCCTAGGCCGCATGCGAGCTGCCAAAGGCTTTCGAACGTCGTTTTCACGCGCTTCAGAATACGACTCGAAAAATGATGCCTGATAGGAATCCGCCATTTAAAAAAAACCTAGCAACGAAAAACTGCGCTTGCAAAACCAAAGTTCGTTTCAGCTACTCATGAAAAGAGTTTACAGAAATTGCCTGAGGTAAATCCTTTAACCAATATCCGCCCCCTCATACACGACGCCCTTGTTGTGGATTCTCATCCTATGCTCACAGGATATGCGCTGGGCCACAACCTTCCGAACATTTCGATTCTACCAACCATTCTGATCAACACCGGCTGTTTGATATTGGCGTTTAAGGCCCAAGCCAGTTCCATTCATTCATTAACAGCAAGTGCCTGGCCATTTCTTTTCTTTATCGGCGTATCCACGTCCTCCCCACTCTATTTCCAAGATCAAAGGCGAGTGCCAGATCTGTGGCAGTCTCTCCCACCCCGGGAAGCCAATTTGAGGGCAAGGGCAATTCAGGCACTTGGCCATCATCTTGATAATTACCCACAGACTATCGGTGTATACCGAAAAAGGATGCTCGGTTTAAAGAGCTAGCTCAGCTCGGGAAACAAGTTGCTATTTCTCCGGACTGGCACCCTCCATTTATTTGCAATTAGCGGACTCCATCTAGTCATCATCGCGCTCGCGGTGGCCAGCATCTTGCTGGTTTTGAGAGTTCCAAAGCACCTTTCAGTCATAATCGGGTTGAGACTTGTCTATCTCTATGTGGAAATTACCGACACTATTCCTTCCGCAGTTAGAGCCTTTGCCATGACAGCGTTTTTCTGGGTCAGCTACTCGATGGTCCGCCAAATGCCGCCCTTCCAAGCACTGACAGCTTCTGCAGTTTCTGTATTGATTCCGTCGCCCACCCAATTGTTTCCGCCGGGTTTAAACCATCTTATACGGTAGTAACCGGAATTCTTCTCTAGGGAATAACACTCTTCAAATTATTCCAGAATTATTGGCGGCAAAGAACTCCCAAAAAATCCATCATCAATCCATGATGAGGCGCGCGTCTAACCAATTTATAGAAATGATAGTCAGAACTTTTTGCATCAGCCAGTAAGCCACTCTGGCGAGCACACTGCTAAGCATTCTATATTTCGGCTTAGTTGCTCCTTTGGCGGTTCTGCTGAATATCCTTCTGTTTCCAATAGCCTCTATTGTCATTGTATATGGCGTGTTTTCCTCATTGGTCGGCTTCCTGGGAATTTTTGTGGTCAGCGGCTTTTTCAACCACGGCCCTTTAGTGCTTATTCAGTTGGCAGAATCCATCCTTGAATGGATATGGGCCCTCTTCTTAATGACCTGGCTCCAACCTTGGATTGGTTACGTCACGGTTTTGCTTTTTCTGGCGAGTTTACTGGCGGGAGATGGATTGACTCGGGAACTTCAATGGAAATTTGCCTTTCCAGCTCTCATTTCATGCAACATGATTTTTTTAATAACTTTATCTGAAACCATGAAATCTGCTTACGAATTGGCGATGGAGCGGCTCAACGCCGAAGACCCGAATCAGGATACAAAATTGACCGAAGCTCAAAAACAGGAGTTAGCGGATCTGGACAAAAAGTATTCAGCAAGGTTGGCCGAGCGGAAGATCGCACACGAACAAAGTTTGGCAGACGCCAATGCGAGGGGAGGCTTCCAGGAAGCTGCCAAAGCCCAAGAAGAACTGAAGGTCGATCTTGCAAGAATCGAATCCGACCGGGAAGCGGCCAAAGATAAGGTTCGAAAAGGAGAACAGCTGGCAGCCGAAGAAGGGGAATAGAATAAAACTGATCCGCTTTAAGTCCGAAATTCAGCAACCAAAACATGATGGTCCGAAGCTGAGACTTCGTCGACCGTCCCACCCTTCAAATTCACCTCGGAATTAAAGAAAATGTAGTCCAAAACCTAGGGCATGCGTTTCCAGATAATCGTCTCCTTTTGCATACTCTCCAATCGTGACTTTTCAAATTGCCCGAACAGACTTTCTTCCGGAATCACATCAAAAATAATCGTGCCCTTAGCCACAAGCACTTCCTCCATTATAATATTTCGCTGCTCTAGGAAATCATTGCTGGAAGGATTTAATATAAAATTCGCCTGAAGGGGATGACCGTGTAAGGAGTTCCTTCGATTTCAATTTCTGCAGTAATGATAATGCGATTGGTGGGTGTTTTGCTCCCGTCAAATTTAAATTCAACGGGAGCACCAGGTAATTGGGTAGTCCTGGAACTCAGGATTGGATACCTTGAGAAGATGACCAGTCCGACTCCGAACGGAAGTTCGCGGCTATCTTCTGTAGGATAATCAAGAACGCTTTCGTACCCTTGCAAAGCTTCCTTTAGATAAGTGTAATATTTCGGCGGATTGGACTGTTTTACGTTTGGTCCAGCTTTTTCGACCTCTTGAAGAAGCAGAATATCCGTATCGTACAATCGCAACGTCCTTGCAGTTTCTTCCACCCGGACAGGCGCTGTATCGAAATTAGCAGTAACCCAAACCTGGCCAAATTGCATACTGAACTGTAGAAGCCTGAATGTGCCAATTGAAGAATTCTGGCAGATAGATTGGTAGCTATGAGGAGTTAAGTCTAAATCACTTGATATTCTTCTGAAAACTGGGAGTTGCTGCAAGAAGAAGCCATATCCAACCCACAGCTATGGCTATTTTGGATTTCGCTGATAAATAAACCGATTAAAGTTACTCAGCAAGAACGGGTTAAGAACCCGGTAAAATTCTTTACTTTTTTCATACACATGAACGATTCTACCCGGTTTCCACTCCCTATTTTCGGAAAAAGATTGTTCGAGATTTGGTTGCCGCACAGTCGACTCCACAACCTCTAACTGTCTCGACTCCGCTGATGGCGTTCTTACCCGTTTATGAGGGTTCACCCAATTTCGATAGAGCCCTGGGACTTCTCCCAATGGTATCGCTTTTTGGATACTTCATTTTTCACGACCCTCTTTTGGTGAGGGGATTTCCCGGGTTCTTAGGATCGAAAGGCTGCTCAACCAACTGGGCTCCGAGTAAAATGTAAAAAGAAAGCTGTATATGTTTCATGAATACACGTTCATGAGATTCAAAAGTTTCTGAACTGTTGCTGGCTTTTAAATCCATGGGATTACTCGGGTTCAGCCGTACCTTCAGTTATCCAGCCTTTTGATTCAGGGACTAATTCGATGAATTTGTGAAGCGCTTTGCTCAAGTGCTCCGCGTAACGGAAGTGAGCTCCCATACCCGTGCGAAGTTCCGCCTCGTATATAAATTTATCGGCATGACTGGTATGTTCAAACGGGGTTTGGGACCCTAGGAGCAATCCGTAAACGTACGAAGGCTCTTTGAACTCCATAAGCGTTCTGAGCAAAGTGGTGTGACGATCCAATAATTCCTGGTGAGGACTCGGGTCCACCTCGGGAGGAAGGTAAAATCCGTTTTGAACGAGCGGGGTGAAACGGTGTCCAGTTCGATGGCGGTTCAGGTCCCTCAATTCCGCAATCGCCATGTTGTTCCAGGCAAAGCCCACACGCATTCTTCGAATGGCTGAGCCGCATCGTCCATATCGGTTAGCCCGGTGCTTCAGTGCCTCTTCCATTGATTGGCTTTCCGGAAGAAAATCGGGCAAATCATTATTGACTTTCACCCAAACCTCATCCGGTCGGTTTTCTGAGGACAATGTCTCCAGACCCAATTTAATGCTGTATTCAAAGTCCTGACGCGCCTGTGCTTCAAAAGAAAACTCGGACTTACTATGCTTTACCAGCCTTGGCGAAAACTTGGTTAACTCTCCCCGAAGTGCCGCCGCACATCGCTTCGCTTCTTCCTGCGGAAGTGATTCGAGATGTTTAATCGCCTCGGTCCACATGCGAGAGCTCATGACGAGAGCCATGCTCGTCTTGCATGCAAAAGGCATAAAGTAACGGGCCCGGTCCAATGCGTAATTCTTGCGGATTCGTTTGATCACCAAGGGCTTGGCATTTTCAGGATACCGAACCAATTCCGGCTGGTCCGTCGCGAGGACATCCAAGCGGTCGTATTCCTGCCCATAGGCACGAAAACATTCCAGCATGATAGCTTTCCATTCCTTGGCTAACCTGGGTGGAATCCCAATTTCCTCGGGCTCAAGAAGGCTCGATTCGTCCATGCTAATGTACCGCGTGCTCGATTCTTGGCCATCCGCCATTTGAGCAATTTCAAACAATTTGTAAGCCAGCCACATGGATATGTCATCTACAGCCATCGCAATACCACCCGTCAAACCGGCAATAGAAGCGTGACCGTAATCAACAAATTTTAGTATTCGATCAATCGAGGCATCGGCTTCGTCCAGATCGACTTTTTCGAGAATCTTTTCCAACCCGATATTTGACCTCGAGTAGCGCGCAAGTACGGAGGCCAAAAGTTCTGGAGTGAGGTGTGGGTTATTTTCGGCAGCTTTGGGAGCAGTCAGGGCAATACCGGTTACGTTCATAGGATTCTAGAAAACGTATGTGCTGCTCAACCGAGGGCGAGGAAAATTCCGCAGGTCTATGGTTTTTTTAAAATTGATTCCGCCTTGGAGTGATTCCATAATTACTTGACGAATTGGGCTTCAGCGCGAGAAGCCAACCGATTCAAGGTTTTATTCCCCCGATCACCATTTCAGCCATCCGTTGAAAATTTCGAGCTACCCACCGATTAGCGAACTGAGCGGCCCCGGATACAAGCCGAGTGCCAAGGTAAGTAAGGCGAGCACACCGAGGGTCACGCGGGTCAAACTGCCAATCTCAGACCACTCCTTGGGTGCTTCGGGCTCTTCAGCCCCAAGAATAGGCAGCTTCCAGAATCGGAACGTCGCCTCCTTGATCCATCCAAAATAGTAATAAATAGATATGACAATCCCCGCAATCGCCACACCCAAAAGGGCATACAACTCAGCCTGAAATGCAGCATAGAAGATCAGTAGCTTGCCAATAAATCCCGCCAACGGTGGAATTCCCGCCAAGGAACTCAATCCAAGAACTAACACACCGGAAAGAAACGGACTCTCCTTCAGCATACCTTGATAATCCCCCAATTCCTGAAGATCATCCTTACCTGCGACTGACAAATGAGCCATCACGCCAAGCACTGCATAAGAAGCTAGTAAATATGTAATTAGATAGAAAACAATCGCACTTTCAGCAGTAGGAATTGAATAGATGGCTACGACGCCGATTAGAAGGTACCCCGTATGTGAGACACCGGATAACCCGATTAACCGCTTCACGTTCCGTTGGGTCAAAGCAGCAATGTTTCCAAAAAGAATGGTCACAATCGCCGTGAGGCTTAAAACCGGGACCACCAGTTCCGCCATCGGTTTGAAAGGTCCAGAAACAAGGGTAATTAAGACCGCAAATCCTCCAGCCTTCGAAGAAACGGCTAAGGCGGCCGTAACCGGTGTAGGAGCCCCTTGGTAAACATCCGGTATCCAAATCTGGAAGGGAACGGATCCGATTTTGAAAGCGATACCAGCCAATACAAGTAGCACGCCGGTCTTGGCGACAACGTTATCGCCATTCAATCGTAGAAATATATCCAGGTCGGAAAATTTCATGGCATTGTGCGACATACCGGGCAGCTCGGGATTACTCGCCAAGCCAAATAAAAGGACAATACCCATCAAAAGGATCGCTGTGCTGAGCCCCCCCATAATCAGATATTTCAAACCGGCTTCGAGACTGTTAGACTTATCCCGATTGTAGCTGACCAATACGTAAAATCCGATCGTGACCGTCTCCAACGCCACGAAAAGCATTATAAAATGATTACTTTGAGCGAGCAGCATCAGACCAGCGGTAATCAGGAGAAGAATGGTATAAAACTCCGTTCCGGAGATCTGGTTCTTTTTCAAAAAAATTGATCCCAGGTATGAGGTCAGTAGCGAGCTCAACAAAAAGAATATCCGCATAACCTGACTAAATTCGGAATGAAACAACATTCCGGAAAATGTCTCCTGATTATGAATTCCCAAATTGTTTCGCAGCAACGTGAAACTCAAAAAAATCAATATCACCTGTCCCACCACGGCAATCCGACCAATCAATTCTCGACCCGGCTTGCCACCAAACATGTCGAGCAACAGCAGACTTAGCGCGAGAAAAACCAAAGCGGTTTCTGGGAGGATGGCACTCCACTGATTGCTTTCGGCTAAAATTTTATGGGATTCCCAATTCATCGGTTCTGAGTAATCGCCGTACGCGCAATCTCAATGCCCTCTTCATCAGGCTGGATTTCCAAGGTCGCGAGCATGGCATGAATGGTCTTAAATTCTGCCTCAAGAGCGCGATTCATGTCATCGGTGATAGATCGAGGCCACAGGCCAATCACAACAAGCGCGGCGAAAAGAATAAAAGTAGGTATCTTCTCAGCCACCGTAATGTCCTTTACCGCGTTTTCTTTAAGGTGCTTTGCAAAGGTTTCGGAATGAGGGCCAAAGAATATGCTGGCAACTGCCCTCAATCCATAAACTGCCGAAATAATAACCCCAAGCACGGCCAAGAATGCGAACGCCTCGTTGAAATCCCAAAGTGCGGTAAACACTGTGAACTCACCAAAAAAGTTCAAGAGCCCAGGTCCGGGCAATCCAATGCTCGCCAAAACTGCAGTGGAAAAAATGGCTGCAAGAGCCGGAGCCTGCCTGACGAGGCCACCCATATCAGCCATCTCAAATGTTTCCGTACGCCGATACACAA
Source organism: Opitutales bacterium UBA2995 (assembly GCA_002346535.1). Classification (GTDB taxonomy): domain Bacteria; phylum Verrucomicrobiota; class Verrucomicrobiia; order Opitutales; family UBA2995; genus UBA2995. The sequence goes on along the minus strand of DDZZ01000006.1, from coordinate 93,497 downwards.
CATGGCCCAGCAAGAACAAAAGGGCAATTGTGAGCCCGTGCGCCACCATCGTCAAGATGACGCCAGCTGCACCCAAAATGGAGACGCAAGCCACTCCCAGAAAACAATAGCCCATGTGCATGACCGAACTGAATCCTACCATCATTTTCAGATCCCGCTGAGCAATGGTTATTAGGCCGATGATGACGACGCTGCCCAACGCAAGCCAGGCCAGAAAATTACTCCAATGAACCGCACCCAACGGGACCAACGGCAACGCTACCTGCACAAATCCATACAAGCCAAACTTCTTCAATACACCGGCATGAAGCATGGCGATGGAAGTGGGCGCAGCAGCGTATCCTCGAGGAGCCCAGGAGTGAAAAGGGAATAGGGAAACAAGAATTCCAAATCCGAATAACAGCAGACCAAAAATCACATTCTGGACCCCACCTTCGATAGGCTTGGTGGTGATCGCTTCCTTCAAGGCAATCATATTGAAGGCCGACGCATCGGACTGAAAATAAATGGCCAGTAAGCCGAGCAAAGAAAGCATTGCCCCGAGGGTCAGGTAAATTGTCATCTCCATGGCGGCCGAATGACGGTCCCTTTCACCCCAAACTCCAATACAAATGAAAGTGGGAATCAGCGCCAATTCATGGAAAAAATAAAAGAAAAAGATATCCACCGAAGCAAAGACCCCCATCAGCCCAGATTGCATAAAAAGAATGAGCATCAAATACTGCTGAGGTCGCTCAGCCTCACTCTGCAAAGCGTAAAGGCCAGCCGCCAATCCTACGATACCAGCCAGGAAAAACAGAGGCACAGAAATGCCATTGAGCCCCAGGTGAAGCGTTATTCCCAATCTCTCAAGACCGGTTGGAAGAACGATCAGATAGTCATAACCACTAGAATCCGTAGGCTGAAAATTGATCCACAGAATCAAAGAAGCCAATGCTGGAAATGAAAACCCAACTGTCGCAAGGGATCGTGTGGTCGCCTTCGATAAACTACCACCACCCAGCATCACCAACGCTGCAACCAAAGGCACCAGAATCGTTCCGAGCAGCAATATGGAATAATTAGTCATTTTCGATAGGTTCTACAAGAGCCTAGGAATTCACGGATTTGAAATGTCGGACTTGACGACAGACATACGAGGGCGCGCACATGGGTGCGTAACCGAGTTGGGAAAGAGAAAAACGCGGCAATCCATTCCAAGGCTGCGTGCAATTCGAATGGAGTTTCGCGTACATTTGGTCCGACAATACAGAAGGTTTATTATTTGAATAAAATTTTGCAGGCATCCGCGGAAATTCCATGATCATAATACTCCAAATGCGATGGCTCCCAGGACCACGACTCCAATGGCGAACCAATAAACATAACCACCAATGTTACCCCCGTGCAATGACCTGGAAACGATACCCATCAGGCCAATAATCTCAGCTGTACCTCGAACCATAAGGCCGGTAATAAAAAGCTGGTCCAAGAATCCTAAAATCAGAGCACCGCGATCCTGAACCTTCTTAACATACCAGTCATAAATACTATCGAAATACAATTTGGCTACAAGGGCCTTGAACAGACCGGGAGCAACGTTTTCCAAAGTATCAGAATCCTTACTCGGATTCCAAACCAACCATCCAACAATCAGACCGCCGACTGAGAAGAGCAGCCCTGTAATAATCATGAGCATCTTGAAGGGTCCCTCCGCATTGGGAATCGCCCCAATAACTGCCTCGAAAGTGTGCCCGAAAAACCATTCGTATCCACCAATCACTGACAAGATTCCGAGAATCACCAAAGGCAGTACAATGGCGGGCCCATTTTCCTTGGCACGCTCGGCATGAGCACTACGAGGTTTTCCAAAAAAAGTAACTACAAACAGCCGACCCATATAAAGACCCGTCAATGCTGTAGTTCCAAAAAGGAGGTATGAGACCAAATTAAAGTCACTCTCATGGGCGAGATGCAAAATGCTATCTTTGCTGAAGAATCCTGCCAAGAAAGGGAATCCGCCTATGGCCAACACTCCGATACCGAAAGTGATGGATGTGATTTTCATTTCTCCATACAACCCGCCCATTTTATAAATATCTTGTTCGTGATGACATGCGTGAATTACCGAACCCGACCCAAGAAACAAAAGGGCTTTAAAAAATGCATGTGTCGTGAGGTGGTACATTGCTACAGCTGCACCGGTTGAAATCACCGCGTGTTCACCATGTCTCTGAAGGCTTGAAGCTGCACCTAACCCCAAAGCGGCTACCATATAACCGAGCTGGGACAAGGTGGAAAATGCCAGTATTTTTTTAATGTCGTTTTGCCCAAAAGCTACCACAGCGGCGAAGACCGCCGTGATGGTCCCGACCCACATAATCACCTCCATACCGGGCAACATTAGAAAGTAAACTCGGGCTGAGAAATAAATACCGGCCGCAACCATGGTAGCAGCATGGATCAAGGCCGAAATCGGTGTGGGACCTTCCATCGCATCGGGCAACCAAACGTGCAACGGCATTTGGGCTGATTTTCCGATCACACCGCAAAAAAGGAGCAATGCCATTCCGGTCGAAAGATAACCTGGAGATAATCTCGCACGTTCCTCCAACTCAACCAGATCAAAAGTACCAAATTGCCAATAGACAAAAAGGATGCCCAAAAGAAATCCGAAATCCCCAATACGGTTTACGATAAAGGCCTTTTTAGAGGCCGAAACCGCGGAAGGTTTGTCAAAGTAATGGTTGATCAACACGTAAGAACTGAATCCCACCAATTCCCAAAAGATAAAGATCATCACCAGATTATCGGCCAATACGATTCCCAGCATGGCAAACATGAATATCGACAAACCGGCGAAGAAACGTGCCTTACCTAAATCATCCTTCATGTATCCAAGACTGAATACCTGCACCAAAAATCCTACGATTATAAGTACCAGCAGCATTAATGCCGAAAGGTCATTGAATAAAACTCCAAATTTAAGTTCGAAGCTTCCTCCCAAAGTGAGCCAAGTCACCGACCAATCACCTTCTGGCCGCACGTAAATCAGGAATAAGGCAATCGCCGAAAATATCAATCCCGATAACACCGAAAAGTTGGCCGCAAGGTTATGTTTGGTGCGCAGAAAACAAGCAATCACCGCGGCAGTCAAAAGCGGCAGCAAAAACAGAAGTTGATAAAGAAATGCGGCGTTCATCTCGGTGGCCTAATTCTTCAAGGCATTCAGTTCCTGAACGTAGACTGTCTGCCGCTTTCGGAAAAGGGCGACTAAAATTGCAAGACCCACAGCAACTTCGGCGGCTGCGACCGTAATAATAAAGAAGACCAACAAGTTACCATCCATGGTGCCGTTAAACTGGGAAAATGCGACCAATGCAACATTGACACCGTTGAGCATGATTTCCAGGCACATAAACAGAACCAGAGTATTTCGCCGAATTAGCAGACCAACAAAACCGATGGTAAACAACAACCCGCTGACCACCAGGAACTCGTTGAGGCCTATTGTCATGCAGCATCCTTTCGAGTTTCCTTATCGCGCTTACTGATAAAAACTACACCTAGCATCGCGATCAACAGAAGAATTCCTGCCACCTGAAAGGGAAGCATGTAAGTCGTAAACAATTCCATTCCAAACGACTGCGTTGACACTCCGACCGGATCCAGTTCCTGCAGGGTGAGTAGTGTAAAGTTCTCCCCTCGCTCAAACAGCTTCAGAGTCCCAAGAATCATCAACGCCGCGGCAATCAAGCCCCCAGCAAAAGTCACATAATCGGGCCGGAACTGCTCAGCTGCGTCCACATTGAGTAGCATAATGATAAATAAAAATAAAACGATAACGGCACCAGCGTAAACAGCCACCTGCACTGCCGCCAAAAAATAAGCTCCAAGCGTAACAAACAATGACGCTGTTCCCATAAAGGAGACAATGAGGAGCATGGCCGCATTCACCGGATTCCGGCTGAGAACAACTGCACCGGCTCCTAGAACGGTTATCAAAGCAAATAGGTAAAATAAAAAATCAACCATTGGGAATAGTCAGGAAAGACTGAAATGTTTAATGCGTGTTTCCGTCTTCTTCGGCCGCCCTTTTCTTATCCCATTTGCAATGGTCATCAGGCAGCGTTCCACCGAGCTCATAGAGTTTATCTTTTTGGTAAATGAGATCTTCCCGGGTGTATCCGGAAACTGAAAATTCTTGTTGCAGCCAGATAGCTTCCTCCGGGCAAACCTCCTCACAATAGCCGCAATAAATACAACGCAGCATGTTGATTTCAAATTCCTCGGGACTCTTCTCAACATGTGCATTTACATCCTCGTTATCGAGTTCACCCGGCGTAATGCGAATAGCCTTGGAAGGACAAACGAACTCACAGAGCTGGCAGGAGACGCACTTTTCCCGTCCATTGGGATCTTTGACCAAAGTCGGGACTCCCCGATAACCCTCAGGTATTTGGGGGCGCTCATCCGGATACTGCAAAGTAATGGCAGGCTTAAAAATATTTTTGAGCGTAATCTTGAGGCCGGACGCAATCTGCGGGAGGTAAGTCTTCTCCGCAAAAGTGAGGGGTTTGCGTTTTATTTGTTTGATTGCCATTTAACTCAATGGGTTACCGGGGTCATTAAGGCCAAAATGATTGCATACAAAACGAGATTAACCAACGCCAATGGCAACATCATTGTCCAGCCCAGTTTCATGATCTGGTCGTAACGAAACCGAGGTAAGGTCCAGCGGATCCACATAAAGAAAAATACGACTAAAAAGGTCTTAACTAGGAAAATGCCAATTGATAGCAAGGTGCCAACTGACCCTTCCGGAAGGCTGATTGCTGAAGAGTAAACGGGTAGCGGATGCCAGCCACCCAAGAAGAGCACAGTAAACACTCCCGATCCAACAATTATATGTGCGTACTCAGCCGCGAAAAAGAGCCCAAACTTGAAGCTGCCGTATTCCGTATTAAATCCGGCAACCAACTCCGATTCCGACTCCGGCATGTCAAACGGCAAGCGATTGGTTTCTGCAAAAATGGATATTAGGAATAACAAGGCCGAAAACGGCATAAAAATGACTCCCCATACCAATTGCTGGTGTTGCACCAAAGAAAATAAATTCAGGCCGGTTTCCGCTCCCGGTGCGTTAGCCCACATAAATACAGGCAAAATAGAGAGCCCCATGGAAAGTTCGTAGGAAATCATTTGGGCCGATGAACGGATGCCACCGAGGAAGGGATACTTACTGTTGGAAGCCCAACCGGCCAGGATCATACCGTAGACACCCAGAGACGAAACAGCGAAGATAAACAGAATGCCGATATCCAAGTCGGCCAAGACTAATGGAGAAGCAACTCCATCGGCAATGATTTGCCCAAAAGGTAGAACCACGACAATAGTAATCGCCGGAATCATCGAGGCGACCGGCGCCAAGAAGAAATAGAATTTGTTTACGTGGTCAGGGACAGGGTCCTCTTTTAGGAGGAGCTTGAGCCCGTCCGCCACGGGTTGAAACAATCCCATTCGCGTGAGCCCTGTGCCAAGAATGGGGATGGCTCCAAGGAGGGGAAGTGTAGTTCGATTAGGACCCACCCTTCCCTGAATCCAGCTTGACACTTTTCTCTCAGCAAGGACAGCCAAATTACTGAAGGACAAAAGGGCAATGGCCACCATCGCCGCTTTTACAATTACCCACACAATGTCAGTCACCTCCATTGTCATTTAGGCATCTGCCTCCACGGTTTCAGCTTTGGGTTCGTAATGGAGGGATTTACCTTCACAGAAGGGCAAATGCTCAAAGGCGGATCCATCGAGGACAACGCCCTCGGTAGAAAGCGACGAAAAAGAGATGCTAGTAAATAGGCTGATTTCTTCCGCCAAAGCGTCCCAAACAGCCGCCACAGTTCCCAGTTTTCCAATATCCGGTTCAAGGTGGTTCAGTAGTTGCGAAAGAGTTACAAGGTCATCCACAACTCCGCTGGGTCCGGGAACCGCTCCGAGAAACTTCTGCAAGCGAAATTGCTGGTTGATAAATGTTCCGTCCTTCTCGAAAACCGTCAACGTGGGAACAACCACTGAAGCTGCTGCCGAAGTCGCATTGGCATGAGCACCAAAATAAACTAATTCGACCTTCTCTAATTGTTCTTCACTAATTCCTGCTGCGAGCAGGTCCTCATTATAAACAACCACAGTATCGATTTCACCAGCGTCAATTCGGTTGGATAGTTCAGTAAGCTGGTTTTCCGGAAGAGTTTCAATAAACCCAACACTCAGTGCTCCCCTCGTATTGGGCTTGGCATCATTCGAGATTAAGAGCCCATCTCCTTCCTGATAGTGAGCCACCACATAATTTCCAACACTGCGGATAGCCCGGCTAAGACGGTTGAATAAATACAATTCCTCCAGACTACTTCCACCCGAACCAACAAAGGCGGCTTTTTCGCTTTTCAGGCACTGGTGAATCTTCGCATGCACAACATCAACTGAAAATTCGGTAAGCCTGTTTTCATCTGCAACTTCCTTATAAAGCACTCGGCCACTGTCAGCCATCCAGGTGTCATTCACCGCATCATTACGACGCGGCGTGATTCGATAAATCTTTCCTTCTCTGCTGGCAACCAGTGTATTCACACCGACACTACTTTCAGTGCAAATGCTAGGGCTTTCTTTCAAAAACCAGACCCGCATCTTGAATCGGAAGTCCCGACTCGTGAGTGCGCCGACCGGACAAATATCCACGGTGTTCAGTGAATAGTTGTTTTCCAATTTTTTGCCTGGGTAACAAGTCAAGGTCGAATAACTGCCACGATCCACAAATCCCAAAACATCGTCATCGGCTACTTCCTGGCAAAAGCGAATACAACGTGAGCATAACACACACCGCTCATCATCCAACATAACCCGGGGACCCAAAACCGTGCGTTTGGGTTTAACTACTTTCTGCTCAACAAAACGGCTATAGCCTTTACCATATTCTGTTGAAAACTCTTGCAACCGACACTCCCCTGCCTGGTCGCATATCGGACAATCCAGGGGGTGGTTGATAAGTAGAAATTCCATGACCCCCTCCCGCGCACGTTTTACCATGTCCGTTTTGGTCCGCACATGCATCCCATCTGAGGCCCTGGTGCCACAGGCTATGGCCGGGTTCGGGAAATACATGATCTTCGGACTACCATCGATATTCAACATTGGTTCACCGATTGCCCGATCTGTGCCTGGCATTCCCAGTTCGATCAGGCACATCCGGCAATTCCCGGAAACACTGAGCTTAGGGTGGTAACAGTAATGAGGAATCTCGCCGCCGACACTGGCCACGAGGTCGACCAGGTTCGTTCCCGGCTTACAACGCACCTCGACGTCGTCGACAAAAACGCTGATAAGGCCGTCTTCTTTTTGCCCTTGGCTCATTTCTCAATCAGCCTCTCATCAAAAGATTTCATGCCACAGGTGTTAGCAGTAGCATTCGCTTCGACTTCATGCCGAAATTTGTCGATGTAACTCTGCACCGGCCAGGTGGTCGAGTAACCCATCGGACAAACCGTGCGCCCGCCGATATTTCCGGTCATGTCATAAAGCAAATCCACATCTTCTTCACGGGCACCGCCAGTGCACATGCGTGCGGTAATCTTTTTCGCCCAGAGAGAACCTTCCCTGCAGGGAGTGCACTGCCCACAACTCTCATGCGCATAAAAGGCCGTAATGTTCGCCAGCGCCTCGGTGATGTCTACGCTGTCATCGAGAATCATCATGCCCGAGGATCCCGACATAGAACCGGCAGCCTGAATACCATCGAAATCCACCAGAATTTCATCGAAAGTAAATTCTCTCCCACGTTTGGTGCGGTAACTCTCATCGGCTCGCAGGATCTTCATCGATCCCCCGCCAGGGACACAGCCCTTAAACGTCCGGCCGGGAAGCGGTCCTCCACAAAGATCGTAAAGCAGTTCCCGCATGCTCATCGGTTCAATTTCGTAGTAACCGGGCTTCTGAACCATGCCGCTAACACACCAAATGCGTGTACCCGTATTTCCAGGACGACCGATTTTAGCGTATTCATCCGCACCCATTTTAACGATGTGCACGACATTGCAAAGCGTTTCCACATTGTTTACAATAGTCGGACAATTATAGAGCCCAAGGACTGCAGGAAAGAAGGGCGGCTTGATTCGCGGGTATGGGCGCTTGCCTTCAAGTGATTCAATCAATCCTGTTTCCTCACCGCAAATGTATGCCCCGGCGCCACGGTGAACGATAATGTCACAGGAATATCCTGAACCCAGAATATTCTCTCCAACAAAATTCTTTTCCCGGGCCTCCCCGATGGCCTTTTCCAAAATCTTGGCCCCAAGCGGCATCTCTTCCCGGATGTAGATGAAGGCCTGCTCAACGTCGTTGGCAAAGGCCGATATGATCATCCCTTCGATCAGCTGATGCGGATCCTTGTGCACGAGTTGGCGATCCTTAAAAGTACCCGGCTCCGATTCATCACAATTACAGATGAGGTAAATCGGCTTGGTACTTTTACGATCCACTAAGCTCCATTTGACCCCGCAAGAAAATCCAGCTCCACCACGACCACGCAGATTAGACTCTTTGACTTCCTCTCTTATAAACTCCGGCTTGAGAGTGAGGGCTTTTTTGAAAGTTTCGTAGCCACCATATTCTAAATAGCTATCGATGCCCGGAGAATAGTAATCCTCATCCGCATGCTTGAGCAAAAGCCTGTTTTCTACGGCCGCCATAACTCAGATTTACTCTACTACGGGCACCTCCAAACCTATCCGCCGGTTAATTTCTTCAACCATAGGCTGAACCGAACCGGTTCTGTTTAAATTCTCGTAGAGGTCTTCATCGACCAGGACCACCGGTCCGGTTCCGCAAGCCGCAAGACATTCCGCATATTCGAGAGTTACTGATCCGTCATCTTTGGTATACCCCATCTTACAATCGAGCTTTTTGGCCAGATCATCTCCCAATTTATAGGCACCCATTAAGGCGCAGGAAAGTGTGCGGCACACACGCACATGCACTTTCCCGAGTTTCTCCTGACGATAGTATGGGAAAAAAGTGACCATCTCCAAAACATTGACGGGCTGTACCTCGAGCTTCTCAGCCACCCATTCCACTGCCTCACTGGAAATATAACCTGCTTCTGCCTGAATGTAGTGAAGCAGGGTCATGACCGCACTGCGCTTTTGGGGATATTTGGGAATAACCGTGTCGATTTTTTCGAGAGTTTTGGCCGATAAATTCATCGATCACATTCCCCCATCACAAAGTCCAGGCTACCGAGGATAGCCACCACGTCGGACAACATGGCACCGATGCAGACTTTAGGTAAAATGCTCAAATTGCAGAAAGACGGACCTCGGATTTTCAACCGGTAAGGAACTCCACCTCCCTTGGAATGGATGAAAAATCCAAGGGCACCTTTCGGATTTTCCGCCTCAAAATAAACTTCACCAGGCGGCATTTGCGGCCCTTGAGTTGTAATCATGAAATTTTGGATCAGCTCCTCCATGCTGGACATGACTTTATCCTTGGATGGAGGGAAAATCTTTTTGGCGTCCTCCGCATAGAATGGTCCGTTCGGGATGGTTTCCACAACCTGTTCAACAATGCGCGCGCTTTGCCGGATCTCCTCCATACGCACCAGATAGCGGTCATAACTGTCACCGACTGTCCCCACCGGAACGTCAAAGTCATAATTTTCATACCCAGAATAAGGGCGATCTTTACGTAAGTCCAGGGACACACCCGATCCGCGTAGATTGGGTCCCGTTAATCCGTAGCTAAGGGCGTCTTCTTTCGAAATGGCACCCACGTCTTTAGTTCGATCGACAAAGATTCGGTTTCGGGTTAGCAGCGAATCCACTTCATCCATAACAGGTATGATCTGCTCCACAAAGTCGGACACTTCGGATAACCAATCTTCAGGAAGATCGCGAGCCACACCGCCAATGCGAGTAAAGCTTGTTGTCAGCCTTGCTCCCGTGAGTCTTTCAAATAGCGTGTAGAGTTTCTCCCGTTCGGTAAAAGTGACCATGAAAACCGTCAATGCTCCCGTGTCCATAGCATAAGCTCCCAGGCCAAGCATGTGAGCTGAGATGCGGGCTAACTCGGATACTAGAACTCGAATTGCCTGGCAACGCGGTGGCACTTCGAGATGAGCCAGCTTTTCGACCGCGATCGCGTATGCAACGTTATTGGCCAGTGGTGCGAGGTAATCCAATCGGTCGGTGTAAGGAACGAACTGATTGTAGGTCATGTTTTCTGCGATTTTCTCATCACCGCGGTGCAGGTAGCCAAGGTCTGGGTCACATTTTTTGACCACCTCGCCATCCATCTCTAACTTCAACCGCAAGACGCCATGGGTACTAGGGTGAGAAGGCCCCATATTGAGAGTCAGATTCTCTGTATCCAACTCCTGCTCGAAGTCCGAGGTCCTTGAAAGCGCGTCCGCAATAGTTATTTCTTTAGTAGCCATACACTCACATTATTAGGATCTCTTTTCTTCCTCTTCACTCCACGCCTGATCCGCTCCTCGCGGCTCATTCTTGCTCATATTAGGTGCCTGCTGGTCTGAAACAAATGGTCCTCCTGCCATAGGAGCCGGAATCACAGGCGTCTCGGTTTCCTCACTTACCTCTTCATCCGGCAACTCTGTGTCATGACCAGCCAACGGAAATTCTTTGCGAAGTGGATGCCATAGATATTTTTCCCACATAAGGATTCTCCGCAAATCCGGATGGTTCTCAAAAGTCACTCCAAACATATCGAATGCCTCACGCTCATGCCAATTGGCAGCAGCCCAGATGCCGGAAACAGATGGAATTCTTGGATTCTCGTCATCGGGTATATGAACCGCGATGCGCAGGTATTGAATTGTGCTTGAGGACAACAGGTGATATATAGCGGTAAACCGTGGCATCTCATGATGCCAATCGATGCAGGTTGCATCCACTAACAAATCAAACCCTTGGTGATAACGAAGCTGTGTTGCCAATTCTATCCAGTGTTCGATGGGACAATTGACCGCCGGATGGTCAGCGCTTTCGCGTCGAGTCAGGTAATCGTAAGTTTTTAAGAGATTGGACAGATAATCGTCGTCCATTAGGAAATTACTAAAAGGTATCAAAAATTCTGAGTACGTTTCTCTTCTTAATCTTTATAATATCTGCTCTTTTTAAGACGTTTGAAACTTTGAGTAGTTAGGCGGATAACAGCTGCTTCGCGGATCGTTCAGCTCCGATTTTCTTTTGTAATTTAATCAGGGCATCCAACAAAGCTTCAGGACGAGGCGGACAACCACTCACGTAAACATCAACAGGAAGTATTCGGTCGACGCCCTGCATCGTTGCGTAGGAGCGATACATTCCGCCGGTTGAAGCGCAGGCACCCATGGCAATTACCCATTTGGGTTCTGCCATTTGATCGTAAATACGCCGTACCGCCGAGGCCATTTTGTAAGTCACCGTTCCGGCAACGATCATACAGTCGGATTGCCGGGGGGAGAACCGCATGACTTCTGCTCCAAAACGACTGATATCGAAGCGGGAAGCGCCTACAGCCATGAGTTCGATACCACAACAGGCTAAGCCCATCGGCATGGGCCAAACCGAGTTCGATCGCACCCAGTTGATAACTGAATCCAATCGACTGGTAATTACTCCTCCTTCAACCTTAGAATCGTATGCAATTTCCTTGTCGGACAGGCTCATAAAAAATGCGCTAAGTTAGTGGGCAGGTAAATACTATCAAGGAAAATAGCCAAGTTCACGGGATTTAAAAGCGCCGCTATTACTTTTCCTTTCGAAACCCATAAAAATCCCTTTCACGGCGCAAAACGCGGTGATGAAAGAGATTCATCCTAGAAAGCAAAAAAATTGAACAACTCTTTGCTTGATCCTGCATGCGGCAAAGATCGCTGTATTACAGCTAAGTGATTTAGATTTTGAACAGAAGGAAACTAAGAAAATGGAGAGTGGATAGGGTCATTTTTTGTCATCTACTCCCTGCATTTCCCTCTGTTAATTATTCCATTTAAATTGCGCCTAACGGCCAATAATCTACCCTTCTCAAAATTGAAAACACCCACTATTTATGAAACTTCTTTGCCCCATAAGTCTTTACGTTTTCTTATTGGCATACTCTGCGCTGATTGCCGCTCATCATGAAACGAAGTCCCACATGAACGTTTTGATGATCGCAATCGACGATCTCAAACCGATCGGATCTGTCTTCGCGGAGGATCCTAAGAATTTTCTTCAGCACGTCTACCCGGATAAGAAACTTAGAACCGAGGTAGCAAACCGGATGACTCCCAACATTCAGCGCTTGGCTGATCAAAGCGTAACTTTCATGAATGCCTATTGCGCCTCCCCAGCCTGTAATCCGAGCCGGGCAGCCTTAATGACGGGAATTCGTCCCCACAAAACTGGACTCACCACGAACTCTGGCGGTATCTTTTTTCGTAGGTATGAATACGAAGGGAAACGTCCTCTAGAAAACGCCAGAACTATACCGGAACATTTGCGGCGGAATGGCTGGTATTCAGCCTCAACGGGCAAAATATTTCACAGAAGTAATGAATACAAATCGGCGGACAATCCACGATCCTGGAATGATTGGGCCAATGTAAAAGGAAACGCGGGTGACCGGGTCGCATCCAAATGGGAAAGCCAGGGGTTAGCCTGGGGTCAAGAAGGTGAAGACAACGCAACCTTCGATCAACTCGATGACCTAGTGAAAGCAGACTTCATGGCCCGGGTTTTGGAAACTGGACAGGCCACTTTCGAAGGAAACACTTTTAGAATAACCGAACAACAATCTTTCTTTCTGGCGCTGGGAATCTATCGGCCCCACCTACCCTTTTATGCAACTAAAGATTTGTTGGAGCTATTTCCAGAGGAAGAAATGACCATCTCCTATGACCTGCTGGAACTCTTCAAACAGGATTCCGATGACCTGCCCGAGTACGCATTCCGTATGAGCGGTATGGCACGCAATGAAAACGGCAATCCAATCCTCGGCGAGGACCGGTTTACCAGCTTACTTCAGCACGGCCTGGGTGTTGATCCGAACCAAGGCGATTTGAAAGGCTGGAAGAACATGCTGAAACATTATTTCGCAAGTTGCGCTATTGCCGATCGGGCTGTGGGCCGGATCCTTGATGGATTAGAGAATAGTCCCTATAAGGATAACACCATGGTCATCCTTTGGAGCGATCATGGTTATGCCCTTGGCGAAAAGTTACACATCACCAAATTCGCGCTCTGGGACGATGCCGCCCAAGTCAACTTTTTCATAAAGGACCCAAGGAATACTCAGTCCGCCGGGAAGAAATGCTTCAGGCCCGTGAGCCTCATCGACATATATCCTACTGTGATGACATTCGCCCAAGTAAACCTGCCAGACAAACGGATTACAGGTCACGATTTGACTCCTCTGTTAAAGGATCCAGAAACTGAGTGGACCATCCCCGCCCAATCCACTTACCGGAACGTCGCCAACAACATGGTTCGATTACAGCAATACAAGCTTATTCAATACGTCGATGGCAGCCAAGAACTTTACGACGTTCCAGCCGACCCGGAAGAATTCCAAAACCTGGCCGAGAAAAAAAAGTTTAAAAAACTGAAAGCAACAATGGAGTCCGCACTGAAAACGGCCATTAATGAAGGACCATATTGATATTTCCTCAGCTTATTGGCCCTTTTCTCTTGCTCCGTAGTCTTCACCTGAACGAACAATTCGTTCACGATGACCTTGCTCCTGTTCTATTTATTTCTGGCCTTGGGGTTCTCCTTTCTTTGCTCCATTCTTGAAGCCAGCCTGCTTTCCATGTCGTCTTCGTTTGTCAAACAGACCGAGGAGAAAAACACGAAGACAGGTAAACGATTGGCCCAACTCAAAGAGAACATTGATCGCCCGCTGGCCGCCATTCTATCGCTGAACACCATCGCTCACAAGTTTGGTGCCGCATGAGTCGGTGCACAAGTGGCTAGTGTGTTTGGCCAAGGCTACTTCGGAATTATCTCCGCGATTCTCACGCTTCATATACTTTTCTTTTCTGAGATCATTTCGAAAACACTAAGGGCCATGCAATGGAAACACCTGGCAGGCTTTACCGCGATTACATGCTAGTTGATTATCAAAGATGTCATTGCTGAAAACGAAAACAAGATAATCAAAAACCTCATTCGCCTTCATCAAATTAAGGTCGAGGACATCATGACTTTTCGCCCGGTTGTCAGCAAATTGGAAGATAGTCGTCTGCACTTGGATCAAGCAAAGACATCTGTGTCGAAATAGATGGTTATCTGAGAACCTTTCTATGGGAGCAGAAGCAGCTGTCATCCGATATTCAAAACAGTGCAAAATCTGTAAATGTCCGAGAGCAGAAAAGTTATTTAAGAAAATAAGTACAAGAATTAAGAAATGACCTCTTTTTGTGGCTTAATCAAGGCAGGGGAAATCCCCTAAATTTCATTGCCACATTATCGGCAATCTATTCAGTAAGGATTTTTCTTCTTCAAACGATAACTATATGAATTCGCTCTGGATAACTTACGCAACCATCGTCACTTTCGGCGTGGTGGCATTGGTACTGGCTTGCACGCCCTTGCTAATTGCCAAGATCCTGAGCCCCAAGAAACCAAGCGAGCTCAAGGAAGCTACTTACGAATGCGGGCTTGAGTCCACCGGGGAGGCCTGGGGCAAATTCAAAATGCAGTACTACCTGTATGCGTTGGTTTTTGTTATTTTTGACATTGAGGCCGTCTTTATATACCCGTGGGCCACTGCGTTTACAGGGATAGGATTTGGAGGTTTTATCGCAATGTGCGTCTTTATTTTAATCATGGCCGAGAGCTTGGTGTACTTGTGGTTGAAAGGATTCCTGGAATGGAAATAATTCAAAAAAAAGATAGGAGCGAGGAGCTTTGTTCGAGCCAGAATCCCACTTGGTCACGCAGGAGTCTACGCTCAAATCCCGGGCTTCAGACTGCACCGTGCTCTTCATCACCTCTCGGTTTTTTGAAAAGTAATTTTATCTCGTCCGATTTGAAAATCGGACGAGGCCTGTTGCGAAACAAGTCTAATTCTTCACATTGTAAAACCATTGGTTAAATAAATGAGTACCACCAACGAAGAAGTCGATCTGTCACCCGAAGCAACCGCGAAAGCCGGGGTCATTTTGTCGTCGCTTGATTGGATCTACAATTGGAGCCGGAGCAACTCGGTTTGGCCGCTGCAGTTCGGCCTGGCCTGTTGTGCGATCGAGATGATTGGCACAGCCGGTTCGCGACACGATATTTCACGATTTGGTGCCGAAGTATTTAGACCTTCTCCCAGACAATCCGACCTCATGCTTGTTTCTGGCACGGTCACCAAAAAGATGGCGCCCCAGGTCGTCCGGATCTACAATCAAATGCCGGAGCCGAAATACGTCATTGCTATGGGAGCCTGCGCGATTTCTGGAGGACCATTCAAACAAGGCTACAATGTACTGAAAGGCATCGACCGCTACATACCAGTAGACATTTATCTACCAGGTTGCCCTCCCCGTCCAGAAGCTCTTCTTCACGCTTTAATGTCGCTGCAGGATAAAATTAAAAAGCAAAAAACTCTCGGCAAAGGTATCACTAATCCAGCATACAAAGATGGCCGTAGAATTTATCCAGTTCCGGAATTGACGGAGGACGACCTGGTTCCGCCCTACAATCCGAACGTGTGGACCCCGCCAAACCAGAATCCAAATGTGGAGGATGGTTGCAAATGAGCGAGGTGAATCATGTATTGGTCACTCAGCAATTTCCGGAAGTCGAGTGGGAAGAAAAGAATAGCTGTTTTATCGTTCCCTCGGAAAAAGCAACTGAGGTAGTGACTTGGTTGAAGGAACATCCGGCATTTCGCCTCGATTACCTAAGTTGTGTATCCGGCGCTGACTATCTAGATAGCGAAGTAAAAACCAAAGAAAAGAATGAAGACGGAAAGATGGAAGTGACCATCACACAAGTCCCGGCCAAAATGGAAGCGGTTTACCACTTTTTTTCCATAGAGAAAAAGACAGGGCCGGTATTACTCAAGCAACGTTGCATGGACCGCGACAATCCTGTCGTTCAATCCCTTACCCCCATTTACCGTGGAGCCGAGCTGATGGAGCGAGAGGTTTATGACCTGTATGGAATTCATTTTACCGATCATCCAGACCTGAGGCGCATCCTCATGTGGCCCAATTTCGAGCACTACCCCATGCGGAAAGACTACGTCATACCCAACGATTACGACTACGAACCGACGCCCCACGACGAAGTAATCGAACGTGCCAGAGAAAGGCGCGCCCAATTGGAAGGAGGTTCGATGTGAGCGTTGCTGAAACCATGCCGGCTCGTGGATACCACCTGAGTAAAGACGAGCTGGGAGCGGACATCCTCGAAGTGGCCATGGGGCCTCACCACCCATCTACCCATGGGGTATTTCGAATGGACCTGAAGCTGGATGGGGAAACTGTTGTCGACCTGAAACCCATTTTTGGATACCTGCACCGTAACCACGAAAAACTGGCCGAGGATATCCCCTACCTGGGATGCATGCCCTTCACTGACCGCCTCGATTACCTTTGCGGGATGACCAATAACTGGGCTTTCGCACTCAGCGCAGAGCAGCTTATCGAAATCGAAATTCCGGAACGAGCCCAATACATCCGTGTGATATGTGCCGAACTGACACGCCTGATCAACCACTGCCTACTGGTGGGATTTTTTATCAACGACTTGGGAGCTCTCGGAACTCCGCTCTTATACGCCCTTAGGGAACGAGAAAAAATCCTCGACCTATTCGAAACCCTGAGCGGCGCCAGAATGATGGTGAATTATATGCGCTTCGGCGGAGTAAGGTGTGACCTGCCGGACGGATGGTTGCAAGAATGCGAGCGTATCGTAGGTCGGTTTCCCGCCTTCCTGGACGAGTACGAAACGCTTCTTAAAGACAACGAGATTGTCATCACCCGTTCCCAGAACGTGGGTGTGCTCACACAGGAGGAAGCCACCAACTTCAGCATCACTGGCCCCATGCTCAGAGCCAGCGGCGTGAACTACGACATCCGCAAGGTGGACAAGTATGGGATTTATGATCGCTTCGATTTCAAGGTACCCATTGGTGCCCATGGCGATTGTTATGACCGATTCATGGTGCGGATGCTTGAGATGCGGGAAAGCATCAAAATCCTCAAGCAAGCCATAGCAGACATCCCTGAGGGACCGATCATGGGAAACGAACCACGAGTATTCAAGCCAGATCCACAGGAAACCTACGGAAGAATCGAATCGCCAAAGGGTGAACTTGGGTTCTACCTGATTGCGGACGGAACGACCAATCCTTACCGCTATAAAGTCCGTCCTCCATCCTTTGTAAATCTAACGGCGCTACGGCACATGTGCATCGGGCACAAGGTCGCCGATGCGGTAATCATTCTTGGCAGTATCGACATTGTCCTCGGGGAAGTCGATCGGTAGTATGGAAGACTTGAATACAATATTTAATAAGGTATGGTGGTTTTGCCAAAACTGCCGGGGTAAAATTTTTAATTTTGCCAAATATCAAACCACATCGACGGGCCGCTCGGCGATCGGTCCCTACCCAAATGTAGACACCAAGTTAAGAAAATAGCCATGTCACTCATCGCTAAAGGTATTTTACAGGGAATGGCCGTCACGGCCAAAAACTTTATTCAGAGCTACTACAAGAAGGAGCGGCTGCCGACCGTTGAATACCCCGAAGAAAAATCGACTGTTAACCAGTTCACCAGAAACATCCCGTTCCTGGTCTACGACGGTGAAGACGAGATTGAAGGCATGCGTTGCACGGCCTGCAAGCTATGCGAAAAAGCCTGTCCACCTCAATGCATCTATATTATTAAAGACACCGACGAAAATGATAAGCCCATCAAACGACCCAAGGTTTTCGATATTGATTCCTCGGTTTGCATGAGCTGTCAGCTGTGTGTGGAAGTTTGTCCGTTCGAGTCCATCCGCATGGACAGTGAATTCGAACTTTCAAATGAAAACCGGTTTGAAGGTTTGCTCATCAACCGGGATGAGCTTCTCAAATCGAACGAATACTATCACGAAATTCATCCGATCGAAGCTCAGGAAACAGACGATCGCATAGCTGCCAAGATCGCCGAAGCCGAAACCAAGAAAAAGGCGCGTGAAGAAAAAGCTCGCTTGGCCGCCGAGGCTAAACAGGCCGCGGCCGCTATGAAAGCCGCTGAAGAAGCCGCC
Organism: Opitutales bacterium UBA2995; assembly: GCA_002346535.1. Classification (GTDB taxonomy): domain Bacteria; phylum Verrucomicrobiota; class Verrucomicrobiia; order Opitutales; family UBA2995; genus UBA2995. The sequence goes on along the minus strand of DDZZ01000006.1, from coordinate 75,234 downwards.
GCCGAAACGGAAACATCAGCAACCGAACAAGCTCAGCAATCTGAAGCCAAAGCGGAGGCACCCGAAGATAATCCAGAAACGAAAAACACCTAAAAACTTCACAGGGCACTAACTAATCTATTTCATTCTAATCGGCACGGCAAGACGCCGTTGCCCTACATAACTCAAAGTCAGTTTAAAGAAAACTCCTACATTCTGAAACGCCTTTGGCGACTATGAACAATTTCATCGACTACAAGCTCATCGAATTAGGCCAATGGACGGTGGGACTATTTAACGATTATCCAGTCGTTCAAATACTCGTCCACTTGCTTTTGGCCACACTGCCCCTGACTTTGGTGTTTATGGGGGCATTCGGTTTTTCGACCTGGCTTGAGCGAAAAGGACTGGCGAGGATTCAAAATCGCCTGGGTCCAAACCGGGTCGGTATCTTCGGTCTGTTGCAGCCACTGGCAGACGGAATTAAGATGTTGCTAAAGGAGGATATTGTTCCCGACCGATCCGATAAGCTCTTTCATTTCCTTGCCCCGGTGATGCTGATGGTCCCGGCTTTTATCGCAGTCGGCTTTCTGCCATTGGGAGACGGATTGATGGCCTTGCCCATGGACTCGGCAATTCTGTTTTTCTTTGCCGTCGGTTCTCTCAATACAATCGCGGTGTTCATGGCGGGATGGTCCTCAAGAAACAAATACTCACTCTTGGGGGGTATGCGCGCAGTGGCACAAATGATCAGCTACGAAATTCCCCTGGTTCTGTCGGCGGTGGCTGTAATCATGTTTTCCGGATCACTCAATGCACAGGAAATCGTAGCTTCCCAACAAATCCAATCCTGGCTGGCCAGCGGAAATCTGGTGAAAGAATTTTTTGGTCAAATCCTTGGCTGGCATATTTTCAAACCTTGGGGATTCGCTGGATTCATTTTCTTTTTTGTAGCTGCCCTGGCGGAAGCAAACCGCTCACCCTTCGACCTGCCCGAGGCAGATTCAGAAATCATTGCCGGACACCTCACTGAATACAGTGGATTTAAATACGCCATTTTCTTTATGGCAGAATACATAAGCGCCTTTGCCATCGCTGGGATCGCCACTACCTTGTTCCTAGGCGGTTGGAGCGGGCCGGTAATTGCCGGTCTGCCGTGGTTTATCATCAAAATGTTCAGTCTGTTTGCAGTAATGATCTGGATTCGCGGAACTCTGCCGCGCTTGCGTGTGGATCAATTGATGGGCTACGCCTGGAAGTTTCTACTTCCGCTTGCCATCCTGAATATTTTTGTGGCTGGTTTCTACTACTTCGCCGAGCAGCAATTCGGAAGTCTGGCTGCGTTCATCGGCGGGTGGGTTATAGGTTTCGGTATCTTGCAAACTGCAGCCAAAGGACTGAGCCGGCTGAACAAATCACCAACGCTTGACGGGAAGCGGGTCTACCAACTCGTTGAATGACCGTTGCCTTTTACATAATGGCTGCAATAGCCGTATTGGGGGCTGTCATGGCGATAGCCCTTCGCAACGTCGTACATGCGGTTTTCTCGGTCTTGCTGTTTTTCTCAGCGCTGGCTGGACTCTTTATTTTGCTTTTGGCCGAGTTTATAGCGGTCGTGCAAGTTCTGGTCTATATTGGATCAGTAGGTATTTTGATGCTTTTCGCCATCATGCTGACCACAAAGGTCACGGGTGATCCCACGCGCAAACTACTGTCACGTGGTTGGGCATGGGGTGGTTTGGTATCCGGTGCTTTACTTCTGGCATTTCTGGTTCCGCTCATCACGCAATCCAAATCCGAAAGCAATTCTCAGCTCAGCAATTTCAATCCATCCGTAAAGGATCTGGGCCTGACTTTAATGGACCCATACTTCGCATCCGTCGGTGTGATCGCGCTCCTGCTAACCGCCGGTCTGATCGCTGCCGTGGTTGCCGCCAGTAGCGCCAGTGGAGAGTGATCCTCAATCATCCATGGAAATAACGCTCAACCATTACCTGATTCTCTCCGCAGTCCTGTTCACCATAGGACTGATCGGAGCGCTAACTCGCAGGCATATCATCATCATGCTGGTCTGCCTAGAGATCATGTTGAATGCGGCGAATTTGAACCTGATTGCTTTCTGGCATTTCGGACCCAACCCGATCCTGCTGCACGGACCACTCTTCACCCTTTTCACCATAGCGATTGCCGCAACCGAAGCCGCATTGGGCCTGGCCCTCGTGCTAGCAATTTATCGTCACTTTAAAACCGTCGATCTGGAGCAAGTCCAGGATCTAAAGGAATGAACTTGTTCAATTTTACAGATTCCGTTGGATGGCTGATGTGGGTACCGATCTGTCCACTGATCGCCGGTGTATTCCTGGCTTTGCTGAAACCTTCAGGCAGAGTATCGGCTTTCGTCGCAATAGCAGCCCTGGCCGTATCCCTGATTCTTTCGCTTAAAGCTTTTGCCATGACCTGGGGTCACGAGGCTCAAATAGAAACTCACAATTTCACCTGGATGCACATTGGCGGCGTGGACCTGGAATTCGGGATGGTTTTGAATGCCTTGACAGGATCAATGCTAGCGATGGTTTCTCTCATCGGTCTTCTGATCTTTATCTATTCATGGAGCTATATGAGCCATGACGATCGGATGGGACGGTTTTTCTGCTATTTGTCGATTTTTATGGTCGGTATGTTGGGATTGGTGGTGGCTAACAGCCTGCTGCTTTTCTTCATGTTCTGGGAAATTGTCGGCCTGGCATCTTATTTGTTAATCGGATTCTGGTTTCAAAAACCTTCTGCGGCGGCTGCGGCCAAAAAAGCTTTTATCACCACCCGCATTGGTGACCTGGGTTTTCTGATCGGATTACTTTGGGCCTTCAAAGCGACGGGCACTTTCCTGCTTTTCGACAATGGCAGCGGAATTTTGGAAACTACTCAGATCGCAGCGTTGGCAGCTTCCGAAAATGTGATGTTTGGCATGAACACGGCCGGTGCCATCGCCCTATTTTTATTCATCGGTGCCATTGGCAAATCCGGTCAATTACCACTACACGTGTGGTTGCCGGATGCCATGGAAGGCCCGACCCCAGTCTCAGCATTGATCCATGCGGCAACCATGGTAGCAGCTGGTGTTTTTCTCGTAGCCCGAGCATTTCCTCTTTTTATTGCCGACCTAGCCATGCTGGAGGTGGTTGCTTGGTTTGGCGCCTTTACAACTCTTTTTGCCGCCCTTGTCGCGGTCGGCCAATACGACATAAAACGGATCCTCGCCTACTCAACGGTCAGCCAGCTGGGTTTGATGATGGTCGGCTTGGGTGCTGGTGGACTGGCACTCAAAGAGGGCGGCATTTCCATTGGTATGTTTCACCTGTTGACGCATGCTTTCTTCAAAGCCCTGCTCTTCCTTGGTGCTGGCTCGATCATCCACGGATGTAACGACGAACAAGATGTTCGTCTGATGGGTGGAGTCTTCTCCAAAATGAAGATCTCAAGCATCGCCTACCTTGCCGGCACAATAGCACTTTGCGCATTTCCTTTTACGAGTGGCTATTTTAGTAAGGACCAAATTCTGCTGAGCGCCTGGACTGCTAGCGGGCCGATATTTTGGATAAGCGCTATCGCCTCTCTCCTCACCGCTTTCTACATGACACGACAATGCTGCTACGTATTCCTGGGCAAATATCGAGGCAAAGGCCATGTCCACGAAAGTTCGCCAATAATGACCGTACCTTTGGTAATTTTGGCGGTGTTTGCCGTCGCTCTGGGATACGTTAGCGAGCATTTTTATCACATCCTCGATTACCTGTCTGGAGTGCACGTTCACCAACATGAGTCCATCGTTGTAATCATTAGTTGGATCATAGCGCTCGGTGGTATCGGACTGGGATTACTGGTATACGCCAGAGCAAAACTGGGCATAGACGAAACAGATCCGGTCAAGAAAGTGTTTCCTGTACCTTATCGCTGGCTGGAAAACCGACTCTATGCGGACGAATTCTATGAAGCCACCGCATTCAAGTTGTGGGATGTGTTGGCCATCCTCATCACGGTCTTGGAAGCCATCATGAATCAGCTGGTCGATTTTGTAACCGTAGTCGTACGCAATATCGGTAGCTTCTTTTTAAATACGATAGACAAACGAGTCATCGACGAAGTCTCCTTCGATGGTACCTGCAGCCGGATTTACAATAGTAGTCAGATAAACAAACTCATTCAAAACGGCTTTCTGCAAGGCTACCTCAGGCTCCTGACAGGCGGCGCCGTTCTTATTGGAATCCTCTTAATCGTATTTACCCGATGATAAGTCCGGCATGATCACAACCATCACATTTATTCCGTTAGTTGCAGCTTTAGCGATAGTGCTGGCGCCCTCAGCTAACAGGGGAATGATCAAAATACTGGCACTAGTTGGGACTCTAATTTCAAGCGTTCTGGCGATACAACTTGTTCTGCATTTTGACTTTGGCGGGGAACTGCAATTTGTCGAAAAATACGCCTGGATACCTTCCATCGGTGTCGACTATTTCTTGGGTATCGATGGACTGAATGCACTTTTAGTCCTGCTCGTTGCGTTTCTCTCTCCGATATTTGTCCTGGCGTCCTGGAAGGTTGATGAAAAAGCAAAAACTTATTTTAGCCTGCTATGCCTGCAGATTACCGCGCTATATGGAGCCTTCACTGCCCTCAATTTTTTCCATTGGTTTATTTTCTGGGAAGGAGCTCTCGTTCCCGTCTTTTTCCTGATCAAATTATACGGAGGCGATGGTCGTCATAAAGCGGCGATCAGTTTTTTTATTTTCACGGTGCTCGGTTCCGTTGCCATGTTATTGGGCGTCTTGCTGCTTTACTTGAACACGGGTTCTTTCGACTTCATAGAACTCAGGAAACTGGCCGTCGAAGGCGTAATATTTGAAAAACTCGGAGTTCTATACCCAACAATCTTCGTCGCGGTCATGTTGGGATTGTGGGTTAAAGTGCCATTATTTCCACTGCATCCCTGGCAGGCAGCCGCATATGCCGAAGCTCCGGTTGCAGTGAGCATGGTCCTGACTGGAGTGATGTCGAAAATGGGTGTTTACGGATTCCTGCGCTTGGTCGTTCCCGTATTCCCCGAAGCGATTCGCGATTACTCCAACACTTTACTCAACCTGACCTTGATCACCATCCTTTGGGGTGCATTCCTCGCACTCAGACAATCAGACATAAAACGCATTCTGGCCTACTCTTCTTTGAACCACGTCGCCTACTGCATGTTCGGCATTTTTGCAGTGGGTGCGGCAATGGGAGTCGACAAAATCAATGCTCCGGCCATCGCCATGCAAGGTGCCATCCTGCAAATGTTTGCCCACGGTATAGGAGCTTCCGGTTTGTTTTACGTAGCCGGGAAAATGGAAGAAGTTGGCGGTACGCGAGACATACGAGCCTTCGGAGGATTGGGAACGGTAATGCCTCGCTATGCGTTTGTATTCAGCTTTCTGATATTTTCATCGTTGGGGTTACCTTTTCTGGCCGGATTTGCGGCGGAGATTCTAATATTTTCAGGGGTGTTTTCCATCGCGCCAATTCACACTGGTTTTGCTTTATTGGGCTTGCTGGCCACGGCGATTTTTCTGCTCACAATCATCCAACGGATCTTCACCGGTAAAACGAATGCAACACATTTCGGTGCAACAGATATTTCTTATGGGGAAGTCTTAATTATTTTACCACTGCTTGTGCTGACCGTCTGGATTGGGGTGGCACCTTCAACTTGGCTAATTCTCAGCGATCAGTTTGTTCAAACCCTGGTATCTCTGTTAATCCGTTAAATGATCGCTCTTCTTACAGTCATCATTAGTTTTTCCGCTGCATCGATCATCGGTTTCATCCCGGGCAAGAATACCAAGCTGATTCGCAGCCTGGCTTTGCTGGCGGCGCTGGCTACTTTTGCGGCGTCTTTGGTATGCTACTTTCAATACCTGGCTGCGAACAGTCAGTTTCAGCAGGTGATCGATCTGGCTTGGATTCCAGCTATCGGTGCCCAATTCAAAGTTGGCGTGGATGGTCTGAGCATTAGCTTGTTGGTCCTCACGGGAATCGTGGCCATAAGCGGAGTCTTGTTTTCCTGGGAGCTGGAAGACCGAGCGAATCAGTTCTACGCCTATTACTTCGCGCTGATTGGTGGAGTGTTTGGCGTTTTCCTGTCCTTGGATCTCTTTCTGCTCTTCGTCTTTTACGAAATCGCCATCGTTCCCAAGTATTTTATAATAGCCATTTGGGGGAGTGGTAAAAAGACCTACGCGGCAATGAAGCTGGTGTTATTCTCATTTGTCGGCAGCGCAGTGGCGCTTTTTGGATTAATCGCCCTCTACTACGGATCCGGACAACACACCTTCGATTTGATTCAGTTGATGCAAGAAGGTGAGTTTTCCGAAACCTTCCAACTGATGGTATTTCCCATCCTTTTTGTCGGCTTTGCAATTCTGGCTGGCATGTGGCCTTTCCATACCTGGGCACCAACCGGCCACGTAGCGGCTCCAACCGCAGCATCAATGCTTCTGGCCGGTGTGGTTATGAAACTGGGCGCATACGGATGTCTACGAGTAGCCATTGGCTTGCTGCCATACGGAGCGATTTATTGGGCGCCAGTTATCGGCTGGATTGCCGTGATAAACATCGTTTACGGAGCCTTGATCGCCCTAGTGCAAAAGGATTTCAAATACGTGATTGGATATTCAAGCGTAAGTCATATGGGCTTCGTCTTGTTGGGACTGGCAACACTGAATGAAGTGGGGCTGATGGGCGCATCACTACAGATGTTCTCACACGGTATCATTGGAGCCTTGCTCTTCGCAATCGTGGGCACCGTTATCTATACCCGTACCCACACTCGCCAACTCTACGAGCTGCATAATTTGATGGCGCGCATGCCTGGAGTTTGTTGGGCCTTTATCATTGCAGGATTGGCTTCCATGGGTCTGCCGGGATTCAGTGGATTCGTATCGGAACTTCACGTCTTGATTGGCACCTGGAATCAGGATCAATTTTCGATCTGGATTATCATTCTGGCCGGTTTCGGCATTCTCGCCACCTTTACCTATACATTGGTGAAGATTCACGAGGCTTTTTTCCGGGCATCCCAATCACACTCGACCACAGAATCTTACGCACCTATGACCCTGGCAGAAAAGGCCGGTTGTGCCTTGCTGATCCTCTTCGCCGTGGCAATCGGCCTCTACCCGAAATTGTTGACCTCTATTCTCGAACCCAGTCTGGCTCCCATTCTTGAAGCTCTGGCAGTCGCCGCTGGCTGATTAAATTGTAATGAACTACCCACAGTTATTTCTAACAACCTTACCCGAGCTGATCGTCGTGCTGGGAATGTTCGTTGCCCTTGGGTTCGACTATACGAAATACAAAGAGCTCGATCCGCAAACTCGAAGCAACAAGGTAGCAGCGTTATCGACTATCGCGCTTATGCTAGGTCTGGCTGGAGTCGTGTGGCAGTTCTTACAGGTAACTGACGGAAGCAAAACTTTCAGCAATAGTTTTAATGGCCAAGTCGTGCTGACACCACTGACGTTGTGGTTTAAGGGGCTCATTTTTGTGTTGGCTCTTTTTGTCGTTCAATTTGCCAAAACTGATGTGCCTAACAAGCACGTCAGCGAGTATTTCGGACTAATATTGCTCAGCACTCTGGGGATGGGTTTCCTTATTACGGCTCAAAACTTGATAATGCTCTTTGTATCCATCGAGCTGATATCCCTGAGTCTTTATGGGCTTACCGCTTTCCAAACAGACAAGAAGTTTTCCGTCGAAGCAGGCATCAAGTATTTCACGATCGGGGGCGTATCATCAGCCTTTCTTTTGTTCGGCCTGAGTTATCTGTTCGGAGCGACCAATGAACTGAGCTTTGAAGGAATCACAGCCGCCATAACGAGCGGTGCGGCTCCTCAAAATTACGTCCTGATTGCTTCGGCCTTCCTGGTGGTCGGACTAGGATTTAAGATTGCTGCTGCCCCCTTCCATCTGTGGGCGCCGGATACGTATCAATGCGGACCAGTCCCAGTAGCGGCTTGGGTAGCATCAGGGTCAAAAATCGCCAGCTTCTTTCTCCTCGTTCAACTGTTCGGACCGGTTTTGGAGACATCGGAACAAAAGGAGACGCTCATTGCGGGAATCGTATTGGTATCGGTCCTCAGCATGGTGCTTGGAAATATTGGAGCGCTGAGGCAGTCCTGCGTAAAGCGGCTTCTTGCTTACTCCAGCATTGCACATGCAGGTTACATCCTAATTGGTTTGGTCGCGGCCAATGAGGACGGTTCGATCTCAGTCCTTTTTTATGCAGTGATCTATAGTCTGGCTACGTTGGGAGCATTTGCGACGATTGGTATCATTGACAGCCGTTTGGGACGAGAAGCCCAAATCGATGACTTTAACGGAACTTGGAAGCAGAATCCCGGCCTTAGTATACTTTTCATGATTTTCATTTTGTCGTTGGCAGGCATACCTCCCCTTTCCGGCTTCTTTGGAAAGTTTTATCTTTTTATGGCCGCTATTGGCTCGCAACCGGAAATAGCAAGTTGGTCCGAGGGTTTCTACTGGCTCGTAGCGGTAGCGTTATTGATGTCGGCAGTATCGCTTTTTTACTACGTCAAGGTATTGAAAGCCTTTCTTGTATCGGCGGACACCCCGAAGTTGCCATCCATACAAATTACAAAGGCCGAAGGCGCAGGATTACTGCTCCTGGCCGTACTAGTGGTCTATCTAGGAATTTATCCAACGGGTTTAGTGGAATTCATCGCCGCGAGCCTGGGCTAGGCTAGGATCCAGGCGTCAGAAGAATTGTGTGTTTTATTGAATTACCAGTATAATTGCTTTTAACGCCCTAAAAATCCTTACAATGCCTAGTATATCTCCTAGGCATTCTCTTTCTCATCCTGACTTGGGAAATTAAACCGACTCGAAAACAAGCCCACTCCTATCGTGATCGTAGCGCCTATGAATGTATAAAGAGGCCAGGCCAGATTCACCCTCTGGGTTACAACCACCATCCCCAGAAGGGCGCAAGCGAATCCTATAATACCGTCTCGTTCTCGCACTCGTTTACTGAGTAGTCCCAGGAAAAAAGAACCGAGCAGACCACCGTATGTATAGGAGGCGACTCCAAGAGCTACTTCGATGACTGTTCCTGTGAATTGAATAAAGGCCAGGGCGACCCCAACCAAGGCAACTCCCCATATCAAAGTAACCCATTTGGAAATCTTCAACAGCTGCGCGTCGGTTTTACCCTCCCCGGAAAGCGGTATGTAAATATCCAATACGGTAGCACTGGATAAGCTGGACAAGCTGCTTGAGAGCGTGCTCATAGCCGCGGCAAACAGTGCAGCCACAATCAGCCCGGAAATTCCAACCGGAAGTTCTTCTACGATGAATTTCGGGAAAATACCATCTGCCCGAGTCAGCCCAAGATCTTCCAAAGCTGCTCCCTGATAATAGGCAAACAGCATTACACCAATCACAAGAAAAAGAAGGAACTGGAGAAAGACGGCCACCCCACTCCAGCAAATGGCCTTTCTTGCCGCAGTCAGGTTTTTACAGGACAAAAGACGCTGAACAATGATTTGATCCGTTCCATGCGAGGCCAAACTAAACAATGCCCCGGCAAAGAGTGCTGTACAAAACGTATAGGGCTGCTGAATAAATTCCTTAAGCGTTAAGCTGGCTCCTAAATCGAACCACCGGAATTTATTATCCGAAGCCGCGGATTGAAATACAGTTTCCATCCCATCGGGCAATCGAATGAGAATAAATATGGCCGCAAAGAAAGCTCCACCCACATAGATTGCCATCTGAACCACATCCATCCATATGACCGAACGAATACCTCCGATATAAGTGTAAATGATGGTCAACAATCCAATAAAGACGATCGAAACCGCGTACAGCTGACCATCTGCAAAGGCCGAGAACAAAGTACTACTTTTCAATATTATTGTAAGTGGAATAGCCGCAGCAAACAGACGAACTCCATCGGCAAGAAGACGGGTGCCCATAAAAACACAGCTAGCCAGACGGCGCATTGAGGGTCCGAAACGCTCACCCAAATAATGGTAGGCTGTCTTCAGCTCGGAACGAAAGTAAACCGGCAACATAACGACAGCGATCACGATGCGCCCAAGCATATAACCCAGGGTCATTTGCAGAAAAGTCATGGTACCCAAGTAGGAAATCGCAGGCACGCTGATAAACGTAAGAACACTCGTCTCCGTAGCCACAATACTAAATAAAACTGCTCCCCAGGGAATTCGACGTCCTCCAAGAAAATAGTCGTCAGTGCTTTTTTGTTTTCGCCCTATCCAGGCGCCAAGGGTCGTTGAAACGACCATATAAAGCAAAATGATGATAATATCTACAGTGGAAAATCCCATGGTTTTGGACCAAAAGGCTATGAGTGATCAAAATATTGGGAAAGTCGGCGGTTTGCCTTCATGGAACAATTCTTATCGTCATCCCTTCAGGTTTATCAATCTTGAACTGGGAGAGGAAGACTGACAACATATCCCTCAAATCACATTTTATGGAAGGCAGATTCAAAGGATTACTCGTACCCATGTTGACTCCTTTCGACGCCACCGGGCAGGTCGACACATATAGAGCAGTTCAATTTGGAAAGGACCTTTTGGAAGTAGGTGTCACTGGATTGGCTCTTTTTGGGACGACTTCGGAAGGGCAATCGTTGGGCGTCCAAGAAAGAACCGACACCATGGACGCCTTAATTGCCGGGGGCATTCCCGCTGAAAAGCTTATGGTGGGTACAGGCTCCTGCGCTTTACCAGATGCCATCCACATGAGCAGAGAAGCCGTTGACAGGAATTGTGGCGGTGTTCTCATGCTTCCGCCCTTTTTCTACAAAGCTGTTTCCGATGAGGGAATTTTTCGATTCCTTGCGGAGGTGATCGAAGGCGTAGGCAATGCCGCATTAAATATTTATTTGTACCATATACCACCGGTAGCGCATGTCGGTTTCAACGTTGAGCTCGTGGCGCGGTTGGTAGAGCAATTTCCATCTCTGGTAGTAGGCCTGAAAAACAGTTCAGATGATCACAATTACTCGATTGCCCTTCGCGAATCTGCTCCCTCACTGGATGTATTCAGCGGATCGGAAGACTATCTTCTGGATACCCTGAAAATTGGCGGTGTGGGATGCATTTCGGCAACCGGAAATGTGAACGCTCGTAGAATAGTAGACTTGTATCGCAATTTTGAGATGCCAGAGGCGGAAAAACTGCAGGAGAATTTGAGCGTGATTCGGGCAATTTTTAAAAAAAGGCCCATGATTCCAGCCCTCAAAGCCACCGTATCGAAAAACTACGAACACCCACAATGGTTGGCCGTTCGCCCGCCCCTGGAAGAGCTACCCCTTGAGGATGGAGACGCAATTTTCGAGGAATTGGCGACCAACAATTTCTATGCCGACCAGTTATTTGCCGTAGCAGGCTAATATAAAAGTCGCTTGATACATCTTTAACTCTTTTAAGCTCAATGAGTCGTACGAAAAAACGGATGTATTGATCTCCTTTTGCAAACTCAAGAACCACATTACAGCCGAGGTCACGCTCTCGATGAAAAATTTGTTCGGTTTAACTCCGGTCAGCCTCTATGACAGCGAAGCAGAAACGGAACGTGCCATTGCTCACCGAGGACCGCTTCATAAACTTACCGAATACCCTCACCTAGAGCTTCTCGGAATCAAACCGGAACAAAGGCAATACGGAGATTCAGGCTATAGCGTCCCCAACATCATCGCCGATATTGTGAAAGCTCGTCCCATCCATTTGGCAATTGTCGACGGAATTACAGCAGTAAGCGGAGGAGAAATTCTCATTACCGATACGAACGAAAGGCCTGAAGTGCAACTCACAGCACCAGGAGTCATGATTGCCGGATGCAACCCGGTTTCAACTGACGCAATCGCAACCGCCTGCATGGGCTATGACGATCCTCGAGCGGAACGAGGCTCCTGGCCGTTTGAAGAATGCGACAACCACATTCTTTTAGTTGAACAGGCTGGGCTGGGACCCGCCGACCTCGACAAAATAGAGGCACGAGGTATGTCCATAAAAAAAGCCTTCCTCCCCTATTGATCGAAATTCTTGACCGCAGGTAAAGCCGATTAAGTAATTATCTCGTGCCAGACTTTGCCGTGCACGTCGGTCAGGCGTAAGTTGCGGCCGCCGTATTGGAAAGTCAGCGCTTCATGATCAATACCGACCATGTGAAGGACGGTAGCCCAAAGCTCGTAGATATTGGAGATCTTGTCTATTGCGTGGTAACCGAACTCATCAGTAGCACCATAAATGGCTCCTCCCTTGATCCCGCCACCCGCCAGCCATGCACTAAAACCTTGCGGGTTATGATCGCGGCCAATGACATTGCTCATTTGGGCAAAGGGATTTCGGCCGAATTCACCTGTGAATACTAAAAGGGTTTCGTCGAGCAAACCACGCTGCTTGAGATCCTTGATTAAAGCTGCGATGGGCTGATCAACCTGATGGGCCATGGAAGCATGACCGGTTTCAATGTCACTATGCTGATCCCACGGATTCGCTTTTTGGACATTATTTACACGGGGACAGCAGGATAATTCGATGAATCGAACGCCACGCTCCACCAGACGACGGGCCATCAAACACTGCCGAGCATATTCTGACTTACCAACGGTCGGATCATTCACTCCATACAATTCTAAAATGCCGTCCGGTTCGTCTGAAATATCGGTCAGTTCAGGCACCGCTTCCTGCATGAGATAAGCGGTTTCTGCGTTTTCCACCGAAGCCATCACGGCGTCAGCCGCCGCGGTCCTGTCGGCAAAGCCTTTATCCAGATTCTTAATAATATCCAATGCCTTCCTTTGCTCATGCTTTAAACGAGATGGCTGGATATTAGGAACCGCTTGGGAGCCGGATATTTTAAAAATAGATCCACCGGTCGTAGCTGGTAAAAATGCATTGCCGTATAGGCTGACCCCGCCGTGTGGCGGCCCAGCCGTGTCAGTTTGCAGAACAATATAGCCGGGTAAATTTTTATTTTCCGAGCCGATTCCATAAGTCACCCAGGCTCCAACGCTTGGATGGCCTAAAAACGGAAAGCCCGAGTGCATGAAAAAGTTTCCCTGAGCGTGCTCACTAAATTCGACAGTAAGAGAACGAATAACTGCAAGATCATCAGCCTGCTCTGCAATATGCGGAAAGAGATCCGTCATCTCTATTCCTGACTCACCATACTTTTTGTAGTCCCAATAGGAGCCCAAGATGTTTCCTACCTGATCAAATTGCGTGCGAGCCAACTTCATGGGCATGGGCTGACCATGCATCTCGCGCAATATAGGTTTAGGATCAAAAGAGTCCACATGCGAAACCCCACCAGACATGTATAGGAAGACAACCGACTTCGCCTTTGCTGCGTGATGAAACTTTGGAGTATAGCTACTTTTCGCAGATAAGGAATTAATAAGGCCGGACAATGTCAGCGCAGCGGCCCCCTGGGAGGTCAGCTTCAAAAACTCACGACGGTTATATTGGTTTACGGACATCAATCGATACTCGAGTTACTTAATTATGATTGATAGGAGGGGTTGCCAAAACCACCGAATTTTTAACGGCCCGTTCCAATCAGTAATTATTTGTAGGAGTGGCTTTATGCCGCGATGTCTAAGACGCGCGATTCGCAGCATAAAGCCACTCCTGCAATTTAACTTAATGCACATAGATAAACTCCTTTGTATTCATCAACGCAAATGCGATGTTTTGCATGGCCGTATTCGAATTCTCGATACTTCCGTAATACTCAACCAGTTGATCGGACTCTTCCGCACTCGGTACACGTGCGTATGCATCCCAAAACAGAGCTTCAATTTTGGCCTTGGCAGGGGCGTCACCAAGTCTTGCTTGAACCTTTTCACCCCATTCTTTAGCAGCTTCCTGAACAAATTCACCATTCATCATACTCAAAGCTTGGGCAGGTACATTGGTACTGTCCCGACGGCTGACGGTGGTTGTCGAGATCGGGAGGTTGAAAGTCGTTAAAAAAGGATCCAGTTTATTGCGTTTTACGTAGGCATATACACCTCGTTTAAACTCTACTCGGGCCATACTGTTTATTGAATCCATAATAGCCTCAGCATCTAACCGGCGGGGAGTGTAATAAGACAGGTATAAATTTTCAGGATCTTTTTCTATCACTTCATCAGGTGCCAAACTGACCGACCTAAAAGTTCGGCTGGAAACCAATTGCTTCAATGCCGTTTTTATGGACCAACCTCTTTTCTCAAAATCAAGTGCCAGATAATCAAGGAGATCCGGATGGGTCGGCTTTTGTCCAAGGCGGCCGAAATTATCAGTAGTCAGAACAATGCCACGCCCAAAGACGTAATGCCAGAGACGGTTGACCAATACACGGGACTTTAGGGTGTTATTTTTGCCAATAATATCCTGAGCCAGTTCCAAACGCCCTGAGTTTTCTCCCGTGTAGTGCTTATTTGCGAACACTTCCAAAAATTGACGAGGCACCAACTCGTCGGGATTGTGGTGCTCACCGCGAACCAACAATGGCTGATCGATGACATCGCCTTCAATGAAGGCAGGTGCACGCGTGGGAATGGGAATATCGTTTTCCAAATCTCGGTAATAGGCAAAAAGCTTCCCCAGCTTTTCCGGAAGGATTTCGAATTGATTGGGCAAGAAATTGAAACGCACAAAGACGCTTAAAAATTCTGCTTGAACATCACTGATCCGATTCCTTCTCCATGACGCAATTGATTGCTTAAGTGCTTTCTGGTAGGCATTGAGGAGGGACTCTCGATCTGTGACTGAGACATCGTCTTTCAAAACCGTGTAGAGCGGTAAACCCAGCTCTTTCATTTCGACTTTTCCGCCAATCACTTCGGTAACCCCAAACCAGGATGGCTCTTCTTTAAACTTGGTAGGCTTATCCCCCGCCGTGGAAATCTGGTAATACACCTGCTCTTCGTTCCAGAATTTGTATTTGGCCAGTGGGAACCATTGCAGGAAACCGGTATCGGCATATTCGTAGGGATGCAACCCTTGTTCCAAGGGGTAGCTACGGGCCGACATGCGAATAGCCCCATTGAACCCAGCGGCCCGCATAAAACTCCAATCCCCTTTGGCTTCGTGGTAAGGCGACTGAAGGGTTCCGTTGTGCTTATTGGAAAACAAATTGCTGTAAACGCCGCGTGGAAAAATTTCTGAGATCGCGTAAAAGCCCTTCCCTGCGACCGCAAAGGATCCGGATGGACTAACCTTGGCGCTTACGCCATTCCCTTCCATAAACCAGGATTCGAGCGTTTTCTGGTCTCGCAGGTCCGCGTAATAAGTCGCGTCCTTCTTGGCTTCTTCAAAACCTTTCAAATCCGCGGCATGGGCTTTCAGTTGCTCCTTCCATGCCCTGCTTATTTCATCGGCTGGTTTTTCCAGCCACAGTTTTACAGGTGCCAGAGGATGGTAATCTCCGATGGTGTTGACCTCTCGCTTTAGGTTGAAGTCGTTTAAAGCCTGAGGATCTGTTGGCAGTTCTTTTTTGCGCTTACGGCGTTCTTTTTTCAGGTCGTCGAATATTTCCTGTTCTTCCTCAGTCGGGGCAAAGGAAAAGCTGGCCAGTCGTTCGACAGCGACGTCCACATGTTCCATCCAGTAATCGGCCATACCTCTTTGAATTTTAGCCTTCAATCGAGCCATGGCCCCTTTGTTCAGCTCCTGTTTTTCCTTAATATCCACGTTTCGGGTTCCAGGCCGATTGCTAATCATGATACCATAGAAACGATAAAAATCTTTTTGGCTGATGGGATCAAACTTGTGGTTGTGACATCGCGCGCAAGAAACCGTCACCCCCATCATGGCCTTCGAAATGACATCGATCTGATTATCCGTGTAATTGATTTGTTCTTGGTAGGCATCGACCACGCCAAAGCCGTACGGTACCATACGATAGTGTGCCGGTCCAATGGCTGATTCGTTAATTTCAAGCTCCTCGTTGATCCGTGGCCGCTTTATCAAATCGCCGGCAATATGCTCCACGAGCAAATCATCGTAGGGCACGTCCTCATTCAGAGCGCGGATTATGTAATCCCGGTAAATTCCTGCGAAAGGAATGACTGGGTCCCCTTCACTTCCGTGGGTTTCTGCAAAACGATACCAGTCCATCCAGTAACGCCCCCAACGCTCGCCATATGCTTTGGAAGCAAGCAGATCACTAACCATAGCTTCGTATGCCATTTCAGAGGGGTTGGCTACGAATGCTTTCACCACCTCTGCTTTTGGAGGAAGACCCGTCAGGACTAAATGTAAACGACGCACCAGGGTTTCTGGATCGGCCAATACCTGCGGCTCCAGTCCTTGCTCTTTCATGTAAGCATAAACGAACTGATCAATCGCAGTTTCGTTCCAATCCGGATTCTCAGACTTAGGTGGACGTGTTTTTTTCAAAGGTTGAAAGGACCACCATTGGCTCCTATTTTCCAAAAGGGTTTCCCAGTCAATAGCATTGTCTAAATCGAGTTGAGTAGGCTTTCTATCCCGGGGATCGGGTGCCCCCATAAGGACCCATTCCTCGAAATTGGCGATAACATGATCCTCCAACTTTGGTCCATTGTCTGGCATATCAAAGCCATCCTGATGACGAATGGCCCAAATCAAGGCACTGTTGTCCGGATTTCCGGGCTCAACAACACTTCCCTGATCACTTCCCACAAGTAATCCTTCCCGCCAATCAAGCGCTAAGCCGGCCTCAGTCTTATTGACGCTGTTGTGGCAGTCATAACAGGTTTCAGCCAAAATGGGCCGGATTTTTTTTTCAAAAAACTCCAGCTCGTCTGGAAGAATCCCAGGCAAGGCGTGACAGATCAATATCAACGCAAAAGTAATTAAATAGCTTCTCATTATCGTTATCTGAGACCGGGATGTCTCTGCATAAGCAAAATACTTTCGAATAGAATAAGCTCAAAGTAATCTTATTTACGATCGTTGTCGAGTCGATAGCATTACCCCCTGTTTCATGATTTCAATCCCGATCTCAGAAGCAATGGCGTTAGCCGAAACTACCAAGCCGCGTTCAGCTACGCCCGAGTTCTTTTTTGCGCCTCCCGTTACGAGAAAAATTACAAAGAAAACCAATACAGGACGGGAGGAGAGCACCTCCGCCATGAAGTTAGAAACATAGCAGGACTTCCATAGTACAGCAGGGCGCTACGGAACCAACTTTATCCTAACCATATGCAGCTCGAACCTATAATTCTTTTCCTTCACAGTTGATCCTTCGATCTTCACAATATTAATACGATGTCATCCATAAGACCAGGAATCGATGTTGCTGCCGGGCAAGATTTTTCTCTCCTGCGTGGCGCTAAAGTGGGAATTCTTGCAAACAAAGCCTTCCACGTTGTCGGAGCACCCTACATCGATTCTCGGAGATGGATCGATTCTACATTGGATCAGGGTATCACAAAAGATGGCTTCAACCTCGAGACTGTGGAGTTCACCCCTCGATTCCAGAAACACGCTAGCACGCTTTGCCAAGGTATTCAGATTAAAATCACCGACCGAAAAACGTTTAAACCTTATCGATTCGGCATCACCTTGCTATAGGGTGCGGCTCGAGCTTTTCCGGGAGATTTTTAATGGCGAAAGGAGCCCTACGAATTTATCAAACACGTTCCGGCAATTGACTTGCTCTACGGCAAAGATTCATTGCGCAAAGCAGTCAAGGGATCCCTGTCGGTTGAAAAACTGATATCAGAAATCGAAACCTTTGAAAAAAATTACCTATTAAACTGTGATCAGTTTCACAGGTAATAAAAGCAACTATACTTGCACTAATTCGGGAGTTTTAACAATCATAGCAAATGAAAATATACATAGTTCTAAGCACTTTTCTGTTTCTAGCCGCTTGTTCCTCCGCGGAAGAAAAATCCTGGTATCGTGGCAATACGCATGCCCATTCGCTTTGGAGCGATGGAAATGACTTTCCCGAAATGATCGTGGGCTGGTATAAGGACCGGGGCTACGACTTCGTTGCGCTGAGCGATCACAACATACTGGCAGTGGGGGAAAAATGGATGTCACTCGAATCCATCAAAGAACGGCAAATAATGGAAGGACCCGGCGCTTTTGAAAAGTATCAGGAAAAATACGATGAGAGTTGGATTGAAATTCGGGATAGCAAAGGGAAACAAGAGGTAAGGCTCAAGAGAATCGAAGAATACAGGAAGTTGTTTGAAAAGCCCGGGGAGTTTCTGGTCCTCCAGGCCGAGGAAATCTCAAGCAGCTCACAAGACAAACCGGTTCATATGAATGCGGTCAACCTACCGGGAAAATCCATCATTCCATTCATTAAAGACGACACCTCAGTCGAGGATATTATGCGTGCACACCTCAAAGCGGCTAAAGAAATAGAAAATGAAACCAATCAGGCAATTCTCGTTCACCTGAACCATCCCAATTTCCGGTGGGCCATCACTGCTGAAGAATTAGCCAATGTCGTGGAAGAGCAATTTTTTGAGATCTACAACGGACATCCAAATATCAATCACTTAGGGGATGCAACTCGACCCGGCGATGAACATATCTGGGACATTGCGAATACCATTCGGCTGGCCAAGCTTGATGCCGAACCTTTGTTCGGAATAGCGACCGATGATTCACACACTTACCATGGCGGAGATGTTTCTCCTGGACGCGGCTGGATTATGGTTCAGGCGGATCGATTGGAAGGAAGCGCCCTAATCAATGCCATGCGGGCAGGAAATTGCTATTCCAGCACAGGCGTCTATCTGGATTTGATCGACTACGACCCAGGCAACCGAACCTTGAGCACTACAATCGATGCCGAGGCCGGTGTCACCTACATGGCACAGCTTATAGGTACCAAGGAGGAATATCAGTCGCCATCCGAGATTGGTGAAATACTCGATGAACAAACCGGAACCAAGCTTAGCTTTAATATTCCCCAGGATGTCCTTTACGCTCGGGTGACCATTTCTTCAAACAAGCCCCATCCGAATCCTTCCTTTGAAAACCAAGTTGAACAAGCCTGGTTACAACCGGTTGGTTGGCGATAAGGCAAGCTCACTCAATGGATCCCAGGAATCGGCTCACCGCATTGGCGGGCGTGAAATTGGAATACAAAAACGAATGGTACTGATTAAAAATGTAGGATCGGCTTTATGCCGTAATTTTCTCAAATGGGTTCGCGGCATAAAGCCGGTCCTACAATTCAATGCATTAGGTTTCACAGTTGTTGCCTTTACCGCCTGTTCTATGCCGGAATCAAACAACACCGCAGCAAAGGAAACTTTGGCAGAGTCAACGCCAGTATCCACCCAGTTCGAAAAAACAGAAATCCGCGCGGTTTGGGTTTCGGTCTTGGCGGAGGGTTTAAAATCTCCGGAAGAGATCCAACAACTGGTTGAAACAGCCCGATTGGCGAACCTAAATACAATTGTTGCCCAAGTTCATCGTGAAGGTGCGGCGATGTTTAATTCCACCATCCAGCCACGCCATGCGTCTATTGTTAAACGACCGGGATTTGATCCATTGGAAACTCTTCTGGAAGAGGCTCGAGACACTTCCGATGGAAAACTGCCTTTGAAAGTCCACGCATGGTTTAATTCTTTCAAGATCGGGGGACAAAAGGATTACCTCGAATCCACCCCCAAGCCCATAGTACTGACTCATCCAGAATGGCACACTCGCAATCGCGCCGGCGAAATTCAGTACGAGTTAGAGCAAGGGCATCCCGAAGTACAAAACCGCATGATCGCCGTAATCGAAGAATGCCTAAAACAATACGACGTCGACGGTGTAAATCTGGATTTTGTGCGATATTTTGGTAACGACCGCGGCTATAATCCTTTGGCACTCGCCCGCTTTCAGAAAGAAACAGGAATTCTCGGCCGCCCTGAGGCCGAGAATATGGAATGGAGCGATTTTCGCCGAAAACAGATCTCCAATTTTGTGAAACGCTGTGCGATCTCTGTTTGGACCTACCGCCCAAAGGCTATCTTAAGTGTTGATGCAACCGGTTGGGGACCAGCACCTGTCGAGAGCTTCTCCGACACACGGCCTTACCGGGAAGCACTACAGGATTGGGGAAACTGGTCCGAAAAAGGCTGGGTCGATTTGGTTTTGCGTATGGGATATAAACGCGAATGGGTAGAGGATCAGAAACAGGAATTTCGGGATTGGGCTGATTATACCCTAGAACTGATCGATCGAAGCGAAGGACGTATGGTCACGATCGGGATCGGAGGCCATTTCAATCCACTGGCAGACACTCTCGAGCAATACCGTGAAGCAATTAATAGAGATCTGGGTACGTGTTTATTCAGTTACGACCGACCCACCAAAGAAGCTGCAGATTCAGAGGGTTCACTCCGGGGTCACAATTCCAGAATCTGGCCCATATTGGGAAAGGCCATTTATCCCGATCCAGCCAAGCCGCCGAAAGTGACGTGGCGAAAGCACCTGGCTTTCATTGCGGGCTTTTTGAAAGACGAGGCCGGCAATCCAATCGATGGCGGCCAAATCGCTTTAACAAATACAGACTATAAGACGAAGAGCGATGGTGCCGGATTCTTCGCCTTTTATTCCCTGCAACCGGGCCAATACCAATTGAGTGTTCCTAAGAATTCCCTCGATGGTAAACAAGTCGAAGCTTCGGCAGGCAATGTAACTTGGGTAAGAGAAAACTAACCGCCGAGGGCGCAGAGAAAATTCGTAGAAGGACTTTCAGCAAGCTATTTTGTTGATCTAAGAGCTAAGCCAAGTTGCCAGAGATAATTCCCATCTCCGGATTCTCCGCGTCCTCCACCATTTACAAAAACGACAATACTCAACCGAAAAATTACTGCGCTGCCCAACCACCATCGACCATCCAAGTCGCACCTACCACGAAAGACGCTTCATCCGATGCCAGGAAGGCGATAACATTAGCAATTTCTTCCGGTCGTCCCAATCGACCGATCGGATGCAACTCTACCATGGCTTCAAGGACTTCCGGGATTTCGGTCGCTTTTTTCGTGAGCCGAGTATAAACAAAACCAGGGCATACCGCATTGATCCGAATGTTTTCTTTTATCAGCCGAACCCCCATATCGCGTGTCATCTGAGCGACAGCACCTTTGCTGGCTGGATAGGGATTAAATCCATCGGAAAACGGAAGCGAATTCGGGTACCCACCGAAACTCATGATCGATCCTACATTGACGATCGTGCCGCCACCGTGGTTCCGCATCGCATCCACCGCCGCGTGGCACATCAACATGGTTCCCTTCACGTTGACCTCAATCACTTTATCCCAGCCCTCTTCAAAATCGACATCGGTGCCCAAGTTCCGTGTAACAATTCCCGCCGAGTTCACTAAAATATTCAGCTGACCAAATTGAGCTTCCGTCTCACGCACTATTCGATGGGTATCCTCGCTCCTGGTCACATCTCCATTTATCAAATGCACTTCTGGAAACTTGGATTTTACCTGAGCTAAAACGTCTTCCCTGAGATCGCTTGCGACTACAAGCGCGCCTTCTTTGGAAAAACGTTCAACGGTGGCTCGACCAATTCCTGAAGCTGCACCAGTAACTAACGCTACCTTATCCTTTGAATTCATAAACCAAAGGTCATCAACCTGATCAGCAACCGTCAAACCTTGATCGATAAAGCGTCAAAAGGAAGTCGAAGAAAAAAAGATAGGACCGGGACCACTACAGGTGGGTTTCGACTACTATTTCGGAATGGTCGCCAACATCGGGAACCACCCTCGCTTTTTTATCGAAAACGACGATTTTTACGGTCGTAAACCCGGAGATAAAGTAACCCATGAAAAGGTAACGCCGCGTGGCGGACCAGCCGGCCAATTTATGGTGTAACGAGAGCAAGTTCGACCCTGGGATCCATCGATTATTTGGGAGGATGATGAAGTGGCACAGGTAATTACCGATAAAGCAGTGGATTATATCGAAAACAACACCGGCACGGACAAACCGCCATTCTTTCTTTACTTTGCGCACAATATTCCCCATGGCGCCATACGTTTGTTTTCGCTTATCCTCTATATAGACGCATAACTTTCTCCATGAGCTCGTCCATTTTTGAAAAGGATCCTATTCATGCATAAAATAAAGAGTCCTGTTTGGATATTCCTCGGACTAATGGCATGGGCACAACTGACCGCCCACGAGACCGAATTGGACGATCGCCCAACTTTCAGGGGTCTTAAGACCGATGCGCCTCTAATTGTTGATGGCATTCTCGATGAACCATTCTGGCAGGAGGCGGAGATTGGCACAAATTTTATGGATCGGCGTACCCAGCAATTTGCCTCGCAACAGACCTTCGTACGCATCGCATACAGCAAAGAGGATATATACATAGCGGTCGAGGCTTTTGACGACAACATACCTGAACTACACGCGACTGAAAGACGCGAGGACCGTTATCCGCGCGGCGACGACTTTGTACAGATTCATTTGGAACCCAGTCACAACCATCGCACCAAGTACGGTTTTTTCTCCACTCCTTTGGGAACTCGCACGGATGGGGTAGAGGGCTATTCGGGTAGTTCCTGGACCTTTGGCTGGTCGGCGGAGTGGGATCTGGAAGCTCAAATACTGGAGGACCGTTGGGTTTTCGAGATGCGTATCCCATATGGAATCATGAACTATAGCCGGGAAGATGATCAGACCTGGGGTTTTAATGTGAGCCGTTCAAGCCCAAGCCGTGATGAATTCAGTTGGTGGAGCTTTAATCCAACCGATAGTTTTCGCCCTCACAATTTCGGTCACCTGACTCACATGGATTTGTCGGACACAACCTTTGACCGAAATCTCGAATTCTCACCTTATGTAAGCAGTGTTTTCGAGCTAAGCGGGGAAGAGGACACCAACTTTGAATCAGGCTACGATTTAAGCTTTCGATTGAGCCCATCCATTATCACCGCCCTCACATTCAATCCGGACTTCGGCCAGGTTGAAGCCGATGCCGATACAATTGAATTGTTGGATACGGAGCGATTTTTACCGGAACGCCGGCCCTTTTTTCGCGAAGGTTCGGAACTACTCCGTATGGAGCACCGCCTTTACTACACTCGGCGATTCACGGATATCGAGGCCGGAGCAAAAGTTAGTGGTGAGTACAAGGACTTCAATTTCACCTTGTTGAACTTAGAAGGTGAAACAGTTCACGGTGGAACGAGGGATGGAAATGTCAGTGTCTTTCGCGCTTTACAAAACATTGGGCAAAAATCTCACCTGGGTTACTATCTTAATAATTCAGAACTCGACGACGGACATTCGAGAGTCGCAAGTACGGATGGTTTCTTTTTCCTCACGGATGATTTCCGCTTCGAATTCCAGGCTTCCGTGGCGGACGACGAAAGAGTCCGTGAGGATGGAACGGTCCTAAAAAACAGCACGGACTATCTGGGATACGCATCATTACAATATGAGAAATATCCCTGGTTCATAGACCTAAGTTACGATTCCATCACTGATCAATTTGATCCTGACCTGGCGTTGATATTCCGGCGCAACATATTTGGACCAAAACTCCTCGCATCCTATGGGCACGACTCGGAAGAAAGTTGGTACAAATCCATTTGGGTATTTTTCGATTCTGCACTTTATCGCAACGAGGGTGACCGAACTGTTTTACGGGACTACGAATTTTTTTCCGAGGTCATATTTCCCAATGATTTTGGAATCACCGCAAGCCATGAAATCGATTTTCATGACCCCTATGACAATACACGAACAGGGCTGGGCATTTCATTCAATAGTACTGATTTTTGGGAACTCACCGAAATTGGCTGGGCAAGAGGAGAATTTCAGGGCACGGACTACAGCGAAGCCATACTCACCAAACACTACCAGCCAATTGATCAGTTTCCCGTTCGCTGGGAGTATGTAGCGCGCTTCGAAGCCCTTCCAGACGGAACGGAACAAACCATCTGGTTAAACCGAGTAATTGCTGATTACTTTTTCAACGACGATATCTGGATAAAATCATCTTTCCAACACCAGAACGACAATATCCATAACATCAGTGTGATCTTTGGTTGGCAAATAAAACGCGACCTTCAGTGGTATATGGTCTTTAACAGTGTCGAAGACAAGTTCTTTACTGAAGACAGCATCTTTACGAAATTCGTGTATACCTTCGCCAAGCGGAGGTTCAGGTGACAAGGGTGTCCAAATCCAAACCCCAACCCGGATTATCGTTCAGGTAAAGGTATCCGTCTTCAATACATTCCCCGTAGGACTTTCTTAAATTGGTTTTATCAAAAGGAATTTCCAGGGATTGAACGAGGTCGGGGAAAATGGCCGCCGCATGCAAACTGGCCGCGGTCGATACCGGCCCAGAAGGATTGTGTGGAGAAATTTCAATACGTCCCTGCCCCATTTCCAGAACAAGTAGGAGCGGACCAAAACCACCGACATATTTTACATCGGGCATGATGACATGCACCCATTGATTCTCGGTTATTTCGGAGAAAACTTTCGTTCCCCAAAACAACTCTCCCCCGGCAATTCGTAGTTTCGTTCTTTTTCGGAGCTCTGTATAATCATCGCCCATGGCAAAAGGCTCTTCAATCCAATCCAAATCGAAACCCTCCAATTCCGGAACGATCTTAATAAAGTTTTCCGGAGCAAACCGTTCATGGAAATCTACTCGCATGCCAATTTCAGGAAATTTTTCGCGCAATAAAGCTAGTGTACCCAAACCCTCCCTACATGATTCCTCAGTGTCATTGGGATCGGTAACTTTTCCGAAGGGTGCACATTTAAATATCTTAAATCCCTGATCGTTTGCTTTTTGCACCAAGCTGAGATAGTCATCGTAAGTACGTGTTGTGAGGGCGCGATTAATCGTGGTGTAAAGCGACAGGCAATTCAAAGAAGTATTGCTTTTGAATAATTGCCAAACGGGGACCTGTTCGCGCTTGGCCAGTAAATCGTAGAGAGCTTGGTTGATTCCCGACCATGCGGTGGCTCTCACAAAATCTGGCTGTGTCGCCAACACTTCTTCCTCCAACGACCGCAAGTTTTTCAAACTCAATTGAAACGATTTTAGGCGTTGAGTAAAAATTTCTTGAGCCCCGGCTTTACAAGCGTTGTCCTGTTTACTGTGTGAAGCTTCTCCGTATCCCGACAAGACGCCGTCACTGATCTTAATAACCAGCCAATCACCTTTAAGCCTCAGGCTGGGGTGCCAGCCGTCGGGGTCGGGAATTGTAAGAAATTCCAGTGAAAGCATACCTTGTTTACTGTAGTCCAAATAAGGAAAGGGCAAGAGCGCAGCACCTAAAAATCCTGTCTTTAAAACTGATCTTTACCAACACCAAGGATCACGGCCTGCTGCTCAGACTGCTTCACCTGGAAGTTTGGGCCCAATTATTTCTCGAAGGAACATCCACCGATCAGATGGTCCAAAACTTCGATCCTGTGTCACAGTAAAACCTGAATAGAAGAAGGCCTAGTCGTCCAGACGATATAAATGGGTCGAAGTCCGCAAGATTAAAGAATCTCCCTTCACCGCAGGCGAGGCAAACATACCAACATCGAGTTTGTTCTCGTTCAGGATCTGAAAAGTATCCGATGCTGCAAAGACCTTAGCGTCCCCAAATTCATTAAAACTGTAGAGATTTCCGTTAGCCAAAATAAGTGAGGCAGAATGATTTCCACCGACCTTCTCGCGCCAGATCATTTCACCGTTGCTCGTGTTGAGGCAAGTGGCAATGCCTCCATCGTCAACCATATAAAGCCGTTCTTCCTGCACAATAAATGAACTGCGGCGGGGAACGTTTTTCTTGTAAATCCATTCAACTTTTTTATTAGTCACATTTCCGTGACCATCGGGGCGGATAGCTAAAAGATCGGCTTTGGCGTATCCAGTTGAAATATAAACTTTTTCATCATCGAAAACCGGTCGAGCAGCGGCCGAATGCGTTTCAAATTCAACGACCCAGATTTCCTCTCCGGTATTCGGCTCGTAACTGTAGCAAGCCTTGGCGCCGATGTTGATCATCTGTTCCCGACCATCGACAGATATGATGAGCGGTGTGCAAAAACCCTTGCGTCTATCGCCTCCTGCTTTCGGTTTTCCATCTTCATCCAGGTCTCTAAAATTTGTGGAACGCGGTGTGCTCCAAACCGTCTCACCCGTTTTTTTATCAAGGGCTGTCACAAATTGGTAATCAATTCCATCCAAGGTTAATATCAGAAGATCCTTATAAAGTATCGGAGAGGAAGCTGCACCACGATGATGATTACAATTTATGTCCCGCCGCTCCCAAATCACATCAGCGGTTTTCGGATCCACACAGGCGGTTCCATAAGTACCGTAATGGATATACACATAAGATCCATCCGTAACAGGTGATGGCGTAGCGTAAGTGTTGATTCCAAAACCACCCATGGACTGAACCTTGGTGTTGGTAAAGATCAGTTTGTCATGAAGAATTTTCCCGGACTCATAATCGACTGTTATAAAATACTGCTTTCCCCCATCCTCGTTTGCTGCCGTAAAGGCGATGAGATCGTCTACAATCACCGGTGTTGAAATGCCCTTTCCATGAATTTCTGTCTTCCAGGTGACATTGTTTTCTTCGCTCCACTCAAGGGGCAGTTTACCTTGAATTTGTCCGTTCTTTTCGGGGCCTCGATAATCGGGCCAATCAATTTTAGCCGTCAGACTTGTTGCGTATGCAATGAATAATAAAAAGAGTCTCATGATCCATGATTAAGAAGCCAGATGGGAATATTGAGAAGGAAAAATTTGGTCACAGGAAACCGACACAGGGAGTAAGTGGTTCTTCCGAAGGACCACGCCAAACAACCGGCCCGAAATGCCGCGAGGTCTTCATGGGAGAGCGGAATCTCATTCAACTCTGCCAGACACCAGGCATCACTTTTGAACAATTGAAAACCTGGATGGAAAACCGTTAAAACAAAAAGTTGGAGGGGAAAACCAAATGGCCGATACTAGAAGGAGGTATTTAAATCCGGCACTTGGAGGGCAAGCGTCCCAAAGCCCTTGACTGATCCTTTTGCCAAAATAAAGGATTTGAAATGGGTTGTTTTGGACAGATCAAGGAAAGCACAGAGGAATAGCCACGTAGTTTTTAAAAACTACGCTCCCTGCGGTATGCCGTACTGTGCGCGCCCTATAGGACCGTCAAAGTTGCGAGTAGTTTTAAAGCGCTCATTAGCACCGGTCATGGCGACTTCCCGCGTACGATCCAAAACGGCCGCTTTTTCGACTTCGTTCATGGGCGTCAGGGTCCGTGCCAAACGTAGGTTGTCATGTAGTTCATCCAAGGTTTTCATTCCACTGACGATCGTCGAAACCGGCAGGCCAGCCACATAACGCCAACATTCCTCCAAGGTAGCGATGTCGTTCTTCATAATGTCACCACTGGCGCGAGTCTTCATGGCCAATGGAGCGATACCGCGTTTTACCAAAACGGGCAGCACCCATTTCTCAAAGCTTTTGAAGCTGCCATCGAGTATATTCAGAGGCATGAGCACCGCATCCCACGGGAAGCGGTAAGCCAACATTTTCAAGTGAATCATGGGGTCCTTGTGGCCGGTAAAACCGATGTGGCGAATCTTTCCCTGTTGTTTGGCCAGCTCGGCCGCTTTGATTCCTCCTCCTTTTGCGAAGATGAGATCGGGATCCTCATCGTAAACGCACTCATGAAACATCCACAAATCGATCACGTCGGTTTTTAGACGGCGCAGGCTATCTTCCAAATGTTCCATAGCTAATCCCTTTTCGCGGCCATGGTGTTTGGTCATCAGGTACACCTTGTCACGGCGTCCCTGTAACGCTTTGCCCATCCGCTGCTCACTGACACCATCGTGGTATTCCCAAGCATTGTCCATGAAGGTGACGCCTTCATCGACGGCTTCCTGGACCATGCGAATACCTTCGGCCTCTTCGGGGACTCCGATGTGATAACCGCCCACCCCCAACAGGGAAACCTTCTCATCCAACCTGCCCAGTTTCCGCGTAGGCATTTCCGGGGTACTTTCAGTTGCCTGGGCCGAGGTCTGATTGGCCAGGGATAATCCGGCCACACCGGCTATCGAGGTTTGAATGAATTGTCGACGTGATTGTTCCATGAGGCTGCTCCTGTTGAATTTCATCAATAAAAAAGTCATAATAAGGAGCTGGCAAACTCAATTATGAGGCGCGGATCGAGGGCCGTGTGACGAGCGAAAGGAAGCTAACTAATAAGAGACACCTCGATTTTCAGGGCATTTGAAGGTCGAGCTTTGGTAAGAAAATCCGGGGAAGATCCGATTCGACCTGGAGACTCGTTAATCCCGTAACTTCATTAAAGGAAACGGAATAATCGTTTAAAGAAGGCCAATTCCAATTATTTAGATCCTCCGAAAACTTGAGGTCCCGGCCAATTACTGGAATCCGAAGATCGAGTAACAATTGAAAGGCAAAATCCGACTCATCAAACTCAATGTCCAATTCCTCGAACATGCGCTCCAATTTTCGTAAATCCGAAATAAACGGGGGATCGGATTCCTAACTTAACCAATAAGATTCAACAGCTTAATCGTCAGTGCGTGATCTTTTGTACGGACCATCCGATCCAAAAGCAGTTTCCTGTGACGCTCGATCTTGGCTTGGATTTCCGGATCTGACAAATCGATAAGATTTATTGTAGCATCCGGATCGGTTTCGTAGCCATAGAATTCCTCCTTCGTTCGGAATTCGAAAAGATCATCGCGAGCTGACCAAAACGGGTCTCCCTGGTTTGCGAGTTCCTGCATGCGCCGATCGGCGAAAGTATTTTCCGTGGCTTCGCGAACATCGCGCAAACTGTTAGACCATGCATTGAAGACATAAACATATTTTTTGGTCTGCACGCTCCTCATTGGAAGACGTTGCCGGTTTCTGATTTCATCAACATCTTTGATCACATGATCCAATTCCGGCAAATTCTCGCCTAAAAGAACGCGGTAAAAGGACTTACCCTCCATACAGTAGGGGTGCTCGCTCCTAACAACGTCCAGAAGCGTTGGCATTAAATCCACCGCAGAAACCTATGTAGTCACTCTCTACGGTGTTTTCCGCAATCATTCCCGGCCAGAAAAACATATTATGGACATGACAACTCAGTTGCCGGTTGACGGTGGTGAATCCGCCGTTTAAGTTTCCGAAATGACCTTTCGATTACTACCTCTTATTGTCTTCTATGTTACCTCGGTCTCGGCCTCAGTCTGGTCAGAGATTCCTCAACTCCCACACAAGTTGGTTGAAGATTGGCCAGATTTGCCCAAGGGATGGAACCTGGGTGAGACGGTCAGCGTGGACGTCGATTCGGACGACAACATATGGGTTTTCCACCGCGGTGAGAATGGGGTCATTCAATTCGACCGACACGGCAAAATACTCGATGCCTGGAAAAACATGCCTATCGAATCGGCCCACGGACTTCAAGTGGATGCCGAGGATAATATTTGGCTGGTGGATGTTTCCGGACACCGAATCATGAAGTGTGACCGCAATGGACGCATTCGCATGGTGATAGCCAATGCAGGTATGGGCACTGGCGACAATGACGCACCTTATGGATTCAATCGACCCACGGGATTAGCCTTTGCACCGAATGGAGACGTCTACGTTGCAGATGGATATGTAAATTCACGTGTTGTAAAATACACTGCTGACGGAAAGTACATTACTCACTGGGGCAGCAAAGGCATAGGCGACGGCCAGTTTAATTTGGTGCATGACGTAACCGTCGACAATAATGGCCGGGTTTACGTAGCCGACCGGACCAACGCACGAATCCAGGTCTTTGATGCCAATGGCAAGTTTATTGAACTGTGGCCTGACGTCGGCAATCCCTGGGGAGTACACTACGTGGCTAGCCAAGACGCCATTTACATGGCCGATGGTCATGCCAATCGGATCTTAAAACTGAATACCGATGGCGGGATCCTCGGACAACTAAGTCAGTTTGGTAAAGCTCCCGGAGATCTGGATTTTGCCCACCACCTGAGCGTTGACTCTGAAGGTTCGATTTACGTAACGGAGATTAAAAACTGGCGCGTTCAGAAGTTTGCTATTCCTAAAAATCTGAACGAGTAAGTATTCCGTCCTTCACCCGCCTAGTACCTGCGGGTTCATATAACGTTCAAGACTTTGCTGCAAAGTTTTACCTTTTCAATATCCTGAACGCCTTTGATAAGGCGGTGGTAGCTGTACAACACTTTAAATAAGTGTCCTGGCGCAATCCAATCGCCATTGCGGTTATCGGAACCTTACCACTTTTCTTTCCAATACAGTTGATTCTGCGCGTTATCCCAAAAGTGCTTGCTAATGACCGGCCCTGGCTAATTCGGGATAGCCCATGTCCTCCAAATTCATCAAGACCTCCGTAAGCGTAACCACATGTGTAAAATTGGGTATCCCAATCGAGGGCCGTCCAAGGAGCTCCTTAAATCGAACCAGACTGTCAAGGGTCGCATTAATCATGTCCTGAGTAAGACTATAGCTTTCGAAGTCCTGTTTGTCTTCCAGTCTTTCAGGCAATCTACCGGCAATTTTACGACTGAGATTGCAAAGTGGTTCGATCAAAACAGATTGAGCCTTCTCGTCCTATTCATATTGCAATCGAATGCCAACAAATCCAATAGGGTATACTCCAATTTGGAAACAGCTATTCGTATGCTATCGGAAGGAGGCTATGACGAGAAACAATGGGTAGAATGATTGGACGGAAATCAAATACCAGAAACCGAACTGGCAGCACATACTTGTTCCGACATATCCAATAATTCAATTTTCTGGCCGCCTTGGTAATAAAGTTTCCTTCCGCCGCCAAAGCGGACTGAAACGGAACTCTACGTTCGCAATGCCTTGGATGAAAATCTAAGCCTCGATTGCTTCCTCGATTCTAACTTTACCTTCGTAAACGAACCACTGGCAGAGATTTACGGAATAAAGGACATCACTGGGGATCAATTTCGCCGAATCGAACTGGCCGATCCACGCAGAGGTGGGCTATTAGGTCAGGCAAGCGTGCTGACTGTGACTGCCAACGGTGTCGATACCTCACCGGTCATACGCGGGGTTTGGTTACTGGAAAACCTTTTGGGAACTCCGCCCTCACCTCCACCACCAGACGTAGAACCATTGGATCCGGACGTCCGTGGGGCCAAATCAATACGGGATCAATTAACAAAACACCGCGACAACCAAGCCTGCTACGAATGCCATCGAAAAATCGATCCATTGGGATTCGCTCTGGAAAATTTTGACGCCATAGGACAATGGCGGGTGAATTATGATAACCGCGTGGAAATCGATGCATCCGGTGAACTGTCCAGCGGAGAAAGCTTTAACGACATCGTTGAATTCAAGAACGCCCTGCAAAGCAAAAAGGCCACATTTGCCAGAGCGCTGACGAAGAAAATGTTGTCCTACGCCTTGGGCCGCCGAATTGAGATCACCGACCGTCCCGAGGTCGACCGCATACTTTCTTCTCTGGAAGAGGATGGTGACGGATTTAAGGATCTCGTATGGCAGGTTGTTTCAAGCGATACGTTTGCAAGTCCTTAGACGGATTAATGAGCTAGAAACTAATGTATCATTGACCGCCCTTCTTCATCGCCTAAAGGTCTCAGGGCTGAATGAAAATCATAGATGCCCACCACCATTTCTGGAACGTAAGCACTGGCAGTTATCCTTGGCTGGAAGAACAAGCCGAATGGCTGTGGGGAAATCCGCAGGACTTGCCACGTGAATTTTTGCCACAACAATTAATTCAAGGGGCTGAGGCAGGAGGCCTGGAACTTGTTAAGACAGTTCACGTCCAGTGCGGATACAACGAATTGCAACCGGGAGATGAAACCAAGTTTTTGCAAGGCTTGGCCGACGAGCCCGGGTCCAGGGGTTACCCACACGGGATTGTTCCCTTTGCGGATATTTCCTCCCCCGACCTCGAGGAAGTACTGTCACAACATTGTGAATACAGTAATACTCGGGGCGTTCGGCAACTATTGAACCGGCACAAAAACGCCAATTGGAATATGGCTGACCGGGAATACCTGACCGACAGTGCCTGGCGGAACAATTTTTCACTGCTCAAAAAATTCGATCTCTCTTTTGACCTGCATTTGTATTACCACCAGATCGATGACACGATCAGCTTGGCGCATGACAATTCAGAAACCTTGTTTATCTTAAATCATGCTTCGGTTCCGGCAGACCGTGATCAGGAAAGCATCGAAGGTTGGCGCCAAGCCATCAATCGCCTGGCCGAATGCGAAAACGCAGTCGCCAAAATTTCCGGACTTGGCATGTGTGACCGGACTTGGACGGTGGACAGCATTCGCCCTTTCGTCCTAGATATGATCGACGCATTCGGAGCCGAACGCTGCATGTTTGCCAGTAACTTTCCAGTGGATTCCCTTTTCAGTGACTATCAAACGGTTTGGAATGCCTATGATGTAATTACAGCCGATTTCTCGGATTCGGATCGAACCGGATTGTTTCACCAAAATGCGGAAAAGTATTACCGGATTTAATGTTAAGATTCTGGATATTTGCATTTGGATGCTTCCTTCTGAAAGGAATTCTACATTCCGATCCGTTAACTACGGCCGATCGGCTCGATCAAACGATTTATAAAGGATGGTCCTACGGACCCGACCAGTCCAATCATCAAATAAACTGTTCCCAGTTCATGGTCGCCGTGATTGAAGCAGAGTTTGACGTGAAGTTGCCACGAAACCTGAGAAACGCTATTAACATCCATCCCGCTCCTCCCGATTTGAACCAAGCAATTCTCCATAAAGCCGGGCTCATGCGCGGTGTACAGTACGCTTTAGTGGATTTAATGAATATTGTAGACTCTATTGAACCGAATAACGCACAACCGGGCGACTTTGTCCAATACTGGAAGAAAAATGAACAAGGTGCATGGCGTGGTCACTCGGCAATCATTAGCCGTGTATGGAAAGATGAAGAAGGAAACATCCGGACCGAAATCATGGGAGCTCACGAACCGGAATCGAAAACGGAGGATTTTATGGCCCGAAAAGATTTCGGTGGCCAAGGACTCAACCTCAATGAAACTGGTCGCCTGGTCTACCTTGATCGCCTTAAACAATGATGACCTAATCAAAACTTGTTTTTTCATTTTCACTTGTAATCGGTGCATCCAATATTTTGGTACAATCACCCAATACCACTGAGGAACTGCAAACCATCTGGTAGAATTATCCTGGACCTATACGATCGAATCCGAACCTCCCCCACCACTTCTAGAGGATACAATCAAATACAGCCTACCGGATACACCACGCAAATTTACCCGTGACGAAATTGTCCGTAGAATAGAAGGCGTTCAGTTTCAAAAGACACCGGCCGATTGGTATTTAGGCGATCACCCGAAAATGCCAGCTAATTATGCTAACGGCGATCCTTCACGCAACATTATCGCTTGTGCCCTCTGCCATGGTCCGGATTTAAATGGCATCGTTTTAATTTCGGAAATTGCAGCTCAGTCACCAAGCTACATGGCACGTCAGCGCAACAATATGAACCGGGGAAGTCGAAAGGGGGGAATGGCCGCGATAATGACCCCAATTGTAGCGAATCTTGCACCCGAAGATATTTTGAACATCGTGGCTTATACCGCTTTCCTATCGGATCCGGTTCCAGAGTATGATTGGAAAAGCCGTTCGAGGAGAGCCCTTGAGACAACTCTACTTTTTGAACTCAATCAGCACTTCGCGAAAATTCGTGTCGCCTACGTTTTTCGCACTGTGGGTGGCAGGCACTGTGGGGTAACCAGGCAAGTCGGAATGGATCTCATCTCCCACAATGTGGAAACTAACCGCTTTCCCTGCCTCGATCTCTACCGTGTCGAGGTGCTCGTCCTCTGGCCCTCGAACCTCGAGCGTGGATCCTTCCACAATTTTGATCAGGTAATCTAATTCATGGGTGTGACGACCTGTTTCTTCACCCGGTGCAAGACCCATGTGCCACACAGATACCAATTCATCCTCATATACTTTTTTCGTTCCTACTCCTAGCATAGTCCATTGAGCCTTAGGCAGACGTATCCCGGAGGCAATGGCTTTTGAGAAATGCTTCACAAGCCCACCTCCCAAATGTAGGAGCTGCTTTAACTAATATTTTGATGTTCAGGATACTTCCCATCGCAGCAAAGCAGCTCATACAAGAAAAGATCCATCGTTCTAAATCGTGTGGAATTCCAATTCATGCCTAAACAAAGTTGAAACTAATTAGCCCAAATTTCTCTCGGAGTTGAGGATGACGACTGATAAGCGAAGGCGCGCACTACGGTGCGTAACTAAGCCTGGAGGCAAGAACACTCGGCATGTCAGCCCGAAAATGCGCGCAATCGAAAAATCCGCAACGACGGATCTAATAGTGAAACACGTAAACAACTGTTTGAAACAAAATGCAATTTGCAAAACACCAAAGGTATTTCGTTTCCGTTACCTTACTTTATGTGTGCGCATTTGGCGAGAATTGTGGGCTAAGGTCGCACTCGCACATACTTCTGAAGCTTCCGTGTACTGGGTTCGCCACCATAAAGGTTACCGGCTGCATCGGCAGTCACAAATTCCGCACCATTACCGCGTGTGCTGCGTGGATCACCGGTAGGAAGCATGATAAAGTATTTAACCCAACCTGATTTGGCGTCACCGATTCGAATTCCCATTTCCCATCCGGGGTTCTGGACATCATCCGACTCAGAATCAGAAACATAAATGTTGTCATGTTCATCAAAGAACACACCACTCGGCCGACCAAACTGAGTCCATTGAGCGATGTAGTTTCCTTCCTGATCGAAAACCTGTAATCGATTGTTAAAACGGTCAGCCACAAATAGGCGTCCCCGTTTATCAATCGCTAGTGCATGCAGCGCATGAAATTCACCGGGAGCATACCCGGTTTTGCCCCAGGAACGCAGAAAGGTGCCATCTTTGGAGTAGACCATAATCCGGTTGTTACCATCCGGATTATGTCCATCTGCAATAAAGATATTTTCATCATCGCCAATGACCACATCGGCAGGGGCATTAAATTGGTAGTCGCCTTTGCCTGCCTGTCCCGGAATTCCGAGGGTCATTAGCATTTCGCCGGTTGAGCTAAATTTTACCACCTTGTGACCACGTGTTCCTTCAGGTGTCCGGTCTTCCCTCACGGCATCCGTCACCCATACATTCTCGTCATCATCGATAAAAATTCCATGCGGCCAGATAAACATTCCTCCGCCAAAGCTTTTGACGACATTTCCCTCAGCATCAAATTTGAGGACCGGATCCAGATCGGAATCCAGACATTCATTCCCGAAACGACCCGGCTCAGCCGCATCACATCGAATCACCGCCCAAATGTGAACACCATCTGGATCCACCTGAACATCCCCCACCGCTCCCATTTGCCTGCCATCGGGCAGTTTGGCCCAAGTGTCAGCGGCGCGGTAAGGATTCGGGTAGGGTTGACTATGGCCCAAATCGGCGATTAAAAATACGGCAGCCAACACCGCTAAAAGTGTAGCATGTGAATACTTCATTTGGAGAATAAAGGATATTTTACACAATCACCCCATAAAGCCTGAAATCTGGATGCAAGCCTTATAAATCCACGCAGAAGTTAATCCCTGTGAAATAACTGTGAGAATTTTATTAAAATGAATCGAAACGAATAAAAAACCTACTTTTGATCCTTTTTATCCAGATTTCGGTAAAGTTCCTCTTTATTGACTCTGGACTCTATACCATTTCCAAAAACATCGTTTTTGGCAACCCAGTTGAGCGTATTTAAAATGAGCTTTCGAAAGTCTTCATCACCCCAATTCAAATGAAAGTGTCCTCCCGTGAATCCGAAACCCCGGCCACCGTCGGAACGTTCGACAACCCACAGCATCGTTTCCGGTCGGCCACTGTTTGAAACGATGTGGTCGTAGGGACCTTTCGGGTGCACATATGGACCGTCTCTGACATCATCAGAAGGCCTGGCAACCAAGATGGGTGTAAATTTCAGTCTGGAATCCTGGTAAGTCTCGTTTCCGGATATGCCTCCGCAAAAGCGCATGTTGAAATACCATTCATCGTTGATTGAGAATGGAAGAACGCCTCTGGTGACCGGATGCTCTGGCAAAGCGTCAAAACGGGGAGCCCAAATCGGATTGCATGAATATTCTTGTTCGTAATGACCTCCGATCCAGGCCAAAAATTCTTCACTCCCGTGATCAGCCGGAACTTCAACTCCGTAATGCATACCACCAAAACCGACTCCTCGATCGATTAGTTTTCGGAGGGTAGCCAAATTATCCCTCTGTAAAGCTGGGTGATGTTTGTTCCCGTCAGCATATATAACAACTGCATCGGCATCGGTAAACGTAGCTTCGTCATCGACCCATCCATTGTCGTGTACTTCCACTTTGAGGCCATTCACTCCACGCAGGCACTTTTCCAGCAGTAATGAACCGGCACGGAATTCGTGCGTTAGGGGCGGATGGCTGGGTTTGCCAGCGATGATAATGAGTTTTTTATCGCTGGCAACTATTTCAGTGCTAGTCGTCAACACACAAAAGGTTGCATAAATGAAAAATTTAGAAAGAAGGAACCCAAGTTTCATGCCTCAGTTAACAAGAACGAATAATGCTCGTCAACAGAGCATGTTGTTGAAATTAAACCTAAGGAAGTAAAAGGTCGCAACCTGAGCCTGAAAAGTGTGAGACTTCCGTTTACGCCGGCGCCACTCATACTTTCCAGGCTACTGGACTCCAAAAAGTCAGTCCCTACAGCTTATAGTTACTGCCCCAACGATATAACTCCCAGAGCAGGTTCTTCAAATCTCGAGCATCCTTTACAATGAAAAATGGAGCCACTCTTTCGAG
>DDZZ01000006.1:0-37992 GCA_002346535.1 Opitutales bacterium UBA2995 | reverse complement strand
GAGGAAGGTAACGGGCCCGATTGTTATCGAGAGAAATATCTTAAACGCCATCTTTGGATCGAACTCTCACAAAGTATTGCCAATCCTTTTTCAGGAGATCGACCGACTCTATTATGACCGGATCGTTCAAACCCTCCAGATTGAGAATGGGTTTGGAAGCTACCTTGATCAGGCCTTCCACAGCACCCAGAAATTCCAACGCGGAAAGGATTCAAGGATTGGCAAAAGCCAGGGCAAGGAATCCTGCAGCTTTGCCGAGAAAATCGCGACGGCTGAATGACATGCCACGATAGTACAGTTCGAAAAGCAGGGAGCGATTGATTAGTGAATGGGTAAATTCCGCATAACCGAATCCTTCTATCACTTTTTCTGCTGACTCGAGGACTTAAATCTGCCATATCCACAGCTACAGATTAGAACCCAAGAAAAATTCAATCATGGTAAAGCAAGTCCGAAATTTTTTTCTGATTGCCGCAATAATACTTGTAACGGAATCCCTAGGCGCAACCACACCGAATATTTTGTGGATCATGTTCGATGACGGCCGTGCCGACGCGCTAGGTTGTTACGATGCCCCTTGGGCCAAGACTCCAAACCTGGATGCCCTGGCCGCGAATGGCGTGCGATTCAAAACTGCGGTAGTGCAAAACCCGGTTTGCTTCCCATCCAGAACCTCTATCAAAACTGGCTTGTACGCGCATCAGACCGGAGTCATGGCCATGGGAAAGCCGGCCAAAAATCCCGGAGCCTATCGCAAACATATTCGTCCCGAACTACCCCATTTGCTAAAGGGATGGATAGCTGCGGGCATCGAGCCCATTAACGTTGGCAAATTACATGCCTTCAAATCGGATTTCCAGCAAATCGGCACTGTAGACGCCATCGTTAACAATAACGGCGACCTGACTCCCTATGGGAAAACCGTTGTCCATGACAATAGCTTTGAACGTGTCCGCACCGACCTGCACCAGTGGATGATCGGGGGCGTGGTTGATATCGATGCAAAGCATTTAAGGCCTTCACGCCTTGGTGAAATAGCGGTTGATCAAATCCGAAAGCTAGGCGCCTCGGACAAACCTTTTTTTCTGCGCGTGTCCTTCCATTCTCCCCATGTGGCCAACGTGATTGACCGGGAACATTTTATTGATCCCGCAACCATCAAACTCCCTTTGCCCACTCCTGAGTCCTTAGCCACAAAACCTACTTACGAAAAAGAGCATATTCGTGTATATGCTGGCGCTACCCTGAACAAAAAGCAAATCGGGATAGGTCGCGGAACTTACTATGGCATGGTCCACTTGGTGGATGACGCGGTCGGACGGCTCATCGAAACGCTCAAAGATGTAGGATTGTTTGAAAACACCATCATCGCCGTAAATTCGGACCAAGGCTTTCAACTCGGAGAACACGGCGTATGGAAAAAGCGGGATTTCTATGACAACAATGTCTGTATCCCCATGATTTTCCATTATCCCAAAGCCCTGCCCCAAGGTAAGGTCATAGAGGATCCAGTGGAGTCGATTGATTTTCTGCCCACCCTTCTAGATCTTTGCGAATTGGAGGCACCGGACAACATAGAAGCACAAAGTTTGCTGCCCCTCATCCGCGGCGAAGCACCCCCGAGGAGCGAAGCAGTATTCAGTGAACACGATCACGCAGCCGACATTTACGATGAGCTTCGCGATACCGGACGAAGGCGAGTCATGGTGAGGACCAAGGAATGGAAGCTGGTGATATTTATGGACGAACGTCTATCGGAAAAAGATGGCGCGTTGTATGACCTGAAAAACGATCCAGGAGAACGGATAAATCTTTTCAACGATCCAAAATACAAATCGACGATCCAACGCCTTAACACGATGGCCGTTCAGTGGGACAAACGAACTCGCTAAGCCTTGCGATTTTCCTTTTTCGCCTTACAACTTCCCCATTTCCTTCAGGACTTCTGTCGCGAGTCTGAACCCGTTGTTCGCCGCTGGCACACCACAATAGATGGCAGTATGCATGAACAATCCTTTTAGGTCTTCTACAGTGACTCCGTTATTAAAAGCTCCACGAATATGCATCTTGAATTCATCTTCATGCCCACTAGCAATGAGCATGCTCAAGGTGATCAGGCTTCGGCTCCGGTCGTCCAGCTGTGGAGATTCCCAAACTTCCCCCCAAGCATACCGGGTGATAAAATCTTGGAAGGTATTGTTCAGATCAGTTGTTGAAGCCATGGCTTTATCGACATGAGCATCTCCCAACACTTTGCGCCGTTTTGCCAAGCCACGCTCGAACTTTTCAGAAATTTTGTCTTCTTTACTCATCCAATAATCGGTCCATCATGCCGCGGCTGTCGCCCATAGCGTTCGCGGGATCAAAAATAGCCTTCAATTCGGCCTCCTTTAAATGGTTTGAGACGGTTGCATTTCCGGCAGCGACATCCGAAAGCTTTAAGTTGGAGGCAACGGCCCCTTCCACCAATTGAGCAACCAGCGAATTCGCTTCCTCACGCCCCATACAGGTCCGCAAAGCGGCAGCCAAGTGCTCCGAGTAAACAACCTCATTGGTCACCTCCAGATTGGCCTGCATCTTTTGTGGATGCACTTGCAAACCTTCCGTCACTTCCACCATGGCAAAGGTGGCTTTTGAAGTTTCCCGAAGTATTTCAGGAATGGTAAGCCACTCTGCCTGCCAACCCCCTAGTCCACGTTCGTGTTCCTGAACCATTCCGGAAAGTAGCGATGCATGGAGACCGGGAATACGATTGGCTGCCGACAAAACGGCCATGGATCCAACCGGATTTTGCTTGTGTCGCATTGCGGACGAACCGCCGCGCCCTTCACCACCTGGCTCGGAAAGCTCAGCAATTTCGTTTTGCATCATGAGCGAAATATCCCGAGCAACTTTTCCTAAAGAACCCACCAAGATCGCCAATGCGCCCATCAAATGGGTTAATCGATCCCTCTGCGTGTGCCAGGGAGCTCTTGGCAGATTCAAGCCCAATGTTGCTGCCAATTCGGAGGCCACCTGTTGGCCATCCTTTTTCAGGGAGGAAAGGGTTCCAACTGCACCCCCAAACTGAAGTAATAACGCATCCTCAGCCGCAGATTTAATTCGCGTTCGTCCTCGTCGAATCGAAGCCGCCCAATTAGCAGTTTTTATGCCAAAGCTGATAGGTGGACCTGCCTGAAGTAAGGTGCGCCCGAGCATTAAAGTTTCGGTGTGATCGCGAGCCAGATTACTCAACGCTGTCTCGATCCGGATCAGACCTTGGCTGAGGATTTTTAGGACTTTCTTTAATTGCAGGTTCAAAGACGAATCGAGAACGTCTTGGCTGGTGGCACCCATATGCACAAAACCGGCGGCTTTGGGGGAAGCTTCCTGAACCAGAGCAGTCAGGTCTTTAGCAAAAGGTATGACCAATGTTCCTGCCCTTGAAGCCCGTTGCTCAAGAGAATCGAGATCAAACTGAGCCTGCTTACAAACATCAGAGATGGCACTGGCCGCGCTATCCGGAATGAGGCCAACTTTCGCTTCAGCCTGAGCTAAGGCAGATTCAAATTGAAGCATGGCCTTCACGCAACTCTCCCGTGAGAGCAGATTATATACTTCGGCATGGCAGGTCTCAAATGAATCAGAAGTAGACATGGTTCATTAGTTGAATTCACGAATGATGGTTTGCGAAAGGCACATCGCAAAAAATCCCGGATTGTTATGGGATGCTCACCGATATGAAGAAGAGAGCAACTTTCTTTTCTACTGACTTCGACGACAAATCCTGCAGATTTAAGCTCTTCGTGTTCAGTGTAATCAAAAAGCTTGGTCTGTTAATCCCAGTGATCGGAATCGGTCTCTTGTTTCCAGTGACTGTAAAAGGACAGGCTCAATCAGGAGGTTACCCGGCGGCCCTATCAGGGGGAAGTTATATGCATAATTTCTATATTCCACCTTCGACAGGTTCCACTCCATGGTCTCCTGACTGGGCTCCGGATGGCCAATCCATTGCGGTGGCCATGAGTGGTTCCATCTGGAAAATTGATCCAACCAACGGCCAATCGTTAGAACTGACTTACTCCGAAAAATACCATACCTCACCTGACTGGTCCCCCGACGGAAAATGGATTATCTACACTGCGGACGATGGAGGGAAAACTATTCAATTGGAAATTCTCAACGTGAAAACCGGTCAAAGCCATAAGCTCACCGATGACACCCAACTTTACCTGGATCCGGTATTCTCTCCGGATGGCAAGAACGTCGCTTATGTTTCAACCAAGCCGAACGGATATTATAATGTGTATATCCGTTCCATTGAAATGGGTCATTGGAAAGGCGAACCTATTCCAGTAAGCCAGGATCACAGCTACCCAAATAAACGACTATACTTCGGCGGGTGGGATATGAACATCACTCCATCCTGGTTTCCCAACGGAAATGAATTATTGCTGGTCTCCAACAGAAACGTGCCGCTGGGATCCGGCAATGTGCTCCGGGTGCCAGCCGAAGCCAACGGGATTGAAAAAGCGAGAATCGTATTGGCCGAACAGACCCTTTACCGAACCCGCCCCGACGTGTCGGTCGACGGGAAGCGGTTTGTGTATTCTTCTACAGCAGGAACTGCGGACCAATTCGCCAACCTGTACGTCCAGCCAACCAAAGGCGGACAACCCTACAAACTTACCTTCTTTCAGCACGACGCCTTTCATCCAAGATGGTCACCGGATGGAGAATGGATTGCCTATTTATCCAACAAAGGTGGATTGCCGCAACTTGCACTGCTGGAGACCAATGGCGGAAAACAGAAAACAATTGAAATTACGGATCGCAAATGGAAGCGACCGATGGGGCGACTCAAAGTGCGTACCCGGCATGGCAATAACGGAGAAGAGATAGGAGCACGCGTATACCTGACGGCGGCGGATGGAAAGGCTTATACCCCAGAGCATGCTTATGCCCGTTATACTGGGGTTGGAGAAAAAATATTTCATTCCTATGGTGAGTTTGAAATGGAAGTCCCGTCCGGTAAGGTGGATCTACTATTTCTTAAGGGATTCGAATTTAAACCCAAGCGGATTCAGGCCAATGTTGAAACCGACAAACTTACAATCCTGGAAGTAGAGCTAGAACCGTTTGAGGACATGGGCAAAAAGGGCTGGTTAAGCGGTTCAACCCACGTCCACATGAATTACGGGGGGAATTTTCACAACAGCCTGGAAAATTTGATAAAGATTTCCGAAGCAGAAGATCAGGACCTGCTGCTTCACCAGATCGCCAACAAGGACAACCGAATTCTGGACTACCAATTCTTTGTACCTGGGGGAAAGCCTCACCCGCTTTCAAGATTGGATCGCATGGTTGTGGTCGGGCAAGAGTATCGCCCGCCTGTTTGGGGTCACGTGTTCATGTTCGGCATGAAAGATCATCTTATTTCGCCCTTCGCTAATGGTT
Source organism: Opitutales bacterium UBA2995 (assembly GCA_002346535.1). Taxonomy (GTDB): domain Bacteria; phylum Verrucomicrobiota; class Verrucomicrobiia; order Opitutales; family UBA2995; genus UBA2995. The sequence goes on along the minus strand of DDZZ01000006.1, from coordinate 32,556 downwards.
ACGAAGGAACGGGTATAGCCAGCCAGTATCCCAGCAACACGGACATGTTGAGAAAAGCGATAAACCAAGGTGCCTGGGTGGGCTATGTGCATGCCTTTGAAGGCGAAGATGACCCCCTGGAAAACGGACTGGGCCATGCCAAAGGTTTTATGGTGGACGCAGCCTTGGGTACAACCGACGCCATTGAATGGTCAACCGCCAATCGCGCTGGGTTTTATCCTTTGTATGCGGTCTGGAATAACGGCCTGAAAATCTCGGTATGCGGTGGAGAAGACTCCATCAGCGACCTTTACTGGAGTAAACAAGTAGGATCCTTGAAAACCTACGTTTACACGGGCGACCAAGGACTCGATATGAAGGCCTGGTTTGATGGACTTAAAAACGGGCATGCTTTCGCGAGTAGCGGTCCGCTTATTGAATTCACCATAAATGGGAAGATACCAGGCGAGACAATTAGCCTGCCGAGAAATGGTAGCACAATAGAAATTGAGGCAAAGGTGCAATGCATTACCCGACTGGAAAAATTAGTGTTGGTATTTAATGGCGAAATTGTCGAAGAATTCGCATGGGAAAGTGAAGGCAAATCAATGGATTTCAATAGGCTTCTTAAGGTGGCAAAAAGCGGATGGTACCACCTACGTGCAGAAGGGAAAAAGGAAGAACGATATCCATTGGATTCCCTCTATGCACAAGCTTTCACAAACCCGGTTTGGATCCATGTAGGGAATCAGCCGATACGCAATAAGGAATCGGCAGAATACTCCATACGCTGGATAAATAACTTTGAAGAGATTATGGACGCAGATCCCGGATGGCGGTCACAGGAGGAGAAGAACCATGTGCTTGCCCAACTCGAGGAAGCCAGAGAGGTCTTTCGTCGACTCGCTAAGGAAGCCGGAGACAAGAATTAGTTAGACGAGATAATATGAATTTATCCTGTTGTATATGGACGCTGAATAACGGACGACAGGGTCTTTTACGCCGTATGAGAAGGTTTTTTGGAAAGACTCGGCCGGAAACAAAGATTCTGCAGGAAGTCGCCGATCTTGGCTTTGCTGCCGCCGATATTCAACCACAGATGCAGAAGGCGAATAGCTCTAGATCGGCCCTACAATCGCTTGGACTTGAGGTAACCAGTGTGGCTGCTTCTTTTGGCGCACCCATTAACCACAACTTTGCCCACGAGAATCCAGATGAAGTCCAACAACTTGCGGATCACCTGAAGTCAGGCATCAAACACGCGGCCAACATTGGGGTGAATTTTTGTTACGTGATTCCTGGGCCAGAGCGGGAAAACAAGGATCTTTCCAGCATTGCTCCGCATTATCGAGACTTGGCTCAATTTGGGCATGAACAAGGGGTGAAGATTGGCATCGAGCATTTTCCAAATACTTATCTTCCGACCGTTTCGCTCACTCTGGATTTTATTAACGAAATCAACCACCCGAACCTCTACTTGCTCTTCGACATCGGTCATGCACAAATCAGCAAAGAAGATCCCGCCGAAGTTCTGCCCTTGGCAGGAGATCGGCTGGGTTTTGTTCATTTGGATGACAATGACGGCAAAGAAGACCTGCACCTTTCTCTCACAGAGGGAGTGCAATCTGAAGATGATTTAAGAAATTTTTTCCAAGTCCTGGATTCAATGGGCTACAATGGACCAGTCAGCCTGGAGCTTCACCCTAATCTACCCAATCCCCGAGAAGCCTTACGGCGAAGCAAACAAATCGTGGATCGTATTCGAAAAAATTGATCTATAAAATAGACTGCGGTTAATAACTTCTAATATGCTAAAAGAAAAGTTATCTCTCTATCAGCCAAATCAGGAAGTTTTGATTTTTCCGGAGGAACCCACCTTCGAAAATCACGAAGATCACCGGCAACATTTGAAAATTCATCTGGCGGCGGCCTGCAGGTTTTTCCACAAGTGCCGTTTTGATTTCGTCTTTGACGAGCTCGCCACCACCCAGCCTGATCTCTTTGACTAGTTAATTCAATATAAGCGAATCCGATGAATTCAAAGTCCATGACTCCTCTTTTTCAGTTACTAGGAATGTTAATAATGTTCATTCTCAACTGTCTTGGGGCATCGGGGCAGCCAAATCTAAAAAACGCAGCAGACGTTGACCGCAACGTGATTTACGGCATGTATTCCGGGCTGGCCCTGGTAATGGATGTTTATTACCCTACTGAGCCAAATGGTTATGGGGTCGTCCAAATCTCAGGCAGCGGTTGGACGCGACCCTTGGGCTATGATGCTCGGGTCCTCAGCCACCAAGCTCACGTAATCAATGACGGAGAACCGTTACTCGCTGCAGGTTACATTGTATTTGCTATTAACCATCGTGCCACACCGCGTTTTAGGTATCCAAGCCAAGTAGAAGATGTACAGAGAGCCATTCGTTTTATTCGCTTCCACTCAAAAAAGTTTGGAATCAATCCGGACAAAATCGGAGCAGTCGGCGGATCGTCTGGTGGTCATCTGGCCAGTATGCTTGGCGTGCTGAATGGCGACGAACATCGGCCGGACGGCAGCCCAGTCAACCAAGTGAACGCGAAGGTCCAATGTGTTATCGCCAGGGCCGCTCCTTCAAATTTCATAAACGGACAGGACGCCACCTATTTTTTGGGAGTCCGCGAAAAGGAACGGATTATCGAGGGTTCCATGGAACATGAAATCGCCTTTGAAGCATCGCCCATTACCCACGTGACTCCCGACGATCCACCCATGTTGCTGGTGCATGGCGATGCGGATGAGGTGGTAGACTTCTCATTATCTGAAATCATGTTAAGCAAACTGAAAAAGGCCGGCGTGCCTACCAAGTTGATACGTGTCGAAGATGGAGACCACGGATTTCATTTTAGGGGAGAAAAGCCGACCGATTTGGACGCAATTTGCGTGCAGTGGATGGATAAGCATCTGAGAGGGTTATAGAAGAAAACATAAACAGAATCTTGTTTTACCCAAATAAATCGCAGCTGAAGCAGGTCCTACAACCTCCGATAACCTTTGACAATGCAGGAGCGGTTTTAACCGCGATTAAAACACATCCGAAAGGGCTAATAAAATCTATCCAGGTTTAAAATAACTCAGATATGAATTCGCATAAGTCCGGAACTTGACAGGAAAAGCGACCCACAATTCCATAGCATCATGCATAGGATCAGTTTCGTCACAGTATGAAAAGACTTTTAATAGGATTTATCGCCCAAGTATTCCTATGCAATACTCTCGTCATGGGAGCAGGTCATGGCCACCCGGCAGTCGCAGAACCTTTCAAGGTCGGAACTTTCGAAATTGAAGATGAAGCCCGCGTTGGGATTGTGTTACGAGATCGTCTAGTTGTAGAACTAAACGAAGCTAATAGCGCTCTGGAAAAGAAGGCAGCCTACCCTGTTGTTCCGGTGCCCGCCGACATGATCAAGCTAATCGAACGTTACGAATATGGCCTGAAGCGCCGACTCTACGAAATCGTAAACGAACTGGTGGAGGGAGATAAGCTAGGTTCCAAGCGCCCCGATTATGTTCACGACTTAGAGAATGTGCATACACTACCTCCCATTTTGTATCCTGGAAAGATTCTTAATGCCGCTGTGAATTTCTACAGCCATGTTGAAGAGAGTGGCACTCCGGAAGAAAGAGCAGCCGCTCGGAAGCAACGGAGGGAAAACCGAGGCGTACCTTACCTATTTATGAAACCCAGCCGGGGCGCGGTCATTGGCACAAACGACCCCGTGGTCATTCCCTACGGACGCAACCGGACCGATTGGGAAGTCGAACTCGGCTGTGTGATTGGTCAAACAGCAAAATATGTTTCTGCGAACAATGCCGAAGACTTTGTATTTGGGTATATGGTTTCCATCGATGTCTCCGACCGCGGAGGGCGCCCACCGGGCGGGAATCCATTACGGTCCGATTGGTTTGTCGGAAAAGGCCATGACACCTTTGCTCCACAAGGTCCCTGGATCGTGCCAAAGGAATTTTACGGCAATCCCATGGAAATCTTGCGCCAGACTCTAAAAATCGACGATGAGCAAATGCAGGAGGCCACTGCTGGTGATATGATTCACTCACTTTGGGAGCTGATTGAATATGGTTCTTCGATCATTACGCTTCATCCTGGAGACGTCATAAATAACGGTACTTCAGGGGGAACCGGTGCTGGCACAGCCAAGCGCTTCCTGAAAGCGGGCGAAGTGATCGAAGCAAGCATCGATGGCATCGGAACCCTGGTCATACCAGTGGTCGGAGAAGAAAAACCCGAAGGCCTGACCGGTGCCCATCTACCACCCGTGGATAGTTATAGGTAAAGCGTTTTTCACCCAATTGGTAAGAAGCCGGGGCGATATGATTAGAAATTAATTCCTAGTCCTTAAACGAGCTGGGCAATTGTACCGGTGCTGGCGTTATTGAAATGATCGTTTTCAACGCCAAATTTCTGAAGGATAGTCAGGTGAAGGTTTGCCAATGGAGTATGCTCATCACACACCACATGACCTTGTGGCTGAAACTTTCCTCCGCCACGGCCGGCGAGAATGATGGGAAGGTTTCCTTTTTTGTGACCGTTGCCGTCCTTCATACTCGAACCGTATAGGATAGTTGAGTTGTCCAGCAGGCTTCCGTTGCCTTCGTCGATGCCGTCCATCTTTTCCAACATGTAAGCCAGTTGCTGAATGTACCAACGGCTAACTCGGGTATATTCATCGACTGCCTGATCCTGAAACTTGTGGTGAGACATTCCATGGTGGTCGGAAGTCACGCCATCCAGAAAACTGAAATTCTGGCGACTGAATCCATGCGCCGTCATCAAAGTACCGACCCGCGTGGTATCCGTCCAGAAAGAGAGCACCATCAAATCTACCATCAGCTTCAGATGTCGGTCCCGGTCTTGTGGGATACCCGCTCCCGGGCGGAGGTAATCTGGTTTTGTAATGGGTTTCCAGGTACGCTCCTGCGGATTGAGCGTGTTTTCAATTTGCACTTCGACGGAGCGCACACTGTCCAGATATTCACCGATCTTGTGTTGGTCTTGGATGCTGGCTTTGCGTTGCAGACTCTTCGCATCGTCTAAAACCAGATCGACCACGCTCTTACGCTGAGCGGCCTTACGTTTTGCTTCCGGACTGGAATTGTCGCGAAACATGCGGTCGAAGGCGACACGTGGATTAATTTCCGGAGAGATCCGAGTCGTGTCCGAACTCCAGGAGACAGTATTGGCAAAGGAAATTGGATTGCGGCCCGCATTACCCTGACGGGGAGGTTCAGTACCAAGTACGATGGAGGGAAACGGTGTTTCCTTTCCAACTGCCTGGGCAACCATTTGGTCTAGGGAAACAGCATTCTTGTCTCCTTCGATGGTTTTTCCCGTCAGGAAAGCACCCGTCATTTGCACGTGGCCTTTGCCGACGTTGTCCAAATTGGAAAGAATCGTAAGCTTGCGCTTGAGATTTTGCAGCGGGCTGAGAATGGATGAAAGTTTGTATTGTTTTCCAACACCCGTCACGTCCCAGGCCTTTGGAAACACTCCGTTGGGTTGAAAGATACAGGCCAGGCGGGTCGGTGGTTTCGGATGGGAGGCTGCGGAAGAACTCCCCATGATTTCAAGATAAGGCAAGGCAAGGCTTGCTCCGATTCCTTTGAGGAAACTTCTGCGGGAAATATGCCAGCTGTTACTCATTGTCTGGATTGGGGTGTTGGAATTGAAAGGGATAGCTCAATACCACTTCGGTTATTAAGGTCTTGGCATCGTATTCTGATTTTTCCAATGCATCAATAATATTTATGAGGGCTGCTTCATCGTAATGCTTAAGCTCTCTTCCCAAGGCATAAGCCAGCATTCGCTCGATAATATTGCGAATGAACTGATCCTTTCTCTCCCTTATTAAATAGTCCTTCAACTCAACCGGGCCCTCAAAAGTGACTCCGTCAGGCATGGTCCCTGCACTGTCGATGGGCACTCCATTTTCCGAAGTTCTGAAACGACCAATTGCATCGAAATTTTCCAATCCGAACCCAATGGGGTCAATTTTTTCATGGCAATCCACACAACTGGGATTTCGGCGATGCATTTCAAATTCCTCTCTCAAGGTCTGCCCTTCAACCTGACCAGCATTTTCGGGCAATATACCCGCATCGGCGGGAGGTTCCGGAATTCGGTTGCCCAGTAGTGTTTCCAGAACCCATTTCCCCCGACTTACAGGATTGGTTCGAGCCGGATTGGAAGTGGCGGTCAAAATACTGGCCATACCGAGTAATCCTCCCCGATTTCGGTCGATCAATCTCACCGGCCGCATTTCACTCCCGTCTATCCCTTCAATTCCGTAATGCATAGCCAGTACGTCGTTGAGATAGGTTTGCCGCGAATCGAGAAGCTGCAGAAGACTGCCACCGCTATGGACCAGGGATTCAAATGATAAAACCGTCTCCGCCTTCATAGCCTCCATCAGTGGAAGATCGAAGGTCTTGAAGATTCCTGGTTCGGGAATGACCGTCACACCGAGTGACTCGAATCCCAACCATTGACCGAGAAAGATCTCCATCGATTGAGCAGATCGAGGATCGTTCAACATCCGCTCGACCTGCTGGCGAAGCGCCTTGGGCTGACGCAAGCGTTTCCTTTTGGCCAAACTGAAAAGCTCCTCATCTGGCATGGACATCCACAAGAAATAGGAAAGCCGGGATGCAAGCTGGTAGTCATTCAGCCGGTACTCTTTTCCGCTCTCCGATGGAGCAAGTTCCGGCCGATACAAAAAATTTGGAGAAACCAAAACAGCCATTAGAGCCAACTTTACGGACTCCTCAAAAGATTCACCACCTGCACTCGCCTCTTTGAAGAGGTTTAAATATTTGGAAACCTCCTGTCTGGAGACAGGGCGCCTGAATGCACGATCAGCAAACTGATCAATGATTCGGTTTGCCGCCCGGGTAGCAGTCATTTCCTTCCCAGGTTTGGAGACGAATACGAGCGGCTTTTCCGGAGCATTTTCCGGAACAGCCGGACCCATCACCTTAACCCAATCAATTCCGACGCTCTGGGCACGAAGCTGCGGAGGCACTTCAACGGGTTGGATTGAGGCAATCGCTTCGAGGATTTTTTCATTCGCGGCAAACTTCGCTTCATTAAAACTCCGGTACCGGGCGTTAAAGTCATCAATCGACAATCCTAGCTTTCGGGCCAATTCGGCTGATGCGTCTTTCACCCGCTCCAGGCGTTGGTAAATGCTATCCATGTAGCTGAGGATTTCGTTGGGATCACCCTCAGTGCCCAGCAGTCGCAGCTGCTCATAGCGCTGCTGCATAGACTTCGCAGTCTCATTCAGCCGGGTAATCGAGTCTCGGATCGATTCCGTATTTTCATCAGAATCCGGATATAAGGGCGTATTCTCCTCGATTCCTTTTCTGACCAGTTTGCCCGAATTGTTCGGCAGTGTTTTGTAGTTAGTGGACTTGGGTTTCGGTTTTGGCGTATACAGTACAGCCGGTTTCTGGATATTCCAGGCCACCTGTTGGCTGCCCTTGGGGACAAAGGCCGTGATGGAGTAGATATCCGGTACTTCCTTATAGATTTCGATATCCCCTTTAACCTCATCATTGATGCGAAGGCGCGTTCCGGTTGGCCCTTCAGTACTCAAGGCACGAATGGTAAACCGGTAAAATCCGTCGTAGGGAAAATCCATGGATTCGTAGAGAGTCATTTGTCCGCGGTTGATGACGAAGCCAAGAAAATCATCACCGATCTGCTTGGGAGTTTCCCGAGTCTCGGTCATGAACATATCCTCGGATTCGAAAAAGTATTCGATGGGCTCCTTCTCAAACGACAAGAGAGCATCGAGGGATCGTTCCGCCGCCTCGAAATACTTCTCCATCTGAACAGGTGTTATGAACAGACTGTCGCGGTCGTTTGTGAAACCATTCTGCCCTTCCCCATCTTCGGAAAACACATTGCCCGGATTAAAATCGAACCCCAGCAGGTCCCGCATGGTGTTGTTGTACTCCACCTTGGTAAGACGTGGGATCGTTACCCGTCCGGGATTTTTTATCTTGGTCCAATCGATCTCGTTGAGAGTGAGCTCTAGCCAGTCGACGAGAAGCGCCCGCTCCTCAGGAGTTGGCAAAGGTTCTTCTTCCGGCATTTCTTCTTCACGAATCAGATGAATGACTTCCTGCCAAAGTTTGTGCTCCTTCAGAAGGCTGCGCTTGGTATGAAAGCTGGATAACTGAACATCGGCGTTCTGCTTTTCCTCGCCATGACATCGAAAACAATACTCCTCCAACAGGGGACGAATATCCGTCTCGAATTTCAAGGAATTAAGCCCGCTTTCGCAGAACGCTGGAGTGGCCTGTACCCAAATAGCTGTTACAAGGATAAGCCTCGGAAGGTTGATCCGTAGTATAAATGATGACGAGGCTCTTTTGGAAAACATGATTTCAGCGAAAGTCAAAAGAGACAGATACATTTTCAGGAACGGCGAGTGTCCGCAAAACAAAAATTATTTAAGCAAGCTCCCTGGACAAGCGGATTATCATTGGGATAGTGTTGCGGATGGGCGAAACATTTGATTAGAACCTATCTTTCACTCAGGAACTCGCAATGAACATTCGCAAACTTCTTCTTACTTTTAATCTTCTCACAAGCGCTGTTCTCCTGAATGCCCAGGAATTCGCTCCGGGATTTCTTGACCCCGAACCGATTTTATCGGCCGCCGAAGAAGCCATCGGCACCAAAAAACTGAAATGCGTCACCATAGCGGGGGAAGCATACGCCGGCATGGTCGGACAGGCTTACTTGAATGGGTATCAAGTGGATTGGCCAAGGGATCAGCCCCTGAAAAATTATCAACGTACCATGAATTGGGAGTCCGGCTATATGGTTGAATCCTTTGAGCGCGATCCTGGGAGGAATCCCGCCTCCTGGAAATACGGTTTGGGTTGGCGAGGAGGCACGCCACTGCAAAAACACCGCCGACAATCATTTTATGTAAAAGAGGGTTTTGGTTGGCATACGGATGGCCCGAACGGAGCCCCGGTCGCAGCTCACCCGGTGGATGCTGAACGCTGGCAACTCGATCTCTGGATGAATCCCCACGGATTCTTGAAAGCAGCGCGTTTGCTCGGAGCCAATCCCCAGGCAACCTGGCGTTGGGAACTCGGTGAAATGGGTCGTGATGGAGCCACGACTCAGCCCGAGAAAGTATGGATTGTTTCCATCACCATCATGGGCAAATTCAGGGTGGACGCTACTATCAATAAGGAAAATCTGCTCCAACGCATCCATACCTGGGTTCCCGACCCAGTACTGGGTGACATGAATTTTGAACAAGAGTTTGCTAGCGAGACTTATGTCGACCTTGGCAACGGAATACGATTTCCAAACAAATGGCATCGGCACACGGGTTGGGACGATAATTACCAGATTCAGAGTATAACTACCGGACACAACGATTTCGGCGGGATTTTGGATGAAATTTCTGCCAATGATTACGGGGATGCGATCGAAGTACCCGATTCGGTACGCGATACAAGCTTTGAGGTGAAAGTTGAAACGCAAAAACTTGCCGACGGTGTCTGGCTTCTGGGTGGTTCTTCACATAACAGCGTAGCGATTGAATTTGAAAAATTTGTGGTGGTTGTGGAGGCACCCTTAGACGAGCTTAGAAATCTGGCGGTGATTGATGAGATCGTTCGTCTTGTTCCCGACAAACCGATCCGGTTTGTGGTCAACACACACCAGCATCACGACCACATTGGCGGACTGAGAACCTATTTGCATATCGGCGCAACCATTATCACCCATTGGGAAAACTATGAATTCTATACCCGTGATGTGTTGAACTACGCACCTCGGACCTTACAGCCCGACATGGTATCCCTCTGGCCTCCGACTGAGCTTGCCGAAGGCTACCAATATGAAACTGTCCGGGAAAACTATTGGTTGAAGGATAATTCGCGCAGTATGCATATTTCCTATGTGCATCCACTCAAGCACGTGCAAGGAATGTTAATTGCCTACCTGCCCGAGGAAAAAATCGTGATCGAAGCGGATCTGTACGATCCTCCAGGCCCTGGACAGACTCCTCCAACAGAACCCAACGCTTCAAACATTTCATTCTACAATCACGTGAAACGCCTGGAGCTCGATGTGGAAACGGTCGTTCCCATTCACGGTCAACCAGTTCCGTGGAAGAAGTTCGTGGACTTTTTGAGGAAGGACCCGTAAAGCCGCTCCTACCATTAAGTAATTCTTCAGCTTTTCTACGGACTCACAAACTTCTCTGCACTTTCGTGGTTGCATGGCGGATGTACCCAAAAAACCGATCACCTTTCTTCAATCCTCCGAAGCTCTTGGCGAAGGATGGATGCCGGGAACTCTACTCCGGCCGTTTGGTCGGAGGATGGAAGAACAGAGCCATCAAAACAATCGCAAGCAAAGCCAAACCGGTGGGAATCAGAAACAACGTTTGCCAATCGACAGATCCGTCCTCTAGTTTGAGCGAAGCCATCATCTGCGGAAAGGTGAAGCTTGCAACAACCATGCCCAATCCGAGCATCAGTAAATTAAACAAACCCTGAGCACTCGCGCGCACATCTTCCGGAAAGACCGCATCGACAAAGATATACACAGCCGCAAAGAAGAAGGCATAACAGATGCCGTGCAGAACCTGTACCCCGATAATGACCCCTTGTAGATCCGGCATAAAAGCGAATACCGCGAATCGGCTCGCATGACCCAAGATACCTACAATCATAGTCCACTTCCAACCAAGCCGGGCCAGAACCCAGCCCAAAAAGATCATGGTCACAATCTCGGCCACCTGGCCGATACTCATGACCACCATAGTCAGATTGGCAGAGATCCCAACGCGGGTTGTTAGAAATATATCGGATACCACGAAATAGCCGTTGTGGATGACCGAATCGATAAAGGTCACTACAAACAGAAGGAAAACAAACGGACGCCCCAGCAACCGGATCGCTTTCATCCAAGCCAGCTTGTCAGCCCCAGCCACATCCTTTTTGGGAGGAGTATGCGGCAGGGTTAGACTGAATCCGGCCAGAAGGAAGGAGATTATACCGCCCACAATAAAGATCCACCGAACCTCTTCAGGTCCGGCATCGGCACTAAGTAAGAAAACAAAAGGCCAGCTTACCACGATCCAACCGACCGTCCCGCCCATGCGCACGATTCCAAAGTCTTTGGCCGGATCCTGCAAATTTGCGAAGGCCAATGAGTTGGTCACGGATATTGTTGGCACGTAAAGCAATCCATAAATGAGAAACAGGGCAAAGAATCCCCAAAAGTTGGTAACAAAAGAAGCTGCTATGAGAGCGATCCCTCCGACCAAGTGACTGAATGCCAAGAAGCGTTCAGCCGAAAAGTTACGATCGGCAAACTGATTGCTAAAAAAGATCCCAGCGATCGAAGCGATGCCGAAGACTGCCCCTACCAGGCTCATTTGCCAGCTAGTATAACCAAGCATACCCATGTACGCAAAAATCTTCGGTTGCCAGGCACCCCAGATGGCGATTTCCAGCAACATCATGATGGTTAGTGGGAGGCGATAGTCTTTTTGTGGAACGGATGTCATAGTTTGCTTCAGAATTGTAAATTGTTACCTCCAAAGTGCCATCACAGTGAATTCAAATGGGAGTAATATTCACTGTTTTTAGGTCTAAAATTTTAGATTTTGAATATTTACGGAATCGGCGACGGTCAATTCTAAACACCCGGAGCAAAAAAGGATGCTAAACAGCAGTATTGACCGGGAAAGGGTTTGAACCTAGGATGCATTTTAACTTAACCGCCAATAGGCTTTACCCGTCTTAGGTTCGGCAGATCCGAGCCGACTTCTCTCCTTTGTTCATGTTCAAAACAAGATCCAGATCAAATCGACCCATCGGAAGTCTTTCTTTGGTAGCCTGCTTGATTTCGATTTCCTTTTCAGGAGGTTATGCAAAGTTCGATTTTGACAGGGACATCCGCCCCATCCTGTCGGACAACTGCTTCCAGTGCCATGGACCAGACGCCAAGCATAGAGAAGGGAATCTGCGATTGGACACCAGGAATGGCCTCTTTGCTGATCTGGATGGCTACAAGGTCGTTGCTCCAGGAGACCTTGAAAACAGTGAACTATTTTTCCGCATATCACAGGAAGATCCCCAAGAACGAATGCCACCGCCCGAGGCAGATCGCCACCTGACCGAAGATGAAATTGAACTTTTAAAAACCTGGATCTCTGAAGGGGCAGAATGGAAACAGCATTGGTCGATGGCTCCCCCTAAAATGCCGGATCAACCAGAAATTGATGAGCACGATTGGGTTAAAAATCCCATTGATGCCTTTATCCTAAAACGACTCGAAAAAGATGGACTTGAACCATCTAAGCCGGCAGACCCAAGAATTCTCGCGCGCCGTATTCATTTCGACATTACAGGACTGCCACCTAACCCTGAAGCGATCGAGGATTTCCTGAAGACGCCCGTTATTGAGTCCATTCAAAAGCTTTTTAATTCCCAAAGCTACGGAGAAAAAATGGCAATCCGGTGGTTGGATGCAGCCCGCTACGCTGATACCAGTGGATATCAAAACGATGGCTGGCGGGAAATGTGGCGCTGGAGGGATTGGGTAATCGAGGCTTATAACGCAAACATGCCTTTCGACCAGTTCACCATAGAACAACTGGCGGGTGACCTTCTGCCGACTCCGACCCTCGAACAGATGATTGCCACCGGCTTTAACCGTAACCACCGAGGTAACGCGGAAGGTGGTATCATTCCCGAAGAATACCAGGTGGAATACGTGGTAGACCGGGTGGACACGACCTTTACGATCTGGCAGGGCGTAACCATGGGATGTGCCAGGTGTCACAACCACAAGTACGATTCGATTTCTCAGAAGGATTACTACCAGGTCTTCGCTATGTTCAACAACATACCGGAAAACGGACGTGCCTGGAAGGAAGGAAATTCAGAACCCTGGTTGAAGGCTCCAACCCGTAATCAGCAAGACGAGCTTGCGGCCCTCATAAAACGAGACCTTGAGACCCGGAAAATTTGGGAAAAAGCCAAGGCAAACTATCAGATGGAATTCGCCGACTGGGAATCGTCTGCCTCAAATCTGCCAGAAAACTGGACCGTGACCGATGGTCTTGTGGTTCACGAGTATGTAAATCCAGATAACATAAAAGAACCGATCGTTGTTCCGAACTTGAACGGCAGCGCCTATGCACACCTGGGGAATTTCGGCTACTTCGATGAATTTTCATTCGGAGTACGGTTGAAGGTAGATCAATTTAAAGAGGGCACGGTTTTGTCTCGAATGGTTCCCGTCCCCGAGGGCAGGGGTTACAACCTGCACCTTACCGGGAAAGGAACCCTCCAGGCCAATTTCGTTCAGAGATGGCTAGACGATTCGGTGAAGGTTGAGATCAAGGAACCCATTCCACTGGGCGAATGGGTCCATATCTGGGTAAATTACGGAGGAACACGCCGAGCCAAGGACATAGATATATACTTGAACGGGGAATGGGTACCTCACAAAATCAATTACGATTTTCTGAACCAAAATTTCAGCTCCGACGAACCCATGCGGATCGGAAAAGGAATGGCTGACCTGGATGGCACCGTAGACGACGTTCGCTTTTACGACCGAATGCTCACCGAAAACGAAATCCGGGTCGTCTTCGAGCAATCGACGCTCGGATCGATCGTGGATCTGGCGGCCAACGCGAGAAGCCGGTCACAGAAAGCCAAGCTGGATCATTTTTTTATCAGCCAAAGTGGCCCGAAATACCTGCGAACTGCTTATGGTGATTGGCAAAACGCAAATCGTATGCTTACCAAATTTGATGAAGTCCTACCAACGGTCATGGTGATGCGGGACGAAATGCCAAGGATCACCCGTGTCCTCGAGCGAGGCATATACGACCAACCCGGAGAAAAGGTTGTACCCGGGGTTCCTGCTTCCCTGCCGCCACTTCCGGAGGACTATCCTGCCAACCGCCTGGGCTTGGCCAAATGGTTGGTGTCCGGCCAAAATCCCCTCACTGCCCGTGTAGCCATCAATCGCCTCTGGCGGGATCTGTTCGGAACCGGCTTGGTCAAAACCACAGAAGATTTTGGCGTTCAGGGTGAGCGACCCAGCCACCCACAACTCTTGGATTGGTTGGCAGTCGAGTTTATGGAGTCTGGATGGGACATTCAGCACATGCTTCGTTTGATGCTTACCAGCAACACCTATCAGCAATCTTCCAAATTGAGTCCCGAACTCCTTGAAAAAGATCCGGAAAATCGACTGCTTGCCCGAGGCCCAAGATTTAGGTTGCCAGCAGAAATGATCCGAGACCAGGCCCTCGCCGCCAGCGGACTCCTGCACCATGAAATAGGCGGACCTAGTGTGAAGACCTATCAACCAGATGGATTGTGGGCCGACTTTGCTTCAGATAAGGACTACGTATTGGCGGAAGGAAAAGATTTATACCGACGAAGCTTGTACACCTACTGGAAACGCACGGTCCCTCCCCCTATGATGATAAACTTTGACGCGGCTGGCAGAGAAGCCTGCGATGAAGCTATTCGTAGAACCAACACCCCGCTACAGGCATTGAACCTGATGAACGATGTAACCTTTGTGGAAGCGGCGCGCGTACTTGCTCAACGGATACTCTCAGCCGAAAAAGACGAAGAGAGCATTCTGCAAAACGTCTTTTCCCGTGTATTGAGCAGACCGCCAAACGGTGACGAAATAAAGGTTCTGCTCAGCAGTAAAAACAGATACTACGAAAAATATACCAAAGACCCGGATGCAGCCCAGGCTTTGATCTCCTTCGGGGAGCGGCCAGTTGATCCTGCAATATCGACTGCGACCCTAGCCAGCTGGACGATGATTTGCAGCACCTTATTAAACCTCGATGAAACAGTTTCCAAAGAATGAATAAGTTCACACGTAGAGATTTCATGAGCGGGATGGTCGGTGGCATCGGAACGATGGCCTTGAGTAGCCTACTGGGAACTGTCCCGACCCTTCCTTCCAAAGTGAAACGCATCATATACCTGTTTCAATCGGGTGGCCCTTCACAGATGGATCTGTTTGACCACAAACCATCCCTTTACGAGCTGCGCGACACAGATCTTCCGGATTCAATTCGTCACGGACAGCGGTTTACCGGAATGACCGCTGCTCAAGACCGCTTTCCCGTCGTGCCGACCTTGTTCAATTTTGCCCGGCACGGGGAGTCTCAGGCCTGGGTGAGTGATTTGCTCCCTTACACGGCCAAAATCGTTGACGATCTCTGTTTCATCCGGACGATGAAGACAGAGGCCATCAACCACGACCCGGCCATTACCTTTTTTCAGACGGGATTTCAGCTGGCCGGGCGCCCGAGCATTGGGTCTTGGTTGTCCTACGGATTGGGTAGTGAGAACGAAGATTTGCCTGCTTTTATTGCCTTGATTTCAGGTACCGGTGGTCAGCCATTGTATGACCGGCTTTGGGGAAGTGGATTTTTACCGACCAAGTATCAGGGGGTAAAATTTCGATCCACCAAAGATCCGGTCTTGTATCTTTCGAATCCGGAGGGGGTAGATGCGCAGACCCGCCGCAAAATGATCGATGACGTGGCGAAATTGAACGAAATGCGGTTCAAGGATTTCGGCGATCCGGAAATTCAGACCCGCATCGCTCAGTATGAGATGGCTTACCGGATGCAATTCTCCGTACCCGAACTCACCAACGTTGATTCCGAGCCGGAGCATGTTTTTGATCTCTACGGAGAGGATTCGCGCAAGCCGGGCACTTATGCCTATAACTGTCTACTGGCTCGTCGGATGTCAGAACGGGGGGTCCGCTTTGTGCAGCTCTTTCACCGGGGCTGGGATCAACACACCAAGCTTCCTAAAGATATTCGTACCCAATGCATGGATACCGACCAAGCATCATCCGCATTGATTACCGATTTAAAACAACGAGGCATGCTCGACGACACCTTAGTCATTTGGGGTGGAGAGTTCGGTCGCACTGTCTATTGCCAGGGCCAACTTACACCAGAAGATTACGGCCGGGACCATCACCCACGTTGTTTTACTATTTGGATGGCAGGAGGGGGAGTAAAACCCGGATTCACCTACGGCACAACAGACGACTTTAGCTACAACATTATCGACAAACCGGTATACGTGCATGACTTGCATGCCACGATTCTCCATCAATTGGGAATCGACCACACTCAACTCACATACAAGTTTCAGGGCAGGCACTACCGGTTAACGGATGTGCACGGCAATGTTGTTCACGGAATCCTTACTTAAGTTTAAGGCGATACAGTGCGCCATAAAAGCAAACGACGTGGCGAAGAGCTCCCCGCAGCACCGTAATTTTGTAAATCAATTAGGCTAGGAATAAATCCTAGCCAGGATATACACAATCGAAGCACCTTACAAAAGGCCAACTATAAAGTAATATCTTTTCGAGTATTGTTAGACGTTTCGAAGAAGGAAATTCAGGGGCTTTCAAATATCTGAGGCGAGTTTTCTTCCCACCCGCAGATTCCAATTCGGGATAGTAGTCAGTTAGTTGTTTCATGATCAAAATTACTGAGGTATTTTACCCAATTTTCTGAAATAAAACATCCTGGGACCAACACGTTTTCCGTCTAAGAGAATTCCCGAATTCGACCTCGGCTTATCCCCACGTGAGAAATCAGGATAGATAAAAGAAAAAGACTCAATTTATACCACAATCGACCTTCAATCCTAAGACAAAACCCCAGAACACTGGGGTTTTTATAAAATCTCGTACACATACGGTTTTACCTGACGATGTCTCATGGCACCCGCTAAAACGAACGAATTAGGCAAGGCAGCGTACGATCAAGATAAATCTGATCTAGAATCAGATTTTACGCACACCTGCAGCTAAAAATCCCCAACTAACTGCCTGTAGAAATGGCTAACTATTTTAAACTCACCTAAAACTGCGCGATCTTATGCAGGAAGTGAAACTGCACTGTTTCGAGCTTCACTCCATCAAAAGCCATGGCCTCAGCGGTGGAAGTATTTGTGGAAGTGGGTATCCCATTCCCACAGAGAGATGTCCGCCTGATTAAAGAACAAAAAACCGATTAGGGGGCACTCTTCCCCGTAACTTTCGGAGTCAACATTTATAGCCATTGAAATCCGGAAGAAGTGAGGAACTTTCTAGGTTAATCCCTCTCCAAGAAATCACCTTATTCACTTGCGATTGTCCTTCATCCTCTAAAGTTTGTTTTTGTGATCTGCCACCTGAGTTTTACCGTCCGCCGCATCTTGGCCGGATGCGTATTCTGCGCAGTTTTCACTACCAACTTTTCATGGGGCCAAGCAGATGACGAACCACGCATTCCCTGGGATGAGGCTCAACAACTTTTTAAGGCCGGCGCATACGAAGAGCTCCTGCCAAAATTGCGCGTTCAAACCGAAGCCAATCCCTGGAATGACACTTGGTGGTACTTGCAAGGGAAAACCCTGATGACGCTGGGCCGCTATGAGGAAGCCTATGAAACAATCCAGGAAGGACTGACTCGACGCACCTACAGCATTTCCCTTCGGTTGTTGGCAATCGAGGCTTCAAAATTCAACAATACCCCGGAAGAAGCTAGGGAACATATCAACGCCTTAGGTGGCTACTTTTCAATGTGGGCCAGACGAGTCCGCAGTCCGGACGCATTAATCGAATTGGGACAGGTCGCCCTCATGCTGGGAGTAGAACCACGGATCGTCCTGGAAAACTTTTTCAAACGAGCCCAGGAATATGAAGATACACCCACAGAAGCCTACCTGGTTTCCGGCAAGCTAGCACTCGATAAACATGATTATCGCCTGGCCTCCCAGATCTTCCAAACCGGATTGAAAAAATTTCCCGAAGACCCAGACATGTGGTATGGCTTGGCCGCCTCGTTTATGAATGGAGATCGGTCTCAGCTTATTGAATACGCTGAGAAAACTCTTTCCATAAACGAAAACCATGTCCCCAGCATGTTGCTGATGGCCGAACATTTGATTGATGCCGAGGCCTACGATGACGCAATCGTAGTGCTGGATAACGCACTCAAAGTAAATCCCATTCATCCGGATGTTTTAGCTTTCTTTGCCGTCATAGCCTATCTTCAAAACGAAATCGCAGCAGCAGATCTCTACCGGAAGACCGCACTGTCCTCCTGGAAAACGAACCCGAATGTGGACCATCAAATAGGCCGAAAGCTTTCGCAAAAATACTGGTTCCGGGAAGGAGCCGAAGCACAACGGCGTGCCCTCGCGATGGATCCAAAATTTGCTCTTGCAAAACTTCAGCTTGCCCAGGACCTACTGCGGCTTGGATCGACTTTTGAGGATGAGGGATGGAAATTAGCAAATGAAGCCCACGATAAAGATCCGTATAACGTGGAGGCCTACAACCTTGTTACGCTTAGTGATAAAATTGATGAATTTGTCGTCATAGAATCAAAGAATTTTTTCCTCAAGATGGGCGCACAAGAAGCAGCGGTTTATGGGAAGAGGGCTTCTGAACTCTTGGAAAGGGCCTACTCACATTTGACCGAGAAATACGGTATCACAATGGATGAAAAAACCACGGTAGAAGTGTATCCAAATCCTGGTGACTTCGGAGTACGCACTTTCGGTATGCCGGGAAATCCCGGCTATCTAGGCGTTTGCTTCGGACCGGTGGTGACAGTGAACAGCCCAACTACGCGCCAGGCAAACTGGGAATCCGTTTTGTGGCACGAATTTTGCCACACCATAACTTTGAAAATGACCCGTAATCGAATACCCCGCTGGTTGAGTGAAGGTATTTCGGTTTATGAGGAGATTGAAGAAAATTCATCATGGGGCAGACGCATGAGTCTCGACTACCGCGAACGAATTCTCGACCGCAAGATGCAGAAGATCAGTGAAATGAGTGCAGCCTTCATCCAAGCCCAAACCGATGAGGATGTACAATTCGCCTACTTCCAGTCCTACCTGGTGGTGAAATTTATTTTCGACAAATATGGGGCAGAGGCCATGCAAAAGGTACTCCAAGACCTAGGGAAAGGAATCAATACCGATGAAGCTTTGGAAAGCCATGTAGCGCCAGTCGAATACCTAAACCGCTCATTCGCTGTCTGGGCCAAAGAAACCGCCCAACAAGTTGGGGGCGATTATCAACTTTCCAAACCGGAAACGCTCCTGGAACAGGCATTATCCGCCATTAACCCAGACGATGATTACCAAAAAGCGCTCGAAGAAGCTGCCAAGCTGATTGATGAAGAGGATTGGGAAGGAGCCAGAGAAGCACTCGAGATTATAGTGGAACGGGCCGGGTATCTGCCAGGAGAGGACAACGCCCACGGCATGTTGGCCTATGTCTATCAAAAATTGGATGAATCCGAAAAGGAATTGGAAACGCTTATGAAAATTGCAGCGCAGGACGCGCACCATTTGGACGCAATGAAAAGATTAATGGCGCTGGCATTGGATGCAGAGGATTGGAAGTCCTTAAAACGCTGGAGCAATGCCTGGCTTGCGATTAATCCCTTGGCCGAAACTCCCTGGCGAGGACTTTTTGAAGCTGAAGAGAACCTGAACGACTCAGTGGGTGCGGTTGCAGCCGGAGAAGCGCTGGTCCACCTTGAACCGCATGATATCGCTTCTATTCACTACCGAATTGCCAAACAATTGATAAAATCCAATAAAAAAAGTGCCCACAGACAGGTTCTTATGGCTCTCGAGGAAGCTCCTCGCTATCGTGATGCTTACATACTATTGAAAGAACTAAACCAGTCAACCACTGAAGACAATATTCCCTTTTGATTTTAAACCCCTAAAACAAGTGAACCCAGCCAAAAACTACTTTTTACTCCACTCAGCAGCCAGACCGCTCAGGAGGGTTGTGGCTGCTCTGGTTGTGATCGCGGGAACTCATGCTGCTCAGGGGCAATACGGTAATCCCCAGGTAGGTATTCCCACCTGGGAGGTCGATCCTGAATTTAAGCACGACGTATTTACTTTCGCTCGTGTGCAATACACATCGTATGGATTACGTGGATACGGCATAAGGGGTTGGGGCCGTGGCGACAGTATGTGGGCCGTCGATTATCCGGATGCCGAACTAAACCTGGCGTTCCGACTGCAACAAATGACCAGTATGAAAGTCAGTCCGGAACCTGTAGTTGTAAAACTCGACCAGGAAGGTCTGCAGGATTATCCATTCCTTTATATCGTGGAACCGGGTAGTTTGCATTTTGGAGAGAATGAGGTCGTCGCATTACGTGAATACCTCTTAAACGGTGGCTTTCTCATGTTTGACGATTTCTGGGGAGAAAGGGAATGGAGCAACGTGTTCTATGAAATAAAGCGAGTATTTCCCAATCGTGAAATAATCGATCTGCCAATTGAACATCCCATCTTCCACATCGTATTTGATCTCAAAGAAAAGCCCCAGATACCCAGCATAAGGCACGCGGAAAGTTTTCGAGGCACAAATATAACCTGGGAGAGACAGGATGCCAAAACAGTTCATTACCGTGGAATCTTTGACGACAATGGACGCCTGATCGTTCTCATCTGCCAAAATACGGATCTTGGAGACGGCTGGGAACGCGAAGGCGAATCCCATTATTATTTTCGAGAATTTGCCGAAAAGAAGGCCTACCCGATGGGCATCAACATCATTTTTTATGTAATGACCCACTAGGGCGCTGACCTTGAAATTTAATTAGAAAACAATCCATACATGAACGATACTAATCCAGAAACTCTTCCTGAGGCGGAAGCTAACATCGAGCTTCAAGAACAACCGCCACCGGTCCCCGTCAAGGAACCGACTGAAAATGAACGAGAGGAAGCAACCTTTGATCGGCTTCAAATAGGACGGCAAGAAGTCAAGGCGGAGCTAAGCAAAGTAATTATCGGTCAGGAGGAAGTGATCGACCAGATCCTTTTAACCCTTCTCTGCGGAGGACATTGCCTGCTCACGGGAGCGCCCGGTTTGGCAAAGACGCTATTGGTAAAATCGGTAGCACAAATCTTCCAACTAAAATTCCAACGCATTCAATTCACCCCGGACCTGATGCCAGCGGATATAACAGGAACTGAGATTTTGAGTGACACTCCGGAAGGCAGGAAACTGACCTTTGTAAAAGGGCCTGTATTTGCGAACATAATTCTAGCCGACGAAATCAATCGAACTCCACCGAAGACACAAGCGGCACTTCTGGAGGCCATGCAGGAACATCAAGTGACCGCGGCTGGCGAACGGCACGTACTAAGTGAACCGTTCTTTGTGCTGGCGACCCAGAATCCTGTAGAAATGGAAGGAACCTATCCTCTGCCGGAAGCCCAGCTCGACCGCTTTCTATTCAACGTGTTGATCGACTACCTTCCGGAAGACGATGAAGTGGCCGTAGTGCAGCAAACAACGGCCAAGCTGGAGAAAACCATCGATCCGGTATTTACAAGCGAAGACGCCCTCGCTTTTCAAAATCTGGTCAGCCAAGTGCCAGTAACCGAAGAAGTGGTACGCTATGCAGTCAGGTTGACTGCTGCGTCACGACCCGACGATCCAAACGCACCCGACTTTATTCAGAGCTGGATCAACTGGGGAGCCGGTACTCGTGCGGGACAGGCGTTGGTTCTGGGCGCCAAAGCAATGGCTCTCTGGTATGGTCGGGCCCACGTTACGCCAGAGGATATTCAAAAGCTGGCGGCTCCCGTTTTACGGCATAGAATTTTGCTGAATTACCGCGCAGAAGCCGAAGGGGTTACTGTCGAAAAAGTCATTCAGCAATTGGTGGAAACGGTACCCGAAAACACACAAGAATAAATGGCTATTGCTCCATCACAGACTGGAATCGATCCGCAAGCACTCTTCGCAATTCGCGATCTGGAGATGCGGGCACGCGTGGTCGTGGAAGGATTGAGGTCAGGATTGCACCGCAGTCCTATGGAAGGGTTTTCGGTCGAATTTACCGAATATAGACAGTACAGCCTCGGGGATGATCTTCGCTACCTGGACTGGCATGCACTGGCACGAACAGACCGGGAATACATTAAGAAGTTTGAGGACGAAACCAACCTACGCTGTCATATCTTATTGGATACAAGTCGCTCAATGCTTTTTGGATCACTTCCCTACACTAAGTCGGAATACGCACGCACACTCGCGGCCACTTTAGCATACTTTCTCCTGCATCAACGGGACGTGGTCGGTCTTTCTTTGTTCGATAGCCGAATTCGTGACTACATGCCCTCTAAATGGGGGCCGGGACATTTACACCAATTGCTCGCCAAATTGGAGCGAAAACCTGAGGGACGACGGCCCACAAATCTCGGTAATGCGTTGGAAGAAGTCGCAAAACTGAACCGAAAACGCAGCTTGATATTGATCCTTTCTGATTTCCTGACCCCGCCTGAAAAATGGGGAGTCGAATTGGGTTATCTCGTTGCCATGAGCCACGATGTAAGGGCTGTCCAAATATTGGATCCGGCGGAACAATCGCTTGAATTTGGTAAGGCTGCTCAATGGGAGGATCTCGAAACGGGAAATCGACTCTACATTGATCCGAGCGTAGCCAGACTGGATTACCTGGAAAAATTTAAAAGTCATCAGGTTGCAGTGAAACAGAGCCTGGAAGAAAGAGGCGTTTGGCTCCAAACCGTGTCAACGGACCAGCCACTCGATTTCGTATTACTGGAAATGATCCAACAAAGCGGGGTAGCGAGAAATATGGCGCGTACAAACCCAAGGGAGTCCGGATGAGTTTCCTGGCTCCATGGTTTTTATTGGGTGCTACCGCAATTGCCGGACCCATAATTTTTCACCTAATTCGCAGGGCCACGAGAGACCGCATCCAATTCAGCTCCACAGAATTTCTGAGAGCATCCCCACCCCGCCTTCAGAAAAAAAGTAAGTTACAGCACCTATGGCTGTTATTGTTACGCTGCTTGATTTTGGCCTTGCTCACCTTTGGATTTTCCCGGCCGTTTTTTAAACAGGATATACCGGTGTTTCCAATCGATTCGGAGATGAAACACACAGTTTTGTTGTTGGATGAAAGTGCCAGCATGAAACGAAGTGGCAAATGGCAGGCAGCAAAAACTCAGTTAATAAACTGGGTGGAAGAAAACGAAACCGATCGGCAAATCAGCGTACTCGGAATTTCCGACCGCATTTTCCCCATCCTGTCTCAAGAGCTTTGGCTAAAGACAGCACCCTCGGAACGAATAGCTTTACTGAAAACTGTGTTGCAAAATAGGGAACCGAATTGGGGGCCAACCCACATGGACACAGGTTTGCACGCTGCCTTGGACGAATTAGAGCAAATGGTAGAAACAACTGGAGAAAAAGCTTCCAAGGTCATTAGGATTTTTTCCGACTTCACCAACGGTGCCCGGCTTTCAGGCCTGGCCGGAAGGGACTGGCCAGAAGATTGTATTGTGGAATTTGAACCCACTCAACAGGGGGAAACCAGAAATGTAGGCATACAATGGCTGGGCTGGTCAAAAATTGGATCCGGCCCCAGAAAGGCTCGATTCAGCCTAATTACGACAGGGGGAAACCAGACGGTTACCCTAAAGGCCACCGATGCGGTAATCGGCGCCGAGATTGCCTCATCGAAAATGGTGTATTCACGAGTTGGAGACAAGCGACTTTATCTTTTTGAAATCCCGGATAAGCAAAGCAACCCCTTCAATATAAGTATAGAAGGTGACTTCGAACCTTTCGATAATACCTATCACGTTGCACCTGAAAACCTGCGCGAGGCAAACCTGGTATATCTGGGGAGCGAAACGGTGGAGAATCCAAAGGGCGCACTTTTCTACATCGAGCGAGCAGTCAACGGATGGGAAGATCCTAAAATGTCCGTTATTTCAGGTGACTGGGGAAACAACACAACCGATCTATTGGTGATCAGCCAAAATCTAGAAGCATACGAAGTCGAAAAAGCAAAGAAATACCTGTCGCAAGGAGGCACGGCATTATTACTGTTGAAGGACGGTAAGCAACTTGGATTGATTGAGACTTTAACTGGAGAGACGGGTTGGCAGTCCCCTTCCCTAAGTAAGGAGTACGGTTTGCTAGGCACCATCGACTTCAACCACATTTTGTTCAAAATCTTCGCGAATCCTCGATACAACAATTTTACTAACATCAGATTCTGGCAACCCAAGGCGATTGAGCCGCCATCTGAAACCAATTCCAAAATCCTCGCGCGATTCGACGAAGGCCCGCCTGCAATCGTAGAAAGCACTGTTGGAACGGGAAGGCTAATCATCTGGGGCGGGGATTGGACACCACAAGCCAGCCAATGGGTTCTATCATCGAAATACGTGCCCTGGTTGCAACAGCTTATGGAAACAGCCCTGGGCGGCCCCGCCCAACCTACGATGGGCTTTGTCAACGAACCAGAGCGAATTGCCGGTAATGAAGCGGTCGTATGGAAAACTTTAAACGGTACCATTTCGTCGCCAACAGCTCCCAAGAATCCTGGACTTTATAAGATCTCTCATGAAACCCACAGTCAGTGGGTAGCTTTGAATATGCCTGCTGATGAAAGTCGCATCGATCCCTTGTCCTGGGATACCTGGGAAAAACTGGGAGTTCCAATTACAGAAAGTCAATTGATTGTACCGCAGGAACTGGCAGAAGAAAAGGCCGCTGCCAAAAATGCGATTGAACTGGAAGGCGAACAAAAACTTTGGAAATGGCTCCTTGTTACAGCAGCCCTATTTCTGGGAATTGAAAGCCTGGTATCCCTCTCAATCAGCCGGAAAGGAGCAGTTACAGCTGAAGCATGAACTATCCTACCGATAAAAACGCCCATTATATCGACCCAAGAATCCGCAAGGAATTGACGGCCGCAGCAAAACGCCTTCGCGACATTAAAGTCTATCGAGGCAACTTGAGGCGGTGGCTCATTGCATCAGGAATAGCCATTCTCATACTGGGCTTTAGCACGTTTTGGCCAGATTTCAGCAGCTTCGCCTTTCCCGCAGTCGCATTTGTTATTTTGGTCACCCTCTATAAAAATTTTGTCGCAAAAATCCACATCCCCATGGATTTCGGGGATACCGCTGTCCAAGTAGAAAAGGAATTTCCGAACCTGGAAAACATGCTGTCCACCGCGATAGAGCAAAAAAGAACCCCGCAAGGCTTTAACTTCCTCCAAGAAAAGGTCATTAGCCAGGCGCTTCACTTTTCTTTTTTCCAATATTGGGAAGACACGGGAAAAAAGGATCTCGCCAAGCTAAAATTGATTCATTTCGGAGCTCTGATGTGGATAGCAGCTCTATCGGCGTTGAGCTGGTTTTCAAAATCTGAGGAGTCCTGGATTGATGCTCCCAGCATGCCGGTGCTCACCTCATCAGTAAAAGTCACACCAGGGAATACCGAGGTTGAGCGAGGCTCGGCATTGGTCATTGCCGCAAGATTCAAAGGGGATGTCCCACGCACAGCATCACTTATTCTTCAAAAAGACGATGGTGACAGGGTGATATATGCAATGGCCCAAAGCCTCTCCGATCCGGTTTTCGCCTATACATTACCATCGGTGGAAGAATCCTCACACTATTACATCGAATTTCCCAGAAAAGAAACTGCCCGCTATCGGCTTGAAGTTTACGACCTACCAGCACTGGCCCAAGCAGACGCTTTCTTGGATTATCCTGAATATACCGGCATTCGTGACCGACTCACTGAAGATACACGCCGGGTGAGTGCAGTCGAAGGAACGATATTGAACTATCAGTTTCTGGTCAACAAACCGCTCGCAACCGCAGAACTCGAAGATACCGAAGGTGTCCGTATTCAGCTATCCCCTACAAATCCAGAGAAGACAAAGTTTGCCACAGAGATCAATCTGACCGAGTCGCTGCGTTTTCATTTGCACCTTACCGATGAGCAAGACCGGAAAAACGCATATCCACCGGATATCCGGATAGAGGTAAGGGAAAACAAGCGTCCAGAACTTACTCTCAATTTTCCAAGAGACGACCAAGCGGTTTCCCCCATCGAAGAACTAATTCTAGAAGCCAAGGCCAATGATGACTTCGGCCTGGTGGACTATGGCATAGCCCTTTCGATTGGCGCAAATAATCCGGAATATGTATCTTTAAAATCGCAGGAGGAGGACTCCATCGAAGCATCATTTGATAAGCTTTACGCATTGGAGAAGGAGGCCGTTGAAGTCGACCAACTAGTAACCTGGTTCGTCTGGGCCGACGATTTCGTAGCGGACGGTCAAAGCCGGCGAACCTCCAGCGACTTGTATTACGCAAAAGTTAGGCCACTTGAGGAAATTTACAGGGAAGGAGAAGCTGCCGGCGGGCAAAGCATGGGCGGAAGAGGGCCCGAAGGAGAAATCCTCAACCAGCAACGCCAAATCGCCATTGTAACCTTTAAGTTGAAGCAACGGGGAATCGAGGCTCCCTCATTCCTTGAAGACACTGAAGTGCTGCACGAAATTCAACAAAAAATCTGGCTGCAGCTCGAACAAATCAAGATGGAGCTACATGAGGGCAAGATACTCACTGCCGCAAACCAGGCTGGCGAATTCATGGAAAAAGCCATCGAGCACTTTTCTGAAATTCTGGCTGAGGAATCCGAAGAACCGGTCGGACCTGCTTGGTTGGCAGCTCAAGGAGCCTATCAGTCTTTGCTACGCATGCGGCCTCGAGAAATGAATGTCACGCAAGGGCGGCACCAAGCCGGAGGTGGAGGTGGCGGACAAAATCGCAACCAGCGGCAGCTCAACCAATTGGAATTCAGCGAAGAAGAAAATCGATATGAAACGGAAAGTCAGGCACAAGCTTTGACGACCCCGCAGGAGCGGGAACAACTTGAAGTGTTAAGTAAACTAAACCAGCTCGCCAGGCGCCAGCAACAGGTCAATGAGCGATTGCACGAAATGCAAACTGCTCTGGCCGCAGTTGAGAATGAGGAAGAGCGTGAAATCAGGAGAGAGTTAAAGCGGCTGGAAGAAGAGCAACGCCGCATGCTTACCCAAATGGATGAACTACGCCATCGCATGGAAAATCTCCCATCCAATCGCGAAACAAGAGAAGCCCGGGAGCAAATGGAAGAAACTCGAGAAGATATGAGAAACATCAGCGAATCGTTGCAGGATGGCGAAGTTTCTAAGGCTTTGGCATCGGGAAGCCGCGCTCAGGAAAATCTCGAAAACCTTCGCGAAGAATTTCGCCAAAATACCTCGAGCCAATTTGCCGAAGGTATGGAGCAGGTCAGGGATGTCGCTCGCGAGCTCGCTGAAAATCAACGTGAGCTGTCAAAACAACTCGACGAAGTCGAAAATGAGCAAGCTCCTCGCCTGGATGACTCGGGTGACCGAAAAGAAATTGCAGACCGCTTCAGGCAACAACGGGAAGGCCTCGAAAACCTGATGAACGATCTGCGCCAAATCACCGAAGATTCCGAGTCGGGAGAGCCAACCTTGCATCGAAAACTCTACAATGTAATTCGGAGCCAAAACCAAAACGAAGCCGGTGAACAACTGAAAATCGGAGAAGAGTTGGTACTCCGAGGATTTCTAAATCAGGCACAGGAAATGCAACCGGAATTGCAGGAAGCCTTCAACGACTTGGAGAGGCAGATTTCGGAAGCAGCGGAATCTATAATGGGAGATGCAACTACCGAATTGAGATTTGCTCAGGAAGAACTGGCTGAGCTGATTGATCAACTGGAGCAGGAGGGACCGGAAGGTAGCGAAATGGCCAAAGCGAATGCTGGCCAGTCAGGTCAATCTGAATCACGAGAGCAAAGTCAAGGCGAGCGCAGTCCGGAGCAGCAATCTTCTAAAGAAGGACAGCAAGATGGAGAACTCACTCAATCGCAGGGTCAGCAAGGAGGACAAAAGGAAAGTCAACTGGCCAAAAGTGGTCAGCAACCTGGCCAAAACAATCCTGGAGGTCAAAATCGAGGAGGAAACATACAAACGACCATCAGTGGAGGTGGTGGCAACCAGTTACTCGACCTGGAAAATTTCATTCGATCCTTTTCGGAAAATACCGGCGGTTGGGACGGCCCCATCACGGGTAGAGATTTCAGAGATTGGAATGAGCGCTTGCGCACAGTGGAAGGACTTATGGAACTCCCCGAGGCGCGTGAGCGCATGCAACAGGCCCGCGAACGCGCAGAACGCATGCGAGCCGAGTTCAAGAGACACGGAAATCCTCCCCAGTGGGAGGATATCGATACCTTAATTTTGAGTCCCATCCAAGAGGTTCACTCCTGGGTTCAGCAGGAACTATTGCGAAAGGATAGATCAGATGTTCTTCAACCAGTGGATCGGGATCCCGTCCCGCCCAAGTTCACCGAATCTGTAAAGAGATACTACGAAGCTCTGGGAGGAGACTCATGATGTTGGCGTCTATCGCATTTACCAATTTGGGTTGGGCCTGGTTTCTCGTCGTGGCGGCGCTTGTCCTTCTGCCGCTGGCCTGGTATGCCTGGAAACCACTGGGACCTCTAAATAACCAAGCCTGGTTACCACTTTGTTTTCGTGCATTGGCCATCCTTTTGATTCTTGCATTTCTCCTCGAGCCTCACTGGATATCAGAACGAGCTGCCAAAGGCGCCAACATTGTCGCCGTTGTTGCGGACAACAGCCAAGGCCTGCAGTTGAAAGAAATCGGTTCCGAAACAACCCGGGGGGAGAATCTGAAGGATAGCTTGGTCGGATTGAATAGCGGTTGGCTGGCCGAACTGGATGAAACTTTTCAAGTTAGCCCTTATCAATTCGACAGAGATCTCAGGCGCCTTTCCAATTTCAATCAACTCGATTTCCAGGGCGATCGCAGCAACCTGGGATTGTCACTTACCAATTTGAAGAGTCGATTCGCCGGGTTGCCACTCACAGGCGTTGTAGTTTTGACGGACGGAAACGCAACTGATCTGGACAATGATTTGGCTGATCTGGATAAACTTCCCCCGGTATACCCAGTAGTCGTTGGAAACCCGGGACAAATGCCGGACGTCAGCATCGACCGCATCGAACTAAAACAAACCGCCTTCGATGATGCTCCCGTCACCTTAACGGCCGACGTGGCAAACCGCGGAGGATTCAGAAAACCAATTGAAATAAGTGTCAGAAGTCTGGATACATCGACCGAGTTGGGAAGCTCCGAAGAAGAGACAAATTTACCCGAACCAGTCCGCGTTTCGGCGAAGTCCTCGAACGAGCCACAAAGTATCAATTTTCGCTGGCGACCCTTTAATTCGGGCATCCAATTCTATGAAGTAGCAGCGGAAATCCTAGAAGAAAATATTCTGATTGAAGACCCTCCATCCCAGGAAGAAGTAACTGAGCTAAATAACAAACGCTTGTTCATGGTCGACCAAGGTCAGGATGAATACAGGATCCTTTATGTCAGTGGTCGCCCAAATTGGGAATATAAGTTTCTGAATCGTTCTCTTGCAGAAGACCGCCAACTTACACTTGTCGCTTTGATCCGTGTTGCCAGAAGAGAACCCAAATTCGAATTTATGGGCCGCTCCGGTGAGTCGAGTAACCCACTCTATCGCGGGTTTGGAAGAGAGGAAGAAACGGAACGTTACGACCAACCAGTTCTTGTTAGAATTAACACGCGCGACGAAGACGAACTGTTAGGAGGATTTCCGAAAACCGCTAAAGATCTTTTCGAGTATGACGGAGTTATTTTGGACGACGTTGAAGCAGAGTTTTTCACTTTTGATCAACTTTCGCTGCTCAGACGTTTCGCCAGCGAAAGAGGAGGAGGAATTCTAATGCTGGGCGGATCAGACTCATTGGAAAACGGAGATTATGCCGGAACGCCCTTGGCAAATGCTCTCCCTATCTATCTCAATCGTAAATCAGTCGACGAACCCATCGGGGAATTGAGATGGGAATTAACACGGGAAGGTTGGGTAGAACCCTGGGTCCGCGTCCGGCCCATTGAATCGGAAGAAAAGCAGCGGCTCAACGCGATGCCACCCTTCAAGGTCCTGAATCCTTTGTCGAGCCTTAAGCCCGGTGCCCAAATCTTTGCAGAAGCCATCGACTCAAGAGGTAACCGTTATCCAGGCTTGGTGGCACAACCATTCGGGTCGGGACGAGTGGCCTGCATGGCTATCGGAGACCTGTGGCGATGGGGTCTGAAAAGTGCTGAAGAACAGGTCGACCTGGCACGCTTCTGGAGGCAACTGGCACGCTGGCTGGTCACCGACAACCAATTGCAGGTGGATCTACAAACTGAAAAGGTCGGTGAAGCAATGGAGTTGAAAGTATTGGCCAGAGATAAGTCCTATTTGCCGGTGGATCTGGCTCAGGCGCGCCTGAGCATCCGGCGCTTTTACAAACTGAACGAAGATGAAAATTCTCAGG
The DNA here is from genome assembly GCA_002346535.1 of Opitutales bacterium UBA2995. Taxonomy (GTDB): domain Bacteria; phylum Verrucomicrobiota; class Verrucomicrobiia; order Opitutales; family UBA2995; genus UBA2995. Next base: position 2,187 of record DDZZ01000006.1, on the reverse strand, counting down.
GTTTTGAAGAAGTAAGCGTTTACGCGGAACCGATTGCCGACGCTCCAGGACAATTTTCCACAGAATTTTTGTCGCGGGATGCCGGCGCCTATCTGGCGACCGTCGAAGTCACCGACGCGGAAGGTGTTGTCTTGGGTACTGCTGAAGCGGGCTGGGTATTAGACCCGGCCGCAGAAGAATTTCGGTCTCTTGAGCCGAATCGGACATTGCTGGAAAACCTTGCCCAAAAAACCGGCGGGCAGGTGATGGGATTTTCACAATTGGGTCAATTGCCGAAGCTTCTTTCCCGAAATCCCACAACGGTAACCGAGGCCTGGACCTCGCCGCTTTGGCATAAGAGTTGGTGGTTCCTGGCAATATTAGCCTGTTTTCTCATTGAATGGGCAGCAAGAAGATTGCGAGGCCTACCGTGAGAAAGCGGATCTTAACTACGGCATTAGGATGGCTAGGGATTTTCGCCACCGCATCAGCGGAACCCCCAAATGACCACGAGATCCTCGTCATCGTAGGGGCGGCGGGTGAGGAGAACTATGCGGAAGGTTTTGAAGAAGCAGCCGCCATCTGGGAACAGGCGCAAGAAGCAGCCAATGCATCCATGCAATTTGTAGGGAGGCAACAAGGCAAAAACACAACCGACAAAGAAAAGATTTCGGAGTGGATCCAGAATTTGGATACATGTATTTCCACGCCGGCCTGGATTATATACATTGGCCACGGCACCTACAACCAGCGGGATGCATTCCTGAACCTTGCCGGGCCTGACATATCAGCCAAAGAATTGGTAGATTTGTTGCCCGTAATGGAGAGAACATTGATCTTCGTACATGGAGGCTCCGCAAGCAGTCCCTTCATGAAAAGTCTGTCTGATGAAAGCCGGATCATTCTCACCGCTACGCGAAATCCTGACGAAATAAACTACACTCGTTTTGGCGAATATTTTGCAGGATTGATTACCAGCGCTGAAGGAGATATCGACCAGGATGGACAAACTTCGCTGCTCGAGGCTTACATAGCCACCTCGGGTCAAGTAGAAGGTTTTTATAAAGAAGCCGCTCGCCTGGCTTCTGAACACGCACTGCTGGATGACAACGGCGACCAACAAGGGACGCCTCCAGATTGGTTTCAAGGTGTTCGAGTAAAAAAACGAGCCCGGGGTGAAAAAGAGCCGGATGGTTTCCGAGCCCACCAAATTGCGCTGATTCCCTCTGAACTAGAAAAACTGCTCAGCCCAGAGCAGCGGACCCAACGCAATGCGCTTGAAGCGGACTTAGAGACTTTGCGAAAACGAAAGGACGCGCTGGATGAATCGGTTTATTACGAATTGCTCGAAAGCATCTTGTCGAAGCTCTCAAAAATCTACCTCGGAAAGGATTCCCATCCTGAAAAGAGCGGTAACAGCTAATCCAGAATTGATAGACCAGGATTTTGGGCTTTTCATTTAGGGCAATTCAATGGCCAGGCGAAATTCCAGATACAAAGCTTCCAATCGCAAACGAGAAAACAAACACGCTCATCTGAATGCTTCACTACCGCGCATGACAGAAGAGGAACTGTACGACCATATCTGTAATTCCAATAATTCTCTTGTACTCGTGCTTGATTGCATCGAGGACCCACACAATCTTGGAGCCTGTTTGAGAACAGCCGATGCAGTAGGTGTAGTAGCTGTGGTTACTCCAAAAAACAAGGCAGTATCAATTAACGAAACCGTGCGACGCGTTGCTTCGGGTGGAGCCGAGTCAGTTCCAGTTATTCAAGTGACAAACCTGGCTCAATCCATGACCAAGATGAAAGAAGCAGGCCTCTTTCTCATTGGCACTTCAAATCAAGCCGACCAAGCCCTCTACCAATCCGATCTAAAAGGCCCCATTGGCATCGTGATGGGCTCTGAGGGCTCAGGTCTTCGAAAGCTCACCATGGATACTTGCGACGAACTCGTCAGGATCCCTATGGAAGGTAGCGTACCCTGCCTAAACATATCGGTGGCAACCGGAGTGTGCCTCTACGAGATCATTCGGCAAAGAAGCATCGCGTGAACCTGGGAATTATTTCCCAAAACAATGGATTGGAAGCCACGATTTTTGGGGGTATCTACCCAATATGGACCATTTCTCAAACCCTGAAATTAAGGTAGTACGCCTTTATCTGATTTATAACCAACAATTAACAGATATTGAACGGGAAATG